>JAQWLT010000070.1 GCA_029247205.1 Phycisphaerales bacterium | reverse complement strand
AATCTCTATCTCAACCGCACAAGCACGGGCGCCCTCGTTGGCCGCCAACCCTTTGGTGGATTCGGTATGTCCGGTGTTAGGGCCAAGGCAGGAGGGAGCGAGTATCTGTCGCAATTCGTAGTACCACGGGCCATTTGTGAGAACACAATGCGTCGAGGCTTCGCACCCGGGCTCTGACCGCCAGTCCCGTTATCTCAGTGCTACAGATCGTCTGGTGGGCCACTCTTGCCGAAAGTGATCGGCGGTCAGAATCTATCTAAGTTCGACGTCCACCTTCAACGCAAGATCCTTTTCCGCAAACGGCACGTCAAACTGAAAAATCAGGTCGACTGACTCACCTAGGTAACGCTCGCTGCCAAAGCCACCTGAGGGAGTTGCCAAAATCGAGATATAAGGGCTCACTGTAGTTAGCCGTGGGGCCTTGGACATGCCGGCTATGAATCCAGATGGCGTGAGTTGAATTCCGAAAGAACCGCCGGGGCCGAAATTGCCCTCGTCGCTCTCCAGCGGCTGAGTCTGTACAGCCGATCCCACTTGGCCGATCGAATTCCCCTTTCGGTCCGTCAACTGGACGTGCACGCTGGGAACGGAGGCAAATGCTCTTTGCAACTGCTCATACAGATCCGGTGATGCATGCACATCCCACCCACTATTGAGGGACTTGTCGACAAAGACGAATACATCGCCGGCTCCTGCATCGCTGGCTTTAGAAAGGCCAGTGTAGAACGTGGTTTCATTGATTCGGCTGTACTTGCCCCACTGTGCGGCATTCGTTGCCCTGGTGATTGACAGTCGAAGCCAACTGGGCAGCCCGGGCTGCCATTCCCTAGTGAGACGCACCTTGCTGTATTGCCACTTCAGATTCTTGATGTTTGAAACACCAAGATTCTCTGTGAGCCGTTGCCGAATCAATCCGACAAAGCGGTTCCATCTGCTGAAGTTCTTGGTCACACGAACCGTCTGCTGAAAGAACACAACTCTGGGATTGTCAGGATCCGGGCCCGTGCTGGTTGGTCTGCCGATCAGCTTGACCTTAAAGAAGCCATCATCGGGCCACTGCTTCAATAATTCTGGCAGTGTGGGAAGCGGGGCATCCGCATCCCCCTGCTTTGCGTCCCCCTCGCCGCTGTCCGCAGCGGACGGCTTGCCCTGATCGCCCTCTTCAAGAACGATGCTCTGAATCTGCGTTCTCGGAATCGACAGTTCGACCCAGTGATCGCCCATCTTCGTCTCGACCATGATGTACGACTTGTCTGGGTCGTCTGTCTGGACCTCGCCGTTGATGATCGCACCGGTTGTCTTCCAGACCACGTCCCCGGTCGCAACGCTTGAAGCAAAGAGCACCACAAGCAACGACACCAAGATTGTACTTCTAATATGTTCCATTTAAACCTCCCAGTTGTGTTCGAACATAACACAAAATCTATATGGAAGACACGGGGGAGAGGAAGTTACCAGCGGTCAATAGGCGCCAAGGCAGCGGTACTGCACTGCCTCGCCGATATGCGATTCGTTAATTCCCTCAGACTCATCAAGATCGGCCAGCGTTCGAGCAACCCGTCGAATGCGGTCCCATGCTCGGGCACTCAGTCCGAGGTCCTCCACGACTCGGTACAACAGATCTGAGGCTCGCGTGGACATCGCCGCCCACTCATCAAGTTGGCGCGGGCCAAGGCGACCATTGATCAATCCGCCCTGACGTATTTTTTGCACTCTCCGCGCAGCGGCAACCTGCTCACGGACTTCGCTACTAGGCGTACTTGTCCTTACTCCAGCCAAGTCGCGTACCGGCACGGTGGGCACTTCAACATGTAGGTCGATGCGATCGAGTAATGGGCCAGAGAGTTGCTGAAGCGACGCTCTTCGGCCGGCACGTTCGGCCGGATTCATGGCGGCGACCAGAAGCACCTTCGCGGGAAAGCACACACGCCCAGCAACTCTGGCAATCACGACCTCATCACGCTCAAGGGGTTCACGCAAAGCCTCAAGTGCGGACCGCGAAAAGTAGGGCAACTCATCCAGAAACAACACGCCATTGTGCGCAAGTGTGATCTCACCCGGCCGCGGACGGGTGCCACCACCGACAATTGCTGCTGATGAAGCCGTGTGATGCGGGCTGCGAAATGGCCTTGCCGCATGTGGCGGCGATCCGACGATCGATGCAATGCGGGCCATTTCAAGTGACTCCTCAGGATCAGGCGGCGGCAAAATGCCAGGGAGACATCGAGCGAGTGTTGTCTTTCCTGTGCCGGGCGGACCGACCATGAGCATGTTGTGCCATCCGGCAGCGGCCACGGTGATTGCTCGTCGAGGGAGCGACTGCCCACGAATGTCAGCCAGATCAATATTCTCACCCCCCGACTCGAGCACTGGTGGCAAGGCAATCGGCAGTGGCGACTCGCCGCGGAGGTAGCACACAACATCGCGGAGCGTATGCGCCGACCGCACTCGAACACCGACGACGAGAGACGCCATTGAAGCCACGCATGCAGGAAGAATGATGCTCCCGACGCCCTCCTTCACCGCGAGGTCCGCCATGGCAACGCAGCCTGGTATTGACTGCAACGCCCCGTCAAGCCGAAGCTCGCCAGCAAAAAGACAGTCGTCGGCACGCATCACTGCGTCTCGACTCAATACTCGTGCCACAACGAGTACAGCAATCGCAATGGGTAAGTCATAGAGCGGCCCCTCCTTACGGTGCGAGGCCGGAGAGAGATTGATCGTCACCCTTCCCTCTGGATACGGAAGACCACAAGCCTCTATTGCCGCTTGCACCCGCTCAACTGCTTCGCGAACGGCAGCATCGGGCAGACCAACCACACTCGTGCGTGGCGTCTTAGAATCGGCCACTGCAACTTCTACATGGCAAGGCTTCGCTTCAACGCCATCGAGAATAAAGGTCTTGATCGCAGCACGCATAGACGCCTCCCGGCGCCTATACATTCAAACTGGCGCCTGTTCCAACTGCTCGCCCACCGCAGCACCGAGTACAAGTCCGACTGCGTCCTCTTCGAGAACAATGTCGGTCGCCCCAGCGCGTTGCAACTGCACTGCTGCACGGTTGTAACTGCATCTGGCAACAATCGGTACAGAGGGTGCCAAAGTGCGCACCTGTCTAATGATTTCAGCTGCCGCCTGCGGGTCTGGAAGGCTCACCACAACCAATCTCGCAGCAGCCACCCCGGCCGCGCGAAGAATCTCGGGCCTTCTGGCATCACCGACAATGCCGCCATCGCCGCTTTCCCGCAGTCGCTGCACAGCAAGGCTATTGAAGTCGATCACAGTCAGTGGGACGCCAGCAGTTCGCACGCCTTCGAGCGTCGGTACGGCCGAAGGGCCGACTCCAATAATGATCACGCGGCCGATCCCTGCCTTTCGCTCGCTCCCTGAGGCCCCGCTTCCAAACGCAGCGGCTAGCCTCGGGGCCAGCGCAATCATCGGCGGCACCAAGAGCAGGGTCACAACAGATGCGGCGATCAGGAGATGAAGCGTTTCGTCTTTAAGAAGGCCTTCCGTGCGCGCAACCCCACCGAGCACAAAGGAGAACTCACCAATCTGCGCGACGCAGAGGCCAGTAGCCAGCGCTGTCCCGGTCGCCACGCCTGCAAGTCTCGCGGAGAGACCGGTCAGCGCGATCTTGCCTACGATGATGAGGCAGGCGATGAGCAGAACGGTCAGGATGCGATCCTCGGCCACGATCCACGACAGGTCGACCAGTGTTCCGATGCTCGCGAAAAAGATCGTCAAGAAGATCGCCTTCAGTCCAGTGACGTCGGCTCGAATCTGCCGAGCAAAGGGGGAATTGGCAAGTGCGAGCCCAGCGATGAATGCCCCCAAGGCCGCTGACATTCCAAGTTCATGAGAGAGCCATGCGGCCAGTACACCGGTCACGACCGCCAACACCACTGGTAGTTCACGGTTACCACTGAGATGACTGCTATGAAGCAGTCGCGGGATCAGAAGGATTGCAAAGAGACCAATGATCAGTACAACACCAATCATTTTGGCGCCCGCAAAGCCCAACTCGGCCGCGACACCAGCTACTTCGATCGGCCCACCAAGTAGCGTGAGCATGATGACCAACGGCACGATGGCGAGATCTTGCATAAGCAGCGTGGCCAATGCGAGCCGTCCGTGCGTAGACTCAAGTTGTCCGGAATCAAAGAGAGTACGAGCGACAGCCGCGGTACTGCTGATCGCCACCATCGCCCCGATAGCAAGAGACCCTGCCAAGCCCCACCCAATGAGGTGTGCCACTGCTGCAGCGGCAGATGTTGTCAATACAACTTGCAGCACAGCTGTCTTCGCTCCTGGAAGACCAAATGCAACCAGTTTGTCTCGTGTGATCTCAAGGCCAATCGTAAAGAGCAGAAGCGCCACACCAAACTCAGCGACGTACTGCACCTCCAGATGATCATCATGCACCCAGCCAAGAAGGCTCGGGCCCACAAGCATGCCCGCAACAATCGCCCCAACGATTGAGCTGAGCCCAATACGCTCGGCCAAGACGCCGAGAATCGACGCAACCGACAGCAGTACAACCAAGTCGGTGATTACGTCCCAACCGTGCACGATGCCGCTCCGTTCTGTGTGTCGGCTGGTCCAGCAAGTGGCCATCGCCCACCATTCCGAACGCGAATGGCGGCACGGGCCTCTGCGCGAAGTGCGTCCACACGCTCATGCAAGAAGGCGAGGGCCTGATCAACGCCCATGGCCAGCAAGTCCTCGCATGAGACTGGTTCTCCAATATTGAACATGATCCGCCCGCGAAGCCGCAGACGCGACTTTCGTGGCCACACATCAAATGTTCCCTCGATCCCAATTGGCAGGACCGGCTGCCCGCCCCGCTTAATCAGCAGCCATACGCCACGCTCGAAGTCCTGCATCGTGCCATCCACGCTGCGGGTGCCCTCGGGGAACACAACCGATAATCGCTCAGCCTTCAACTCGGCGATGACCGCCTTCATTGCCCCCGGATCTGCAACCTCTTGATCCACGAAAATCACACGGCACCCGACACGAAGCATCCATGGCACGGGCCAAGGCGAATCAGTTTGCAGGGTGCGGCGAGCGAGCATACGCGGCGCTCGATCATTGAGGACGGCACCCATCAAGAGCGGATCGAGGTGGGACTGATGGTTGGCAATCACCAGAGCGCCGCCGGTGCGTGGGAGATTCTCCCTGCCACGAACACGTAGTCGCCACAGCACCCAACTCCAGGCAGTGACAAACCATGGGACACAGATCCACCAAAAAAGGAGGTTGAAGACAGAAGCCTCGGAGTTGCGACGTTCGAACTGCAGCAGGCTCAGCACGGGCGAAGTACCGCACTACTGACGCGATCACGAACAACCTGTTCAAGCTGCTCCACCACGCCGACGAGACCAACAGCTGACGTATCAATCTCAATCGCACCGACCGGACACATCAGTGGGCCAACCGACCGCGTAGAGTCGAGCGTGTCGCGGCCCTCGATCTCGGCACGAATCGCAGCCTCATTGACCTTGCGGCCGCAAGATTCAAGTTGACGTACGCGTCGCTGGATACGAATTTCCGGATCTGCCGTCAAAAAGAATCGCACTTCTGCGTCTGGGAAAACGACCGAACCTTGATCTCGCCCCTCACTGACAAGTCGTGGGTGCACGTCTGCAATCGCTCGTTGCCGCTCAACCATCGCCGTTCGAACTGGCGCGATGGCCGCCACAATTGACACGACGCGACCGACCTCGCCTGTACGAATCTCGGCTTCTACCGGCTGCTTGTCAAGCATGATGGCCGGTGGGTGAGACTGCCAATCAAAGTCTATTGTGTGTGTATCGATGAGCCGCATGAGCCCCACTGCATCGGCGGGATCAACACTGCATCGAATTGCCAAGAGCGACACGCACCGATACATCGCACCCGTATCGAGGCAATCCAGTCCAAGTCGCTCGGCCAGTTGTTGGGAAACTGCAGACTTGCCCGTGCCCGCGGGCCCGTCAATCGTCACGATCAGTCGTGGCGGTGAGTCGGGCATCGTCAGTCCGCGTCGATGGCTGCCTGCAGAACCTCGGCAGCCATGGCAATCTCCTTTGCAGGCTTGCCTTCGCCTACGTAGTCAATAACAAGATTGCTTTGGTAGCCAACAGCTTTTGCTGCTGCGACACCTGCGGCAAGATCAAGACCGCGATGAGCACCGCCTCGCTTGAAACCTTCACAGCGGAGATGAATCGCCCCTGCATACGGTGCCATCTTACGGATGTATTCGATGGGATCCTCGGCAGCCATCGGATCGCCATACGCTGGAAGCGCGCCAATCCGGAAGCCCCCCACTCGCTTGATAAGCGCCGAGAGGCCTTCAGAAGAGTCCGTCGCTCCGGGGCCTGCAGCCAGGAGTAAATTCAGTTCTTGTCGTTCAACTCGAATGAGCGCGTCTTGCAATACTGTTACTCCGCGAGTGAAGGCATCTTCATCATCGCGTGGCAGTGAAACCCGAATTGAAATGGAATTACAGCCGAGGCGACTTGCTGCAGAGGCCAGACGAGCAAGTCGATCTCCTGCGGCTTCAGTTACCGCAAAGTCGCTATTTCCCACTTCCAATACAGTGTCGTCTACAAGCACCAAGCACGGACAACCAGCTTGGTCGGCTCGGTGCCGCAGCGAATCCAAGTCAGCAGACCCAAAGCCGGCGAGCATGTCTACATTCACGCTCAGGCCCCGGAGCCCCAACTCCTCGCTGGCAAAGCCAGGCGCATCGAAAAGGGTTCGCGGCGGATCCGCAGCGGGATCGAGCAGCGATGTCAGCGATCGGGACGTAAGGGAGAGAAGCAGCGTCATAGGCAGTTAATGCTAGCCGAGGATAGCCGATGGACGCGGTGCGCGACGGGCGGGGCCTGATACAATTCCGCCTCTCGCCAGAGGCACTCAGGCCTCGGCCCCAGGAGACCGCCAAATGTCCAGCCCGACCAACTGCAAGTACTCGGAAAGCCACGAGTGGTTTCGCCTCGAAGGTGACATCGTCACAATGGGAATTACGCCACACGCTGCGGCCGAACTCACAGACGTGACGTACGTTGAGCTTCGCCCAACCGGGACGACTCTCTCCGCTGGCGATGCTATTGGCGAAGTTGAGTCGGTCAAAACGACAAGCGACGTATTCTCCGTTGTTGCTGGTGAAATCGTTGAAGTCAATGATCAGGCCGTTCAGGATCCTGCACTGCTCAACAAGGATCCCCAAGGAGAGGGATGGCTGGTCAAAGTCAAGGCAAATGAGGCTGGCCCGCTCGATGGCCTCATGGAGGCTGCCGCCTACGACGAGAAGTATCCGCAGTGAGCACTCGCCGGAGCGTACCGTTCCGGATCGAAGCCGAGTATGAACCGTCTGGCGATCAACCCGCCGCGATCGAACGCTTACTCGCCGGCCTCGCCCGCGGTGACCAAAATCAAGTGTTACTCGGAGCCACGGGCACCGGCAAGACGTTCACGATGGCCAATGTCATCGCTCAAGCCAAGCGTCCAACTCTGGTCCTGAGCCATAACAAGACCCTTGCGGCTCAGTTGTATGAAGAATTTCGCGCTCTCTTCCCAGACAACGCGGTCTGCTACTTCGTGAGTTACTACGACTACTATCAGCCAGAAGCGTATATCCCGCAGCGTGATATCTACATCGAGAAGGATGCTTCGCGAAATGATGACTTGGATCGGCTGCGGCTCTCAGCCACAAGCAATTTATTGTCTCGCGATGACGTGATTGTGGTTTCGAGCGTCTCATGCATCTACGGCCTCGGCTCCCCTGAAGCGTGGCAGAATCGCTTGCTTTCGCTGCAAGTTGGGCAGGAGATTGATCGTCGAGGGCTCTTGTTGTCTCTCTCAGACATGCAATACGCCCGCACCGAAATCGAGTTTGAGCGTGGCAAATTTCGCGTGCGTGGCGATGTCATCGAGATCTTTCCAGCCTATGAGCAGTTCGCGATTCGACTTGACTTCTTCGGTGATGAAATTGAACACATCGCCTTGATCCATCCGGTATCGGGCGACACGCTGGCTGAAGAGACACAGGTCTTTCTCTTTCCCGCCGTGCATTATGTATTGCCCGAGGAGCGACTACAGCAAGCAATCAAGGAGATTCAAGAAGAGTGCTCGACGCAGTCGGCTCAACTCAAGAAGGAAGGAAAACTACTCGAAGCGCAACGGCTGATGTCACGCACCCGGTACGACATGGAAATGCTCGCTGAGATTGGCTACTGCTCAGGCGTGGAGAACTACGCCCGACATCTTGAGGGTCGGCCGCACGGGTCGCGGCCGTCCACGCTACTGGACTACTTCAACCATGTCCCCGGTCACAAGAAAGATGACTGGCTGGTCTTCATCGACGAATCGCACGTCACGATTCCGCAAGTGCGGGCGATGTACAACGGCGATCAAGCTCGAAAGCGTGTACTGGTGGATCATGGCTTCCGGCTTCCGAGCGCGCTCGACAATCGCCCGCTGCAATTCGATGAGTTTCTTTCAATCGTGCCGCAATTCATCCACGTCTCTGCGACTCCAAGCGACTGGGAAGTCGAGCAATCTGGTGGCGTCTCAGCCGAGCAAGTGATACGACCAACGGGCTTGCTTGACCCCGTGATCGAAGTTCGACCTGCTGAAGGGCAGGTGCCAGACTTCATTCAAGCCTGCCGTGAGGTCGCGGCAAACAATCAACGCGTCATCGCAACTGTCTTGACCAAGCGAATGGCCGAAGATCTCACCACCTATCTCGATGAGCAAGGTCTCAAGGTGCGATATCTCCACAGCGGTATCGACACACTTGACCGATTGGAGATACTCAAGGCACTGCGGGAGGGTGACTTTGACGTACTCGTAGGGGTCAACCTGCTTCGTGAAGGGCTCGATCTTCCAGAAGTTGCACTGGTGGCGATTCTCGATGCCGACAAGGAGGGCTTTCTTCGAAGTCGCACGAGCCTCGTGCAAACCATTGGCCGAGCCGCCCGTAATCTTGACGCCCGCTGCATCATGTACGCAGACCGAATGACAAACTCGATGAAGGCAGCCATTGATGAAACCAATAGAAGACGGGCCGTGCAGGAGGCGCACAATCTCGAGCACGGCATCACGCCATCGAGCATTGTCCGGGCTGTGCGGCACGGCATCGAGCGAGAACTACAGGCACGGCGGACAGCAAGAGCCGCAGTCCACCCTGCGAAGCCAGAGACCGAGATTGACCGCGATGAATTGATTGAAGCACTCGAGCAAGACATGCTTGAAGCTGCCGATCAACTCGAATTTGAACGGGCCGCGGCCCTACGCGATCGGCTCGCCGCCATTCGAAGCGGGCAGGGTGATCCGCGTGAGCGCGAGCGGCTCCCAGAACCGGGAACGCCACGAGGTAAACGAGGCAGAACGGGCAAACGGCGATAGGAATTGCCCGGGCCTGCTAACCTGCCGAAATGCCTGCCCCACCACCATCGTGCCCATCCTCATGCAACATCCTGCTCATTGGCGGCGGCGGCCGCGAACACGCGTTGGCGTGGAAACTGCGCCAATCACCTCGCTGTGGAACCCTGTGGCTGACCGACCCCGGAAATGCTGGCCTCGCCAAGATCGGCAAGCCGTGTCCGCACAAGTGGGACCCGACCAATACTTTTGCAATGCTGAACTGGTGCGACAAGCAGCGAATCCACCTTGTCGTAGTCGGCCCCGAGCAGCCGCTTGCGGATGGCATTGTCGAGTTGATGCAAACTGATAAGCGGTTCGTGTTTGGACCAAGCAAGGCCGCTGCGCAACTCGAAGCCGACAAGGCTTTCGCCAAAGATGTTATGAAGCAGGCCGCCATTCCAACTGCAGAGGGCCGCACATTCGAGACCGCCAATAGCGCGAGACGCTGGGTACTGCGGGGCATTGGAACTGAACTCAGCGAACCAGCCATGAAAGAAGTAGCAAGTACACTTGTGCAGTGGATCGATACGAGTGATGATCGAGGCGATGTGCCGATGCCAACACTCAATGACGAGATGCTCGCATACCTTGGAAGCCGAGAGGAACCGCTTGTCGTCAAGGCAACGGGACTCGCGGCGGGGAAAGGTGTCATCGTCTGCAAGACCACGCTCGAAGCACTCGAGGCGGTCAAGACCATCATGGTTGAGTCAGCCTTTGGTGATGCGGGGCAGCGAATCATCATTGAAGAGTTTTTGCAGGGGCAAGAGGTCAGCGTGCTGGCCCTCGTTGATGGACGGACGATGTGGGTGCTTGACCCATGTCAAGACCATAAGCAAGTGGGCGAAGGCGACACCGGTCCCAATACGGGCGGCATGGGCGCCTTCTGCCCGGCCCCCATCTTGGATGCTGAGACACTGGCTGAGGTCGAGCGGACGATCTTGCTCCCCCTTCTTGACGGACTGCGTCGCCGAGACATCAACTATCGCGGCGTGCTCTACGCCGGATTGATGCTCACCCCAGGCGGACCGAAAGTGCTGGAATTCAATTGCCGATTCGGTGACCCCGAGTGCCAGCCGCTCATGGCTCGACTCAAGGGGGACCTTGTTGACATTCTGTGGCGGACATCGGTTGGAACCTTGGTCGATGCTGATATCTCATTCGATTCGCAGGTTGCATGCTGTGTCGTGTTATGCGCAGAGGGCTATCCAGGTCCCTACGACAAGGGGCGACTCATTGACGGCCTCGATGGAATTGATAAAGAGGGCCTGGTTGTCTTCCACGCTGGAAGTACGATCAACCACAAGGGCGAACTAGTGAACACTGGAGGTCGCGTGCTGAGTGTCACCGCAATGGCTGACTCACTCGCTGCAGCAAGAGAACGCGCGAACGCGGCGATTGCATCGATTGACTTGCCGGGAGGCTTCTACCGCAGCGATATTGGGTGCCGTGAAAGTGCGCAAGTCAGCGAGACGACCGCCACGCAATGACAACTGTCGCGAACGCATAAAGCGACACAATTGCAGGGACACCTATGATCATCGCGCGAGCAGCAAGGTCACGCAGTAGATGCCAAGCGAGCCGACGGCCTTGAAGTTGGAGCTCGGCCAGATCTACCGGCCTTGGTCGCAGAGTGAGTCCGCATACAACACAGGCCAGCCACACAAGGGGCCACATCCACAAGGCCATCCCAATAGCGGGTGCCTCGCCGTCGCGCGACAGCAACCACCACGCTCCAGTCAACATCAACTCACTTGCAATTGCTGCTAGGAGCGGCAGGGTGCCAATAGCGTGAAGCATTCGAGACACGCCTGATCCAGTCATTCCCAGTGGACAAACAGAATCAATAGATCGCGGACATCGACCATACCACTTCCATCAAAGTCGGCATCCATCGACGGCTGTCCCCATTGGTTGATCAGTGGGAGCAAGTCAGTCATTCCGCCGACACGGCCGTCGCCATTGACGTCGCCAAGCAGAACCAGTGGCTCACCACCGAAGCGGATGCACGTTGTGGCATCGAAAGTCTCGACGTTATACGTGGTCAACCCATCGACATTGAGGCACTCCACTGGATCGCAGGCCCCAGCAGGGAAGACGTTGGGATCATTTGGATTGCCGTTGCAGAGCCCAATTCCGAGCCATCGACCGCCGCCAAGAAGGCAGTCTGCCTCGGTGATGTCCTCAAGGCCAGGCGTCGTGGCGTCAACGCACTGATACTCGTAGCAGCAGGCACCTAGCGTCCCAACCTGGGTCGACCCGTAGCACGGAAGTCCTTCATTGCATGACATGAATTTCCTGTACCACGTACCGCCCACTGCTGCGCAGCGGATGGGATTGAGATCACTTGTGCAGGCGAGGCCGAGGATGCAGCACACACCCACATCGACGGTCCGCGGAACGCATGACACACAGGTCGAGGATTCTCCGAGCCATGAACCGCCGAGCGTCTGACAGACATCACGAGTGATCAACTCGACGCAGCAGAAATCATCCAGAGAGATGCAGCAGGCGCCAAGGGCTGTAGGTGGATTTTGCATTTCACAATCGGTCGTGCCACAACTTTCTCCGGCACGGAACGTGACCCAATTACGCGAATCTGCCACGATGTCCGGGGTGAGGTAGGTATCCATGCACTCATCGAATGTTAAGTCATCGTCACATGATGCTGACTGACCATCGATCTGGTAGCAGCACGCACCGCGCGGTGCCGACCACGGCGTGCCGCCATACTCGCTGCACGGCACGTCTACGCACTTGCCGCGGATCGACCACGATGTCGACCAGCCGGTGATCGTGGCGAAGGCATCACAGTCTTCCTTGGTGAGATCGGTACAGAAGGTGTCGTTGTCTGTGCGAACACAACAGGACGCAATCGTCGCAAGGTGCTCATGGGTAAAGCAAACCGGGAAATCGCAGTCCAAACCCCATGCCGGCTCGTCGAATAGGCTGAATCCGGAGTCGTTCCACGAGTCCCCGTCCAACGTTGTGGCATCCACAAAGCGGTCACCTTCAATGCTGATCGTTCCCCAGTCAATGGCATAGTCACTGGCGTCATTGCCAAGGGCAATTCCGACAAGCCAGCAATCGTCGCCTGTCAGCCGCTCGCAGGCTCTCTCCCCACCTGCATCGTCATAGCAACAGGGCGCCGTCGGACGACACCAGTCCGCCTCGTCGCAGGTTGTCCCAACACCCATGAAGAAGCCAGAAGACACAGCGGTTCGCACCCAAACATGCTCGCCGCCATCTGGATCAGGGTCATTGAATGGGTCAGTGTCATCTGCCCAGTACGCATCAGCCAAGTCAAAGCCCGACAAAGCCAAGCAATCGAACGGATTTGTTTCAATGCACAGGCCGCCAATGCAACATGCGCCGAGCGACTGAACCGCTCCGAAGCCCCCATCATCGCCAGCAAAGGTCGTGACCGATCCTTCCAACCAACACGCATCGGCGCCAGGAACGTCGTCTTGGTCGACTAGCAACTGCACCGGAATAGCGGTGACACCATTCTCGGTTGGCACATAGAGAGGCGACAACAACTCACACTGTCCAGTTGAGGGACCAACAAGATTGCCCACAACTGGCGGCGACACAAGTGGACCACAGGCCGTCGTAATTGCTGGGTCGGCAAATGGCCGTACGTCTACGAACTCTGAAGGCAACCCACCAGGCGAGCCCGCGAACCAGAAACGCATCAGCAATTCTTGTGGCTGCGTGGCAGACGTATCAACGATTTGAGCAATGAGTCCGTCCCACGTCAATGCGAAAACGGGGTCCGATGGATTCAACACGTCAACCTGCAACATATCGAGTCGACATGGGTCGACAGGCAGCGAAGGTGGCGTGGCTACAAATGGTGGCGAGGTAATGCTCTGCGGCCAGGTTGCCTGCGCGACAAGATCAAGGCAGGCATTCACTGTGCCAGCTGGCGGGCATGGAATGCCCACATCGCCGCAAGCGGTTCCTGCGCCCTGCCACGTGCCGCCATCGGCTACGCACAGGACTTCCGCCATATCGACACAGACGCCAGAGGGTGAGCCATCGTCAACACAACAGGCGCCCGGCATGCAATCGATCCACGGAACAGCTTCGATTGTCAGATTGCCCGCTTCGGGCTGGCGAAGCAACCGAACAATGCCAGTGGCCGAGCCAATAAGGCCATCATTGTCCGGATCAGGGCTCTCGATCGTGTACTCAAAATAATCCAAACCACAGAGACCGCCTGGCGGAGGCGTATAGAGCACGACATCCTCACCTGTGATTGGATCTGGAGCGATCAGAACAACACCACCCTGAGGCGTCACGACTGGTCCCACCTGATCGTTGAGTTCTGTCAACGCGAGTGTGCCGTTTACTTCGGAGGAACAACCAATCGCCACATCATTCAATAGCACATCGAAGTATTGAGCTTGGATGCCGTACACACGGAAAGTGTCGTCGGCAGCAAGTGGAACCATGATCATCAATGTCGGATCTGTCGGATCTTCTACTTCATGTGGACCGGCCGTCTCACTGCCAGATGCCGCGCAGTCGAGATTACCGAGCCGTGCGTACAACCTTGCTGCGATCTCAGATCGGAATCGAAGTTGGAAGTTGGACGTCCCGCCTTCGCACAGATAACAATTGCTCATGATTGTCGGAGGCATTTGCCCGTCGGCATATCCAGGAAGCGCATTCTGGAAGTCGCAGTCTGGGGTCGCATCAGCGCCGTACTCGCATGGCAAGCCCAGACAGCGGTCGTATCCATACGACCGCGTGACCGACACACCGATCGTGATGGCAATCGCCTGACTGACCATCACCGGATCCCAGTTGACGTCGTACGCATCGAATGAGTTGCCCGGGTACGGGAACGAGCCTTGGACTGCCGCGACCGCGAATGGGTTGAGCGCCGAGTTACACATTGTTCCGCCACCGGACGCGACGCCCTGCGGAATCACACCCCATTCGGACTCGTTTTCGTACGGCTCCACGTATGGGAAGCCCGAGAGCAGCAGCACCATGTCGTAGTCAATGTCCAGTGCAGCCGCTGAGCCGCCGAGCCCCCACTCCACATTCATATTGCTCAGTGTGCCGTTGATGGTCCATGGACGCGGATCGCCTGGATCGATGGGATCGCCATTACAAGCGGTGGATTCGCCCCAACAACTCGATCCTGGGCCTTGCCACTCACCCAGTACGAATGCACCCGTGCAGTCGCCATACGACATATTCTCGATGCACATACCGTTGGTACAACAGGCACCTGGCAAATACGGATTGATAATGTCCGTCATAATGGGATCGCCGTTCTCGTCCAACACCGGCACGCCCCGCAGCAACAACTCTCCGACCTGAAGACTCACCAGTGAGTCTCGCTCGAAGATAAAGGTCGTCGCGGCCATCAGCAACGTCGCATACGCCTGCGCGGCTCCGATATCACCGTTGAAGCGTTCGAGATACCACGTGTCGGTATCAATCACGATCCGCGGCGTCTGGCACCGAACACCTTTGGGGGCCAGTGGCGCCACACCATTGGTTGGAACCTCAACGGCGCACAAGAATGCATCGCTTGGACCGATGACGTCATAGGAGCACGGAAAGCACTCCTTGATGAAGAGCCCGGGGCCGCCAGTACCACTAAATGTATCGGTGATGATGTCGGCGTCTTCACACATGATCTGTGGAATGTAGAGACAGCCAATTCGCTCGAAGAACTCCTGCAGAACCTCATCTTCTCCTTCTAGAAGAGAAGCACAAATCACATTCTGCTCTACACAGCACGCCCCCGCTGGCAAACTACAGAAGTCAACGCCAGGCTCAACCAGATCCTCCAGTTCCTCAACGCTCACAAAGTTCTCGGCCGGTGTCTGAGAAGGCTGATACTCGCCAAGACAGAAGGCAGGCACAGCCACAAAGCTGCCACCAAGCATGGCGCACTCGCAGGCCACCTTGTCTTCGAAAAGCGTCTGGCCAATATTGTCTGGATCTGGGAAGCAACAGGCGCCGGTCCAGTTACCAATCCATGGCGCGTCGTCTGGATCATCAGGCCCCTGCTCGGCGGCCTCATAACACACCCACTGCTCGTCGCAGGGAACACCTGCACCCAACCAACATGGCGGTGGTATCGAGTCATCGTCTGGGTCATACGCATTGCCGCAGAAGCCATCCATATCATCGCCGTCGCAGTAAAATCGGCACTCGTTGATGGTTGCCTGCACACAGAGGCCTGCCGTCAAACAACACGCGCCATACTCCAGATCAACAATTTCAATAGCGCTGCCACCGGCAGCCCGAAGTGGAAAGTCCAACAGTCTCAAGACGGTCTCTGCAGACATCGATCCGTGAATCGGGCTGTCCGGATCTGCGATCTCAACCAAGATTCGATCCGCGTCGGTTGCGGGTTCAAATACGGGGGAAGCCTTCGCAACCAGGCCCGACTCTGGCGTCGCTTTGACGAGGCCCGATTCTGCAGGCGGCGGGGGCGGAATGTCTATGCCGCCCCGCTTGCTACCGACCAAGTACATCAGCGTTGGCCCACCACCGGCGGGCGTTGAGATCATGTGCATGCCGTCGTCGGTCTCGATCCAGCCCTGGGCTTGTCCATTGGAGAGGCCGATGAAGGCTCGTCGGTCCGGTTGTCCCACCACACTACCACTCAGCAAAATGACATCCGCTGCTGGAACAAAGACTTTCTCAGCTTGTCCAAAGGCATCGGCCGCGATCAGCCACGTGGACTCGATGGGATTGTTCACCCGTACCAAGTCAAGGTCGACGGGTGCCCCAGTTGGCAATACAACCTCACGCATCAAGACCGACTCAACGCCCCACAGCGAGTCTACGACGCTCTGGTCAAGCCGCAAGACCATCGCCTTGGCGGGCGCATCGAGGTAATCGGCGGCATTGGTCGTCAGTCCAAGCGGCGAGGCAACCTCACGGGTCGGAGTGGGCGCGGTGGCAGCTTCAGTTGGCGTGACAACAGCGAGTGCCATCAGCACAGTCGTTACCAACCCCCCAGCCAGAACCACAATTCGCATTACGGACTCCCTGCCACGCCTGGCCCATTTTCCAAGACAATGCCCCAATGATCGAGTCATTTCAGGGTTTGGGCTCATAAATGAGGCTCTCCAACACAACAGAGAGCCCCCTCATAATACGCCAAACCAGTCCTGAAGTTCCCTCATCCTACGCATCAGGGCTGTAATTGAAGCCTCTTCGAGGGAGCGCGTTCTATGCCAGGGCGAGCTTTCCGAGCTGAATCGAGCCCCGCTCAGCAGTCAGTATGCCATGGGGCGGAATCTCAACCCAGTGCGATGAGCACTCATCTAATGGCTCAGACACGACAATCGTCGCCTGCGATTCAATGACGCCTGCCGCTGCGGAGGCGTTATCAAGTGCGGCCTGATTCGTCGTGTGATACAGCGACGGCCCATCACCATCCGAGCCGTATCGGGCAGCCCAAAGCGTGGAGCCATTGGATATGGCCACCGTCATCGTAAATGGGTCCGTGATGTTATTCGCTGCGCGGGAGGCTTCGACACGATTGATCATGCGGGCAATCGCACCCGGCGCATCTTCTTGCAGGCCCTCTGTCAGGCACAAACCAAACATGGTTTCGCTGTCGGTGCTTCCCTGCTTCTTGGCATACACAGACGGATCGATGGCCGCATCGAGTTCGTGACGAATACCATCAAATCCTCCGATTGCTCCATTGTGCTGGAAGAGCCATTGGTTGAATCTGAAAGGGTGACAGTTCGTACGTGAGATTGCGCTGGTCGCCGCGCGGATGTGTGCCATAAAGAGCGGCGACTGCAAGTGCCCCGTGATGCTCTTGAGATTTTCGTCATTCCAGGCCGGACGCGTTTCGTGATAGACGCCCGGCGAATCTCCGCCATCGGTGTACCACCCGACACCAAACCCATCGGCGTTGATGGCGTAGGTTGACTGCTTGGCATGCATTGACTGCGCAAGCAAGGAGTTCGTTGGCTTCACCAAGAGATTGTCAAGGCGAAGGTCCGGTCCGATGTAGGCAATCCATCTGCACATAGTGCTGCAAAGGATACTTGCCCGGCAACCATCAGTCGATCAGCCACTGCAATCGCTTGCAGCGAGATTTTACAGAAAACTGAAGTGTTACAAACCGACCCCACACTTGCATCGTGATGCGAATGTCAATCGCAGCTGACGCTGTGCCACGTGCAGATTGTCTCTCCGCTTCATCATGCTTTGTAATGACACACCTTTCATCAACGCGAGCAGCGTGCAAAAAGCCATTGCCTTTCCGCAGTTCATGGTCGAAATCGCAGAGAACTGCCTTATGTTCGTAGACATGACGTCGCTCGTTGCTTTCTGGACCATGGATGATTCAGTTGGCTGAACTTTCACCCCGTCATTACATATGGCGAATCCATCGGAACTCGCCAGGGGAGATTCTGACATGATTGACATGTCCAACAGGAGAAAACGACTTGAACGACTTGTGGAATTGGCCCAGGTCTATCGCAACTGGACCCGGAAGGAATTAGCCGAAGCACTCGGTCGTGATTCAACAAAACTGATTCCCGCGAGTGGAAACCCAAAGCTCGATCTTATCGTTGAACTTGCCGATGTTCTTGACTGGTCGGTCGGAGACATTACTGAGTGCCTCTGGGGCGTTGACAAGGACGCCGATTCTGCCGTCAAGAGCGACACCAGTTTTGTGGAACTTGACGCGATGGCTGGCCAGGCGCATGCAGACGGCAATTATCGTGAGATGATTCGCCTGGCTGGCAAAGCGCGGGCAGCGGCATGCGATGCTGAACAACGAGCCCTCGCGTGCAACCGCGAGGTCGGAGGATGGGATGGCCTTGGCCGCTTCACCCGCAGCCTCGATGTGGCCCGCGAAGGCCTTTCTGACGCTCCAATACCAGCAGATATTCGACGAATGCTGCAGAGTAATCTCGCCAACGCCTGTTACAACTTGTGGCACTTGACAGAGGCTCGCACGATCGCATCGGACCTCATCAAACACTTTGAGCAGTCTCCGCCCGTTACAGAGAGGGATCGGCGTACCCATGCTTTCACTCTCTATGTTCATGGCAGCACACATCGTCGCCTCATCGATGCCGACCCTAGCTGTGCCAATCAGCACGCCGCCAAGGCCCGAACAGCCTTGCAAGCGGCTGTGGAGCGACTGAGTCTGCTCGGGTCTGACAATGATCGTGTTGCGATCGGAATTGCTCGCACGTGTCGTGGTGGCATGCTTGAGGCCGAAGTCATTCTTGGCCTGCTCGATCCTCGCCAAGCAACCGCGACCATCGTGGACGCCATGGCAGAAGTGGTCAATCTCCAGAGTTATAGTGCGGGCGATGTGTTGGAAAGTTACGGGTGGTGGTGCATCTTTGGATGCAATATTGCAATGCGTCACATCTCTGATGAACGAGAGTTGCAGCGACTGCTTGCACTATTCACGAACAAGGCCGACGAAATTGCGGAAAGACTCGACAACTGGGCCATGCGAGAGCGCGTGTTCTCGATCCAGTTCGACGGGCATCGTCGCTTTATTGGATGGACTGGCCAAACAACACCCCTGACTATCGACACAGATGACGTACGAATGATCACCGGAACGATGGGACGATTCCCACAGTTTCGACGAACAGGCTGGAGCATGCTCGAGTCAGCCCGTGTTGTGAGCGACAGCGTTGTCGCAGGATCTTGAGAGGAGTTTGATATGAACCGAACCATAAAACTGACACCACTCCTCGTTCTAGCAAGCTTACTTACAGCAACGAACACTACCAATGCAGAGCGATCGGGCAAGCACACACCAGGAAGATCAACGCCTTGGCAACTCCACTTTGGTCCACTTCTCCATACGAATCAAGACGGTGTAAAACGATCCATCTTTGATCCGAGTAATCCGTGGGCTGACCTGTCATCTGACGATAGTCGTCTCGGTGGACCGAGCCAGACGTTTGTTGATCTAGTCACACAGACTGCATTTGGGAAGGTCTGGATTGCATGGCCTAATGCAATCTCGCCAGTCGATCTCGGCTCGCACGGACTTGGCCCAATCGGTATAGGTGGGCAGAGCAGCTCACCAGAGCCTACCGCTTCACCAGTTCCCGGCGCGGGCACACTCGCACTTCTTGGATTGGCCAGCCTGACCGGACGACGTCGACGACGCTGATTCCCACACGATCCTGCAAGAACGCTGTCCGCCTCCTTGCTCGAAGGGGCGCGGGCAGCGTGCATCATTGATCGTGCGTGGGCAGGCGATACCGGTCGGTCACATCAACCGCATGAATGTCTTGCCGATCGGGTGCCCAAGCAAGCGGAAACACAACTGGCCCGCTGGGCATCACAGCGTAAATGCGATGCATTGGGTCAGTCTCGTTAACGGCCTCGGCCGCCTTGGCATCAAACCATGCCGAGTCCCAAGAGTTTGGATCTGCCGCTTCGACGTGATGCCAGCGGCCGTCAGCCCACACCTCAACCCACGTGTGGTTACCACTATCGTCAACCCACAACGGCGTGCCTGCAAGCCGCGCTGGAATGCCCCGTGTACGACATGCATTGGCGAGAAGAATTGAGAGACCCGTACAAGATGACCAGCCGAGTTCCATGGTCTCCAATGGACCTTGATCAGGCACTCGCCGCTTGGTCGGATGGTACTGCACATCAAGCGTGTCACCGATCGCAGCATTGAGTGTAGAAACTGCCTGCTTGACAGTTTTTCCAGAAGTATCGACCCCCTGCAAACGCTCTATCAAGACATCACACCAATCCTCACAACGCTCGCTCACATGTGTCGGTGGCAAAATGGCTTCGCGCCAGAGCGTGACATCGACGTCTTCTTGCCAAGGCGAGCCTTTCCACGCCGTTCGCATGACATTGGCATGATGTGAGAGTCGAGCTTGGCTCACTCGATCAACTTCACTTGCAGGCATGTGAGCATTCAGAAATGCAACATCTGCATCATGGGGCGTACTGCCCACCTTGACCGAACGCTGACAGCCAACTGTGACGACCACAGTGAATATCGTTGCGACACAACACCACCATCGAGCGCATTGGAACTTCATCATCAATCCACCCTCTGTATGCGAGCCATGAAAAACGGGGTCATCGTATCACTTCCAATAATTCGAACGGCTCGGCCGACGTCTTTGACAAAAGTCGTCCCACGCCATTCAGCCATACCGGGACGCGACTCGACAAGCGGCAATTCGATGTCCATCAATTCAATTGGCGTACGAGCTCGGCGGAGAACCCGATCGATCACGCCTTCGTTCTCTTCCGGAGCCATCGTGCACGTGGCGTACAGAATGACGCCGCCCGGCCGCGCCGCCCGGCAAGCCGATTCGAGTAAGGCCTCCTGTCGGCGAACCAACCCACGAATGGCCGACTCACTCCACTGCGACCACGAGGCGGGGTTGGATGGGTGGATTCTGCCCTCACCACTGCATGGCACATCGACCAGAATGCGATCAAAACAACGCTCGTGCGTACGGCCAAGTTGCTCGCCCGGCCCGGTCAGCACTTCAACATTGCCTACGCCAAGCCGTTTGAGCAGAGCATGTATTCGGCGACTCCGCGCCCGACTGAGTTCATTGGCAATGAGTATTCCACGATCACCCTGACGCCGCCGGATGAGGGAGGTTTTGGCACCTGGCGCGGCGCACACGTCCAGTACATCATGCCCTGGCTCGATGCCCATTGCCTCGACCGCAGCGATGCTTGAGAGCGACTGCATGAAGAGCGTTTGCTGGTCAACCCATGGCAACGCCGTCAGCGACGCGTGCGAACCAGTCGCAAATGACCATGCATCTGAACACCAAGGCACAATCTGAGGTGATAGCCCGTGCTCAACAAGATAGTCATGCCCACTGGACACATCGTCGCTTGGCCCAGTCCAACGCACTGACAATGGACGGCTTCGCAGTGATGCTTCCCACTGCGCTCGCTCATCGATACTGAGCAGTTCATCTACACGCTGCAAAAACGCAGGAGGAAGGCAGTTCAGATCGAAGGTATTCACGACGGGATTGGTTTCACTGAAACAGCTTTCAGACCGGGTGCTGCTTCCACTGACTCAAACTCGACGCGTTGCCCTTCGAAAAGCGGGTCAGTCGATGTACTCACAACATCCATGCCTAGAAACACGTCGCGGTCACTTGCGTCTGGTGTGATGAAACCGAAGCCTCGGACCTCAAAGAGTCGAGTGACTGTTCCCATCTGCATGCAGCACTTCTCCCTGTGAACTCATGGAAGACCAATCGTTGCATCTTGAGTGTACGGGATGAGACATCGAGTCGTGGCAACACCCTACGCGGATGTGCGTCGCAGACATGTAGCCAATTCGTTCGGTGCAAAACAAGGCAGCCGCGTCCAAGAACGCGGCTGCAGTGGGCATGCCCTGTGTAGGACTCGAACCTACGACCCGCTGATTAAGAGTCAGCTGCTCTGCCAACTGAGCTAACAGGGCGAGGGGTGGAGTTTACCGGGTATGCGGGCACGCGGGGTCCCTATTGGCCCATTCATATGCTGCACCGATCCACCTGCCAAGAAATGTCGCTGGTAACAGCAAGTTCCCCACGGGCGAAGCGGGGCCAGGATGATGTTGAAAAGCGTTGTGATCTCACTCATAAACCATTCAACCATCAGTGTTGCAGAGCGGGCGATTGAGCGTTCCGCAGATCCTTCAAGTATGTGGGACGAGCGATTCCGCTGGCGGCTCGATCAGGCGGACAGCATCGACCGAGGCAGCGATGATGGTCACGGCTCGCTCTAACTCTTCCCAAGTTGTCTCGCGATCCCAACTGAATCTGATCGATCCATACTGCGCCTCGTCAATCTGGCAGGGCTGATGGCCCATCGCTTCGAGTACCGAGGACTGTTTGATCGCGCCAGATGAACATGCTGACCCTGCAGAGGCATCCAATCCCCGCTCTGACATCACGAGTAGTAACAGTTCTGCCTCAAGATTTGGAAAGCCAATGCTTGATGTCGACCACATCCGACTCGCGGTCTCGCCATTGACACACGCATTTGGAACTGCTTCGCAAACAGCAGCCTCAAACCGATCTCGAAGTGCTGGCATCGTCGCTGGACCTCCAACTTCAATCCACTGTCGAGCCTCGTCGGCCGCCACACCAAGGCCTGCGATGCTGGTCACATTTTCGGTCCCCCCCCGTCGGCCCTGCTCTTGCCCACCGCCAACAACGAGCGGCATAACTGGCGTGCCATGCCGAGCCCACAACACACCAGTTCCCTTCGGGCCATGAAACTTATGCCCGGCGAAACTCAGCATCGAAATGGGAAGACTGTTGATGTCGATTGGCATCTTGCCCACCCATTGCGTCGCATCAGAGTGCATCGGTACATCAAATGTGCTGCAGATGTCAGCCAAGGCTTCGATGGGCTCAATGATTCCTGTTTCGTTATTCGCCCACATCACTGACACCAACGCGACCTCGCTTCCTCGCTCCGAGAGAAGGTCACGCAAGTCCTGTGGATCGACGCAGCCGGCTGCAGTTGGGGGCAATTGGATCGTTTCCACACCCTCTTTCGCGAGCACATCGAGCAACTCGCGGACAGCCGAGTGCTCAACGCCACTGGTCACGACAAGGCGACGATCGGGTTGTGAATGCAAAGCTGACCGAACAGCGGTATTGACAGACTCGCTGCCACCAGACATGAAAATAATCTCATCAGTTCTCGCCGAAAGCAGTGCCGCCACTTGCTCCCGAGCAGTCTCTATACGGCGGCGAGCCATCTGCCCCGACCAGTGAATGCTCGAAGGATTTCCCCATGAATCGTTGCAGACCTCAAGCATCATCGCTGTGACGGCGCTGCTTTGGCGCGTCGTTGCATTGTGATCAAGATAGAGACGATCTATCGGTTCAACCATAATGAGAGGCACTCCTGCTACCAAACGCATGAATCGCAGTTCCAATCCTTGCAATCAACTGCATGGCGACCCGCCCATTGTACGTGTTCACACCTACACACCAAGCGAAACTGCGAGATGCACATTGGCACTGCCCACGCATACCGCTCAGTTAATAGAGAAGTCTTCCTGTTCGTCTATCTCATCGTTGCAAGACAAAGACCCTCTCGTACGGCTTATACAGCACCAAGAGAGTCCAGAAACATATCACCAGCAAGAAACCACATCGACGGATAAGTAGAAAAACAAGCCCCAAGAGGCAACTGGGCACCAAATAAGAGAACGGGCTCTGGCTTTAGCCAGGGCCCGTTCTTCATACTCGTATGCGGCTGAGAGGGCTCGAACCTCCACGGGATTTTACTCCCACTAGAACCTGAATCTAGCGCGTCTGCCAATTCCGCCACAGCCGCTGGGGGGAACGGCGGAGTATAGCGATCACGCCAAACGTCAGCCCTTCACCGTCTCCACAATTGGTGCATCATCGCCAACCGCATCCTTGGCCTCGACCTCGGCCTCGGCCACTGATCCATCAGCGTTCGCCTCAGTAATGCCCCGACTGACAAGCACCTTGGCGTGAATTTCTGCAAAGAGTTCAGGATGCTCGGCGATATAGGCCTTCGAATTCTCGCGGCCTTGCCCCAAACGAATCTCCCCATAACTGAACCACGCCCCCGCCTTCTTCACATGGCCATCGGCTACAGCCAAGTCGATCAGATCGCCGGTCGCGCTAATGCCCTCGTTGAACATAATGTCGAACTCGGCATCGCGGAACGGGGGAGCAATCTTATTCTTCACCACGCGTGTTCGCACGCGGTTACCAACGTTCTGATCGCCGTCTTTGATCGCACCAATCCGACGGATATCAATTCGCACCGAAGAGTAGAATTTCAACGCCCGTCCGCCTGGTGTCGTTTCAGGACTCCCGAACATCACACCGATCTTCTCACGCAACTGGTTGATGAAAATAACCACACAATCGCTCTTGGCAATTGCGCCGGTCAACTTCCGCAAGGCCTGGCTCATGAGCCGAGCCTGCAAGCCCACATGGCTATCGCCCATATCACCCTCAATTTCAGCCCGTGGAATGAGCGCGGCAACAGAGTCAACAATGATGACATCCAACGCATTAGATCGCACAAGCATCTCGCAGATTTCAAGCGCTTGCTCGCCCGTATCAGGCTGCGATACCAAAAGTGCGTCGAGGTTCACGCCCAGCAGTTTGGCCCATGTTGGATCCAGCGCGTGTTCAGCGTCGATCATCGCTGCCGTTCCACCCAATTTCTGAGCGTTGGCTGCGATCGTCAAAGCCAGCGTAGTTTTGCCAGATGATTCTGGGCCGAAGATCTCAACCACGCGAGCACGAGGAACACCTCGCCCGCCAAGCGCCAAGTCAAGACTGAGCGTGCCAGTTGGAATTCCCTTGATCGGTCGGCATTTATCGCCGTCGAGCCGCATGATCGAGCCAGTACCAAATGCTGTATCAATCTGAGAAATCGCGCGATCTAGCGCTTCGACTTTGCCCTTGCCATCACCCGCTCCTGCGGTTTTACGTGCCATCGTGCCTGCTGCCTTTCCTTCTTTTTGCCGTCCGCCGGCTGCTCCACGGAGCCTACCACGGCCGCCGCCCTTTTCTGATACCGATGCCTTCTTTCGAAACCCATTGCTTGTTGATTTGACCATCTGAGAGGGAGCCTTTCATCGCTGCTTGGGCGACCTTGCTTGGTCGCCAGATGTTCGTGTTCTGTCAGGGTTGCTGATCCTGCCAGAAGTCATCGGACACTGCAAGTGATGTTCGGTATATATTCGGGTCTTTTTTTGGATTCTGTTCGGGTTCCTCGCCTCTTGCTATGCCTTGCAATGATATGGGCAGGGGGTTCTACGCCTGAGGTGGAGCTTCCCAGTATGGCGTCGGAGGCGGCCACTCAGCAAAATCGAGGTCCTGGAAGTACTCAATCGTCGCCGAGAGCCCGGTCCGCAGGTCCACGGTGGGCTCCCAACCAAGCTTCTCTTTGGCCAGCGAGATGTCAGGGCACCGCCGTACCGGATCGTCCGGGGGGAGTGGTTTTCTGATCAGTTGCGAGCCTGCGCCTGTCAGGTCAATCACGTTCTCGGCAAGGTCGAGAATCGTCCGCTCAACTGGATTGCCAAGATTGACAGGTCCCGTAAAGTCATCGGCATTCATCAACCGAATGAAGCCTTCGATCAGGTCAGAGACATAACAAAAGGAGCGTGTTTGGCCACCGTCACCAAAGATTGTGATGTCCTCACCGGCGAGGGCCTGCCGAATGAAATTACTCACAACCCGCCCATCAAAGGGATGCATATTGGGGCCGAATGTATTGAAGATGCGAGCGACGCGAATTTCGATGCCGTGCTGCCGGTGGTAGTCGAAGAACAACGTCTCGGCTGCCCGCTTTCCTTCGTCATAGCACGCTCGCAAACCAATCGGGTTGACGCTTCCGCGGTACGACTCAACCTGTGGCGAAATCTCAGGATCGCCATAGACCTCACTGGTTGAGGCCTGCATGATGCGTGCCCCTGTCGCCCGAGCCATGCCAAGCATATTGATGGCACCAAGTACCGATGTCTTGACCGTGCGGACTGGATTGAACTGATAATGCCCTGGCGCTGCAGGGCAGGCGAGATTGTAAATCTGGTCAACATCCTCAACGATAATGGGGTCGACGATATCGTGCCGAATCAACTCATACCGAGGGTCAGCAAGAAACGGAGCCACCGTCTGCTCGCTGCTGGTAAAGAAATTGTCGATACAAATGACGTGGTTGCCTTCGCCGAGCAGTCTGGCCGTCAAATGCGAGCCAAGAAAGCCACCCCCGCCTGTGATCACAATTCGCTTCGACACTACGGTCATCCTTGTTTAGAGTTCGCACGTCTGAATGGACCACCCGAGTTGGCCAGCGTATCAGATCCCTCTGCCAGAACACTTGCCTCAGCACCCCCACTCCGGGCATCATTGTCATCATGACACGTCGCCCCCAGTCAATTCGACTCATTGTCGGTGCCATGACCGGCACCAGCCTCGACGGGATCGACGCCGCCCTCGTACGCGTCACTGGTCACGGACTCACCGCTCAAGCCGAAGTGCTGGCACATGTGGCCAGACCGCTTGGCCCCGAAGTCAACACGCTTCGCCTGCTTGCAGATGGCCAGGCCGTGACCGCAGCAGACATCACCGCCGCGCGGCGTGTGTTGTCTGATCGCACAGCTGCCGTCATGCTTGAGGCCGTTGAGAATCATCAGGTCGATCTCGCCGCTATTCACGGACAGACCGTACTACATGCCCCACCAGACTCGTGGCAACTCATCGATGCAGTTCGGGTCGCATCAAAGCTCAACTGCCCTGTTGCTTCTGACCTGCGCGGAGGCGATCTCGCTGCAGGCGGAAGCGGCGCCCCCATCACGCCACTGGCAGACTGGGTGCTGTGCCCCGGTTCG
>JAQWLT010000069.1 GCA_029247205.1 Phycisphaerales bacterium | reverse complement strand
GGTATGCCACTTGTGGAACTCGGCACCTACTATGGAACGAAGGGTGGATATGTAGAGACATTTACGCAGACTGGTGTCTCTACATCAGAGATACCCTGACTACTGCTAACCAAACAACCAAACAACACTCAACCCCTCTGCATAACGCAGGGGAGGGTTGTTTCTTTGACTGCTATGAAAAACTTATCGAGGATACTTTTACATTTGCCTCTTGAAAACAACCGCTATCCATTCTTTGTCTGATTTGTTGGGTGTTGAGAATGTACGGCCTATCAGTTCCCATCCCTCTGCACCCAGTGAATTGAGTTCTTTGTCTAGAATGCCTGGTTTAAATTTGTCAAATAGTCCTGCGGTGTAGGACTCGAACCTAAGTACAACAGTTTTGTACTCCCATTTTGAAACACTCATTGTCTTTCCTTTCAATGCGTTCTATCGTTGATATCTCTGCGTCCCGAAGCGATTGGCATCTCATACTACTAAAATCTACATAGTGAAGACTTGTTCCAACCAACACTCAACCCCTCTGCACATCGCAGGGGGGTTGTTCTTTGGAGGCATTACACTGCGGCAAACACTTTCAAAGGGAACACCACAATGACTACCGACACTCGTATTGAATCACTAGAAAACCAAGTTCGCACACTCAAGCGAATGCTCTTTGGAGTGTTTGGTGTGGTTGTTGTTGGGGGACTGCTGGCGGCAACGAGTCTTCAGCGTGTTCCTGATGTGATTCAGGCGAAGAAGTTTGAGGTTCTCAGTGATGATGGGAACCCAGTTGTTGTACTGAGTTCTCAATTGCTTGATAGAGGAATAGATGTAACAGATAATGTTTACTATGGATCCGTCAGTGCTCTTAATAGCAAGGGCGGGACACTAGTAACAATTGGTTCAAATAACTGTAACGGAACGGGTCAAGTTGCAACTTTCAACGGGCACGATAGGTTTCTTGTATTGCTCGGATACAATCAAGACACAACTCCGGGATTAACACCTGTTGCCTATGACAGTGGTCTTATCACAACCTTTGCTATCAACGGTGGGATTACATCCAATATCCCAGCACGATCAGACGATTTATGTTGTCAACACCCACATCATCTGGAATGTATTGTAAACACCACCTCTTCACCTCCAGGAAGTTGTCATCACTCCCACCATTTGGAATGCGGTGTCACCACCTCCGAGTAATGAGTTCAATACTCCCACAACCTCTCTGCACATCGCAGGGGGGTGTTTTTTTTAGGGAATGTGTGGTGTTTCAATTTGCTGCATCATGCGAAGTGTAGGAGGCCGAAACGAATGAAATACTTCATGGCATTTGCGTTGTGTGCCGTCGCAACTATTGTTCTGATTCACGTGATTTGCAAATTACTTGGTGTAGGAGAACCGAGCCAAGTTGTAACGTGGGTGCCGGTTGCATTTCTGTATCTCAGTTTTTATGGGTTTGGTAATCCGTTCACAAAGACGCAGAATAAAGACTGAAAGATTCGTCCAGTTTGTCTACACATCGCAGTTGGGTTGTCTTTCTGGGCGTCCAAAGGGTCTGGAAACGGGGCACCCACTATCCAGTAGATAGTGCAATACGCAGTTACGCAGCAGCATTCAGCGAGCACTGCAAGGCAGTAGCCTGCGTTGCCTCACGCTTTGATCATTGACCATGCTGCAACGCTGCGCGCATTCGCTGGATTGTGTCGGCATGCGTTGTGGCGGCCGCGGCGATGGTGGTGGCGGGAAGATCAGGAAAGCCCAGAGGCGGCGAGGAATCAACGCCGAGTTCGTACCAAGCACGCGTGGTATCAGTGTCGAGCGATTGGATATTGATCGTGGCTCCGCTTGGGACAACGTGCAGCGGAGGAGTATGCGCGCTCGCCCAGCCACGTAGCCAGGCGATGCAGCTCAGCAGGGCCTCGTCCTCGGCGGGTGCCGCTGCATTCGTGTGCTTGTACCACCCGGATAGGTGGTCCTGCAGCCGATCCCGAGTGGCCAACGCGGCCCGCTGCAGGCCGGCAGGGTCGCGGGTGGGTACTGCCCGAATAAGTTGAATCAATGTACGTCGGGCCGCCTCGTCTGCGGCAGGCGTGGCCGCAAATCGCTGCACCAGCGGCGCGATGCGTCCCAGTGCGTCCACCGCTGCAAGGGACGTGGCAATCCGAGGATCCTCGCAGAGTGCCGCGATCATCAGCAGTGCGACCTCCATATCCGCGACCGCTTGACTGGCGTTACCGCTTGAGATGGCCACGTCGATGCGGCGCATGAGCCCGTCCAAGAGTGCGACCTGCCCTGGAAGCCACCAAGTGATCGTCGCTTCGAGGTAGTCCTCCCAGGGCGATGGATACACGCGACGCTTGGCATGGCGTGATTGCGATAGCAATGCATCAATCGCAACGGCGTCGTCCGGCGAGTCGATCCAGATGCCGCCAAACGGCTCGGCCAGTCGCCCAGCCCTCATCCACAGATCACCCGCATTGGCAAAGTGCGCCACCGGCTCACCATCCGCGATCGACTGCAACTGTGCTTGGCACCGGGCGAAGTCCGCCAGTGCTGTGTCCTGTTGTTCTACAGCGGGGGGCAGGCCCGGTACGAACAGGCTCGCCAACATGCCGTGTTCGCCCATGTCTACCTGCGTACTAATGGACTCGAGCGTCTTGAGACGCCGGGTGACGTTGGGGTCGTCCATGGCCGCGAGCATGCGGGCGAAGACCGAGTCCAGTTGATCCACGGCCGCTCGCAATTCACCGACCGTGGGCGAATTCCAGCCAGGGATCTGATTGCTGTTATTGGAGACGCTTTCCACCATTGCAAACATCTCTTGCACGCGGCGGATTTCTTTGCTGGGGAGGGGCTTCTCTGGGTCAAGGTCTGAATTATTCAGTCCGATGGTTCTGGGAAACCACTCGGTTCCGACCACCCGTTCCATCGCTAACCCCGCTCGCAGTCCAAAGGGATCAGGGGTCGCCGTGAAGTTCATTGCCCGTGCGAGTGGTGCTGCCATGGCCGGGTCGATCTCGCCTCGATCCATCGCTGACTGGACAACGCTTTCAGCCATGCGAGCCAGGCGAATGGAGACCATGCTCGCAATGATCGTCTGATCGCTGCTGACCAGATGTCGGCCCATTTGCAACAAGGTTTCGACATGCCCGACCATCAACTCTGGCGACCCTCCGACTTGGTCGGCGTATGCAGCGTCCACCAGCACCCGAGCCCCAGCCATCATGCCGCTTAAGTGCGGCAGTAGGACATCGAAGCCCTCCTCTTTCAGCGGAAGTTCAAAGTCGCAGTGCTCGATGTCCGCGGCGCGGCGGGTGAGCGCGAGCATCTCCTGCTGGGAGTCGTAAAAAAAGGCGAGCAAGCGATCGTCTAACGGGGCGCCTCGTTCGATGCAGAGGGCAATCCAGTTCAGCGTGTCATCGTCGCTCTGGCTACGTGAGATGGACGCTGCACTGGAGAGGTCCGTCAACTCGGTGTACACAGCTGCGGCGTTCGGCGTGGCGATCGAGCACGCAAGGCAGGTGAAAAGTAGCATCAACATGAGAGGGGCTCCAAGAATGGCCTGTCATGGGGGGAGTGGGTATTGTGCAACTTTGGACTCGTCGATGTCAAACTCCCCACCATTTATTCCGTTTGAGCCCATTCAGCCCGATGGCGATCCATTGGAAGCTGTCGAGGCATTCCGTGATGTACTTGCACAGCGGCGATCCATCAGGCACTTCTCAACAAAGCCTGTAGATCTCGCAATCATCGATTCGATTATCGCAGCGGCCGGCACTGCGCCGAGTGGCGCCAATAAGCAGCCATGGCGATTTGTCGTAGTGGGGGATCAAGCGACCAAACGTCGCATTCGCGAAGCTGCAGAGAATGAAGAACGCGCGTTCTACGAGCATCGAGCTTCAAGCGATTGGCTGGAAGATCTTGCGCCACTTCAAACCGGTCCCGAGAAACCATTCTTAGAAGAGGCCCCATGGTTAATTGTGGTCTTCAAACTCATGCGGGACGACAGAGCAAATGCAGTAAGCGAACGCGTGTATTACGTGAATGAATCAGTTGGCATCGCAACCGGCATGCTGCTTGCAGCAGCGCAGCACGCTGGTCTCGCGACACTGACACACACTCCAAGTCCGATGGGATTCTTGCGTGAGGTGCTTGGCCGACCGGAGTATGAGCGGCCATATGTGCTTATTCCAATTGGATGGCCGGCGGAAGCATGCTTAGTACCTGACATTGAGAGAAAGCCACTGAAAGAGATCATGGTGGTTCACCAACATGATGAGGATCAATCAACATGATGTGGCTGCACTGGACATTCACTGCGATCTTTGCCTTGCTTGGGGCTGGCTGCTTGTTGCTTGTGATCATGCAACTTCCTGGCGTGTGGATCATGATCGGTCTCGGAGTGCTTGTACAACTTGCTGATGTTGCTTGGATTCACGGCGAAGACGCCACTCCCGGCTGGTGGGCGATTGGCATTGCGGTCGCACTGGCGATTATCGGTGAGATTCTCGAGGCTGTCTCTGGTGCCGCCGGGGCAAAAGTGGGCGGAGGTGGTCGCCGCAGTATGTGGGGCGGCTTCATTGGCGGGATGGTCGGCGCACTTCTTGGAACCTTCATGATTCCAATCCCAATTCTTGGAACCTTCATCGGCGCTATCGTTGGCGCATTTGCTGGCGCACTGTTGGGAGAGATCACCGGAGCGCATGCTCAGACCGTTCGAGCGTCAGTGGCGCCAGCAGCAGGCGCAGCCGCTGGCCGCGCCGCTGGGACGGTCTTCAAGTCGGCCATTGCCGTAGCGGTGTGGCTGGTGCTGATCGCGGGCTTGGTCATTCGCTAGCCATTGTCGGCGGTTACGCGTAACACTTCAGAGAGTGTGGTGCGGCCATCAGCCATTTTCTGCATGGCGTCCTGGCGGAGCGTTCGCATCCCAGCATCACAGCAGTGTGTTCGGAGACCATTGACTGAAGGATTGGATGCAATTTGATCCCGCAATGCGTCATCGACCTGCAGCATTTCGTGAATACCAAGTCGTCCAGAGAGGCCGGTTTGTCTGCAGTGTTCGCACCCAGCACCTTGCCGCATCGTGTCAATTTCCATGCCGTGCCGCTGCAAGATGGCCGTAGATTCGGCGCTGACCGGGATGTCTGTCGCGCACTTCTTGCACACACTGCGCATCAGTCGCTGTGCGAGCACGGCATTGACTGCGCCTGAGACGAGAAAGGGTTCGATACCAATATTGATCAGACGAGTAATCGACGAAGGAGCATCGTTGGTATGCAAAGTCGAGAGGACTAAGTGGCCGGTGAGCGCTGCTTGAATCGCCGTGGTAGCAGTTTCTTGATCTCGAATCTCACCGACCATGATGACGTCCGGGTCCTGCCGAAGCATTGTTCGAAGGGCAGATCCAAATGTGAGACCAATGCGGTCATGCGTCTGCATCTGGGTGATGCCGCGAACCTGATATTCAACCGGGTCTTCGACGGTCGAAATATTGAGCCGTTGGAGATCAAGTTCTTGGATCGATGCATAGAGTGTGGTGGTTTTACCTGAGCCCGTTGGTCCGGTGACAAGGAGAATGCCATGTGGTTTGGCAATTTCTGATCGCCAGGTGGCAAGGTTCTCAGGCGAGAAACCAAGGTCATCGAGGGGTACTTGAATGGATCGATTGTCGAGTAGTCGCATGACAGTTTTTTCGCCATGTGGAGTTGGAGCGGTGGAGATGCGAAGGTCAAGTGGTCGTCCGTGAACCTGTACGCGAATGCGCCCGTCTTGTGGCAGACGCCGTTCGGCGATGTCCAACGATGCCATGATTTTGATGCGGCTGGTAATGGACGCAAACATCTTTCGCGGGGGGTTCATAGTCTCATACATCACACCATCAATGCGAAAGCGAACTTTGACAGCCGACTCGGATGGTTCGATGTGGATGTCAGAAGCACCTTCTCGCACCGCAGTTTGAATAATATGATTGACATAACGAACGACCGGAGATGAGCTCCCATCATCAACCTCATCCTCATCGCTTCCTTCTATGATTTCGACGTCAGCTTCAGCCGCGTCAGCAAGGAGCTGTTGTAAGTCGATGTCTTCAGCGGCTTGTGGTTCGGCTGATTCAAGAAGAGCTGCGATAGCAGAAGGTCCACACACTACTTGCCGCACAACGCAACTACCAAGTTCGATGCGAACTTCATCGATGGTGGCAATATCGTGTATATCGGCGGTTGCAATTGTTTTGCGAGTGTCCTCGCTCAGGAGGGGCACAATTCGGCGAGCCTTACAGTAATCCAAGCCAAGCTGGGTCAGTGTTTCCAAGTCGATGCAGTCTTTGGTCGGCGTTACGAATTCGAGATCAGCCCCGGCTGCAAGTGTGTGCATTACCACAGATTCATTGGCGCCCATATCGAGCAGAACGTCATGAAAGGACGCTCGTGGCGTTTGCTGGTGGACGCGGCGTGCGGCGTCAATCTTTTCGCGAGGCACAAGGTTTCTCGCAATGAGCGCAGCGCCGAGTTCAAATGACGTTGTGTTGTCGCCATCCTGTGGAGACCACAAGTCATGTGTGGTCGCTCGTACAACAGAGGAGTCGTTTGAAGACGTGGTGTTGGGGTGCTTCATGGGCAATTCTCTTAGGGGCGCGAGAGCCGTATCTCTATGCTGGCCTCGAGTAGAGGATCAGTGGCGGTGACCATAATGCCGCGTTCATTGATCGCGACGAGTTGCAGCACCAGATCGGGCTCGTACTCAACTGGCTTGTCAATTGACAGACTGACCCCGCCGACAATCGCCACACTGTGCCGACCCTCTAGGACCATAGATACTCGCATGGCCTCGACAGTCATCTGCATTTGGATCATACGATCATTGCGATCCTGATCCATGCGCACCGGCGCAAGCTGAATTGGCCTACCAGAGTTTCGGCCGGGGATCATAAATGGGTTGCTTCGCAGTTCCTCAACCGCTACGGATGTGGCCGGTGCGCCGAAACTCGCAAGTACTGCAAGTGGATCCTCAGCACCGGAGGTTTCTTCGGCTGTCGGTGCGGGAGCGAGATAGCGACTGATTGCAACTTCAGCGTCGGTGCCCGCACTTGCGGATGCTGGCCCATCTGAAATCGTTCGCATGCCAATAATTGCAATAAATCCGCCACCGAGGAGCAGAGACAAGACGACGAACCGCTTTCGTCGTTGCTGAGAGAATGGAGTGGCAGAGGGCTGAAACACATCGGTGGATTCACCGCCAGTGTCATATTGGTCTGTCCAGTTCATTTGCCTGCTCCTGCGGTCATGATCGTGGGAACTGCGTCGGCGAAGTAAATGCTCAAGATGAACTGTGTTGCAACTGATCCTGGCGGAAGATCAATGCTCGGCCCTCGCACCTTGAGTCCCGACTCCTGAATCGCCAACTCAGAAACGCGGGTAATTCGCGGGAGGGATTCGAGTTCAAGTAGAAAGCGATAGAAACCCTTGAATGGGCCGTCCATGGTGACCTCAAGGGGCAGTTCCATATAGACCGACGATGGGACGGCGGCACGCGTTTTTACTGATCGAACCTGCATGCCGTTGCGATCGGCCATCTGCCAGATGTTTTCAAGCACGCCTTCAACGTCCCGCCTGCGAGGCAGTTGTGCTTCAACTTGCTGAACAAGTTGCTCTCCCGTTGTCAGCGCAGATTCTAGATCTGGAATGCGTTCGGCCAGTTGTGAGATACGGTCTAGTTGCCGCTGACGGGAGGCAATGTCTTCCATGGCTGTGGCAATCTCAGCATTTTGTGGGCGGAAAATCGTGTACCAGGCTGTCAACGGGGTGCCGAGCAGGATGACAAAGAAGACGACTTGGCGGAAGTTGGAATTCATGAATTTGGATCTCCCGCCGCAGCCGTTTGCGGTGGTACTCGTGTGCGGCAGTCAGCGTCGGGGCCGATGGTGGCCTGAATGCGGAATTGACGAACCGGAAGATCATTCAGATCAGTTTCTTCTGAGAAATCCAATCGGACGTCTTCAAGCAGTGGGTGCTGATTGAGTGCAGAGAGAAATGCAGATACATGGATATCGGTTGGTGCAAAGCCAAGTAACGAAATAGCAGTTCGCCAGCGTGGCGCGACTTGACGAGGATCGGCAGTGGCCTCAGCGGCAGTGGGTGCTCTGGTGGGTCGATTTGCTGGGGCATTGGCATCTCGTTCGGTGGCGTTGGATAACTGGTGAGAAACCAGTTCAAATTCGAGCAATCCAAGCTCTTCAGGCATACGTTCAATGAGCTGTGCAAGCAGCACCGAACGTGGGAGGCGGTCGATGAGGCTGGCGGCAAGTTCTGCCCGCTCTGCAATCTTGGCTTGTCGTTCTTCAAGTGCTGAGAGCGTCCGCACCTGGTCTGCAGCTTCTTCGTAGCGAATCGCAATCTGGTCATGGATTTTGTGGATGTGGTGCCAATCGGCACGGGTGACAAAGAACGCACCTGCAACACCAGAGAGCACGATGATAAATAGCACGATGGCTGCAAAGTGCATGCGCCGATCTTGCTGATGCTCGATGTATTCATGAGGTAGGAAGTCATCGGTGGGCCTGCTCATGCATCAGCCTCCTGGTCATGGGCCGCGAGTCCGGCGGCGATCGTCCACTGCGGGCGGAGTTGGAGATTCCAGTCTGTTGCAGCGACGTTGGTGGTACTGGCATCCCAGCGAGCAAGCGGGTCGCCGATTTGGGCTGAAAGCCCAAGATTGCGAGCGATTTCACGGCACGGGCCGTCTGCCATGGCGCCATCCCCCGTAAACACCAAGCGTTTGACCGGAACCTCATGGAACAAGCCCTGATAGTGCCGTACACACATACGAAGTTCATCACACAATTCTCTCGGCGCATTGTGTGTGGTTGTTGCATGGGGTACGGAAGGCAGTGAAGTCGATCCTTGGTCTACCCGGCGATTGATGGTGGTCATGATGTCACTATTGAAACACTCAGCTGCCACAGGTGTTGGAGCGGGTTGCGCAGCCATCTTTTTCTCTGCGGATGAATTCAGTGGCGAGGTGGTAATGCAACGAGCAGCAACCAGCTGCGAGCCATGGCCGATTGCAACTGTGCATTCGGTGCCAGCGAGGTCGAGATACATGGTGGCAGTATCAGCGTCTCCGTCTCGGCGGTTGACATGACGGAAGGCCCGAAGGAGTGTGCTCGCTGGTGCGAAGACGCCCGTGATGTCGTATCGATACTGGTGCAGCATGGCGACATATCGAAGCACGACTTCACGAGGCATGGCAATGCACAACACGCCACGCGTGCGTTTGGTCGGACATGACACGTCAATTGTGCGAACGAGCGGATCTTGACCGACGTCCTGAAGCCGCGTTTGTACGGCCGTGTCGAGGTCTTCGCCCTGCTCAAGTTTCAGATGGGTCATTGTGACGATCGGTGCGGGCAACGCGACAACGAGCCGCCGGCCGAACCACATGGGGTTCGATGCCATGGCAGCGACGGCATCGCTTGCTGCAGCAAGGTGGGTTTCAATGTCAAAGTTTCCTTGCGGAAGTGGATGCGCAGCGGCAGCTGAGATCGATGTGCCGGCCTGGTCAAGTTGGAGAAACCGTAGCTCCCGAGCCCCGAGATCAACGGCAATCGGGGGACATTGGGATCGTCTCATTCTGAGCCGCATACGAACACCTCCCGGCCGATCAGCATGAACGGCCGCTGAAGGCCTCCTCGGCGGTATTGGGCTGAGGCTGAAGCCGCGGCGCAGTCTGTCTGGTGGACTGGTTGCGGTTTGTACCGGTCACGCCGAGCGTGCGTGTTATCGGGACCAGTGGCCGACCATCAAAGTCGATCAAGTACGGATGGCATGGCTTCTGTAAGGCTTGTGAGTGCCGCCTCACGATCCCATTTTTGGAGATTTCGATCGCCGGTGGTGTTCGAAATCACCCGGATCTCAATTGCTGGCACCTTGAGAAGCATTGCAGCATGAACAACTGCGGCTCCTTCCATGGCTTCGGCGACGCAACGAGTTCGGCTGGCGATTTCATTTGCGAGCATGTCAGTACCCGAGCATGTTGCGACTGTGGCGATTCGTCCAATTGGGAGTACATCGCTCAGTCGACGAAGAAGGTCCGGACCGCACGGCACTTCGTTGCCTTCAAAGTCCCCCAGTGGCCACCCGAGTGTGGCCATATCGTGAAACCCATCAGGTGTTGCGATGCCTTCCTCAGCGTAGACACAGGTGTCCGCCACAATGAGGTCTCCAACCTGGAGATTACTGCCAGGCAAGGCGCCTGCGAGGCCAACCGAAAGCACGCAATCGAACGGGCCATGAGCAATGATGGCAAGGGTTGTGGCCGCAGCGGCGTTGGTGCGTCCAACCCCGGCAACTATTGTGCGGCCATCCATCGGCGAACCAACTGCCTTGGCTTCCGCATCGACCGCCGTGACAATAAGTGTCCTCACGTGTGGCGGTCCGTCGGACCACCTGCAAGGTGTCGCGGCAGCCAGGCGGGTAAGTCTCGCAGTGGTACGTCGCACTGATCACCTGCATCAAGGTCCTTGACCACAATGAGGCCCCCAGACACTTGGTCGCCGAGAATGACAGCGAGCCTTGCGTGCGCCGAAGACGCTTCCTTGAGTTGTTTACCGATATTGCGAGTCGCTTTCCATGTGTGGCGAACATGCAGTCCGAGTTCGCGTAGTGAAGTCGCGAGCGGCACCAGCATGCGATCGGCGGGATCGTCGCCATTGGAGATGATGAATACATCAGGCCGCGGCAAGAGCGAGCCCGGCGTATCGCCAAGAAGATTTCGTTCCTGCAGCAAGAGACCAAGTACGACATCTCCCATTCCAAATCCACATGCCGGAACAGAAGGACCGCCAAATAGTTCTACCAGGTGGTCGTAGCGTCCACCGCCAGCGATGGCGCGGAATGTGCCCTTGGCGTCGTGGATTTCCCAAACAGTGCCGGTGTAATAGGCAAGCCCACGAACAATGCCAAGATCCCAATCACAGAAAGGAAGTAGTCCTCGCTGTTCAAGTTCAACCGACAACGCTTCTAGATCGGCAACCGATTCGATTGGTAGGGAGTGTTGCGAAGCAATGTCACTCGGTGGGCAGGTGGCTGGAATTCGGCTGTTGGCAATGGCGTCGAGTTGCACAACTGCATCGTCGTCTAGGCCCAGTTCTTTCGCCTGCTGAGCAAACACTTCCTTGGGCAATTTGTCTCGTCGATCGACGAGTGTGAATGCATCAGCAATACGGTCTTCGGAAACGCCAAGAGCGGCAAAGAGACCGGCCGCTGCGCCGCGATGACTGATTCGCACGCGAATGTCCTCGGCAGAGAGGCCAAGGCCGCGAAGGGCGGAGACCGCCACGGCGATGACTTCAGCGTCTGCCTCGGGACCAGTGACTCCAAGTAAGTCGACATTCCACTGCCGGTGTTCGCGCAGTCGACCACGCTGCGGCCGCTCAGCTCGAAAGAGATCTGGCATTGCAAACCACTTGGTTGGCATGCTGAGGGATCGGCCTTTGGATGCGGCCATCCGGGCGAGTGTGGGCGTGAACTCCGGGCGGAGTGCGTAGTCGGTTTCACCGCCGCTTCGATTGAACGAGAACAACTCGCTGACGATGCCATCACCACTCTTGACGGTGTACAACTCAAGGTGTTCAAAGGTTGGTCCATCTATTTCATCAAATCCGTGCCGGATAGATGCAGATCGCCATGCGGATTCGATGTGGCGACGCGTCGCCATATCTTCGGGATGGAAGTCGCGCGTACCCTTTGGTGCCTGAAAGACGTGAGTGGAGCCAGCCATGGGGGGGCAGGCTACCGCGCCGATGCATACCGGGCGAGCAGCGTGCTCGCCCGGTACGGTGTAGCACATGGAAGGCACCGTTGTTTTGCTACACGGCCTTGGCCGCTCAAGTAGGTCGATGGCTCGCCTCGAGGCGAGCATTGCCGGTGCTGGCTTTGAGACGCGAAATCTCACTTATCGCTCGAGATGCTGCAGTATTCGAGAGGCGGCCGAGGAAGTATCCGCTCAACTGGGCGACTTACGCATTGAGCATCCACTCATCGGTGTGACACATTCGATGGGTGGTGTCGTGATGCGGGCATTGGCCTCGCGATTTAATTGGGGTGGATGTGTCATGCTTGGCCCTCCAAATCATGCCAGTGGCTTGGCGGCGAGCACTTCTCGGATAAGGCTCTTTCGCTGGCTGATGGGGCCAGCCTGTATTGAATTGGGGCAAGAACTTCGCTGGCCTGATCCGCCTCGCCCGTGCGGCATCATTGTCGGTACTGCGGGGATGACGTTCGATAACCCACCCTCATGGCTTGCCGGACTTCGCGCGGTATTTGATCGTGACGAGGTGCATGATGGCACGGTTTCTCTTCAAGAGGCAGTTCATCCTGCTGCGACCGACCTGGCACTCGTGGATGCTTCACATACGCGCATGATGAATCATCCAGAGACCATCGCGTTGGTGCTCAAGTTTTTGGAGACCGGTGGTTTCGGAACAGCAGGAATGGAACCCACGATGGCCGGCGCCATGACCCAGGCTGACTCGCTGCACTACGGGTGACACAAGAAGCAGGGTTGTGTCATCATCCGGGGCACCATGCTGCAGCGTATCGACGCGACGACGTAGTCGCGCGAACGAACGAGGCGCGACCATACTCAGGATCGCGCCAAACAAGAGGTACGCGGGAATCTGATAGATCAGCAGTTATGTTCGAATTCGCCGACAGTGCTTCTCTTTGTATTCATGCAGGAAACTGTGCGTGACATCGAAGATATTGAACATGCGGATAAGGCAAGAAGGAAGCGATCGTGTTGTTCAATGGCCATTGCTTCTTCCGTGATCCATATAAACCAGCTCACCAAAGCAACAAGGCGGGCAGCCGAAGCTGCCCGCCCTGGGTTGAACATGAGCTGAGGTTGGTCAGGCGATCACTCGCATGGACCAAAGTTGCTGATAACAATGAGGATGTCATCAATATTGACGATGCTGTTGCCATCAACATCACCATCACAGTCGCCAGAGCCACCCTAAAGGAGAAGTGGCAAATTTCAGGTGCGAAATTGAGCGATCTGGCTCAAATGTGGCCACAATGGAAGAGTGCGGGCAAGAGAGTCTCCCTGAACGAGGCTCATGAATCGCAATTGGCCCATCAAACTTGCAGATATAAGCGACTAATTGACAGTACTTTAGAGGCCGCCCCGCTGTATTTTTTGGCCAATCTTGGCCCGTTGGAAGCCATTCGTCCGATACAAATCCTCTAGTAGAGGTCGATTGGTGTGAGCATTACGTCGCTCATTTCAGTATCGCGCCTCAGGCCATTTGGTAATGCGGACCGCAAGGATGTCGGATTCGCGAGGAGACATAGCAGTTATGAATGCAATGACAACCATCAAGGGCTGGGCACGCGAGTTGATAGATCTCTCGCTGCTCTTTATCGCCGTCGGCGTGATCGTTCAGATCATCTTCGGTAAGAGTGAGGAGGCCAGTTGGTTCTTCGGTGGAATCACCGAACGCCTTATGGGCTTCATCAATGAACTCGGCCAGGCCGGATTCGTCGGGCTGATCGCCCTGCTCGTGATTCTGTATGTCTTCTCTAAGAAGAACTGATTCACCATCGCTTAGTTGAACTGCACAACTGCCCGCCTCTTTGGAGGCGGGCAGTTGTCGTTTTTGTTGTCTCATCATTCTTGCCGATTCAGTGAAGTGCCCAGGCACCTTGCGGCGAGTGGAGGGCCGTGTGCTTTCTTACTACCACTCGGGACCTGAGGTATAGCGACCAAACACATCCGCCATAGCCTGCACCATTTCGCCCATCGTGCAGTTTGCAAGGGAGGCATCGATGAGTGATGGCATGACGTTTTCATCGGCTCTGGCTGCTTGACGTATGGCATCAAGGGCTGCGGCAACACCATCATCGTCGCGGTTCTTCTTAAAGGTTGCGAGTTGATCACACTGGTTCGACTCAACTTCATGGGGAATTTGCAGGATCTCAACTTGATGATCTTCGTTCCCCTCTGTGAAGGCATTGACGCCGACGATGACTCGATCGCCCGCCTCCATCTCTTGGCCGAACCGATAACTTGCTTCGGCGATTGAGCGACGGAAATAGCCCTTGTGAATACCAGCAACAACTCCGCCCATGCCATCAATCTCGCTGATGATGGCGTCGGCATCCTCTTGCATGCGGTCTGTCAATGCCTCGACATACCAACTGCCACCAAGTGGATCGACAGTGCGTGTGACGCCCGTCTCTTCATTCAGTATTTGCTGGGTGCGCAACGCAACGCGAACGCTGGTTTCAGTGGGTAATCCGAGTGTTTCATCCATACTGTCAGTATGAAGGCTCTGGCATCCGCCTAACACGCCAGCCATAGCTTGGTAGGCAACCCGCACGATATTGTTGAGTGGTTGCTGTTCAGTGAGTGAGCAACCTGCAGTCTGCACATGTGTTCGCATGAGTAACGATCGATCATTCTTGGCACCGAATCGTTCCTTCATGGCATGTGACCAGATACGACGAGCGGCGCGGAGTTTGCAAATCTCCTCGAAGAACTCATTGTGTGAGTTGAAGAAGAATGACAAGCGTGGCGCGAAGTCATCTACATCGAGGCCACGCTTGATAGCGGCTTCAACGTATTCCATCCCGTCTCGCAGCGTGAAGGCGAGTTCTTGTGTGGCATTTGATCCAGCTTCTCGAATGTGGTAGCCGCTGATCGATACGCTATTCCACTTCGGAAGATGCTTTGTGGCGTACTCAATAGTGTCAATGACGAGTTTGACCGACGCCTCGGGCGGGTAAATGAACTCGTTCTGGCTGTGGAACTCTTTGAGAATGTCGTTTTGAAGCGTGCCGCCAAGTGTTGCGGGGTCGATGTTGCGCTGTTTGGCCATCGCGATGTACATGGCCCAGATGACACAGGCTGGACCGTTGATCGTTTGGCTTACGGTGACGGTGCCAATCGGAATGTCGGCATAGAGCCGGTGCATATCCTCGATGGTGTCGATGGCTACGCCACACCGACCAACTTCGCCAAGACTCAGCGGGTCATCACTATCGCGGCCCATCAGCGTCGGAAGGTCAAAGGCTGTGGAGAGGCCAGTGTTGGTGCCCTTTGCATTCTCAAGCAGGTACTTGAAGCGTGCGTTGGTGTCATCGGCGCTGCCAAAGCCGGCAAACTGCCGCATGGTCCAGCCGCGTGTGCGGTACATGCCCGGATGGACGCCGCGTGTGTAGGGGAACACGCCTGGTTCGCCGATTCGATCACTGGCTTTTTCTGCCTCACCTGGCGTAGTGGTTTCAACTCGATCAGGCCCATACAGGCGATCAATGACGTAGCCAGAAAGGCTGACTGTTGCTGGATCAGCTGAGCCGTCTCCAGTTTGGTCAGTCGTGGTGGGGGTGTTGGATGTACTCATATGCAGGCGACTCCATCAATGGCCAATGGGCAATTGTAGCTCAACCGAGTTGAGAATCGAGCCGTAAGCCATAGAACGTAATAAGCCCCAGGCTCTGTCAGGCGGGTGATTTTTCACTTTCAGGGTCTGCAGCAGCCTCATCGTCGTCAAGGAGGTCGATTGGTGCCACTGGTGGCTCGTTGGCACTAGATTCCAGCTCGTCGGCAGCTTTGGGCGACGTTGGTTCGGCTACTGGCGGTGCCTTCATTGCGGGAGTATCGGCTGCTTGCTCGGACACGCGGCGGTGCGACTCGGAGGGCACAGTGGCGTGGTGTGCGGGCACGTCAACAGTGCCGCCAGCGGGGACGATCTCCCAGTGCATCGCCTCTACATCATTGTCACTGCCTGATGGAGTCCACATTTCGTAGAAGTGCAGGACAAGGTCATGGCCCTCTGGCACATCGAGTTCAAAGACGTCCTGACCGGTTCGCATGTCGGCCACGGAGATGCGTCGTGTCTTGCCGGTATCGGTCCAGATCATCGTCGATGCGGGCGTCAGGCGAATACTTTGGTCCGGCGGAGGAGTGGGCAAGGCTGGGACTGCCACGGGGGCTGCCTTGGCCTTGGGTACTGAAGCAGGGCTGGTTTCTTCTACAGATTCGGCAGCAGGCTCGGCTTTCGGCTCTGCAGCAGGCTCGGCTTTCGGCTCTGCCGCAGGCTCGACAGCCGTTTCGGTCTGTGGTTCTGCCGCGGGCTCAGGCATCGGGACTTCAACAGGCTTGCTTGTTTCAGCATCCTTCTCGGGCAGCGGTACGCCAAAGGGCACGACCTTACGGGCAGGATCGGGCGCGGTGTACGCCTCTTGGCTCTGCAAGAACACATCTACCCGGCGGTTCCAGGCATGCGGCACAAGGACAGATTGATCCAAGTGGCCCACCCAGCGGCCCAGAGGGTGCAGCGTGTACTTCATGATGTCTGGTGCTTCAGGGTGCTCCTGCGGGTCTTTGTGCTCAAAGAACTGCACCGACAACTGTTGGCCCATCGGAATATTGATTTCGAATACGTTCTCGCCTGTCCGTGTGTCAACAATGACCACGGTCTTTGGCAAGGCTGCGGTGGAATCCCATGTCATTGGGCTCGCTGTGCCAGCGGCACTGGGCAGGAGACCGCCCCCCTTTTGGGTGCACCCATGGCCAGCGAGAACAGTTGCTACTCCGAGGAATACGCCAACACGCCAACGATGCATTGAACAATCTCCTATGGCCCACCTCATCGTGGCCTGTGTGGGCATCATCCTATCCACCAAATGGTGTTCAGTGGTATCGGCTACGCTTCGCACATGGCTGGATATCGGATCGGGCACGGCTACGACTTGCATCGCCTTGAGCCCTGTGCGCCTGATGGCGAAGGGCGACCGTTCATTCTCGGCGGTCTGCTATTTGATCACACACTTGGACCTGTGGGGCACTCCGATGGTGATGCTGTACTCCATGCTGTGACAGATGCGATTCTCGGGGCGATTGGCGAGCCTGATATTGGGCAGCTCTTTCCAGATACGGACCCTGCCCATGATGGGCAGGACAGCAGTACGTTTCTCCATGATGCCGTTGCTCGCATCACTCGACAGGGCTTTTGCATTGGCAACATCGACATCACGATCATTTGTGAGCGGCCCAAGATCGGCCCCCGCAAGGCAGAGATGCGAACGAATGTGGCCTCGCTGCTCGGCTGTGACGAATCGGCAGTCAACTTGAAAGGTAAGACCCACGAAGGTGTCGACGCTGTAGGCGAGGGTCGAGCCATAGAAGTTCATGTTGTTGTGCTACTTGCCTCATGCGGCTCTGCGGCCAAGGATGAAGCATGCTGATTGCTGGAATTCTGTGGTGCGTAGCGTTGGTCTTCGCGTTGGCCCCACCAGCTCCACCGGTTGCTACCTCACAAGTGGATGCAGCGTTGACTGCAATTGAAGTGGCGGGCGCCAAACTACAGGCTTTTACAGCCGATGTTGCGTACCGAAAGGACGATGCTCTGCTTGGCGGTGGGGAACTGCGTACCGGAGACATGGTGTATGAGCGATGTGATGAAGCAGGTGCACGGCTCGCCATACGTTTTGAGTATCGCATTGATCTCGGCGACATGTCTCGTCGCCGCGAGACCAAACGAGTCGTCTTTGACGAGGGCTGGCTTGTCGAGTCAGATGAATCCCAAAGACAATTCATCAAGCGGCAGATCGTCAAGCCCGGCGATACCGCCGACCCGATGCGATTGGGTGGGCCGTTTCCACTGCCAATTGGACAGAAACGTGCCGATGTGCTGCGGCGATTTAGCGTGATTGAGTGCGAGGGTGAGCCAGACGCTTTTGCGGTCATGAAGGAATCCTCGGTGATTGGCCTGCATTTGGTGCCGCTGCCCGATTCCGCCGCATCTCAGAAGTGGGCGTATATCGACTTGTGGTATGACCGTGAAACGTGGTTGCCAGTCGGGGTGCGTGCAGTGGAAGAGAATGGCGACATGCGACGCATTCGTTTGACGGACCTGTCGCCGCACGAAACGCTTTCCGAAGCAGCTACATCGCAACTGTCCATCGAGCTGCCCGGAGAAGGATGGTCGGTGGATGTACAGCCATGGAGCGAGTGAACGCTCGGCGTGTCTACAGAAACTTGCGAAGTTGGCGATCAAGCACAGTCGGTCGTAGCGTCCGGATTGCAGAGAGCATCCGTACGATATGGCTTGTCCAAACTTCAGGAACTGGGCGGCGAAGACAGCGCACGACGGCGTCTGCAACTTGCCTGGCAGGCTGCATGAACCGCCGCGGAGTCAGATGGGTTCCACTTGGTCCATTTGTGCTTCCGCTGACCTTCGCAGAAACATCAAAGAACTCAGTGGTGGTCGTAATCGGGTGAATAGTGGAGACATGAATTCCAGCGGGAGCTAATTCAAGGCGCATCGCTTGGCATAAAAGGTCTTGGGCTGCCTTGGTTGCTGCGTAGGCGCCGTGGTTGGGAACGGCGAATTTAGAAACACACGATGACGTCGCGAGTAAGTGCCCCCCGTCACCACGAGCGAGCATGCGATTGGCTGCTTCTCGAAGTAGGGCGTGCGTCGCATGGAAGTTCACATCAAAGATCGCATGCATCTCGGGGTCACTTGTGCCGTGCCCAGAGCGAAGAAGGCCTCTGCCGGCATTGGCGAGTACGGCCCAGAAGGGGCCGAATGCATCCTCTGCAGTATCAAGCAGTATGTCAACATGATCTGGATCGGTCACATCGAGTTGCAGTATCTGTGCTTGACCGCCTGCCTCAAGGACCGCTTCTCGGGTTTGCTCGAGTGGTTCCAATCGCCTGCCGGTAATTGTCACTGGCATGCCCACCGTAGCGCAGGCCACGGCCACGGCAGCGCCAATTCCAGTGCCCCCGCCAGTAATGACAATTGGGCGACCCTCAAGTTGTACACGAGACGCCACGTCAGGTTTGCAGCACACCGGTGAGATATTCGCCGGTGGCGGGGAAGGTCGAAGCAATCTGTAGGGCGGCGCCAAGTTCAGCCCGCGTATGGTGCGGCTCGATGATGCGATCTACCCAGCCTCGAGCAGCGCCGTAGCGAATGTCCTGCTGCTCGCTGTATGACGCGGTAATGGCTTCAAGCAACTGCTGCCGTTCTTCTTCGTCGATTTCTTCGCCGCGTCGCTTCCTTGCGGCCAGATCAATCTGCAGCAAGGTTCCGGCTGCAGCTTGCGCGCCCATGACAGCACACCGGCTGCCTGGCCAAGCCAGCGTGAGGAAGGGGTCGAATGCCCGGCCACACATGGCATAGTTCCCCGCACCGTAGGACCCACCAGTAATCAGGCTGATTTTTGGAACGATGCAATTGCTCATAGCGTTGACCATCTTGGCGCCACTGCGAATGATGCCTGCTTGCTCGCTGTCGCGTCCGACCATGAAGCCGGATGTGTCATGCATGAAGACGATTGGGATTCGCTTCTGGTTGCAGTCCATGATGAATCGTGCTGCTTTGTCAGCGCTCTCGACATAGATGACAGCGGGCATGTTCATGGCTTTGGACGGCCCTTCTTTACCGCCAGGCATGACACGTTCGGTCATTTTTCGTTGGTTGGCGACGATGCCACATGGCCAGCCGTCGATGCGTGCGTATCCGCATACGACCGAACTTCCAAACTCGGCGCGATACTCATTCCAGGAGTGATCATCGACGATGCTTGAGAGTAACTCTACGACGTCATATTGCTCTCGTGCGTCGCCAGAGAAGACGTCATATACATTGCTTGGGTCATTCGCTGGAGCCGCGGATTCAATTGGGGCATCTTGCATCGGCGGCGTTCGCATGTCGGCGAGCATCAGGTCTCGCAAGCGTTTGAGGCAAGACTTGTCGTCTGGCTCGCGGTAATCAATGGTCCCCGATATCTCGGCATGCATCTTCGCGCCGCCGAGTTCTTCACTGTCTACGTCTTGACCAATAGCTGCTTTCACGAGCGCTGGACCAGCTAGGTAAAGCCCGCTGCCCTCAGTCATCAGTACGACGTCACAGAGCACAGGCAAATACCCGCCGCCTGCAACGCAGTTACCCATGATGGCGGCAATCTGTGGAATTCCTTTGGCCGAAAGGACAGCGTTGTTGCGGAAGATACGACCAAAGTCGTCGGTGTCGGGGAATACGTCTTCTTGTAGCGGCAGAAAAACGCCAGCCGAGTCAACGAGATAGATCAGTGGAAGTAGGGCGCGCTCTGCAATTGTTTGGGCGCGAATGATTTTCTTGCACGTCATGGGGAAGAAGGCGCCAGCCTTCACCGTGGCGTCATTGGCGACAATCATGCTCAGGCGACCGCCAACGGGGGCGATCGTGGTGATGACCGATGCTGCGGGTGCTCCACCATATTGGGTGTACATGGCTCGGGCGGCGAAGAGTCCGCACTCAAAGCGGTGTCCGCCGGGGTCAACCAAACAGTCAATACGCTCGCGTGCTGTCAGCCGGCCGTGGCTGTGTTGACGTGCAATGCCCTTCTCTCCACCGCCAGTGCGAATGGTGACAGCTTCGGAGACAAATTCAGCAGTGTCGGCACGAAGGTCTGAGGTGCTCATTGCGGGTCAGGATACCAAGCCGGGGCTCTCAGGCCTCGGCGTGGGCGATGCGTAGCCGTGTGACGTGCGTTGGCTCCGCAGCCATCACGGTAAAGATCAAGTCGTGCAACTCAATTGACGCACCTGCTACCGGAACTTGCCCAAACTGAGCGGTAAACCAGCCGCCAACGGTGTCGTACTCGTCGTCCTCGGGCAGTGTGGACTCAATTGCCTCGTTGAGGTCATCGATATGGAATCGGCCATCAACTTCCCATATGCCGCTGGCGACTTTGGTGAGTTGGGGCTCTTCATCGTCATCGTCACCCTCATGTTCATCGTAGATTTCACCAACGATCTCTTCAAGCACATCTTCGATTGTTGCAAGGCCCGCAGTGCCGCCGTACTCGTCAACGACGATTGCCATATGTACTTCGGCCTGCTGAAAGTCGGCTAGTAAGTCGGACACCGGCTTGGTCTCGGGGACGATAATTGGTCTGCGAAGTAGTGGCTGAAGCGAGAAGGCCGAGGCGTCTTCGCCAATAAATGGGATCAAGTCCTTGACGTAGAGGATGCCCGTGATGTGATCAAGATCTTCCTCGAAGACTGGGATACGAGAGTGCCCGGCTTCAAGAATGAAGGCGCGAATGGCAGATAGATCATCTGTCATTTCAATGCCTTCTATTTCAGTTCGCGGTGTCATGACTTCACCCACATCGGTTGATGTGAAGTCAACGACATTCTCAAGTAGCGTGGCAGCGGTCTCCGCCAATTCGCCTTCGCGATGCTTTGCTTCAATGCTCCGAAGAAGGTCTGCTTCAGCATCAGCACCCTTGGTGTGTAGATGAGCGCCGCTGAGGCGTCGAACAATCTCTCCAGTGAATGCTGGTGCCCAGGATATGAACGGCCCAGCGATTGTCGAGAGCCGAATACTCCACAAGCACGACCGAAGTAGGCCGCCACCCGACCACCGAGCGATTGCGGTGGCGAGTACTGAGCAACCCAGCCAAAGCATAGGAACGGCGGTTACGCCTGCAAGAATCGCCCGTGCCGTCCAGTTGGGCTCCACAGTGCTATTCCAGCCTGCAATTGACCACAGCCAGAAGGCTAGAAAGGCTACGCGAAGCGTCCACGACTGCAATGCATAGACATCGGCCGTTGCATCGAGGCGTGTTTCAAGATAGTTGCGTAGGTCAATGCGTCCAGAGCGATCAAGCGCATCGAGCAATTCGCCACTCGATCCATTGCGAAGCGATCGTTCGATGGCGGAGAACCATATTGCTAACGCAAGGATGACAAGTGCTATGAAGGCGATCATTCGGCGCGGTCCTGTGTGGAGTAGATCGCTTGAAGGCCAATGGCAACAAGTAATCGATCCTCTTCTTGGTGCATTGCGGCGGCAAGTGTGTCCGATGTATCGTCATAGCCGCAACAGTGGAGCAGTCCATGCAGTAAGTAGAGCACGAGTTCATCGTCGGCGGCATGTCCGCGTTGCTTGGCAGCGCGAGCAGCTTCATCTAGGCATAACACGAGATCAACTTCAAGTGGGCCGGTTGTATTTGCTTCAAATGTGATGACGTCGGTGGTGTTCGGCTTGTTGTGCCAGTGATCATGCAACCCGATCATTTCGGTGTCGTCAACGACTCGCACACCCACTCGAGCGACGTTGCGTGGTAGGAGCGGGAGCAGGGTGACAGTTCGCGTGCGCAGCAAGGCCAATTGGTCTGGCGTTAAGAGGCTGGACTCAATCGAGAGATTCTTGGATTCTGGTGCGGGGCGTCCGGCCCGTTCAGGGAGGCCGTCGCCCTCGGCGGACGAGCCGGGCTCGTCTCGGTCGTCGCATTCCCGTGAGGGTTGCGACAGGCAGTCTGTATTCATGGCGATCTTCGTTCCTTGCCGCTCATGATTGAGCAGTCGTTGTGGTGCCGCCGACAGGGCGGGGCTTCAAAGGCTACAGCGTGGAATCGGCTGCGGCCAGTGCCAAACTCAGGTTGTGGCTCCGACCGCAGTGGAGGGCCTAATACGGGCCTCGAATTCTGATCGAAACTTCTTAACGATCGTACTGACGGCCCAGTTGGTGCCATCTGCAAGACCGCAAATGGTGGTGCCGGGCATCGTGCCCATCGAGCCAGCAACCTCAGTCAAGAGGTCGAGGTCGTGTGCCTTGGCATGGCCTTGCTCAAGTTTCACGAGCAATTTGTACACCCACTGCGAGCCTTCACGGCAGGGGGTGCATTGACCGCACGATTCATTCATGAAGAACCGCGCGATATTGCGGGCGACCATCACCATGTCAGTGCCTTCGTCAAACATCGTTGGGCACGCGGTGCCGAGGCCCATGATGCCGTACTTGCGGCCGATGTCAAAGTCGAGTTCGGCAGCGTATTCACTCTGGTCCAGAATGCCCATGCTGACGCCGCCAGGAATGCAGGCCTTGTATGCGCGGCCGCCCTTCATGCCTTGGCAGTAGTCGTCTCGCTCGATGAGTTGATCGATGCGGGCGCCAAGCCCGACCTCAAAGACGCCCGGGCGATTGACATGGCCAGACACGCCTATGAGTTTGGTGCCGTATGACGGGGGTTGCCCGATGGTCGATTCGCACCCAATGCCGGTCCACCACGCAGCGCCTCGCTCGATGATGTGCGGAATCGCTGCCAGGGTCTCGACGTTGTTGACGATTGTCGGCCGACCGAACAGGCCTTTGATGGCGGGGAAGGGTGGCTTGAGTCGCGGCCATCCACGCTTGCCCTCAATCGCTTCGAGCAGTCCAGTCTCTTCGCCGCAAATGTATGCGCCGGCGCCGCGGTGCAGGTGGCACTCGACTGCAAAGTCGGTCGCGCCGCCCATCAAGCCCTTCGGGCCGAAGATGCCCATCTCATACGCTTCTTGGATGGCCTGTTCCATGACCTTAGCCTGGTGTCGGTACTCGCCCCGAATAAAGAAGAAGGCTGTGTCCAATTTGCAGGCCCAGCATGCGATGGCAATGCCTTCAAGCACTTGGTGCGGGTCGTAGTCAACAAGCAGTCGGTCTTTAAATGTGCCAGGTTCGGCTTCGTCACAGTTGATAGCGAGGTATCGCCGCCCACCGTCCACCTCTGGCAGGAAGCCCCACTTCATGCCGCATGGGAAACCGGCGCCGCCGCGACCGCGAAGTTGCGAGTCCTTGACGACCTGCACCACATCGGCTGGATCCATGGCAAGTGCAGCGCGGAGTGCTTCGTATCCACCTGTCTTGGTGTATTGCCCGCCGGAGATGAGCGTCCGTTCAGTGGGATCTGCCCACGGCCACGTGGGAATGCGCTTGGTTAATACCGGTTCACTCAGAAACATCGTCGTGGTTCCTTGTGACGTGGTCGATGGGTAGTTCTATTTCGTCAATGGTCGTGCGCCTGAGTGTGACCCCATTCTCGGTGCGTTCTTCGCACGTTCTGGTCACTTCCTGTGGCGGCTGTTCGGCGGGCGTCTTGATGCCCTTGATGATGTGCCCTGCAAACTCACCGAGGCATCGCATCAACGGTTTGCGTGGTTCAGCCATCACGAGGACAACCCATCGATGATTCGATCAATCGCGTCGATCGTGAGATTGTCGTGACGGTCGTCATTGACCAAGGCGCACGGTGCGGTGTCGCAGGCGCCGAGGCACTCGAGCGCCATCAGTGTGAACTTCCCATCGCTCGTGGTTTCATGTGGTTCGATGTCAAGTCGACCGCGAACATGATCGATGATTGCTTGGTGTCCGCATGCTTCACATGCAATCGATTGACAAATCGCAATAACATGTTCGCCCACCGGGTGCGTGTGGTATTCCTCGTAGAAGCTTGTGCAGTCGAAGACTTGGGAAGCATTGATTTCAAGAAAGGCTGCAATCTCTTCCATTGCCTGCGCCGGAATCCAACCATAGGCGTGTTGCACGTCGTGCAGAATCGGCATAAGCGATCCAAGTCTCGTTTCGTAGCGTGGCAGGATGATCTCTGTCCAACGAGCCTGCATTTCGGCCGTGACATACGGCTCGCTGCGGCGAGGGATTTGCATCGTTGCGGAGGGTTGGACGGTCCATGCCATCGGTATGTACTTCCTAGCGGTCCAACTCTGCGGCGATGACATTGATTGAACCAAGAATCGCCACGAAATCGGCGAGCTGGTGCCCCTCAAGTTGTCGCGCGAAACTTTGGTAGTTCATCAATGACGGTGGACGAACGGAGACCCGCCACGGTGTGCGCCCACCATCGGCAACAATGAAGAAACCGTACTCGCCATTGGGCGATTCCATGGCTGAATACAATTCACCAACCGGAGCCTTGAAGCCACGGTTGTCCATGATCAATTCAAAGTGCTGAATGGTGGCTTCAATTGATCCATACACATCGCCCTTCTCGGGCAGCACAGCCTTGCCATCAGGGCTGACATTGATTGGTCCACCTGGGATGCAGTCGATCAGTTGACGAATGATATTTGCCGACTGCTTGAGTTCCTCAAGTCGAACGAGGTAGCGGCAGAAGCAGTCGCCGTCGCGCGCGATCGGCACATCAAACTCGACAGCCTCTGCGCCCTCCCCATCCCAGTTGTCGGCGTAGCACAGGTTCGGTGAGTCCTTGCGCAGATCTCTCGCCACGCCCGAAGCCCTTGCAAGCGGTCCGGTGAGGGACCAAGCGGTCGCTTCTTCGGCAGTCAAGATGCCCACGCCCTTGACGCGATCAATAAAGATGCGATTGCGGTTGAGCAGGGTCTCAATGTCCTTGATTGCTTTCGGAAGTCGCTCATCGAGGAAGCTGTGAATCATCTTGCGAAAGATGTCTTCGTCTGGGATGTCCCAGGCAACGCCGCCGACCCGTGTGTAGTCGGGGTGAAAGCGTTGGCCTGTGAGGAAATCTATGATGTCGTAGATGAACTCACGCTCGTTAAATCCATAGAGGAAGCCAGTGAAAGCACCAAGGTCAAGTGCGGCCGCGCCGACACAAAGCAGGTGTCCTTGAATCCGCCCGAGCTCCATCAGAATGGTTCGCAGCACCTTGCATCGAGGCGTGAGTTCGATGTCGAAGAGTTTTTCGACTGCGTCATGCCAAATGATGTCGTTGCAAATCGGAGCGACGTAGTCCATTCGGCTTGCGGTGCAGACCCACTGGTTATAGGTGTGGTGCTCACCAAGCTTCTCGAAACCGCTATGCAGATAGCCGATGTGTGGGGTAGCCCTGACAACCCGTTCGCCATCGAGTTCCATGACAACCCGTAGCGTGGTGTGCGTAGCGGGGTGCTGAGGACCAAAGTTCAGGACCCACCGATCACCGGCCTCGCGACGATCTGCGAGATAGTCGACATCATCGACGTCGACGTCCCAAGGTTGTGCTGGCGTGAGGGTGTAGGGCATAAATGGTTCCCAGGGGAGGCAGGATCAGAACGGGGCAGTATAGAGGAGGAGCCCGCACCTTCGATTGCTACACCCGGAAGATCGCGCCCATCTTGCGTCCCATCAGGACCGAGGCTCCAACCAGGGTGACGGCCAGCAACGCCATTGCCCAGACGCCCATGGCACTGGCAATTCCAGGCCCATCGCCAAGCCGCTCGAACAAGACATAGATGGCTTTGGTGATTGGGTAGTCGGACTCTCTCTGGGCCAGAATGAGCGAGTCGCTGACCTCAAGCATGGCAAAGGAGAAGGCCAGCAGACCGCCTGCGACCAAGTTGGCAGTGATGAGCGGTACCACAATTGTTCTGATCGCCCGAACGCGGGATGCGCCCATATTCAGCGCTGCCTCCTCGAGTTCGCCGCTGGTTTGCTCCAAGCCAGCCACGGTGGCGCGGACGACGTATGGCAGCCGCCGAACGGCGTAGGCCACGACTAAGAGCAGCACAGGGCTCGGGTCAGCACCAACAACCGATACAAAGCCCTCGAGCGGATCGCCCTTGCCAAATGGCCATCGAAGTGTCATCGCCACGTAGCCAAATGCCATGACTAGGCCGGGGACGGCCAGAGGCAACATGGCAAGAGCATCAACGAGGCCGCGCCCCCGAACTTTCACTCGCACGATGAGGTATCCGATTGCTAAACCGATGATGAGATCGGCGCCAACTGCAAGGGATGAGTACAGCAGACTGTTGCGAATCGAACCATTCGCCAGAGTGTGTGAGAGAGCGGTGTCGTAGTTGTGTGTGGTCCACATCGTGGGGAGCACGCTGTCATACCACGAACCTTCCACTGCCAGTGATGACAGGACCACGCTGATGTGCGGGAGCATGGCGGCAATGGTGACGACGGAAAACATCGCGATAGCCGCGGTACTTGCGATGGGACCGAGTTTCTTCGGAACTGATCGAATCGAAGCCTTGGCGTACATCGTGCTTGCTCGTCCGCCAAGAAATACTTTGCCAATGAGATAGGTTGCCGAAGCAACAATGAGCAGCACAGCAGTGAGCGCGTATGGCTGTGTCGACCCCTCCATCTCCTTGATGCCATTGAAGATTTGCACAGGCGTGACTTGCTGGTAGTCGAACATCAACGGCGTGCCGAGTTCTGTGAAGGACCAGATAAACACGATTGTTCCACCAGCAAAGAGTCCCGGTCGAATAAGCGGAAGCACGATCTGCCTGAAGCGTCGCCACGGAGAGGCGCCAAGTCCTGCGGCTGCTTCCTCAAGCGCGGGATCAAGATTCGCCAGTGCCGCCGCGGCGTTGAGGTAGATAATGGGATACAGGTGCAGCGCTTCGATCAGGATGATGGCCCAGAATCCACCTTGCCCGATGAAGTCGAAGCCGTGGTCCATCAAGCCTGCCTCAATGAGCAATTCACTGATGGCGCCGTGTCGACCAAGTAAGTGGTGCAGTCCAATGGCGCCTACAAAGGGCGGCAAGATGAGCGGAACCAGAATGACTGCATTGAAGATGGATTTGCCGGGGAAGTTGCACTTGACCGACACAATTGCGAGTGGGATCGAAATGGCAATAGAGGCCACGGTTGTGCAAACTGCAATTCCCAGTGCGTTGAGCAGTCCAATGCGTGTCGACGGGTCACGCAGCACTTCGAGCACGTGATGCAGCGTGAAACCGCCATCCTTCCCCTCGAATCCAATAGCGACCGTCAACCAGATCGGGTAGATCAGGAAGACCGCAAAGCCTGCCAAGATCAGTGCAAGCAGTAGATATGATCCAAGGCGGGCTCGACGCATGGCGGGAATGGTAGTGCAGTGACACACAAGTCCGCCTTCGTAGGCGGCTCTCTACGTTCCCCAGCGTTCAATCAGTGCGAGGAGGTCTTCAAGGTCAAGCAGGCCGTTTCCATCCACATCAGCAGCACATCCCTCACCACAGGTTCCCCACACCTCAAACATTGACAGGAGGTCACCAATACTGACCTCGCCACTGTTATCAATATCGGCATTCATCACTCTGCCATCCGTCCACCAAGCGATGGCGACGTCGACCGGCGTGGCATCAGCATCTCGCCGATTGAGTGAGAGCACGTAGTGGCCGGGTTGCAGGCCTGTGACATAGATGTGCTCGACATTGTCGACAACACTATCGCTGATGACATTGCCCGCATCAAACACGCCGATGCCTTCATCGCCATCAATATGCGCGGCCGCCCCATCGGACATTCGCAGAAGTGACAGATCAAAGTTAGTCAGCGAGCCACCCGAGAAATCTGATTCAATCATTCGGTGCCAAGTGGCAAGGATGGAGAATTCGTCGCTGTAGCCAAGCGAGCGGAATCTCCACTGCATGGTGGCACCACCAGCGATGGACTCAAGGGACCATCCTGCAGAGGAGGCGTCGCCGGGCGGATTATTATCTGCTGCACCAGATTGCTGGCCGCCGGTCAGGATGAGATAAGCACGTTCGATATCCAGATGTCCCGCGCCAACGACCGGATCAAGTGGACTTTGCGTTTGGCCACGAGCGGGGCCAGTTTGGGGCGCCTCATTGCTCCATTGATCATCGGTGCCATCGATGGGTCCAGTGTGATCAGCACCAGCCATCAAGACAGCCTTAATGACTTCAGACGCTTCAGCGGCAGCAGGCAGACTCTCGTCGCCGCGTGCGACATCAACAAGCATTGCTGAAGACGCAGAAAGAGTTGCCACAGCGAGACTGGTTGTGAATTGCGGTCCGACAATATCTGGGCGCATACGACCCGGGCCATCCGCGGGTGATGCCACAGTGCCCCATGCATGGTCGCCGTCACGGCGTCCAACGGTGATGACATTAAATGCACTTGCGAGTAGGGGCGAGGCAACGGTTCCGTTATTGAGCCCAACGCACATAACCGGATCGGTCGTGTGGTGCGCAACAATCCAGTCGAGGCGGCGGGTCGCCTCGTTATTCTGCGTGCCTGACCCAGTGTCTCCGACCCAAGAATGATTCCACACCTTGACAGCTCCAGAGATGTTGGGCATCTGTCCAGGCTGCCCTGTTTTCAGGCAGTCGTCATTCACCCAACCGCTGCTCTCATATGCCTGAATCTGTTTGAGATTCGGAGCCATGCCACTTTCTCTTCCAAGAAATCGGCGGCCGACAAATGCAGCATGAGTTGAGACTAGGCTTACACCCGATTTGTGGGTAATAATCGGCCCGTCAAACTCGGGGTCGCAGCCGAATGGTGTGCACGCATCGAGTGCATAGTTTCCGTTGCCGTCTGCCACTTCAACCATCGCGGCAAAGACGCCGTCACCGTCAGGCATATTCTCCTCGCCAAGCCGAGCCTCCAGATCGTGCCAGTGACACCAAAGCAGGTAGTCGGCTTGCGTGGTTGTTGCGATAGAGGCAATCAATGAAATGGCAAGGAGTGATTTCATCAGAGGAGTGACAGGAGCAAGAGTAAATCGTCAACATCGACTACGTTGTTGTCATCAAGATCGCCAGCGCATCCGCTGCACTGGCCCCATTGTGAGAGCATGAGAAGTAGATCATCGATGTCGATGAAACCATCGCCATTGACGTCGCCAATCAATCCGCCAAGTTCACCACTGGTCCACCAGGATGTGGCGACGGAGGTAGCGCCGTTCCCACCATCCACATGTGCCGCGCGAAGCACATAGGTGCCGGCCGCGAGATCACGAATCCACAAGTGCTCGATATTGTCGACCTCGCTTGTGCTGGCGACATTCCCAGAGCCAAATGCGAGTTCATCACCAATCAAAGGGACTGCATCTCCGTCAACCCACAGGAAGAGTTCGAGATCAATATCAGCAACAAATCCTGCGCTGAAACTAGAGGGCACGTCACGATTCCATGTAGCGACCACCGAGAGTGTGTCAACGCCCTCTGGCAGTGAAAACTTCCACCACTGTGCTTGGCCACCACTTACTGGCTCGAAGGACCAGCCGTGTTGCGAGGCACTTGGCGCGTCGTCCACTGTGGATGCGGGAACGGTGCGACCACCGGACATGACTTCATGAGCGCGATCGACTTGTAGGTGGCCTGCGCCGACGATGTCGTCAAGCGGCCGCATCGTGCGGCCTCGTTCTGGTCCACTTTCTGGTGAGTTGTTGGTCCAGTCACCGCCCTCGACGCCTTGGTGCGTGGCGGCCGCCAAGAGTATTGACTTCAGAACCTCGGGCTGTTCGGCATCTTCAGGAAGATTGTCGTCTGTGCGGACCATCTCAACAAGCATGGCGATGGCCGCTGCGACCACGGGCGTGGAATCACTGGTCGTGTAGAGCGGTCCAGTGATATGAGGCAGCATTCGGCCGGCGCCTTCATAAGGCTCTGGCACATCGCCAAAGGCATGAGCGCCGTCGCGGCGACCAACCGCAATTGTGTTGTAGCCGTAGGAGAGGAGCGCTTGGCCCTCGTCGCCATTGTTGACGCCGACGGCAAACACAACATCGTCTCGCTCAATCACCCAGTCAGTTCGGCGCAGCGCATCGTGGTCATTGTTCGTGTCGCCAAACGTACCGACCCAAGAGTGGTTCCAGATTTTTTGTGCGCCCACTGCATCTTCAGGGGGGCTACCTGCGCCTTGACCGACATTGAGATAGCCGCTCTGCACCCAACTATTGACCTCAAAGCAATTGATAAACCAGATGCCCGGCGCGATGCTGCCATCGAGACCGTAGAACCGTTTGCCGACACTGGTCGCGTGCGAAGATGATGTGGTTGGTCCGCCCGACCGGCGGACGATGTACTTGCCGTCGAATTCGGCATTTGAGGTGTCGGGAATGTAGGCCCCATTGCTTGTGGCGACTTCAACTTGACCGACGATGACGTTGTCACCGGTTGGCACTTGCTCGGCACCAACTCGGGCCACAAGATCATCCCAGCCGATCCAAGCTCGGTAGTCCGCGAATGTGCTTGATGTGCAGAGTGCAGTCAAAATGACGGCCAGACACCAACGCATGGGGCGCTCCTCTTTCTCAATTCGGGCGTACTCAACCCTACCACTGGATCGCTTATGAGCAAGCGTCGACACACGAGTATCAGCTACCTGGCTGCGTGGGTTCACTTTGGATGTGCTGATTGGTCTGCAAGGCCTGCTCAATATTGCCGAGTAGCTTGCGTTCAGCCGATCGGTCGCGACTGGTTGGGATCCAGAAGGTCCCTGAGGGTGGTTTTTCCCAGGTGGGATCGTATCCCGTCCGCTTTGGAGTGGACTTGAGGCTGGGGTTCCAGGTGCTTCGCATGATGTTGGGCCGATGCCCATGCTCGATAAATACCCACGCCCGCAAGTCTAGGGGCGTGGTCGTGCCTGTGAGATCGGGCATGTCTTCCACGCCAATAAAGTCAGGCCGATCGATTTCAGTCCGACCGCTTTGAGCTAGCCGTGACTGGTTGGCTGGCCGAAATTCAATACGAACCTTCGTTCTCGTCGTTGAAAGCGTGTTTTCCACGATTGTTGGCATATCTTCTGTATTGAGGTGCCAAGGCTCGAAGAGTGAGCCAGTCTGAAAGGGCCCAGTTTCGATGACACCGCTGCGGCGGTCCATAATTTCTGGTTCCCATCCCTTTGCCCTGACGAGTGCCACAGCTGTCGAAAAGGCCTCCTGGTACTGGCCAGGGGCGATCTGAACGACTTCAGGCCCACGATGAGCCGTGCAGCCACCAGTCAGGCATGTAGCCAGAAGCCAGATGAAACCGCTGAACAGAGTGGAGCGAATGGTCATTCGGGCCGAGTCTATCCATATGAGGGTAGATTCGTGGGTCTGGTATTGACCTTGATATAAAGCGAAGTACCGTTAGTGATCACTTGTGTGTGACGTGTATGTGTGGAATCGAAGAGATGGAGCGTCCGAACAGAATGGTCCCGAAAGCCACAAAAGCACGATTTGCCACGCTGGGGTCGCTTTTTGTCCTCGTTGGAGGGCTGACGGTCGCCCTCGCCGAGCAGACGCAGCTTCCAACCACCGCCGAGGATTTCTTTCAGCCAGGGACACAACCATTGCCTGACGGCTTTCAGGCCTTTGAGGCATCATCGCTGACCTGCGCTGGCTGCCATAAGTTCGACGACGACGACAACCCTGATGTGATTACGTCGCCCTACATCACGTGGGCTGGCAGCATGATGGCCCAGTCTGCTCGCGACCCGGTGTGGCAGGCAGCTGTAACCATTGCGAACCAAGATGCTGCGGGTGCAGGGGAGTATTGCATTCGTTGCCATGCACCAATGGGGTGGGGTTCTGGCCGCAGCACGAGTGGCAATGTTGATGACTTATGGGATCCAGATGACACCGATGGTGTGGCATGTGGGTTTTGTCACCGCATGGTCGACCCCGTTTTCTCTGCTGAGAATCCTGCGCAGGACGAAGACATTTTGCAATCGCTCGTTGATGCTGGGACGTACCCCGATCCAGCCAGCCCGGGCAATGGCCGTTTCATCTTTGATCCGATCGATGACCGACGCGGACCGCTTGACGATATCAGCGTCAATATGCATGGCGCGGCGCAGATTTGGCATTCCCCGCACCATTCGGAATCAAGCACCTGCGCACCGTGCCATGATCTGGGCAATCCGGTGTTCACCTGGAATGAGTCAACTGAAAAGTACGAGTTCAATGCAGTTGATGAAGCGCACCCGGATCAGAACACATATCACATGTTTCCAGAGCAGCGAACCTATAGCGAGTGGGCCAATAGCGAGTACGCCACTACGGGCGTTGCATTCCCAGATGGTCGATTTGGTGGCGACGGACACCCCGATGGTGTGATGAAGTCGTGCCAAGATTGCCATATGCCCAAGACTCACGGGGCGAATTGCTCCTTCTGGTATCTCCCTGATATTGGAGCTCGCGATGATATTGACGTTCACGGATTTGCCGGCGGCAACACGTGGGTGATCGGTGCTGTGCATGATCTCTGGGACCCGATCTACACAGGGTTGACTGACGATGTCGTCAATATGTCCATGCAACGGACCGTAGACATGCTTGCAGCAGCGAGCGATATGGATGTTGTGCAGGACAACGATCAACTTGATATTCGCGTCACGAATTGGTCTGGCCACAAGTTGCCCACGGGCATGCCGGAGGGACGGCGTATGTGGCTGAATGTGCAGTTCCTTGACTCCGCCGGAATCACCGTTGAGGAATTGGGAAGCTATAACTGGCAGAACGCATCGCTTGATGAATCAAGCACGCAGGTATGGGAAGCTAAACTTGGCGTGTCGCAGACCATTGCTGATGCGACTGGCATTGCGGAGGGCGAGTCATTCCATCTGGTCTTGTGCGACGAGATCATCAAGGACAACCGTATTCCACCAGTCGGCTTCACCAATGCCGCCTTTGATGCTATCCACGCAAATTCGGTTGGCGAAATCTATGTGGATGGTCAGCACTGGTCTGACGCAGCCTTTGTCATTCCAGATGGAGCAACGCAAGCAGTTGTGACGCTCTACTTCCAGACGACAACACGAGAGATGATGGAGTTTCTCCGTGATGCCAATGTCACCGATGACAAGGGACAGATTGCGTGGGACGCTTATGTGGCCCGTGGCATGTCTCCACCGGTCATCATGGATTCGACAACGCTCGATCTAGAACCAACGAAGGGCATTCCTGGCGACATCAATGAGGATGGCGAGGTTGCAGTCGATGACCTGCTGATTCTGCTCTCACAGTGGGGCAGTTGTATCGGGTGTTCGGGCGATCTCGATGGGAACGACTCTGTAGGTGTTGATGACCTGCTATTGCTGCTGTCGAACTTCGGCTAGCGGGCCACTGCAGTACAATGCTCAGTCGGATGACGACAAGCACATCTAGTACACGCCATGTGCTTGGATTGCGGGACATGTCCCGCGACCGAATGATTGGTTTGCTTGAGTCTGCGGCAACTCTGCTGCCTGTCGTCCGCGGCGAAATGTCGCCGCGAGGCACGCTCGAGGGGCGGATTGTCGCCAATCTCTTTCTTGAGAACTCAACCCGTACACGGGTGTCATTTACTGTTGCCACCAAACGGCTTGGCGGGCAGTGCGTGGACTTGCTTGGTTCGACAAGCAGCGGGAGCAAGGGCGAGTCGCTTGTGGATACGGCGCGCAATGTCGCGGCGATGGGGGTGGACGCCATCGTCGTTCGTTGTAGCGCGAGCGGGGGTGCGCACTTGATCGCAGAGCATGTCGATTGCCCAGTGATCAATGCTGGGGACGGTATGTGCGAGCATCCAACCCAAGGTTTGCTGGACATGCTCTCGCTCACGCAGGCATTCGGCACGACAGACTTGAGTGACCGGGTCATTGGAATTGCTGGCGATATTGCAAGAAGCCGCGTCGCTCGCTCGGCGGCCTATGCGGCGAGCACGCTTGGCGCGGACGTTTTGTTCATCGGACCTCCATCGATGGTGCCAACTTCACTCTTGGGTCTACTTGATGACTGTGGAAGTGAGAAGTGTGGCACGATTGGGATTTCCCATGATCTGGACGCTGCAATTCCAATGCTTGATGCGGCCATGATGCTGCGGGTGCAGTTTGAGCGGGGGGCTGCGATTACAAGTGATTATGCGTCCCAGTACGGTCTCACTGTCTCGCGTGCGAGTCGCCTACCGGACCACGCGGTCATCATGCATCCAGGACCAATCAATCGTGGGCTGGAGTTAGATGCTGAATCAGCTGATGGTCCTCGCAGCCTCGTCATGGATCAGGTGACCTGCGGGGTCGCCACTCGCATGGCAGTGCTGATGGAACAATTTGGTCCGCACGTCTAACGGAGACCCTCATGCCACGCGATATCCCGGTCGGAAACGGTGACATGCTTGTGACCTTTGACCGAAAGTATCGAATTCGAGATCTGTACTGGCCACATGTTGGCATGCCCAATCACACCGGCGGGCATGTGCAGCACTTTGGCGTATGGGCAGACGGGGATTTCGCATGGATCGAGGAAGATTCGTGGACGCGAAGCATGCGGTACAAGCCAGACACGATGGTGACCGAAGTCGTTCTTCGCAACGAACGGCTCGGCCTTGAATTGCACTGCGAAGATGCCGTTGACTACAACAACCCCGTCTACTTGCGTTCGATTCGCGTGTGTGACTTGCGAGGTTCAGCCCGCGAGGTGCGTGTGTTTTTCCACCACGACATTTCGATCGGCGGCTTTCCGGTCGGAGACACAGTCAACTATGACCCCAAGACCATGGGGCTGGTGCACTACAAGGACGGGTGCTACTTCCTCGTCAATGGGTGTGACAGCCGCAAGTGTGGCATCGACCACTTTGCAACAGGCACCAAGCGACTGGGAGAGGCCGAGGGCACGTGGCGTGATGCCGAGGATGGCCAACTCGTTCGCAGTGCTATCTCACAGGGCTCGGTCGACTCCACCATTGGATTTGACCTGAAGTTGCAGCCGGGCGGCGAAGAGCATCTGGTGTATTGGATTGCCGCAGCCGACTCATACAAGGCCGCGCGGCAACTCAACCAAAAAGTATTAGATCGAACAGCCGAGCGGATGATTCGCAGGACCGAGGCGTACTGGCGACTCTGGGCGTGCAAAGAGCCTTTGGACTTTTCGCCACTGCCTGAGCCATTGCGTGATCACTATGTTCGAAGTGAACTCATTCTGCGAACGCAGGTCGATCATGATGGCGCGATCATTGCAGCCAACGACACCGACATCACGCACTTCGCTGGCGACACGTATTCATACATGTGGCCGCGAGATGGAGCGATTTGTAGTCAGTCGTTGGTTCTGGCTGGTCATAGCGAACTCTCGCGTCGCTTCTTTCGATTCTGTCAACGGGTCGTTGAGCCCGAAGGCTATTTTTTGCACAAGTACAACCCGACGGGCTCGCTTGCGAGTAGTTGGCATCCGTGGCTCAAAGAGGGCCGTCCAAGTTTGCCGATTCAACAAGATGAGACAGCGTTGGTGGTATGGGCACTACGACGTCACTTTGAGGTTTTTCGCGATGTGGAATTCATCCGCGAGGTGCACCGGGACCTTGTGAGCAAGCCTGCCGAGTGGATCGTGTCCTTTCGTGATCACAATGGCCTTCCGCAGCCATCTTGGGATTTATGGGAGGAGCGTTATGGCGTGCACTTGTTCACTGTTGCAACCTGCATTGGCGCGCTCGACGCGTCGCGTGATTTTGCTGATGACTTTGGTGCTTCCGAGGAGAGCGCAAAATACGGCGCGGCCGCCGATCAGATGCGAGCAGCGATGATCAAACATATGTGGTGCGAGGAGACAGGCCATTTCGCTCGCAGCGTGACACTGCAGGAAGACGGTACGTACACACGTGACATGACACTCGACGCGAGTGCGTGGGGCTTGTTTGCGTTCAATGCGTTGCCTTCGCAAGATCCACGGGTGGCCTCTCACATGGAGGCCGTTCGTGCGCGGCTAACCGTCGACACCGAAATCGGTGGCGTGGCGAGGTATGAGAATGACTATTACCACCAAGTCGAGTCAAAGGATACGAATCGCGTCCCTGGGAATCCGTGGGCAATTTGCACGTTGTGGATGGCGCAGTACGACATTGCCAGAGCAACCACCGTCAAGCAGTTGCAGCAATCGGTGCCTGTGCTGGAGTGGACCCGCGAGCGGTCGCTCGAGTCAGGCGTGGTGGCCGAGCAGTTCGACCCTTATTCTGGGGCGCCGATTAGTGTGAGCCCCCTGACCTGGTCCCATGCGACCATCATGACGACGATCGTGCAGTACCTTCTCAAGCATGCTGCGCTCACAGGTAAGCCCGCTGGCACCGTTGCTGAACTGACTCACACTCGACCAGGCGGCTGATCTATCTATATTTATGGCAGGGACTTACAATGCCACCCGCCACTCATTGGTGACCTCTTCGGCACATAAATGAGCTGTTGGGCCCAGGTTCGCTTCAGTCGCCTCACGATGGGCCCGATGCGGGTGCTATGGCCACCCATCAGATCGACCTCGTCTTGCCAGAATCGCCCTCCAACGCAGTTGCCCAAACGCAGGCAACTCGTTGCGGCTGGGCAGATTCAATTTGGCGGCTGGCTGCTTTTGCCTGGTATTGCTCCTTGGTGCTTGCTGCCATCGGCGACACCGCAATGACCGGCAAGCCCGCCGCGATCCTGGCGGTGCTCTTTGTAGGGGGATCTCTCTCAGCGTTCTATTGGGCCGGCCCGCTCACTCCTGAGCGTGCCGTGCTTCGCAGCCTCCTTGTGGGCGTAATCGGGTTGGCAGCCGGCGCAGTCTCCTGCGCCGGCTTGCCTCCTGGTTCAGCACTACAAGCAGAGTTTCTGTGCTTCGGTGCGATGTCAATGTTCTTTGGCATGCTTGCCACATTACCGATGGCCTTCATGGGCATCGGAAGCAGGCATCCAGCAGATCACTCGTCAGCTTGATGGGCGTCCATAGCTTCGGACACGGCAAGTAGGGCATTGGTCGCTGCGGGAAAGCCTGCGTAAGCAATCATCTGGATGATGACCTCAAGCACTTCCTGCTTGGTTGCGCCACAGCGTAATGCACCGATTGCATGTAATCGCAATTGAGGAAGTGCGTGACCGAGACACACAGTTCCGGCGATGGCACACAACTCGCGAGTTTTCTGATCGAGCCCATCACGCGCATACAACTCACCAAATGGGAACGTCACATTGATGTGAGCAAAGTCAGGGCTTGCCGATGCAATCTTGGCGATCAGTTCATCCGCCTGCTCGCCAAAGTGTTCGCGAAGAATCTTGATGCCTCGGTCATACCGTTCATCACTCATTGCGATGCTCCAATGATGCGCATTGGCAGTAATTCAAAGAGACTCCATCGGCCAGTGCCCGCCAGTGCGATAAAGACGCAGGCCCCGGCGATGGTCCAGTTTTTCCACGCGCTGGTGACGTTCCCAACGGCGCCAATGGCGGCAGCGGTGTTCGCCACATCAGCGGATTCACCTTTCAAGTGCAGCCCGTCAAGAAGTATGGCAGGCTGCCGCGACAACGCCATATGCACGAGCACACCTCCCGCGCAGTAGAGCGCAAGTGCTGCGGCGCCGATTCGGCCATAGATCCCCAAGCCAACAGAGAGACTTCCGCCGATCATCACACAGACGCCAGCCAGCGTTGCCAGATTGGGAACTGGAAATACCAAAGCCGTTGCGCCGACAGTTGTCTTCCAATCTTTGAGTATGCCCGGCAGCGGCCAGAGAAAAATCCAAGCAATGGAGATACGCATGCAAAGCCAGCCCGCGTCGGCAACCGTCACCGTGTTGGATGCGAGATATGTCACACTGGATTCGTTTATCATCACCCGACAATACCTAACAGCGAGGATGTGTGGCATGTTTACCAAGGATTTCAAGGGCCCCAACGGCGCGGAACTGCTTGTCCAGTGCCTTGAATCAGCAGGTGTGACGCATATTTTTGGCATTCCAGGAGCCAAGATCGATCCGATCTTTGAAGCGCTGGTCGATTCGTCGATCGAGTTGGTTGTGTGTCGGCACGAGCAGAATGCCGGCTTCATCGCCGCTTCCTTTGGTCGCATGACGGGTCGGCCGGGCGTGTGTATTGGCACTTCTGGCCCCGGGACATCCAACTATTGCACGGCCCTTCTGACCGCGACGACCGAAGGTGACCCGGTCGTATGTTTGACCGGCGCCGTTCCCATGCGAATGCGACACCAACGCACGCACCAGTCGATGGACAATGTTGGCGTAATGCAACCGGTGACCAAGTTTGCCGAAGAGGTCGCTGTGCCCGACTCGGTTCCAGAACTGGTCGCGGCTGCCTTTGAATCGGCCATGACCCCGCACCGCGGCGCGGCGTATTTAAGTTTGCCATACGACGTGATGTTGCAGCCGGCAGCCGGATCACCACTGCCGGTTGACCCGCCAGTAGTTGGAGCCGCGCCAGCAGCAAAGATTGCCGCCGCGGCCGAACTCATTGCAGAAGCAGCCTGTCCGGTCATCTTGGCGGGAATGGCATCAAGTGGCCCTGAGGCATCATCCGCCGTTCGCGAGTTACTGCAAGTGCGACCGATGCCCATTGTTGGGACGTGGGAAGCAGCGGGCGTGGTACCTCGCGCAGCGAGAGACCAGTTCTTTGGGCGAGTCGGCCTGTTCCACAATCAACCTGGCGACGTGCTGTTAGCTCAAGCGGATGTCATCGTCACGATGGGCTTCAATCCCGTCGAGTATGACCCGGTTGCATGGAATAAAGATGGGCACGCTGCGATTGTGCACATCGAGGCAGTTCTGGCGGACAAGAGCGAGTTCTACCAGCCGCGACACGAACTGATCGGAGACATCGGCGAGACAGTACGCCAGTTGACAATAGCATTGCCGCCGCTTCGTGACCTCGATTCGTTGCCTGGAGTCGCCGAGGCTCGGGAGGCGTGGCACACGCACAACAATCCACCAGCGGTACACAAGGACATGCCAGTGCATCCACTGCGTCTTGTGCAGCAATTGCAGGCGGTTGCCGACGATTCAACGACGGTCATTTGCGATGTTGGTTCGCACTACATCTGGATGGGCCGGCACTTTCTATGTTTTGAGCCGCGGAAGCTGCTCTTTAGTAATGGCCAGCAGACGCTTGGTGTTGCGTTGCCGTGGGCAATTGCTGCGACGATCGCGCGCCCCGGCACCCCGGTGTTGTCGATGTCGGGCGACGGGGGGTTTCTCTTCTCGGCGCAAGAACTGGAAACGGCGGTGCGTCTCGGGTGCAACTTCACGCATCTGGTCTGGCGTGATGGCACCTACGACATGGTGGCCTTCCAGCAGCGGATGAAGTACGGCCGCGTTTCTGGCGTGAACTTTGGTGAGCCTGACATTGTGGCCTACGCTGAGGCATTTGGCGCAACAGGATGGCGGCTCAAGGAGGCCGATGGCCTGGCCGATCTTGTACAAAAGGGCATGGAGACGCCCGGCCCCGTACTGATCGATGTGCCAGTGGACTACTCGGACAATGACGCGCTTGCAGCGGTAATGGCAGACGACCCACGAGCGCATTGACCCAATGGGCGATTTCCCTTGTTTTAGATAAGGGCTTACGCAAAACCAAATGCATGAGTGCCCATGCTGCAAGCAGACAAGTCGCCTGTTTGGGCTGTTCTACAGCACAATGAGGTGCATGTCGCTGTCGGCCTGCACATCGGTGGCGGGTGGGTGCTGTACGTCGCGAGTCATTTCTACGATTCCATGCTCGGCCATCGCCTGACGAGTGGCAGCGTCACAGAATGTATGTGGAGTCTCGCCGCGAAGGCGAGCCAGTAAGTCTGTAGCAATCTGGGCTTCGCTCTTGCACCACCGCGCTGGCGAGACGGCGCTATGGAAGGATTGCAATCGGCCTTCGACGTTCTCGAACGTGCCGGCCTTCTCCATCCACGTAGCGCCTGGAAGGAAGGCATCCGCCTTGAGCGCGTTGGGAAGCGTGTCGATCAGCACAGTAAAGCGTCCACCACTGATTGCATCAATCAAGTCAGGTGTGACCCACTCACTTGGGTAGTTGCCTGTGATGAGTACGCCAGCAATCGAGGCGTCTTCGCGCAGTGCGGCGTGGAAGCCAGCGGCATCGAGCACTGTTCCACCAAGTGATTCCAGCACGCGACGAACACCACGAGCGTTCGGGGCTTTCTCGGCGCGAATGACGAAGCCGTCGAGCATTGTTTGATCTTGGCCATCGACTGGGACTGGCCCAACGGCAAGCACAGCACGCGGATCGATGGCGCGGGCGAGTTGCCCGAGATGCCACGCGTCTTCGCACGAGAGCATGGGGCTGATGAGCGCAGCGATATGTCCAGCGTCCTGCAATCCATCAAGTGCGGCGGCTTCAGCGACATCCCAGGCTTCGTCAGGGGCGTCTTGTTCAAACGGTTCGCTGTTGCGTAGTGATGGCATGAGTTGCCGGGTCTCGTCATTGACAAAGTGCCAGCCGTAGCGGACTTCGTCGGTCATCCACCATCGGTTGATATCCATATTGGTGCGTGGTTTGAGCCGGTACACCTTGTCCATATTGTGTTCAATGAGGATGTTGTCACCCGAGGCGGTGAGCCCGTCGATAGATGGTGTGGACTTGAGGTACCACACACGCTGGGCGAAGAGGAAGTCCTTGTCGAGCAGTGCGCCAACGGGGCAGAGGTCGACAACATTTCCGCTGAGCGGGTTATCAAGAGGTTTGCCGGGGAAGACGTCGATCGATTCGGTGGCGCCGCGTCCGGAGATCAGTAGTTCGTGTGTGCCGGTGACTTCTTCTGTGAATCGAACACAGCGTGTACACATGATGCAGCGATCGCTGTAGAGCAGTACATGCGGTCCAACATCTTTCTTGGGCTGCTTGATCTTCTCTTCTTCGAATCTGCTGGCGGAGTTGCCGTATTGATAGGCGTAGTCTTGCAGTCCACACTCACCTGCTTGGTCGCACACCGGGCAGTCAACTGGGTGATTGATGAGTAGCAACTCCATGATGGAGTGCTGGTTGGCGACGGCTTTCTCGCTCTGGGTGGTGACGATTTGTCCCTCCGCTGCCATCGTCTGGCAGGTGGGAAGGAGCTTTGGAATGGTCTCCACCTTGCCATCATTGCGTGGGTTCGGTGCGGCGACTTCTGCCAAGCAGATCCGGCAATTCGCCACAACGGAGAGCCCAGGGTGCCAGCAGTAGTACGGGATCTCGATCCCATTGGCTGTGGCGACAGCGAGGATGCTCTGTCCGTCCTCAAACTCACAAACAACGTCATTGATGGTGCAGTTGGGCATGTCACTCCGCTCGTCGCCGCTTTGGCGAGGTCGAGCATGGTAGCGAGGTTGAAGGAAGGCCAACGCGGTTGGGGTTTTTCTTTCCGCCCTTCATTCCGCCGCCATCTTGATTGATGTGGCAGGCACGTCGTTGATCACTACCAACAGGCGCTGGAGCAATGTGGTCCGCTCATCGGAATCGGTCCAACTGGCCGGATCGGCCCACGCATTGACCAATGTGAAGTGATCTGCGTGGTCAAGCTTAAGGACTTTCAGAACTGTTTCTTCCATGACAATGGCGATACAGATACTGTCTGCTATGAGAAGATCAACGTTAAGGCTCGCCTTTCGCATGCTGCGGTCTACTTGGAACCTCGTTCCAAACTCTTTCGACAACACTTCGCACACAGTCTCTAGGTACTCTAAAGAGTCACTCTCGCTGGCTTCATAGTCCTGTTGGGTTTGATGTTCGAAGTGGAAGTCATACAATCTTTGATCATAGAACTGGCAATCCCCATCAGTAATCATTTCAACCACGCCCACGATGTCGTCAGCCGTGTTCATAACGCGGGTTTCGTTGCCCTGCTCGGCATCTCCGATGCCATGCCGGCTTGACAGCCACTGTGTGCCGGGGACACGGATGGATGGGGCGTGGCAGGCGGGGCAGGCGACCAGCGTCCCTATATCAGTTTGATCTGCGGTCAGTTCATCAGTGCAAGAGGGGCAATTGAATTTCACCTTGAACCCGCCAAGAAATCGACGTTTAATTTTGTAAGGAAGTTCTTCGGTGGGTGCTTTTGCCACATCGCTCTTGATGAGCCCATCGGCCGC
>JAQWLT010000026.1 GCA_029247205.1 Phycisphaerales bacterium | reverse complement strand
ACTTTTTCCCAATCTGTATTTATGGCTGGTCTTTGTCGCCTCAATCGACATCATTCTGACTCGGCTCGTCCTGTTCTTTAGTGGCACAGAGATGAATCCGATCGCGGCTTTGGTGATCAAGTGGTTCGGAATTCCTGGGATGAGCGTCTTTAAGTTCTCGGTTGTCGCCTTTGTGGTGATCGTGTGCGAGTTTATTGGAAGAGTGCGGTGGAGCACAGCTCGGAACCTCGCAATATTTGCTGTGGCGGCATCCGCCTTCCCAGTCGTGTGGTCATGCGTGCTCATCATGTCGATGATCATTAATGATGACATCCCGCCAATCGAGACAGATCCGGCTTTGCACAAGAAACGAGCAGTCGAGTACCCTCGCGGGACGAGCGACCAAGTGGTGATGCAGCCACCGACGACTCCGCAGCAGGAAGGGCAACCATGGTTGAGCAGCGTGAACGAAAGCGAATTGTCATTCTGGGCGGCGGCTTCGGTGGCTCATACCTCGCCAAGGAGCTGACTCGCCGCAAGTATGGTCTTGATGTCGAAGTCGTCGTCATCGATCGGAATAACTATTTCATTTTCTATCCATTGCTCATCGAAGCTGGATGTGGTTCGATTGAACCTCGTCATTGCACCGTGCCCATTCGAGAATTTGCCCCCAAAGCAGAGTTGCTGATGGCCGAAGTGGTTGGGATGGATCCAGAATCGCAGCGTGTGCACTTCCAACTTGTTGGGGATGAACAATCTAGATGGATCGGTTACGACCACCTCGTCGTCGCGCTCGGGAGTGTCACGAGGATGTTTCCAGAGGATGTGGTGTCGGGAGTTCGTGAGCACGCCTTCTTCATGAAACACATGTCTGATGCCGTGGCGATACGTGATCGGGCAGTTGAACTCTTGGAATTGGCAAATGCGATTGATGATCTTGAGGAACGTCGCCGCCTCTTACATTTTGTGGTTGTCGGCGGCAATGTGACAGGCATCGAAGTGCTTGGTGAACTTGAAGTCTTTGTCCGCGAAGCGTCGGCTCAATATCACAACATCAAAGACGAAGATATTCAATTCTCCGTCTATGAGTTCAACAAGAGATTGCTAGCGATTTTGCCAGACCATCTCTCAAACTGGGCGACCAAGTTACTGCGAAAGCGTGGGATCAATATTCATACGGGCGTCTCTGTGAAGGAGGTTCATGCGGACCGCATCGTTGACAGTAATGGCGAGACCGTTCCATGTTCGACGGTCATTTGGACCGCTGGTATCGCCCCCTCCCCGATGCTAAAGAACCTCAATGGTCTTCCGTTGAATAAATTTGGCGGCATGCAGTGTGAATCAGACTACCGGGCGACTGGAACGCCGAATATTTGGGGCATGGGTGATTGCGCTTCGGTCCCTGGCCGCGATGGCAAGCCAATGCCTCCGCTGGCGCAAATCGCCATTCGGCAGGCGCCACAACTCGCAGCAAATATTGCGGCGACTGAGCAGGGCCGACCCACCAAGCCTGGGGGTGTCGAACTTCAAGGCATATTGGTGCCGCTTGGGCGTCACCGAGGTGTGGCGGCGATCAAGGGTCTTCGCGTGCATGGCATTCTTGCATGGCTCATGTGGCGTGGGATCTATCTCATGAAGACCCCGCGATTTGGCCGTCGGCTACGAGTGTTGGTCGACTGGATGCTCAATGCGGTGTGCCGCAAGGATTATGTGCAACTTGGCATGCATGCGGCCTCGCACCGAGACATGATTCGGAGCAAGTCCGGCGAGCGAGCGAGTCAGGACTGACCGTAGCGAAGTCCGCGTGATCCAGTAACCGGGCCATCGAATCGATCATCGTTCAGTACATCATCCAGTTCATTGAGCCAAGCCTTGGTGATATGCGAAGCATCGCGGCCGCGAGCCGCGAGTTCATTGACGAATGGGGTTCGATCATTTTCCATCGGAAGTAGGTGGTGCACCACTCCAGCATCATGCAGTGATTGCGCCTCTACAAGCCGTCCGTTCATCAGCATACTTCTAGCCCGTCCGCCCGCCGATGGAAGAAGCACTGGAATGGTGACGGCAGGTGAGATGCCCAGGGCGTGCACTGGGTATCCCAGTCGTGCGCCCTCTCGAGCGAGCAGGATGTCCGCTGATACAGCCAACGCGCATCCGCCAGCAACAGCAGCGCCCTGAACGTCGGCGAGCACGGTTGCTGGGCATCGACGCAACGCTCGGCATGTCATACTGAGTGCTGCAATGAGTTCATCCACTGCGTCTGGATGAGTTTGCATGAGTTCCACATCAAAGCCTGCGCAGAACGTCTTGCCCGCTCCTTCAATCACCAAGACCGATGCGTTTGCTGCAGCACAAGCAGCCACTTCGATGGCTTCTAGCATCGGTACAGTAAGCGCGTTGCGGCGATCTGCAGCATCTAGTGTCACGGTGTGGATGCCCGCAGCCCTGCAAACTCGTACATGCTTACTCATAGGACAAGCAACCAAAGTGTCATCCATGCGCCTGCTGCAAGCATGACGATTGCGGTGTAGCCCACGATGTCCCGCGCCCGTACACCGGTTACTGCGAGCAGCGGTAATGCCCAAAATGGCTGCAGCATATTGGTGAGTTCATCGCCATAGGCAACAGCTAATATCATTGACCCAGTGCCAATTCCCGCTGACCGTCCTGCTTCAATGGCAATTGGACCTTGCACAGCCCACTGTCCGCCACCACTCGGGACGAGAATATTGACGATGCCTGCAGAGACCATGGTCCAGAACTCCAACGTTTGTGGTCCAGCCAGTTCCAGCATGGCACCTGTCAAGAGTTCGACGAGCCCGGCGGCAACCATGATTCCCATGATCCCAGCGTAGAGTGGGAATTGAACGATGATGCCGGCGCATCCCGCTGCTGCGCGTGTCGCAGCGTGCATGAATGCATCTGGCGAGCGGTGCAGTAAAAGTGCCACTGCGAGTAAATACATGATGACTGTATTGAGTCCAATCCGATCGAGGCCGCTTGTGGCAGTTGTCGAGATTGCTGCGCACAGAAGTGCTAGACCAAGCGTTGCCGTGATCCACCTGGTGTGATTGAGCAAGTCTGGCAGTGTTGCATGGCCCCGAGCCTCACAGGGAGCATTCTGCTCACCCGGGGTGAATCGATCGATGGGTTCACAGTCGACGCTTTGAGGCGACATCAGGCCAAGGAGGACCGGAATGATCAGAAGCAGTCCACCGGTAATCAGTAGATTCTCGAGCGAGAACACAGTTTCGCTGAGTGGAGTGGTCACCTCGGCGCCTGCAAGTGAAGTTGGCAGCACCTTGGCAGTGCCTGCAGGCGTCGTCATTGATAGTGGAGCCGAACCAGAGAGACCACCATGCCATACAAGCATTCCGGTATATCCAGCTGCTGCGAGTAGTGGGTAGTGCGCCGTTACACCTCGCCGCGAGAGTGAGCGGCCCGTTTCACGGGCAATGACGGCGCCTCCGATGAGCCCTAAACCCCAGTTCACAATCCCAAGCAGCATGGCAACAATGCCGATTAATATCGCTGCGCCTGCTGCAGTACGTGGGATATTGGCAAGCTTGCCGAGTGCTCGCCGAACGGGCGGGGCTTCAGCGAGTACGTGTCCACCCAGCAGAATGAGACTCATCTGCATTGCGAAGGCAAGCAGTTTCCAGAGACCGTCACTACTACTCCACGCATCGAGTAACCATCCCGCTCGTTCCAGGGTGGTGTCAACATGATCGGGATATCGGCCCACCCACAAGGCGGCCACGAACACCCCGACCGTCAGCACAACAGCGATGACAAGTGGGTCGGGAACGATGCGTCGAAAGACAGCGGTCACGACCGCTCCGGTGCGTCGAATCATGCCATCAACATACCACGACCCGCTTGCCTTCCCCTGACACGAAAGCACCCCCAATGCGGGCGGTCCGCTTTGGGGGTGTTCGAGGTGCGACTCGATGAGTTGAGACGCACACAGGAGAGTAGATGTTTGATCAGTCGGTGTGCCATGCTCCAGTGACGCGATCGAGCACGACGGATCGTATGGCTGGTGGAGCTTCGTGTTCAGCGTCCGAGACGCCGATATCGAGGAAGCTCGGGAAGACGTCAGTCTCGAGTCCACGAAGCGCCAGTCCGGATGGGCCAAGCAGGGCAGCGACGGTGTCTAGCTCGGGTTTGTGCACATCAGCCACAGCACGTTGTACCGCTGCTGCAGCGTGATGCTGCAGAAGTGTGGCGGCTATTTCGAGCACGATGTTGTCATCGTTGGTCGAGAACGAAACGCCAGTTCGTGTAGCAGCCAGATAGAGGTCTGCGCGAAGTTCAAAGGCCAGCGGGTCATCACCTCGCATGATGGCCGCCCGTATGGCACGACCATCACGCGATTCAACGGGGCCATCGATTCGGACGAGCCACGCCGGGTTTGTGGCGCGAAAGCGAAGTGACGGTTGCCCAATCAACACCGTCAGATCATCTGCGACCCATGAGCGGGAGGGGATTTGCTCAATGCTGTGAACGATGCTTTGTAGGTCGAGCCCCTCTACAGTGCCATGCACTCCGCTGGCCCGTCGAATGGTGGCGATCGATCGGGTGGAGAGCATGGAGGCGAGTCCAAAGCCATCGCCTCGCCTGTTAGGCATGAGAGGTTCGTAGCCGGGGTTTCCAGGACTGCCTGGGGTTCCGGGACTTCCGGGGGAGGGGGACATAGTGAGATCTCCTGAATACGTAAGAGGGGATGAAATAACAAACGCCCCGCTGTGTGGCGGGGCGTCGCTGGTGGGTTCCTTGGAATCGAGTCCTTAGTCTCCTCGGGCGAGCCCCGCCGAAATCGCGTTCCAGACGCGGCAACAGGTAGCTGTGCAGTAATTCATGACAAACATGAGACTGCGGCACAGAACATGGCCGGTGGATGGCATCGAAAGGGCTTGGGCATTCAGGGTGCGGGCCCCCAAGGGGTGGCGCCGTGACGCCGCACACCTAGAATAGGCACTGCGTCGTTCGAGTTTTTCTGGATGTCCTAGCATGAGTACTTGAGTATGCCCTCCAATCAGTCACGTGATCAATCTTCTTCTGGAAAAACTGCAAAATTGCCGCTGGGCGACTCGTTCGTCACGATCGGTATCGGCTCAGTCTTGACTGAGACATTGTCGAGGCAGGGCATCAATCGCCCTCGCTCGGTGCAGTCGCAGGTTATTCCTGAGGTACTCGCAGGTCGAGATGTGATTTCGCTTGCTGAGACGGGTAGTGGTAAGACGCTTGCGTTCTTGGTGCCGGTTCTTCAGCGAATTCTGGATGATCGGCCCGCCAAAGGCACTCGAATGTCTTCTCGGCGTCGGCTTCGTGCAGTCGTGCTCTGTCCGACCCGGGAGTTGGCTGATCAAACAGGTCGCGTGGCCGACGGTCTATTGCGAGGATCTGTATTGAGGGTTGGTGTGGCTGTTGGAAGCGTTGCGATCAGCCCTATCCGGGAGGTCCTCTCAAAGGGTGTTGACCTTTTGGTTGCGACCCCTGGCCGGCTTCTTGAGTTGATCGATGAAGGTGATATCGACGGTGAAGCGGTGCAGATGTTGGTGATTGACGAAGCCGATCGAATGTTCGATATGGGCTTTGCCCCGCAGGTCAGACGTATTCTCGAGAGAATCTCGTCTCGCCGGCAGATGCTTCTTTTCAGCGCCACGATGCCCCGCGACGTACTGCAATTGGCTGACCAACACCTGCGAGGCGCAGTGAGAATCGAAACCCACCCGCACACCGTGGCGGTTGAGCATGTGACCCAACATGTAGTGTTGGTTCATCCTCGTGATCGTGTTGATTTACTTATTCATCTTCATAAGCATGCAGGCGGCGGCCGGATGCTGATTTTTTGTCGAACGCGGCGGCGGACAGGTTGGGTTGCGGCAGCACTCTCGAGGCATGATTTAAAGACTGGGCAACTCCATGCGGATCGATCACAGGCTCAGCGGCGTCGGGCGCTCGAAGCCTTTAGTAGTGGCGAAATTGATGTATTAGTGGCGACCGATGTGGGAAGTCGCGGCTTGCACATTGACGGTATTGCGACGGTCATCAACTATGACCTGCCCAACACTGCAGAGGATCTCGTTCATCGTGCCGGTAGAGCGGCGCACGGCACTCGAAAGAGCGGCCACGCTTGGACGTTGATTGGTGAGCGTGATTTGGACACTTGGTACAAGATGGCGCCCGCAGCGGGTGTACGGGTTGACCCTGAGACTGTGCCTGGATTTAAAGCAAAAACATCCCCTAAAAAGACCAAGCCTGCCCCACGCGAAGAGGGAATGCCGCACGAAACCCGTAAGCGGCCAGGTCCTGGCCGGCGCAATCGAGCATCTCGGCCAATCGGGCCTGACCAGAAGCCCGGCGGTGGTGTACGCAGGCCAAAGTTGGGCTGAGCTCGCACTGCCCGGAATCGAAGCCACAACGCGGTACCATTCCCACCATGTCTATGTTGCAATTGATTCGACACGCGAATCGGTACCGTGAGATGCTTGGGATCTTGGTCAAGTTCGGCTTCCGCGAGTTCTTCGAGGATGCCAAACTGGACCTATTGCTCGAGCGTGGCCAGCGAGTGTTTTCTCGTAAACCTGCCGCTACCGTACACACTGAGAGTCGCCCCGCAAGATTGCGAATGGCGCTTGAAGAACTCGGGCCAACCTTTATCAAACTCGGGCAGATTCTCAGCACGCGACCGGACATTCTCTCGCCTGAGTACATCGAAGAATTGCAGAAGTTGCAGGACGATGTGCCATCTGTTCCATGGCCAGAAATCAAAGCACAATTGACCGAAGATCTTGGCGATCTCGATGAAATCTTTGAATCCATAGATGAAGAGCCGATGGCTGCAGCATCCATGGCACAGGCTCACCGGGCGGTCCTGCGTGAAGGAAGCCGTCCGATTGTGTTGAAGATTCTGCGGCCGAAGATTGATCGACTTGTTGCAGCTGACATTGAAATTCTAGAAGCCGTAGCAGAATGGCTTTCACGGCACACACGGGATCTTCCGTTTGACCCTGTCAGTGTTGTTGAAGAGTTCTCAAAGGCTATTGAGTATGAACTTGACTTTGTACATGAAGGTCGAAACACCGATCTGTTTCGGAACAACCTCGAAGAGGGTGAGCAGGCTTGGTTCCCTGAGGTGTACTGGAGTGTTACGCGCAAACGCGTGCTTGGTCTCGAAGAGATTAAGGGTGTACAACTTTCGAAGTGGAAACAGGCCAACCTAAGTGTTGACCAGCGTGAATCGCTTGTTCGCAACGGCGCCTTTACTGTGCTTCGGCAAGTACTTGACGTTGGTTTCTTCCATGCAGACCCACACCCCGGAAACCTCTTCCTCATGGAAGATGGTCGAATTTGCTTCATCGACTGCGGAATGGCGGGGCGTGTTGATCCAGAGACTGTGACTGATCTTGCGAATCTCATTTATGGGGTTGCATCTGGGGACATTGACAAACTGTATCCCGCATTTCTCGGGCTCGGACAGGTTGAAGAAGACCAGGTCAACCGTCGTGAGCTCCGGCGTGACTTACAGGATTTTCTTGACCAATTCACGGGCATCTCATTTGAGAAAGTCGATATGGGCGCCATGCTACGGGCGTTTACTGAGGGCCTGAGAAAGCATAAGTTGCAGTGTCCGGCTGAGATTGTTCTGATGATCAAGGCATTAACCACCATTGAAGGTGTGGCCGAGGAGCTTGATCCAGAATTTGACCTCGTGCAATTCGCCCGTCCTCATGTGGAGCGATTGGTCAAACAGCAGTATTCATGGCGGGTCATCAAGGGTCGACTGACTCGCAATGTCGGAAAGTGGGTCACACTTGCCGACCGACTGCCAGGCGGACTCAACACAATCCTCGAACGGGTGAGCAGCAATAAGTTCCGCCTTGCACTTGATGTGAATGGCGTTGAGTCATTTGAGCGTACGCTTCACCACTCAAGTCGTCAATTGGCATACGCGGTGCTCGTAGCTGCGATGATCATGGCGTCATCGATTCTCGTGCTGGCGTCATCAAGTCAATCAAACGATCATTCGCTGCTTGGCTGGATTGGATTTGTGTCCTTCCTCGTCTCATTCTCGCTGGCCTTGATGATTGTGATCGAGAGTTTGTGGTCTAAGTTTAAGAGACGTCGCCGGAAGTGATTCTCCTGGCGGTGTCGCCATTCCATCGCTGGTGATACTGAGCGATGTCTAGATTGCGGTAGGACGATCGACATCGGTAGCACTCCAGCGTCTCTCGTGAGAGCACCAGAATCGCCACATCAAGCAGTAGCACGAGGACCATGGCAATGAGGAATGGCAGGCCGGTTGCGAGGCCAAGGATGCCACCCAGGCCCAGGGCGAGTGCCAGCACAATGACAAAGCCAGTGACTTGAGGCATACGGCGATGGCGATAAAGCGTGTCGCAGCCACAGGAGAGGCACCGACGGAGATGCCCTTCGTCATCATGAGCTCCTTCCCAGTTGAGATAAACCTCACGGCCCTTCTCAGTGCTCACACAGGCAGGTGTCGCACCTGAGGCGAGTTCGATCTGGCCGAGGGGCTTCCGGTCGATGTCTCTTAGTAGGACCCGCATATGTTCGATACTACTTCGGTCGCCACCTGTTGACCCGTGGGCCTCTACAGCCGACACTTCACCAATGCACCAGTGGCTTCGCGGCAAATTCATCGTCTTTGAGGGCCCGGACGGCTCAGGCAAGTCAACCCAGTTGGCCCGCTTTGCCACCGATGCCAGTGCCGCTGGACTTGAGGTGATTGAGGTCCGCGAGCCGGGAGGAACATCGGTGGGGGAGCAGATCCGCAAGGTTCTGCTTGATCCTGAGAACACCGACATGACCATTCGCTGTGAGATGCTGCTGTATATGGCGAGTCGGGCACAACTTGTAGAGCAGCAGATTGGACCAGCGATCAGCCGGGGTGATTTGGTTTTGGCCGATCGGTTTGTAGCATCGACTTGTGCGTATCAAGGTACGGCTGGTGGTTTGCCTATGGAAGAAATCTTCGAGGTTGCCGCCGTTGCCACGAATCATCAGATGCCAGATTTGACGGTGATATTCGATGTCGACGAAGTGACGGCGGCGAAGCGTCTCAATCCACTACTTGATCGCATGGAGCAAAAGGGCGCCGAATTCCATAGGCGGGTGCGGGATGGCTATCACGCACTATTTGCTGCCGACCCTGAGCATGTTCTCTTGATTGATGCAACGGGCGACGCCGATTCGGTGTATGCCAGGGCCACTGCTGAGATCGAGGCCAAACTGACGGCTCGTTGTTGAGCTGAGACGACGCTGGGATGTGATGCTCTTGGTTCTTTTGTTTTGCCTGTGATGTGCTCAAGGCCCATTCCAGGGTTCGCCAGTTGCATCAAGCATGCCTTTGACAACATCCTGCCCACTCTGTCCGGTTTGCAGCATGTGGCGTTGTGACTGTGCTCCATTCCCATCTTGCAGAATCTCGTCGCAGTAGCCAAGTTCAGTTGCGCACCCCAGGTGGTCTGCGACCGGGCGACACAAATCGAGTGTTCGTCGGGCCATTTGTCGTGCTGACGCTGCAAGCATCGTGTCTGGGTCCACCAGTGTGGCGTCGAGCCCGTAGCGGACAGCATGCCACTTGTTCTGCCGAGCGATCATTGGATGGCAATCGACGAGATAGGCACCGCGGTCAATTTCGGCTGAGATACCTGCAACAATACACTGCACCATGGCGACCAAGCCCAAGAGTTGCCGCATCGTCATTGGTGTGTCCATGATGCGAACTTCGACGGTTCCGAATCGGGCAACCGGCCGCACATCCCACCAGATCTCTCGCGAAGAGTGAATGAAGTCAGTTGACTGAAGATGATTGACGAGCCAGTTGTACTCTGACCAGTTACGCATCGTCTCAGGTAGTCCGGCCGTTGGCAGCGACTCCATAATTTTGGATCGGTAAGAGGCCAAGCCGGTGTCCTGGCCATTCCAGCATGGTGAGTTTGCAGACAGCGCGAGCATGACAGGCAGGTGCCGCATCATGCGATCGCACATCTGAATAGCCTTATCGCCGCCGTCAACTCCAACATGAACATGCAAGCCAAAGCACACAAGTCGGCGAGCCACATACTGCATCGTTTCCATCAGCCAGTGATACCGTTCATCTGGCGTGAGCGACTGTTCATCCCACCGTGAGAAGGGGTGGGTGCCGCTCCAGAGAAAGGTCGCATCGAGTTCGGCGGCAAGGCCATAGCCCCATTTCAGTTTCTCTTGCAAGTCCTTGCGAACATCGTCCACGGTGTCACAGACGCCAGTGTTAAATTCAAGGTAGCCCTGCATGAACTCAGGTTTCACGCAGTCTGTCCATTCCTCTGGAACCTGAGAGAGAATGTCAGCGGCTCGCGGGACGAGTCCCATTGAATTGCGGTCGATGACACCGAGTTCTATCTCGACGCCAAGCGTATGGTCGCTACTTGCATTGAATTGAATTGGCATTGTGCTGTTCTCTAAAGGATTACTGGCTAGTCAAAGTACCGAGTGAATCGCAGCGTGGGCTAGAAGCCGGCTACCAACCAAGAGAGCCGACTCGTCGATATCAAAGAGAGTGGAGTGGAGTGCTTGGCGATCCGGGAGAGGTCCAGCTCCTGTGCCAAGTCGAACCATCGCGCCCGGGACATGTTGTTGATAGATCGCAAAGTCTTCACCGCCAAGGCTCGGCAACTCGATTCGAACAACATTGTGGCTACCAACAATACCGGTGGCTGCTGTCTCCATCATGTCAACAACATGCGGATCATTCTGTGTCGCTGGGGCAGAATGTGGGAACTCTGTTGTAGCGGAGCACCCCGTGGCAAGGCAGGCGGCCTTCACACAGGTCCCCACCATGTCATGAAGACGCTTGGCATCCTCCACACGAGCAGCACGAATCGTGCCACAAATCTCTGCCGAGTCTGGGATGGCGTTGATCGCCTCGCCAGATCGAATAGATGTCACAGTGAGGCAATACGCTCGTCGGTTATCGACACTGCGCGGCGCGAGTTGATAGAGCAATGAAACCAGATTGACGGCGGCGGGGATTGGGTCAATTGCTTCATACGGCCGTGCGCTGTGCCCGCCGCGGCCGGAGAGGGTCACGCGAAAGGACATGAGATTGGCTGTGATTGGTCCGTCTCGCAGGCCGATTTGACCGGCATCTAGAAATGGGTCGCAGTGAAGTGCAATGATGCGATCAACGTCTTGCAGTGCGCCGCGGTCGACCATCTCAATAGCGCCAGTGGACGATTCCTCCGCAGGCTGAAAGATGAATCGCAGGTTTCGCTGTGGTCCTGCTGATTGCATTGCATTCGTCTCAAGGGCGAGGGCATGAGCTGCAAAACAGGCCATTGTTGTGTGAGCGTCGTGTCCACAGGCGTGGCAGAGCCCATCGACGCTTGATCGCCACGACACCGTTTTTTCGTCAGGCACTTCTACACAATCCATGTCTGCACGGATGGCTATTCGAGGGGCGTCACGTTCAACAAGATCGAGGTCAACAATGATGCCAGTCGCATCAGATCGCAATTGTGGCGTGAGCCCGGCCACTTTCATGTGTTCACACACAATGGCATTTGTGCGGAACTCGGCACCGGCTGGTTCTGGGTGGCTGTGCAGGTCCCGCCGCATAGCGATCATTTTGGGGAGCGACTGAGCAAGCCACGTATCGCTGCGATCGAGAATGTCGCCGTTTCGTTGCGTGTGGTCCATGCTTTCGTGATTTAAGTCCAAGTGAGTACTACCTTGCCAAACTGGGATCCAGATTCAATTCGTTCGTACGCTTTGGCCCCTTCGGAGGCAGGGATGACCGAGTCGATGGTTGGTTCAAGGCGGTCCTGTTGGAATAGGGAGAGTACTTCGCGAAACTCCTGCATGTCGCCCATTGTTGAGCCAAGCATCTCAAGTTGGTTCCAAAATAACCGGGCAAGGTCCGTTGGTGGGTTTGCGCCGCTGGTGCAGCCGCATGATACAAATCGTCCGGCACGAGCCAGCGACTTGATACACGAGAGGTGCACGGCAGCACCGATCGAGTCAACGCAGACATCGACTCCCCGTCGAGCAGTGAATCTGCGCACGGTACGGCTCCAGTCTTCACCCTCGTCCAAGACAGTCTGATCTGCTCCGATGAAACGGGCACGGTCCAACTTTGATTCGTGCCGGCTGGTCACAATTGTGTGGCATCCAAAGTGGCGGGCAATGTTAAGTGCTGCAAGCGCCACGCCTCCACCAATGCCGGTGATGAGCACCGTTTCGCCTTCGGCGAGCCTTGCTCGTGTACGCAGCATTCGCCACGCAGTGAGGTGTGAGAGCGCGAATGCGACAACCTTGGTCGGATCACTTGTGTCAGATAAGGCCAGAACATTGGTTGCTGGAGCAACAAAGAATTCGGCATGTGTGCCAGGCCCATGCTCGCCGATCATGTGGATGTCGCGGCCTGCTGGTGTGGTGTCTGGGTGCATGGTGCCAGCAGCTTCCACAGCAGCATTCAGAACAACGCGGCGGCCGACCCAAGCATCATCGACACCTTTGCCAACTTCAGTGATTCGACCACATCCATCCGAGCCACCGATGCGTGGCCACGCGGTATCGATTCCCGGTAGGCCTCGGCCAATCCAAAGATCGAGATGATTCATGGCGCTTGCTTCGGTTTTTACGAGTACCTCGCCTGTAGCAGGCGAAGGCGTGGGCACTTCCTGAAGTTCAATGTTTGGGCTTACGGGATCCCCTTGCTTGGTAATGCACAGTGCTTTCATGAATCAGACTCCTTCGCTGACATGGCAGCCGTTTTTGAGAAGCAGATCACGGGTGTGTGTAATTCCATCGATTTCAGACAGCGTTTCGCCTTCATACTCAACACCAATCCAGCCGCTGTATCCGTGCTTGCGAATAAGCTCAAAAATCCTCGAGTAGTCGGTGTGTATTTCGTTCCCAAACTCGTCAAAGTCATGGCTCTTGGCACTGAGTGCCTTGGCATGTGGCAGAAGTTCATCGACGCCGCGATAGCGGTCATACATTTCCTTGGTGTCCCAGTTCAGTACAAAGTTTCCAAAGTCTGGAAGCGAGCCAAGTCTTGGATGGTCAACAGCCGTGATGAGCGACGCGAGCCACTGGCCATTGCTAGAAAGCCCGCCGTGATTCTCGATCATGACCGAAAGATTGAGTTCTTCCGCGTGGGGCATGAGTGCGGCGAGGCCCGCCGTGCAGAGTTCTCGCTGCTCTTCCGGCGTGCCCTCTGAAGGCACATTGACTCGGATACCGTGGCAGCCGAGAGACTTGGCCGCGTGGAGCCATCGGCGATGGTTGTCAACTGCTGCTGCCCGATCTGCTGCAGACGGATCACCGAGCGCGCCTTCGTCATCGACCATGATGAGCACACTTTGCACACCGGCGTCTTTGCAGCGGGCTTTTTGGGCGTTTAGCCACGCGTCGTCGGTGGAACGATCTTTGAAGAAGGAGTTGACGTACTCCACACCAGTGATGCCAAACTGTTCACGAGTAAAGGCAGGGAATTGTTCAGTTGTGAGTTTGTCAGCACGAAGGGTGCGGTGCAGTGACCACTGCGCGAGTGACACGGGCCAACTATGGTTCTTCATGGCATCTGACTCCTTTGTATTGGCCACAGTGGCTGGTCCAGCAAGCGCACGCCATGGCTGGCATGTGATCGCCAGTCCGACGCCGACTACAGTCCGACGATCAATCACTCGTCGGTATCCTCGGATTCCTTTGTTTCTGTACGTAGTACGGTGTGGAAGCCAAGGAAACCTTCACGGCGGCCTTCTTCTTCTTCTTCGGACTCCGTTGCTTCGGCTTGCGCCTGCTCAAGAACCCCACGAATCGCCTCCACCTGCTCACGAGTGAGTGGCATTGACACGATGCGATCGGCCCGTACGCCTGTTACGAGTGTTGTAATCGCTGCTACGGCATCATCCTCATTGAGGGCAGCAAGCACATGCTCGCCAACTTGGCGATCAACCGTTCGGATCGTCGAGACATGATGCCGAGATTCTGGCTCGCCGCCCTCATCATGTTCGATCTTTTCACTATCACTCATTGCAGCACCTCTTTGGCATAGATCCCGGCGGCATCAAGTGCTTCGGGTAATTGTTCAGGATTCTTTCCGCCTGCTTGAGCCGCATCGGGTCGGCCACCACCACCACCACCGCAGGCTTGTGCTGCAACTCGCACCCAGTCGCCAGCATGCAGACCTCGTGCAATAAGTGGCTTCGGCACCTGCGCAGCGATGATGACCTTTCCTGTCTCTTCGATTCTGCAGGCGAGCAAACATGCGACATCTGACGCGATCGCACTTGCTGTATCTATTCCGGCAAGCAGTGACTCACGGTCTGAGGCCGTAATTTCGCCAATCATAATATCTCCAATTGCATCCGACGCCAGTGCACGCGCATCGTCGATCGCTGCCCCCTTCGACTCCCCGGCAGCAGCCTTTCGTGCAGCCTTGGCAGATTTTCGCAGTGTGTCTAGTTGTGCATCGGCAGTTCGACGATGCACGAGTCCAAACTCACCATCCGCCAGTTTGCGGGCGGCATCGTCTACTGCAGCAGGTAAATCAGCCGACTCGATCGACCGCATTGACTCGAGTTGGGCCAACAGTGCTTCGCCTGCTGCTCTGGTATTCACTGCTTCTTCGTCGGTGATGGCCACAATGCGGCGGATTCCTGCAGCCAAACCCTGCTCTTGCATCACCAGGAAGTTACCGATGCACTTTGTGCTTGTCACATGGCTGCCCCCGCAGAATTCGATAGACAGCCTTTTCCATGCATCCCGTGGTGGATCATTGGCAAGTTCATTCACTTCAGCACCCGCGCACACGACGCGGACGGGATCCGGATACCGCTCACCAAACATGGCGCGGGCGCCGTTGATCTCCATGGCAAGATCAAGTGGCAATTCATCAGCATTGACTGTGAGATCGGCGTCGATGTCTTCTTGGACGAGTTTCTCAATCGCCTCAATGTCTTTCAGGCTTGGCGACTTCGATGCGGCGTAATCGAATCGCAGGCGATTCGGCGCGACGAGTGAACCTCGCTGATCAGAGTCCTTGCCGAGGACTTCACGAAGTGCTCGGTTCAGCAAATGGGTAGCAGTGTGATTTGTTTCGATGGCCGTATGACGAGAGGCATCAACGATCGTCTCAACATGGTCACCGAGACCTAGTTGGCCTGATTCAAGTTGGCCAATATGCAAGATCCAGGAGCCCGATCGAACGGTCTGCTCGACGCGGAATACGCCACCATCCTCGAATGTTAAGCACCCCTCATCACCGATCTGCCCACCTTGTTCGCCATAGAAACTCGTACGGTTGAGTAGTACGGCGACTCGCTCTTGTTTGGGTACATTTTTGATGAGTGCATTGCCATTCCAGATTCCAGTAACCACTCCCGTGCAGTTTCCGTCATGGAACTTGGCTAAGTCATCGGTGCCCATATGGCCGAGACCTTCAAGTGAAGCAATGACTTCTGGTGGTAAGGCGAGCACGGTGTCGGTGGTGCCCGTCTCACCGCGTGAGCGGTCTCTTGCCGTTTCCATCGCCTTCTCGTACCCATCACGGTCCAGTGCAATCGATTGTTCCTCAGCCATCTGCGCCGTGAGGTCAATTGGAAAACCGAAGGTGTCATGCAGCAGAAAGGCCTTCTCGCCTGAGATGACACCACCGGTCGCTGTTGCTTCTGCTGCAGCTTCCGCAAAAAGCATCAGTCCTCGATCGAGGGTACGCAGGAAGGCCAGCTCTTCTGCCTTGATGATGTCAGCAACCTCGGTGGCCGCGGCGGCGACCTCAGGGTAGGCATCGCCGAGTGTTTGTACGACTGCTGGTACGAGCTTGCAAAGCAGCGGTTCCTCGGCGCCAAGCGATTGCCTAGCCATACGCACGCCTCTACGAAGAATGCGACGGAGTACATATCCTCGGCCATCTGGCCCCGGTCTCGCCCCGTCTGTGAGCGCAACGGTGAGGCATCGCACATGATCGGCAATGACGCGATAGGCGGTGTCAACAGGGTCATCGAGCACGCCACCATATGTTGCCGCAGTGGTTTCACGATCAATGGCGTCGAAGATCGGTGTCCACAGATCGGTGTCGTAGTTGCTTCGTTTGTTCTGTAGCACACGCACAATTCGCTCAAGGCCCATCCCGGTGTCTACGTGCTGCGACGGCAGGGGAACAAGTGTCCCGTCTTCGCGCCGGTTGAATTGAATGAAGACCAGATTCCATACCTCGATGACATCGGGGTGATCAAGATTCACCATTGGCCCGCCTGTGCCGTCTGGTGTCGAGTCGTAGTGAATCTCGGTGCATGGTCCGCATGGTCCGGCGGCGCCCATTTCCCAGAAATTGTCCTTACGGTCCCACCGGGTGATGTGCGACGGATCAATGTCGGTACGCTCAAGCCACAGTGTTTCGGCTTCTTCATCTGGCCCGAGCCCGTCCGATTCATCACCGGCGAAGACCGTGACATGCAGTCGATCTTTTGGCAGACCCCAGACTTCGGTTAAGAGTGTCCACGCCCACTCAATTGCTTCGGCTTTGAAATAGTCGCCAAAGGACCAGTTGCCTAGCATCTCAAAGAACGTGTGGTGATAGGTGTCTCGCCCAACGTCCTCGAGATCATTGTGCTTGCCACCTGCGCGGATGCACTTCTGGCTATCCACCGCCCGAGACCACGGTCTTGTGCCAGTGCTCAGGAAGACATCCTTGAATTGGTTCATGCCAGCGTTGCAGAAGAGCAGCGTTGGGTCATCGTGGGGGACGACCGGCGAACTAGGGACAATCTCGTGTCCAGCTTGGTCTTTGAAGAACGCTAGAAAGGACCGTCGGATATCAGCGGCTGTTGGGCAATCGGTATTGAATGGAGACATGTTTGGTGGGGACCCTCTGGGCTTGGTCGCCCATAGTAGGTCCCAAGCCCAAAGTTTCGAGCCGAGGACGAGTATGCTGAGCGAGTAAACCGACTGGAGTACAACATGGACCGACGAGCACTGGTGGGCGGCAATTGGAAAATGCACCTTGACGCTGCCACTGCGGCTGCACTCGGCCGCGATATTGCCGCGTCTGCAGCGTCGGTTGCGGCCCGCATTGATATGGCCATATTTCCCCCATACCCCTACTTAGGGGCTGTGGTTGAGGCGATCCAAGGCCGGATTGCCGTTGGGGGGCAGGATGTGGCTGCCGAGGCGGAAGGCGCCTTCACGGGCCAAGTTTCAGCGTCCATGCTGCGAGACTGTGGCTGTACAACTACGCTTGTTGGCCACTCTGAACGGCGGCACGGGCTTGGAGAGACGAATCAATTGTTGGCGAGAAAGGTGCGTCAGGCGATCGATGGAAGGCTTCGTGTGCTGCTCTGTGTGGGCGAGACGCTTGAGGACCGGGAGGCAGGCCAGACCCGGGAGGTTGTGCTTGGGCAACTCGAGGGCTCGCTTGAAGGCATTTCCACTGATGATATGGCCATGGTGGACCTCGCTTACGAGCCCATCTGGGCAATTGGCACCGGTCGAACAGCCGGGCCCGCTGAGGCCCAAGAAGTCCACGAAGTGCTTCGATCCGCGGTCGGCGTACGGTATGATGCTCGATCCGCCGCGAGGATTCGCATTGTCTATGGCGGGTCAGTGAAGCCGTCCAATGTGGCGGACCTGATGGCCTGTGAGGACGTCGATGGCGCTCTCGTTGGCGGCGCGTCGCTGCAGGCTGGTTCATTCATCGAGATTGCCCGGGCAACCGCCGGGCTGGAGTAGTCATGAGCACCCTCTACCTCACCTTGACCATTATCTTCATCGTTGTTGCAGTGGCGATGATTCTCATCATTCTTGTGCAGCGGCCTGCTGGCGGCGGTCTTGCTGGTGCCTTTGGTGGCGCTGGTGGTGGTGGAACCGAGGGCGTATTCGGCGGACGAGTCGGCGATGCCTTGACTGTCATGACAGTCGTGGCCTTCGCCGTGTATCTGACACTCGCCTTGGTACTGAATGCCAATATATGGACACCAACACAAACGACCGCAGAGGCTCCCACACCGGCCGATATCCTTCTCCCAATGTCAGAGGGCAACCCTGGTTTTGGTGATGAGTCAGGTACGAGCTCTGAAGCACAGCCCGAGGCCAGTGGTGTGACCACTCCATCGGATGAAAATCCGACGACTCCGCCAAGCAAGCCTGCAGCCGATCAGCCAACCGGCGACGATTCCTGATATGCCCCGATCGATGACCGGCTTCGGCGTCGCTCAGTTCGTTGAGCATGGGCGGCGGTATGGCGTTGAAATTCGATCGGTCAATGGCCGCTTTCTTAAGTGCGTATCACGCGTGCCTGATGAGTTGCACGGTCTCGAACCCGAGATAGAACAAGAGGTCGGGCGTCATTTTGCCCGTGGTTCTGTCACCGTGAGCGTGCGAGTTGTCGATCAGTCTGCCCAGGCAGCATTGCCAATCAATATCGCTGCACTGGAGCGATATGTTGAGCAGCTCTCTCCACTGGCGGAACGAGACCATTGCCGAATTGATATATCGGGCCTTGTGCATTTGCCTGGTGTTCTTTCCTCTGAGCCCGACGAGTCTTTTCTTGAGGAGGCGCGGCCAGTTGTTCTCAAACTGGTCGCTGAAGCATGTGGCTTGGTCGATGGCATGCGGATTCGCGAAGGCAAGGCGCTCGCAGAAGAAATCGAAACACATCTTGCAAAGATCGAATCACACATTGCTGCTATTCATGCGAAGGCACCGCAGGTCGTTGAAGCATTCCAAGCGAGGCTCCGCCAGCGAATGGAAGCATTGCTTGCAGATGTTGGGGGAGAAGCGCGTGATGAGGATCTACTACGAGAGGTTGCCGTCTTTGCTGAGCGTAGCGATATCACTGAAGAAATTGCTCGTCTTTCAGCTCACATTGATCAGTTCCGCGAGATGCTTTGTAGCGACACAACTCTTATTGGCAGAACGCTCGACTTTCTTTCGCAGGAGTTGTTGCGGGAGGCCAACACGATTGGCAGCAAGTGCTTCGACACAGAAGTTGGCCGGGCCATCGTTGAGGTGAAGGGTTCGGTTGATCGCGTCAAGGAACAGGTTCAAAATCTTGAGTAGCACCGCGGGTCCGGAATCGGATCATTTGGACGAGGCTCAGCAGGATGCCCAGTTGTCGCCGCAAGAGATTGCATCCGTCGTTGCGATGTACGAACTTGGCAACTTGGAGTCGATTCGACCATTTGCAGCGGGATCAAACCGAGCCCCTAAGGCGAGAGTCTCCACTGATTCAGGTGCATTTTTGCTGAAGCGACTCGCGCCATCGCGGGCAGATCTCGCTCGTCTACGATTTCAACACCAAGTCATTCAGCACCTCGCTGAAGCTGGATTCCCCGTTGCTGAAGTGCAGCGAACTCGGATGAACCAGACAATTGCTGAGCGAGGGTCGCATTACTACGAGTTGTCCCGTTGGATTGATGGTCATCGTTATCGCTATTGCCCAAAGCAAGCCAAGGCCAGCGGGTCAGCCATGGCGGCAATGCATGATCTGCTCTCGCCGCTGAAGAAGGAGGCGCCACGCCGCCGCGGGTATCACGATCGTCGAGATGTTGCACAGGCACTTGTAGTGATGGCCGAGGAGTACCCGGGCGATTCCTATGAACGCGTCGCCGATTTACTTCGAGTCGCGAGGCGAAGCGTGCGGCCGCACTGGGAAACGTTGCCTACGGCTGTTGTGCACGGAGATTGGCACCCAGGAAATCTCTTGATGGGCACTGACCGTGTTGCTGCTGTCATCGATCTTGAGTCAGCCTGCCTAGAGCCCCGTGTGTCTGATCTTGCCAATGGCTTATTGCAGTTTTCTCTTAACCGAACAGCTGGTTCGCCGGTCGATAGTTGGCCGGTGGCGAGCGACTTGACGTTACTCGGTTCCTTGCTTTCTGGCTACCAACTTGTTGCGAGGGTGCCGCTTGGGAAAGTTGAGCTCGATTGTATTCCGTCACTTATGATCGAGGCGATGGGAGTTGAGAGCACAATCGCTTTGAGGCGTAAAGGCCGGCTTCGTTCTATGACGCCTGACATGGTGATGCCGTGGATTGTTGCAAGACTTCATTGGATAGATCAGCACCGGGATGACATTATTGAGTCGAGCCGTTGCTGTTAGGTGGTCATCGAGATGATGGCAAGAAGCAAGCCAAGAACAACAAGCGTTGCGGCGACGAGCCATCCAATCCTCGCGAGGAGTGGCGTTCCGCCTGGCGTCGAACCATCATCGATCCGTGACTCGGTACCAACATCGACTTGATTCCAATCGATATCGATTGAGTCTCGGCGATTTGCAAGCAGGATTTCACGAGCGGTGCCAAGGTCCTCGCGTCTGACTTGTACGGGCGCACCCCATCGTGGGTTGGTGCTCTGTCCAACGACCCCGAGCGTTGTGCCTGTACTACCAAATGTGAATGCCTGTACGCCTGCGTCCTCAAGAATCGAGATCAGAATGTGCGCCGTGAATTCACTGGTGGCGGTCGTGATCGTGACAAGTTGGTCAGGATCGTTCTTCATGATCGTCCTTCTAGTTGCGAGATGAGGAGATTGAGTTCTTCGGGTCCCCATGGTTGATCATCAAGAACGACTCGCCACGAACAGATTTCGTCGACCTCGACCTTTGTAGTCTCTGAGGGCATGCCCTCGATGAGCGCGCTGTCATGTGCTGGAATGGCCATGACGTAGCTCCCGGTTTGTGACTCGACTTCCATCCACAAGTGCTCACGGCGGGTCTCTTCGCCATCGGCTTGTTCCCAAGGCACTTCGACATAGCACACGCCTCCGCCCGCTACGACGGCGGCATGAATTGAGAGAAAGCGATCCCATGTATCGACTGCGAGCGCACGCTGTCGATCGGTTGCCCGCTCTGTTTGATAGATGGCTGCCACATCATCTCTGAGTTGACGAAGTACTTCAATCGGCGGACCGCTTCCATCAGCTGCGTGGAGTATCACGGGGCTGGTCTCATCATCGGTATCACCACTCACGCCGAGGTGAAGTCCTGGACCGATCTCAATTGTGCTGCCGGTTGGTGGCAGCGGAGTTTCAAGAGTTAACGCTGCGACTGTTGCGAGGAGTTCAGCGGCGGTGTCCACGTCTTCGTCGGGCACAGCTTCAAGAGCAAGTTCACGGCGGCCACAACGGTCCATGCCAGTTGTCACGACTTGGTGTCCTGACTCCTCTTCTACTGCACTGACGATCCAAAGGAGATCCTCTCGGGGCTCAATCTGAGACTCAATGAGGTGTTCGGTCAACATGTCATGGTCAAGCCACCGGCCAGTGTCGGCATCAAGAACGCCGCCAGCATCTGGGTCCAGCAGCGTCAATAGCCGGAGTAGATTTGCAAGGCAGGTCAGCGGATCGGCCGGGTGAAGTAGCGACTGTAGAATGAGACCGGGGCGGTTGACGATGTGTTCGGGAAGGCCTGTTCCAGTTGTAGCTGCCTCTTCAGGCCAACACAACAGCGGCGCAGGCAAGCCCGCGATTGTGATCGAAGCCAGCCATGCCACGTCGTCAGGTGGGTCCGTGTCGGTGGCAAGGTCGACGTTGTCGCCTGTTATATCTGCCAGATGCTGGGCCAACGACTCAGCATTTTCAATGATCGCAGTAGACACGCCGGCCAGTATGAGAAAGATCGGCTGTGGCTGCTCGAGCATCCACGTGCCCTCTGGCAAGTCCTGCGATTCGAACGGCGTGCGTGCTTCTGTAGTCATGGGATGATATTGACGATCTTGCCAGGTATGACAATCACCTTACGAGGTTCATCTCCGCCGAGTAAATCTACGATACTCGGCTCGGAAAGTGCAGCAGCAGTAACGGTCGCCTCGTCCGCATCAGCTGCAACGGTGATGCGTCCACGTACCTTGCCTTTCACTTGCAACGGAATCTCGATCGTGTCATCGTGCAGCATCGCATCGTCATAGTCGGGCCATGCCGCGAGCGCACAGAGCCCATCAAGTTCAAGAAGACTCCGCAGCTCTTCGGCAATATGTGGGGCAAATGGGCACAGAATTCGAGAGAAGCGGTCAAGTTGATCAGCAGTCAATCCGCCAGCTTGGGTTGCCGCGTTGACGAACTCGATCATAGCGGCGATCGCTGTATTGAACGCGAGTTTATCGATGTCCGCCCCAACCTTACAGATTGTGCGGTGCAGTAATCGCTCAACGTCTTCATCAGGTTGCTCACGTACGAGCAGTGATCCATCTTGCTCGTCTACAACTAATCGCCATGTCCGTTGCAAGAACCGAAATGAACCGGTGATGTCTCGTGTATTCCAGGGCTTGGATGCATCGAGTGGCCCCATATACATCTCATACAAACGAAATGTATCGGCCCCGAACTCGGCAATGATTTCATCAGGATTGACTACGTTTCGCAGTGACTTACTCATCTTGGCGATGATTCGGTTCACGGGCTCCCCTGTGGCCAACTCGGTTGATGCATCCTCATCAACCTCGTCTACGGGCACGAGTGATTTGTCTTCGCGTTGGTACGCAAAACTCGTGATGAGTCCCTGATGGAAGAGGCGACGAAATGGTTCATCCGAAGTTAGATGGCCAAGATCATGCAACATCATGTGCCAGAATCTGGCATACAGGAGATGGAGTACAGCATGTTCAGCGCCACCGATGTAGAGATCGACGCCGTCGGCGAGCCAGTACTTTTCGGCATCTGCACCCACAAAGGCATCCTTGTTGTGGGGATCGCAGTATCGAATGAAGTACCAGCACGAACCGGCCCATCCGGGCATGGTGTTGGCTTCGCGGCGAACTGGAGTATCCGGGGCAAGTAGTGCGGGGTCAACACCCGCTTCTCCCGCGGTGGTGTTGATCCACGCAGTTACTTTGCCAAGTAGCGGGGTGGGGTCCTCGTTTTCGGCGGGCTCGTAGTCGTCGATGTCGGGCAGCGACACCGGAAGGTGTTCGCTTGAAACCGGATAGTGCACCCCGTCTGGTCCATGCACAATTGGGAATGGTTCGCCCCAATAACGTTGCCGAGAAAAGAGCCAGTCGCGAATGCGCCAACTTGTGCGGCCGCAGCCATGGGCACCCAATTCGGCCCAGTGAATGACGGCCGCCTTTGCCTCGGCCGTCGTCATCCCTTCAATATTCAAAGCATCACTGGAAGAATTGATTGCAATCCCATCGCCGCTCCAGCAGGGATCGTCAACTCCACTCGGCGGCGATACGACGGTGTTGGTGGAGAGTCCAAAACGTTGAGCAAATGCTTGGTCACGTGCGTCATGACCAGGAACGGCCATGATGGCTCCATGGCCGTAGCCCATTAATACATAGTCTGCGACCCATACTGGTAGCGGTTCACCAGTGGCTGGATGGGTGACCGTTACGCCGAGTGATACGCCGGTCTTGTCTTTGCTATCAGCCATTCTCTCGACGTCTGAGCGGTTGCGGGTGGTGTCGACGTAGGCGCGAATCGCATCGGTATCGCAACCGTTTGTTGGCGACTTCAAAACGGACTCCACCAAGGGATGTTCGGGGGCGACAACCATGAATGTAACGCCAAAGATTGTGTCCGGCCGCGTTGTGAACACGTCGAGGGTGCCGCCAAAGTCGTTGATTGCAAATCGAAGATCGGCGCCTTCACTGCGGCCAATCCAACTGGTTTGTTGTATGAGAGTCGACTCGGGCCAATCAAGATTTTTGAGTCCGTCAAGCAGGCGATCTGCAAACGCGGTGATTCTGAAGAGCCACTGACAAAGCGGTCGCCTTGTCACAGGATGGTCGCCCCGCTCCGATCGGCCATTGATGACTTCTTCATTCGCAAGCACTGTGCCGAGCTTTGGACACCAGTTCACAATCTGCTCGCCAAGATAGGCCAGCCGGTGATTATCGAGGACTGTGCTTTTCGCTGCATCAGACAAGTCGTTCCAGATATTCGGCTCGCCTGTTTCCCAGGTCAGGTGTCCTTGCTTATCCACTGTGGCTTCGCCGCGCTCGAGGGCAGCGGCTAGTTCAGTGATTGGTCGTGCCCGCTCGACTCGGTGGTCGTACCACGAACTCCATGCTTGCAGCCATATCCACTGCGTCCACTGGTAGAAGTCTTCATCAATCGTGGCGAACTCACGTGACCAGTCGTACGAGAATCCAAATCGTTGGAGTTGTCGGCGAAAGTTGTTGATCGCTTTTTGCGTAGTTTCGCGAGGGTGTACGCCGGTCATGATGGCGTACTGCTCCGCTGGCAGACCGAACGCATCCCACCCCATGGGATGCAGGACATTGTCGCCCTGCATGCGTCGGAACCGGCAAATGATGTCCGAGCCGATGTACCCGATTGGATGGCCAACATGGAGGCCCGCGCCCGATGGGTAGGGGAACATGTCAAGGCAGTAGAAAGGGGGTGTTGATGCGTCGAAACCTTCGTCGCCGGGGTTCAAGGCTGCAAAGGCTTTCTCTGCCTCCCAAGTTGCTTGCCAGCGTGCTTCAATGCGAGCAGCGAGCGCGGCCCGATAGCGGTGGGTAGGCGCCCGCTTGGAAGGGGTACAGGCTGATTGGATCTGGTTTGAGTCGCTCATGGGTGCCGCTGAATGATACGGCCTGTCAGCTCACGCCAAGACCAACTCGGTGGGCTCAGGGCACGATCACTTCGCCCGGGCAGCCTTGATCTGCTCGAACATGGCCATGGTCTCACCTACGAGGTAGAAACTGCCGGTTACGCAAATGAGGTCTTCACGACCAGTCGCCTGTGAGGCAATGCTGATGGCTTCGCGGATGGAACCTGCCGTTTGGCAAAGTCGCCCACTTAGTTTCTCAAACTTTTTAGCGAGATCCTCGGGCTCGGCGGCGCGGGGCTGATCAGAAGCCTTTGTGAAGATGATCTTGTCGCCGCCAAGCGACAGAGCCTTGAGATTGGCTTCGACATCCTTATCGGCATTACATCCGAAGATGCAGATCATCGAGTCAAACTGCACGTGCGAGCCAATGCCCTTCATGAGTGCTTGCATGGAAGCCGGGTTGTGGGCTCCATCCACGAGTACGCGAGGCTGTTTCCAAATCATGTCCATACGACCGGGGTTCTTGGTGGTGGCCAGGCCGCGGAAGATGGATGATTCTTTAAACTCTTCGGCCCCGTTACCGAGCATGTCCATGGCAGCGAGTGCCAGTGCACAGTTGTCAGCTTGGTGTGAACCAGAGAGTGGCACTGGCAGATGCATGTAGTGGGTACGGTCGCCAAGAAGACAGACCCGCATGTGCGCACCAAGATCATCGGTGACACAGAAACGGCTGCTGAAATCAATATCTTTGCCAATGATCCGCAATTCAGTGCCAACTTCTTCGGCCACTTCACGCAGTACCGCCTCGACTTCAGGCGCCTGTTTGACGGAAAGGGCTGGAATGCCAGGCTTGAAGATGCCAGCCTTTTCGCGGGCGATTTCACCAAGCGTATTGCCAAGCAGATGTTGGTGATCAAACTCAATCTTAGTGATCAGTGAAACGGACGGTACGATGAGATTTGTTGCGTCGAGTCGTCCACCAAGACCGGTCTCAATGATGGCGATGTCGGTTGCTTCTTCAACAAAGTGCAGCCATGACATGGCTGTCACCAGTTCGAAGAATGACACATCGAGCGAAGCTTCGTCTGCAGCTTTGGTGACTTGTCGGGTCAACTCAGTAAATGCAGATGTTGAAATTGGCTCGCCATTGATGGCAATACGCTCGCGAATGTCTATGAGATGAGGCGACGTGTACGTGCCGGTTGTCCAGCCGCAACCACGCAGCATCGATTGCATCATGGCAACGGTTGACCCCTTGCCAATGGTGCCTGCAATATGGACTGCATGAAGGTCTTGCTGCGGGTTCCCGAGGGCTGCAAGCAGGGCTGCCATGCGGTCGAGTTTGAATGTATCTGTGGTAATCCGCGCGGGCCGCAGCCGTTCAACATTTGGCCTGCTGAGTAGTGCTTTGACTGCGCTTGGAAAGGTGCGAATTGCAGCACCGCTGCTGGGAGCTTTGACCCTTTTGTTCTTGCGTGTAGATTTTTTGGAGTCCCCAGAGCCGGTATTTTTGATTTTTTGTGTGGTTGCCATAACGAAACCATAATAACGGGTTTGTCGATTCGAATCAAATCACGAATTGTAATTCCTTTCGTAGCAGTAGTTTACATAAAAAATGACGCTTCCTTCATCAGGCCCCCTATGCACTTTTGTACCATTCTGAGCCCATGTATGACGCAGTAGACCGAATTCTGATCGATCGCGACTCCATTGCAGACCGAGTCGAGCAACTGGGGCAGCAGTTGGTCTCAGGTCTCCGCCCTGCAGCGGCGGCTGGGCGTCTTGTTGTGTTGCCGGTCATGACAGGCAGTCTGTTCTTTACGGCAGATTTGTTGCGGCACTTGCCACTGTCATTTCGGATCCAACCAATCACAGTGTCTTCCTACCCCGGTCGCAGCACGACGAGCCAAGGCATCGTTGGCCAGACTCCGCTGCCTCCCGGTCTGGATGGCGCAACGGTGCTACTCATTGATGACATTCTCGATTCTGGTCGAACGATGGGGCATCTCTGTGAGCAGTTGAAGACAGCAGGCGCCGCCGATGTGCGGTGTTGTGTTCTGCTTCGGAAAGACATTGCCAGAGCAGTTGAAGTTGACTGCGAGTATGTGGGCTTTGACATTCCCGAAGTGTTCGTCGTTGGTTACGGCCTTGACTACGACGGGTTGTACCGCAATATGCCTGACATTTCAGTACTGAAATCGTCAGTCATTTCATAGTTTGACTATGAAGGGCTGGGCACAGTTTCAAGCACTTGTTGCATCAGCCGCCGCGCGGTGAGCGTGTCCCCTTGGTGCATCGTGGATCGGCCGATGATTCGATGGGCGCACACGGGAATCGCATTAGACACGATGTCTTCTGGAATGCAGTAGTCGCGTCCAGACAAGAGAGCTGTTGCTCGAGCAGACTGTGCAAGTGCGAGCGATCCTCGTGGGCTGACACCAATCTGTACGTCATCATGGGTACGAGTAGCTGTTGCTAAAGCGATGATGTACGCGACGAGCGATGGCTCAAGTTTGACTGCATCGACTGCATCTTGTAAGGCAAGTACTTCATCTGTGGTGATGACCGATTCAAGCGAGGCCAACTCACGCCGCCCTGGTTGCTGCTCGATGACCCGCGCTTCGTCAGGGGGGGCCGGGTATCCAAGATTTATGCGAATGAGGAATCGATCGAGTTGGTTTTCGGGCAGGAAGTATGTGCCTTCAAACTCGTATGGGTTCTGTGTCGCTACGACAATGAACGGTTGCGGCAGTTCGTGTGTGTGCCCGTCGACCGTGACGGTCTCCTCTGCCATTGCTTCGAGCAGTGCGGACTGTGTTCGAGGTGTGGCACGATTGATTTCGTCTGCAATGACGATGTTGTGAAAGATCGGGCCAGGCTGAAACCGGAATTCACCGCGGTCACGCTCATAAATGGTGATGCCGGTCACATCGCTTGGAAGCAGGTCAGGGGTGCATTGAATACGTGAAATCGACCCGCCAATGCTCTTGGCAAGGGTGCGTGCGAGCACCGTCTTGCCAACTCCCGGGACATCCTCGATCAGCAAATGCCCTCGGGCGAGGAGGCAGGTGAGCACGCGATTGACTGCTGCACCATTTCCTAGGAAAACGGAGGTGATATTCTCTCGGAGTCGATTCAGTGAGTCTGTTTGCATCTGAAGGTGGCAAGTATAGCCCTGCCACCAAGTGAAGCAATCTATGAGGGAGAGAGGAACCCCAGTGAGCAAGATCCCGACGACGCTAGCGGGTGTGGATGGACCGATGTCACTCATCGGCCGGCAGGTGAAACAATCGCTGGATTGCCTTGCATGCGGCTACGAACTTGAAGGGTCGGCAGCGGATGGTCGCTGCCCCGAGTGTGGCCTTCCTGTGCCATTCTCACTAGCAGGCTCGATTGACCCAGAAGCTCATCGCTTACCGCCGTTGGAGAATGCTGTGTTGGTAGGACGAGGGTTGTTGTTGGGGGCATGTGCCTTGACAGTTGTTGCCAGCAGTGTCTTTGTACTGTCTATACGCGAATCATTTACCTTGGCCGGTCGCCCCACAGCGGGCTGGCCTTCGTGGCCATGGTGGCCGCTTGCGGCGGCTGTTGTGGGACTTGGTCTGCTCGGATGGTGGAGTATTCGCCCGCAGAAAGGTCGGCAGGATTCACTTGGGAGCTGCTGGTCAATCACAACGTTCTTGGTAGGCATCTTGTTATCTGCAGGGGCGATGGCTACTGCGGGCGGGGGCTTCCAATGGGCATCAGGGCAGGTTGCGACGATTTTGGCCGCCGTCTTGCCGCTGCCGGGGCTGGCGATTGGTCTTGTCGGGTTTCGAGGTGTCTTGCTGGAACTCGGCCGACGATCTCGGCAGTTTCGGTCAAGTGCCGTTCGGCGTCAGCGGATTCCATCACTGCTTGTTGCAATCGGTATTGTTGCCGCGGCCTGGGTGGCCCTGCTCATTCTGCTCGAAGTTGGCGAGCGGGATTCGACCTATGGAGTCATTCCAGTGGCGATTGGCTTGACGGCGATGCTCTTTGTCGTGGTAGGGCACTGGTATTTGCTGGTCAACGCTTGGTGGATTCGCGGCGATCTATGCCGACCGCCGCAGAAACTGGGGGCCTTGCTGAGCGAAGTCGCCTCCAGCAGCCCAGATTCCCTCATCGCTGCCAACCTGGCAGATCTGGGCAAGCAGCCATCAGAGCCTGTCAGTGGCCATTCTGTCTTAGAAGATCAATCGAGCCCTGAGTGATTCCACACCCGCCTCGTTTTGGCGCGCCAGTTGCGGGTAGTTCAGATCGCACCGTGATGACCCGCTCGGGCCATGGCGAGGCGTGAGAGAAGGACTCATTTTAGGAGAATGTCCTATGCCTGCCAAAGAATTGGCCTTTGATACCGATGCCCGCAAAGCTTTGCTTTCAGGCGTTGAGAAACTTTCCAACGCTGTCAAATCGACCCTCGGCCCTCGTGGCCGCAATGCCGTCATTGATAAATCTTGGGGCGGCCCGACCGTCACAAAGGATGGTGTGACCGTTGCCGAGGAGATTGAACTCCGCGATAAGGTCGAGAATATGGGCGCCCGCCTTGTCCGTGAAGCGGCAAGCAAAACCAGCGATGTTGCTGGTGATGGCACAACGACCGCGACGGTGCTTGCTGAGGCGCTCTTCCGCACAGGCCTGCGGCATATTGCCTCAGGTGTCGATGCCAATGCCTTGATTCGTGGCATGAAGGCTGCGGTAGATACGGTTGTCGACGAGATCGAGAGCATGGCTCGTCCGGTCGAGAACAACATCAAAGCAGTTGCAACGATCTCGGCAAATAACGATGTCGAGATTGGCCGCATCATGGCTGACGCCTTTTCAAAGGTTGGCAAGGATGGTGTGATCACGGTCGAAGAAGGCAAGGGCCTTGAGACTGACGTCGATGTCGTCGAAGGCATGCGGTTCGATCGCGGCTACCTGAGCCCCAACTTCGTGACGGACGCAGAGAAGATGGTCGTTGAGTTGAGCAAGCCGCTCATTCTTATTCACGAAGACAAAATCGACAGCGTACAGAAGATTGTGCCGCTGCTTGAGAAGGCGGTTGAAGCCAAAAAACCTTTGTTGATCATTGCCGAGGACATCACAAGTGAGGCGCTCTCGACGCTGGTGATCAACAAGCTCCGTGGCGTTGCTCAGGTGTGTGCTGTCAAGGCTCCTGGTTACGGTGATCGGCGCAAGGCCATGCTCGGTGACCTTGCCGTGCTCACTGGCGGCGAAGCTGTCATGAAGGACCTTGCGGTTGATATCGACAAGATCTCGCTTTCCCAGCTTGGCCGAGCCAAGAAGGTCATTATCGATGGCAACACCACAACGATCATCGAAGGCGTTGGTTCTACCGGTGACATCCAAGCTCGAATCGAGCAGATTCGTCGTGAGATTGATGCGAGTGATAGCGACTATGACCGCGAGAAGCTTCAAGAGCGGCTGGCCAAACTTGGCGGCGGCGTGGCGCAGATCAATGTCGGCGCTGGGAGCGAAGCCGAACTGAAGGAGCGGAAGGCTCGCGTGGAAGATGCTTTGCACTCCACTCGCGCAGCGGTCGAAGAAGGCATTGTGCCTGGCGGCGGCGTGAGTTTCATCCGTGCTGCTTCGACACTTTCTGCAACACGCAAGCGAATGCGTGGCGACGAGAAGTTCGGCGTGGACATGGTCGAGGAAGCAATCTCGATTCCACTGAGAACCATCGCCGACAATGCTGGCGAGAAGGGCACCGTTGTGGTGGCCCGTGTTGCTGAGGGCGAGGGTTCCTTCGGGTTCAACGCCCTGACTGGCATCTATGGCTGCCTGCTTGATGATGGAGTGATCACACCTGCTAAGGTCGATCGTAGCGCACTGCAGAACGCCGCATCCGTTGCGGGATTACTTCTGACATGCGACTGCATCATCACCGATGTTCCAAGCACCGAAGAGCCTCACGCTGGTGGCGATCCAGGCATGGACCCAATGGGCGGCATGGGCGGCATGGGTGGCATGGGTGGCATGGGCGGCATGGGCGGCATGGGTGGTGGTATGCCTGGTATGGGCGGTGGCATGCCTGGCATGGGCTTCTAGCCTCAACGAAAGCGTACGCCGCCAAAGCATGGCGATCATGAGACCCACACAAACAGAATCGCGGCCGAGTAGGTCGCACTGAAGCGAAGGAATAAAACGATGTCAGTCAAACCATTGGAAGATCGCGTGATCATCCGTCCGCTCGAGGCTCAGAGCCGTACCGAGTCGGGCATTTATCTCCCCGAGTCAGCCAAGGAAAAGCCTATGCAGGGCAAGATCGTGGCCTGTGGTCCTGGCAAGCGACTGGACAACGGCGAGCGAGTCAAGCCGTCAGTCGCCAAGGGTGACACCGTCGTGTACGGCAAGTATGCCGGCACGGAGATCGAAATCAAGAACGTCAAGCACATCATCGTGCGTGAGAGTGAGCTCCTCGGCATCCTCGAGTGAGCTCAGTCTGTCACCGATTTGGAGACCCAGATTATGTCCGTTAAACAAATGAAATTCGATACTGATGCCCGTGAGGCATTCCTTGAAGGCGTTGGGCAATTGGCCCGCGCTGTGTCCTCGACGATGGGCCCCAGTGGCCGCAATGTCGTTGTTCAGAAGTCCTTTGGTGGCCCATCTGTCACCAAGGATGGTGTCTCAGTCTCCAAGGAGATCGAGCTTGAAAGCCCATTCCAAAACATGGGTGCGCAAATGGTCCATCAGGTTGCCAAGAAGACTGCGGATGTAGCTGGTGACGGGACAACGACTGCAACGGTGATTGCCGATGCAATTTATCGTGAGGGCCTTCGCACTGTGACCGCCGGTGGTAATGCCGTGGCGATTCAGCGTGGCCTTAACAAGGCAGCTGCAGTCGCATGTGCCGCGGTTGAGTCATCAGCAACCGAGTGCCGTGGGAAAGACGACCTTCGCAAGATCGCGACTGTATCGGCCAATCATGACGCTGAAATTGGCGGGCTGATCGCCGAAGCGATTCACAAGGTTGGACACGAGGGCGTTGTCGAGGTCGAAGAAGGCAAGACTGCCGAAACGACGCTCGACTATGTCGAGGGCATGGCCTTTGATAAGGGTTACCTCAGTCCATACTTTATGACCGATCCCAAGGCCGCAGAGTGCGTGCTTGAGGATGCGTATGTTCTGATGTACGAGAAGAAGATCTCAAATTTGCCTGATTTGCTTCCGCTGCTCAATACCGTTGCTGGTAGTGGAAAGCCGTTGCTGATTATTGCCGAGGATGTTGAGAACGAGGCGCTTGCGGCCTTGGTTGTAAACCGCCTCCGAGGTGTTTTGCAGATCTGCGCTGTGAAGGCTCCTGGCTTCGGCGAGCGACGCAAGGCCATGCTCGGCGACATCGCTGCGCTCACTGGCGGGATGTTCTTCGCCGAGGATCTTGGTCGCAATCTCGAAGATGTTCAGGTGAGTGAACTCGGCAAGGTCAAGCGTGTCGTCATTACCAAGGACAACACGACCATGATCAAGGGCGGCGGCAAGAAGTCTGACGTCACGACCCGGGCAAACCAGATCAAGACACAAATTGAGAATTCTACGAGCGACTATGACAAAGAGAAGTTGCAGGAGCGACTCGCCAAGTTGACCGGCGGCGTAGCCGTTGTGTCGGTCGGTGGCGCAACTGAAGTCGAGATGAAGGAGCGGAAGGATCGCGTCGATGACGCGCTCAATGCCACTCGTTCAGCTGCCAAGGAGGGCTATGTGCCCGGTGGCGGTGTCGCCTTCCTTCGTGCGATCGAGGCCGTTGCTGCTGGTCGAAGTAAGGCCAAGGGTGACGAGAAGTTTGGCTTCGACATTCTGACCCACGCGCTTGAGGCACCGTGCCGGTGCATTGCAAACAACACTGGCATTGACGGTGATGTTGTGGTTGAGAAAGTCAAGGATGGTGCGAATGGCTTTGGCTATAACGCTGGGACCGCCGAGTATGGCGACCTTGTTAAGGCAGGCATTATTGATCCGGCTTTTGTTGTGTGTACCGCGCTTCGTAATGCTGCATCGGTGGCAGGGCTCATGCTGACGGCCAATGTCGCACTCACTGATCTTGCAGATGATGCAGACCCAGTGCAGGGCGCCATCGTCTGATGAAGCCCCCTTTATCCCCCTCGGGTCCCCCGTCGGCGCTGTCGGCGAGGGACCCGAGACGGGCAGGGGCCTGACAGCCTTATGTCTACTACCCGTTGCTATTACGAAGTACTCAGTGTCGCGCGTGACGCGTCGGGGGACGATGTCAAACGGGCCTATCGCCGCATGGCGATGAAGTATCACCCGGACCGAAATCCAAACGACGCAGCTGCCGAGGCAAGTTTCAAAGAAGCTGCCGAGGCATACGAGACGCTTGGCGATGCCGAGCGTCGCCGCATGTATGACCGGTACGGGCACGAGGCATCGCGCCAACAAGCTGGTCATGCGATGAATCCTGATGACATCTTTTCAATGTTCAGCGACATCTTTGAAGGCATGGGTGGAGGCGGGCGAAGGCGTCGGCCATCCCGCGGGTACGACCTTGAGTACCAACTTGAATTGTCGCTCGAAGAGGCGTTCAACGGTCTTGATCGCGACATTTCATTCACAAGGCTTGACGTCTGTGGTGACTGTCATGGTGATGGCTCAGCACCAGGAAGCACCCCGGAGACATGCGCAACATGTGGTGGCAACGGACAAGTTGCACAGGCTGGGCTTGGTGGCATGTTCCGCATGGTGACGGCCTGTCCAGCTTGTCGTGGAAAGGGCCAGGTGGTATCTGATCCGTGTCATGGATGTGATGGCCGAGGAAGGCGAAGCGTTGAGCGAAAGCTGTCGGTACGCATTCCTGCTGGTATTCATACTGGCCAAGCGGTCCGGCTTGCTGGCGAGGGCGAGCCTCCACAGGCAGAAGTTGATCCTGCCGGCAGCGGCCAGCGTGGTGATTTGCATGTGCTTGTGCGTATTGAAGAACACGATCGATTTGAGCGAGACGGCAACGATTTGATGGTATTGGTGCCAGTCAATTTTACGCAGTTAGCGCTTGGCGCCGACGTTGAGGTGCCAACGCTCGACTCGCCCGATCCACATGTGCTGCGTGCTCCCTCTGGAACCCCAAATGGCGAACTCTTCCGAATCGATGGTCGCGGCATGCCGGATCTTCGAAGCGGTCGGCCGGGTGACTTGGTGGCAGTGTTACATCTTGTTGTGCCGCGACATCTGACTGATGAACAGCGCGACCTATTGAAGCAATATGCTGAGACCGAAGATGTAGCAGTTGACGCCGATCCGCCCGGTTTCTGGACACGTATCAAGGAGGCAGTGCGAGGGCACTGACCTATTACCGCGAGGTGCATCATGAATACCGATGAAATACCAGCTGAACCAGTTGACTCAACCGAAGACACGGATTCTGTTATCGAACAGCCTGTTGTTGAAATCGACGACGCTCTGATTGGGCAGGTTACCGATGAAGCTGAGGGCGATGTCCAATTGGTATTGGAGTGGTATGCAGACGAACTCGAATCAGTCAAGGCAGATCGCCTTCGTGCGCTTGCAGAGCTAAGCAACAATCAGCGACGTGCAAGCGAGAATGAAGTACGTGTGAGTCGGGCAGCAGTGGCGTCTGCACTTCGATCTTTGATTACGGTCTCCGATCAACTCGATCTCGCACTAGGGCAAGATCTTGAGCAGATGACCGCAGAGCAATTCGCCACAGGCGTGCGACTAGCTCGGGATGAGTTCTTGAAAGTGCTTGGCGATCTCGGTGCAGAGCGAATTGCTCCTGAAATTGGCGACGAGTTTGATCCGCAGCGCCATGAAGCAATGCTTCAACAGCCAGCCGACGGCATTGAGTCTGGTCACATCACAATGTTGATGCAGCCAGGCTTTGCGACCGAGCACCATGTACTTCGCCCCGCCAAGGTTGCGGTCGCGCCCTGAAATGCCTACGTACGACTATCGCTGCAGCGCCTGCGAGCACGAGTTTGAACTCGTACAGTCGATGCGAGCGCCCGTAAAACGCAAGTGTCCGCAGTGCAGCAAGCTGAAACTTGATCGGCTCATTGGCATTGGTGCTGGCTTCATCATCAAAGGCGGCGCCGCAAGCGTCAAGGCGGAGGCGGCGGAGAAGGCTGCAGATGAGAAGGCGGTTCAAAAGGCTGCTAAGAAGAGCAAGGACAACTCTAAGAAGAGTGATATGAAATCGACCAAGCCAGGCTCAGGCAGCGACGCGCCCGCTAAGAAGGTTGACGCCAAGCCAAGCACACCATCTGAGAAGGCCTCTGAACCGTCTGAAAAGAAGATTTCAGGTTCAACGTCGACCCCAACACACCGGGCCAGAGAAGGTCGTGGTGTTGGTAATCTAGTTGACGCCGCTCGACGAAAGGCCAAGATCAGGAAGAAGCCAGCCGTCCGGAAGTCTGCAAGCAAGAAATCCGCTCGCAAGAAGTCGCCAAAGAAGAGTTGAGGCCTTTGCGGGTGACACGGTCAGCAGTCATCGTCATTTGACTGCCCACGCATGACTGCATAAGTATGCGGAAGTGGTTCTTGTCGGGCTCACGGCGCTGATTGCGTACGGATCGTCACTTGTGATCGGTGGCTGGCTCGGGGACTGGTATCCTACGCAACAATGCCGCTTCGCTATGTCTCCCGAATACTCGACCATCTTGCTCGCGAGCAAGGTCGGCAGGCCGATGTGCACGCCATTTCGATTGCGATGCGGGCTCGGGGAGATGACAAGGATGTGCTTCGCGAGTCGATTGCGGCCCTGCTGCAGGATGGCCGCATTGAGCAATCTGGCGACTATCTTCGCCTACCTTCGATTGGATCGGAAGTTGTTGGCATCTATCGTTCCACGCGCCGTGGATTTGGCTTTGTTACCCCTGAGTCGCCGGTGCGCGAGGGTGATGTGTACATCCCGATTGGTGCTGCAGAGGGCGCGATTTCTGGTGATACGGTGCGGTGCAACGTCTCCCAGAAGCAGGGGTGGAAGAGTGGATCGCCATCAGGTCGGGTGGTTGCGGTTATCGAGCAAGGGCAGACTACGTTTGCAGGTACCGTCATTCGCCGTAAGAGCAATTGGCTGGTAGAGCCCGACGGGCGTCGCCTTCGCGAACCCGTCATTATTCGTGATCCTGGTGCCAAGAACATCAAGGTCGGCGACAAGGTGGTCTTTGATCTCCTTGTGCCGCCCGATGGCGACCACCTCGGCGAGGGTGTTGTCATGGAAGTGCTCGGTACAGCTGGCGAGCCTGATGTCGAAACGGCAGCAGTCATTGCGTCCTACGGACTTCGCACAGACTTTCCACCGGAGGTTGTACACGAAGCAAGAGAGGCGTCGAAACTTGTTGATGATGCCGGCGAGCATCGAGCGGACCTCCGCGACCTCGTGACATTCACGATCGATCCGCCAGACGCGAAGGACTTTGATGATGCGATCTCACTGACGTGGGACGCTGAAGCCGAAGAATGGGATCTTGGCATCCACATCGCTGATGTGTCGCACTTTGTGCGGCCGGGAACAGCCCTTGATGAAGAAGCCAAGGCTCGCGCCAATAGCACCTACCTTCCACGCCTGGTATTGCCGATGTTGCCAGAAGTACTGAGCAACGGCGTGTGCTCGCTACAAGAAGGCGTGGACCGCTGTGCCAAGAGTGTGTTTGTGCGTATCGACCGCCGTGGTCGCGTTCGAGACACACGCTTTCTCGCCACCGTCATTCGTTCTGATAAACGGTTCACGTACCTTGAAGCGCAGGCTTGGATTGATGGAAATGGCAAGGCCGCCCGTGGAGAATCTCAAACCAACACCGAGCCGACTGAAGACGTGATTGAGGCTGTACGAGAATCAGATCGGCTCGCCCGTGTGATTCGCAAACGCCGCCAGCGCAATGGCATGATTGTGCTTAATCTGCCGGAGTCTGTTCTTCTCTTTGATGAGGAAGGCCATGTTGCAGATGTTCAAGAAGAGGACAGCGCTTACACGCACACAATCATTGAGATGTTCATGGTGGAAGCAAATGAGGCCGTGTCTCGCCTCTTTGATTCGCTTCAGGTTGGCATCCTGCGTCGCATCCACCCCGAGCCGGCGCTCGAAGATCTGGCCGATCTTCGCATGAAGGCAGGCGCCGCGGGTTTTCGTCTGCCCGACGAGGCGACTCGTCATGATCTACAGAAACTACTTGATGCCACACGCGATCATGCATCTTCACGGGCTGTTCACTTTGCCGTTCTTCGTACGCTGACGAAAGCCGAGTACAGCCCAGCCATCGTCGGCCACTTCGCGCTTGCGAGTGAACACTATGCGCATTTTACATCTCCAATTCGCCGCTATCCGGATCTCATTGTGCACCGAGCGATTGAGGCTTATCTCGATCACACTGAAAATGAGTCATTGAAATTTACGGGCCGCAAGCGTGGCGGACTTGAACGGCTGTTGCGTGATGATGACCGCACGATGCCTCAGGACGATCTTATTGCGATTGGTCGACATTGCAGTGAAACTGAAGGCAATAGCGCTGCCGCAGAGCGGGCGCTTCGCACCTTCCTGGTGTTGCAATACCTTGCCGAACATCATCTGGGCGATGAACTGCCGGCAGTGATCAGTGGATTCAATCCGGGCGGATTGTATGTGTCACTCAATCGCTACCTCGTGGATGGCCAAGTCACGTGGGAACATATGGGCACGTCCAAGCGAGATCGTTGGGTTGAAATAGAAGGTCAAGGCCGCATGGTTGCCAAGGGCAGCGGGGCGGTCATTGCGATCGGTGATCCAATCACTGTGCAGATTGTGCGTGTCGACCCAGCTGCTCGTGAACTGGACCTGCTGCTTCAGGACCGCCCCGACCGCGTGGTGGGGGATTTGCCTCGATCGGTCACCAAGAAGCGGCACGAGCACAAACGCAAGCATGGCGACAAAGCAAATCGTTACAAGGGCGGCAAGCGAAAGCGCCGATAGCGGCGAGCATCCGATACGCTGCTGCCTACAAGCCGAGGAGGCGCCGCATGTCCGACCACACTGATATCGAATCAGTTCTGAAGGAAGATCGTATATTTGACCCGCCGGCTGACTTTGCCGAGCGTTGCGGCGGCGCGTGGGTTGACTCGATGGAGATGTACCGCGAACTGCATCGTGAGAGCATCGAGAAGCCTGAAGAGTTCTGGGGCGCTGTCGCGAATGAATTGGACTGGTTCAAGCCATGGGACACCGTGCTGGAGTGGGACTGCCCGGACGCGAGATGGTTCGTTGGTGGCAAACTCAATGCTTGTCACAACTGTGTGGACCGTCTGATCGACCTCGGTCACGGCGATGAGACCGCCATCATTTGGGAGGGCGAGCCAATGCTCGCGGATGGCCCCGAAGTGAGGCAGCTCACGTACCGCGATCTCAAGGATGAAGTATCGCGATTCGCCAATGCGTTGAAGGCGTTGGGTGTGTCGCGTGGCGATATCGTGACTATTTACATGGGCATGGTGCCCGAACTCACGATTGCTGTACTGGCCTGTGCGCGTATTGGCGCTCCGCACAGTGTGATCTTTGGCGGGTTCTCCTCGCAGGCAATTGCAGATCGTGTCGATGATGCGGACTCAGGAATTATCATCACGTGCGACGGGGCGTGGCGCCGAGGCAGCACGGTGCCGCTTAAAGACAATGTTGATCAGGCGATGGAGATGACTGATCGCATCAAGCACGTTGTCGTTCTGAAGCGTTGTGATAACGACATCACGATGCATGAAGGTCGTGACCACTGGTGGCATGATCTGGTGGAAGATGCATCTGATGAGTGCGCATGTGAGGAAATGGACAGTGAGGACATGTTGTTCTTGCTCTACACATCGGGCAGTACCGGCAAGCCCAAGGGCATCGTGCACACAACCGGTGGCTACTTGGTGCATACGTTCTTGACGAGCCGCTACACCTTCAATCTTCGTCCGGGCAATGACCACGTGTATTGGTGTACGGCCGATGTAGGCTGGATCACCGGCCACTCGTACATTATCTATGGCATTTTGCAGAATCACGTGCCGACGCTTATGTATGAGGGGGCTCCGAATCATCCGGAACCCAATCGATTCTGGGATATATGTGAGCGTCACAAGGTGACGCACTTCTATACAGCGCCGACGGCCATCCGCGCGTTCATGAAGTGGGGCGAAGAGCATCCGCGTCGTCACGACCTCTCCAAATTGCTTGTGCTTGGAACAGTTGGTGAGCCCATCAATCCAGAAGCATGGATGTGGTATCGCCGCGTTATTGGGCACGGGCGTTGTCCGATCGTCGATACTTGGTGGCAAACCGAAACAGGTGGGCACATGCTGACGCCGATGCCTGCAGCGACGCCAACGGTTCCGGGTTCTTGCACACTTCCATTCTTTGGTATTGACGCAGCAGTGGTTGATGAAGATGGTGGTGAGCAGCCCGCAGACACGGGCGGCCTACTTGTGATTCGTAAGCCTTGGCCATCGATGCTTCGTGGTATTCATGGCGATCGGCAGCGGTTCATCGACACGTACTTCTCGCGTGTCGAAGGCATGTATTTCGCGGGCGATAGTGCTCGACGTGACGACCACGGCTACTTCTGGATCATGGGCCGCATGGATGACGTCATCAATGTGTCCGGTCATCGTCTCGGCACGATGGAAGTTGAATCGGCGATAGTCAGTCATGACGCTGTTGTTGAGGCAGCTGTTGTTGGAATGCCCCACGAGATCAAGGGAACTGGCATAGCAGCCTTCTGCTCGCTCGGCCCCGACTGGAAGCCAGACGAGGCACTTCGAAAATCGCTTCGCGAACATGTGGCTAAAGAGATCGGCGCAATCGCCAAGCCGGACATGATTCGGTTTACTGACTCGCTTCCAAAGACACGCTCTGGCAAGATTATGCGGCGTTTGCTGCGTGATATTGCTGCTGGCCGAGAAGTCGCGGGAGATATGACGACTCTTGAAGACTTCAGCGTGCTTGCGAACCTGCGCTCGCAGGATGAGGGCTGATTGATAATAAGCGGCTCTCGTGGGTGCGTTATGGCCCATGAAATTGTGGCTGCTTGCCGCCCAATAAGAAGGTGGATAAAGTCGGTGGGCTACCCCTGCCGCTCTGGCGGGGATATTTGTGAAATGAGAAAAAGAGGAGTCGCGGTATGAACGCATGGGACTGGACAAAGCAAGCAGGGATAGCACTCACATTGGCTGTTACGGCTGTTGCCGCGGCAATGCCATTTAGTATGGTTTCGGTTCCAAAGGATGTCACAGCGCTCTTGCCAGAAGGCGCGTACGTTCTTGGATACACGGAGTCAATCGAGGGTCTTCAGCAGGATCTCCTCAAGACCGTCACGGCCGTCGAGCCGCAGATGGCCATGATGGTGGCGATGGCTGGGCCGGTGTCATCGCTGAACATGCTGGTGAAGAAGGAAGGCAAGGGACCCGGCAGCAGTGGCATGGTCACAGATGCTGGTGTTGCATTCTTCGCTGGCCCACAAGATCCCGCCACAGGCTCTCCCATCAGTGGCGTAATCTTCAAGGTTGCCGACACGAGTAGTTTGGCGGCCAGTCAGCCCGGCATGCACATTGTGTCTCTTCCCGGTTCGAATTGGGCCGCTCTGAGTAACGCTCCGTACACCCCAGCGAACGCATCGTCTTCGCTCTCATCTGGCATGCTTGGCGCATCCGTCTCGGCCAATATTGATCAAGCCAAGCTTCTTCAGGAATACGGGCCGATGATTGATGGCATGCTCGCAATGATGCAGCAAGTGCCTCCAGGACTTTCGGAAGAGGACGCTGTCACGATGCGGCGACTGCAGGAAGCGAATGCCGCGAAGGTGCGGATGTTCATGCACATGATCTCGAAGTGGAATGTTGGCATCAACTTTGATGGTCCAGTGCTCGACGCGCTTGTTCGCATGACACCCACTGACCTCAATATGTTGACCAAGCCAGGTGCGGGTCTCCAGGCATTGGCTCGCATGGTGCCAGGCGACATGCCGATGACCGCCGTGCTTGATCTCAGCTCACTGAAGCTCATGATGGAGATGTCCCGTGGCGACTTGAACTCGCTCCCCCCCGAGGCGAAGGCCAAGATGGAAGCGTTATGGCCAAAATGGGTCAAGCCGCTGAGCACGGTGAAGACCGGTGTGGCGATGGGCATGTCGTTCAGCGATAAGGGCCTGGAGGTCGTGTCGGTGGCTGATACCACTGATCCTTCCGCCTTACTTCAGGATACTCGCGAAGCATGGCAAGCACTCTTGGCTGCCGACATTGGTTTCTCGGGTACGGAAATCAAAGTCCTTCGTGGCACCGGCATTGGTTATTTGGTCAAGATTGACGCGAACAAGATGATGGACACGATGGGCATGAGCGGCATGAGCGGCATGATGCCTCCTGCTCGAGAGGGGCAGCCTGACCCAATGGCCATGTTGCAGACAATGGTCGACACATTCTGGGGAGCAGATGGGCTTCCCGTTCGATATCTCATCGAAGGCGATCACATGGTGACAGTTATTGGCAACAGCCGACTTGTCGAAACTCGCAAACTTGCGGCTGATGGTGGCGCTGACAACGACTTGTCGAAGCTCTTTGGCGATACTCTCGCCCCGTCGACGTACGCCATTGATATGGACATCAGACAACTTGCCGGTGATGGTTTGCGTATGGCTCAGCCCATGCTTGGTCCAATGGCCGCAATGTTGCCTCCGTCGATCCCTGCCGGGGACCCTGTCCGGCTGAGCATCGTTGGTTCGTCTAACGGTAAAACGTGGGATCAAATTCGGATCCGTACGAATATGAAGAATTGGTATGCCATGATCCAGCAGATGCAGGCACCGCCTGTAGCGTCTCGTGCAACAGAGGGTTCTATTGCTGTTGGTGACTGAGTTCCACTGTGTGAATTGAATGCGAGACGGCCGTCCTGATGGGGGCGGCCGTCTTTTTTTTGTATTGGGGCTGGTCTGCCTCTCGGCGACCCAACTGGGGATCCAAGATTCGAACTTGGACTAACTGATTCAGAGTCAGTCGTGCTACCGTTACACCAATCCCCATACGGCCCGGTGAACCGCTCATGGTAGCCGATCCACTTGCTCGGTATCATGGGCCATATGAATGACTGTGTAATGATCGATGGGGCCCGCGTTGGTGTGTTGATGGGTAGTGCCTCGGACTGGCCCATCATGCAGAAGACCTCTGACACACTGGGCGACTTAGGAATTGTGCACGAATGCAATGTAGTGTCAGCTCACCGTGCGCCAAAGCGGCTTGAAGCCTACTGCGGCTCGGCAGCCGATCGAGGCTTACAGGTATTGATCTGTGCTGCAGGCGGCGCGGCGCATCTTGCTGGTGTTGCGGCGGCGCTGACGCACCTCCCGGTGCTCGGGTGCCCCATGAAAGCGTGGTCGACTGAAGGGCTGGACTCGTTGCTTTCCATGGCGCAAATGCCCCGCGGTATTCCGGTCGGAACGCTGGCAGTTGGATCTGCTGGTGCAGTCAATGCTGCATTGCTTGCTGCATCCATCATCGCGCTATCTGACCAAGACATTCGCGATCGACTGCTCGCTTTCCGGGCAACGCAGTCTGATGCGACGTTCTCGCTTCCAGGTGCGCCGGGCCACCCGCCGGCATGATTTTTCCAGAAGGCTTTCGGCTTGCCGACATGGATGCGCTTCCGAGTAATCCTGTTGCTGCGATCGATATGTGGCTCGCAGACGCTCAGGCATACGCTCAAAAACCAAATCCAAACGCTGTGGTACTTGCGACCACTGGCACGGATGGGCAACCGAGCGCACGCATGATGCTGCTCAAGGGACTCGATGAACGAGGGGCTGTCATCTACACCAATTTGCAGAGCCGAAAGGCGGGGCACATGGCGGAGAATCCGAAGGTTGCGTTGTTGCTGCACTGGGATGTGCTCGGCCGGCAAGTGCGGATTGAGGGCAGCGTGTCTCCGGTGAGTGAAGCAGAGGCAGATGCCTACTTCAAGTCACGGGCTTGGGGTAGCCGGATTGGCGCAATTGCGAGCGATCAGTCACGCCCGCTCGGCAGCCGCGACGAGTTGGCAGCACGTGTAGCCAAGATTGCGATGCAGTACCCACTGGGCTCAGACGTGCCGCGTCCATCACATTGGAGTGGGCTACGAGTCTCGCTTGATCGTGTGGAGTTATGGCAAGATGGTGACGACCGATTGCACGACCGCATCGTGTACACACCGACGAGTTCAGGCTGGACGACCGAGCGGCTCTGGCCGTAATTCATGGAGTTGAAATGGGTGCCATGCTTGCGATCAGTTGCCACGGGCGATTTTCATCGCCTGTTCCAACACAGAGGCAGGAAATGACATTGGGGGCAGGGCTGGCAGATCTTCTTCCACGGGCTCGGGCTGCTTTGGCTGGCTCTTGGCTGGCTCCTCTTGGCGAGGCAAATCTGCAGCATTGACCTCGGCGTGCAGAGCGGATAACTCCTCGGCTCCGAACCCAAAGAGGTCCTTCCAATCCTCATTCGTTCCGCTGCCTGGGCGAGCGGCATTCGGTTTACCTCTGGCCAAGTCATCCAGCATGGTGCGAAGGAAGGCATCTGACCGCAACCAATTGCATCGGCGACGCTTAGCGGCCCGGATGAGTCGGTTGTCAGAGGACACCACGACCAGCCTTCCGGGCGTGGTAGTGCGGGCGATGACGTCCTCGATGAGGTCGTCTGCCTCGCGTGTGTGCCCCGACCACAGCACATGAATCGGGTCTGGGAGCCCCTCAGGGCGGGGTTGGGCTGCCCCATCGCACACGAGGGTGCCATGAGAGGCCCTCCAGCGGGTTGCCTGCATGAGCCTGCCAAGCCCTGCGAGGTCGAGCCCGGCGAGCCCCGGTGGCAGGACGCCCTCGACGTGCAGCACATTCCAGGCATCAACAATGACCCGCATGATTCACAGCCTACCGCACCGAACGGGTTGCCATTGGGAGCGGTTTCCGCTCTAATACGCGGCTCGTTTTCCCTTGAGGAGGCTTTTGACAGTTATGGCTATTCGAATCAAATCCAGGCACGGCGAGTCCGTCAATCAGATGCTTCGGCGTTTCAAGAAGCTCTGCGAGAAGGAAGGCCTCACCAAGGACGTGAAGCGAAAGCAATACTTTGAGAAGCCGTCCGAGCGACGTCGCCGTGCGATGCGTAAGGCGATTGCTCGGGTGATTCGCATGAACGAACCGGAGCCAGTTGTGAAGCCAAAGGCTCGTGATGCTCGTGATGCTCGTGGTGCCGGTCGAAGTGGTGGTGGCGGCGGTCGTCGCTGATCTAATCATGATCAAGACTCGAGGCGATCGCATGTTGATCGCGTCAGATTACCGATACTGGAATTGACCAAGTCTTTATAACGCGCGATCGGTGCTTGTTCGCATCAACGCGATGATTGAGGAGTGAGATTCGTGAATACGTTGTTTCTTTCGACGACTGATGCCGCTGCTTCGCAGGGAATTCAAGCGATTATCGATACCGCATGGGTGTGGTTCATCGCCCCTATCGCTGCGATACTTGCGTTGATCGCTGCTCTTGTCTTCAGCAGAAATGTGATGAGCAAGAGTGAAGGCGAGCCAGAGATGATTCGCATTGCTCAAGCCGTTCGGCAGGGTGCAATGGCCTATCTCGTACGGCAGTACAAGGTTGTGACGGTTGTATTCATCATCTTGATTGCCATTCTGGTGGCGCTTGGATTCCTCGGGATTCAGCCGAAGGCTACAGCCATTGGTGTTCCGATTGCGGGCATCTTCTCTGGCCTCTGTGGTTGGTTCGGCATGAAGATGGCGACGAACGCCTCGGCTCGCACAACCTTTGCCGCCAAGCAATCGTTGAATGCTGGGCTTACCGTCGCGTTTCGCAGTGGTGCGGTCATGGGCCTGGTGGTCGTCGGCTTCGCGTTGCTTGATGTGAGTGCCTGGTTCGTTGTCTGGAATTCGTTCTTCCCCGAGCAGTCCCTTGAAATGACAACTGCCATCATGCTGACCTATGGCATGGGTGCTTCAACGCAGGCACTCTTTGCTCGTGTAGGTGGTGGCATCTATACCAAGGCCGCTGACGTCGGTGCAGACCTCGTTGGTAAGATCGAAGCCGGCATCCCTGAGGATGACCCGCGGAACCCTGCTGCCATCGCCGACAACGTTGGTGACAACGTGGGCGACGTCGCTGGCATGGGCGCCGATCTGTATGAGTCGTACTACGGTTCAATTCTTGCGTCCATGGCAATTGGTGCAACGGCAGCGTTTGCTGGTGGACTTGGTGGCGAGTGGGCTATGAAACTGGCCGTCGCACCGATGGCACTTGCTGGTATCGGGATCATCTGCTCGCTGCTCGGCATCTTCGTGGTTCGAGCAAAAGAAGGTGCTTCTTTCAGTCAATTGCTTCGAGGCCTGCACATGGGTGTGTGGTTCTCGTCGGCACTCGTCACTCTAGGTGCTGGTGTGCTGTTCTATATTCTGCTTGGTGCCAACAACGGTACGTTTGAGTGGTGGCAGCCATGGCTCGCCATCGTCACCGGTCTCGCTGCAGGCTTGATCATTGCGTTCGCGACGGAGTATTACACGTCGTATGAGCACGCTCCAACGCAACGCATTGCTGAGCAGACACAGACTGGTCACGCGACTGTCATTATTGCCGGCATTTCAGAGGGCATGAAGTCGACTTGGGCGCCGCTCATCATCATCGTGGTCGCCATTCTGGCTGCCTTTGGTTTCTGTGGTGGCAACGAGAATTTCCTCTTGGGCCTGTACGGCGTTGGCATTGCTGCCGTCGGCATGCTCAGTACCCTGGGTATCACGCTTGCGACCGATGCCTATGGGCCAATCGCCGACAATGCTGGTGGCAACGCCGAAATGACGGGCCAGCCCGCCTTTGTGCGTGAGCGGACCGATATGCTCGATTCACTCGGAAACACCACAGCCGCTACTGGCAAGGGCTTTGCAATCGGGTCTGCGGCCTTGACCGCGATGGCTTTGCTTGCTGCGTACGCAATTGTTGTCAAGGGTGCAGTCGTTGAGAAACTCTCGGTGGATGACGCCACCACGATCGCCGCGCATGTTGAGGGAGCGAAGACATTCGCCCATTCGTCTGTGTCAAGTTCCTTTGACACCTACGGTGAGCACACACTTCACATGACCTACGAAGGTCATGGCGAGTTCAAGATGGTCGCTGAGACCGATCAGCATGTCCTTGCTGGAGGTGGGCTTTTACTCTCGTCTAACGCCGTTGCTGAGGGAGTCAAGAATCTCTTCGAGGATGGTTCCACAGTGACTGCACAGGCAACCTGGGACAATGTGGCCGGTGAGTACGTCGTCACTGCGGGTGACGTGCACTTTGATCTTGTGCCCGCTGATCGGGCGACGCTCAAGCACATGGCTGCCTTCTACGACATCTCCATTATGAACCCCCGAGTCATCGGTGGCTTGTTCCTCGGTGTCATGCTCGCCTTCGTGTTCTGCTCGATGACAATGAGTGCCGTCGGCCGCGCTGCCTACCAAATGATGGGCGAGTGTCGCCGCCAGTTCAAATTGATGCGCGAGGCCTTCAAGAAGCAAGGCATGTCTGATGAAGAGGTTGCGGACCCAATGAAGTGGCCCAAAATCGTCACCGTAGACGGTGTCGAGTTCCCTGATTACCAAGAGTGCGTGTCGATTTCTACCGCCGGTGCGCAGCGTGAGATGGTGATCCCTTCGATCATGGCCATCGTGACGCCCATCATTGTCGGTCTCATCCTCGGTGTCGGTGGCGTCATGGGCCTACTCGTTGGTGGCCTCACCAGTGGATTTGCGCTTGCCATCTACATGGCGAACGCTGGTGGCGCATGGGACAACGCGAAGAAGTACATCGAAGCCGGCCACCATGGCGGCAAGGGTTCTGACTCGCATAAGGCATCAGTGACTGGCGATACCGTCGGCGATCCATTCAAGGACACCTCGGGGCCATCCCTCAATATTCTCATCAAGTTGATCGCCATCGTCTCGGTTGTCTTTGCCGGGTTGGTCGTAAACTTTGGGCCGAGCTTCCAGGCGGCCCTTGGGCTTGGCTGATTCAATGATCGATTCGCACGGTATTCCGTCGAAGGCCTCGGGACCTAGTTCCGGGGCCTCCGCGCTTTCTAAGGACGCGCAGGCATTTGCTATTGAAGCCGCTCAAACAGCGGCGGATCGACACTGCACAGATGTACGTGTGTTTGATGTCCGAGGTCGCAGCCAAGTGTGCGACTACGTGGTGGTAGCTTCTGGAACGAGCGATCGCCAAGTTCGTTCGGTGGCCAGCGATATTGAAAGCATCGGAGATGCCAACGGGCAGCATCGATTCAGAACGAATGCTGATCCAGCTTCTACTTGGATCATTGTCGACTTTGTGGATGTCGTTGTGCATGTCTTCGAGCCCTCACGCCGCGGGTACTACGATCTCGATGAGTTATGGTCAGATGCCCCTGAAGTTGAGTTCGCCCGCGAATCGACATCATGATCCTGCCGGGCTTGACTGTCCTGCTGGCGGTATCAATCGGGGCTCTATGTCCTGATGGATTATGGGTGGGCGCGTGGACCGTGCCGGGCCAACCATCAATGGACTTTGTCCTCACGCTTCAGAACAGCTCCGACCATCACTTCACCGGTCGTGTGGAGAGTGTTGCGGGTGGACTGCATCAAGCGATGCTGGAGGACGCCTCGCTTCAAGGCAGTGTCGTGACATTCAAGGTTGGCGGCGTGGACTTTCGTGGCACGCTTGACGATATGTGCCAAACGATTGCCGGGACCACTCGCATCAATGGAAGCAAGAACCCGGGCGTCTTTCATGCCGCTCGACGCCATGCGGTGCGTCAGGATCCATCCCGCGTGAGTTATCGCGGAGAGATTCTTATTGGCGAGACCGAGATAGTGGATCTCGCGGTTCACCTGGTCAAGCATGATGGGCGATGGCTCGCCGAAGTCGATCAAACCAGCAGCATGAACTCGCCGATTGAGGGATATCCGGTTGACGTCCGCACCGACGTAGAGAGTGACGGCATTCTACTTTTGGAATTCCCCTCCCGGCAAGGGGGCACACCTGTTTCACTGGCTCTTGAGCCCATCGGGGCGACAACCAAGGCGCTGTGGACGACTGGTCGTGATCAGCACATCATTACATTGACACGAACGGATACTTCGTTACAGACACTCGAGGCTCCAGGCGAACCAATGTTATCTGGTCGACTGGTCTTTCCAGACACCGATGGGCCACACCCATTGGTCTTCCTTATCGGGGAAGTTGGGGCTGATCTTGACGGCATCGTGGCAGGTACCCCTGTAATGGAATCTCTTGCGAGCGTATTTGGTGAACAGGGCTTTGCTACATTCCGAATGCATTTGCCAGAGGCCGGATTTAAGGAACGCGTAAGGGCAACGCGCCGTTGGATGGATTGGTTGCAAGCCAACGAAGCCATTGACTTGCGCAAGTTGGCACTTGTTGGGCATGGCGGTGGAGCGTCGATTGTGGCCCGGTACGCTGCCACTTTCGGTGACAATGTTTCCGCAGTTGTGTTGCTCTCGCTACCAGGCAAGTCTGGCCGACTGCTTATGGAAGACCTCATTCTTGCCGCCGGGCAACCCAATGAGACGCAGCAGGCCCTCGCGGCCTGGCGGACATTCATTGATTTCGCAATGCATGATGCCAACGAGAAGGCGATTCGAATTGCAGCCACAGAATGGATTGCCCATCGCCGGGCGCTCTTCGGTGAAGAGCAAGTGAGTGCAGCTGCTGATGAGATTGACGCCCTGATGTTGCTTGCGGTGGATCCTGAGTGGCGACTTCACATGGGTATGGATCCGCGGATGTCAATTGCACGCATTCGAGGAATTCCAGTACTTGCATTGCAGGGTGATCGCGACGCAACTTTTGACGGTCCAAACAGTCTGACAGCGTTGACTGAGATTGCGTCACAACGTGGCGTGGACTTCAAGCCAAGGCTGATCCCGGGTCTCGATCACTCGCTTGCGATTGCTGAAACACCAAACGAAGTGGCTGCATCTGCTCGCGAAGCACTCACAACATGGCTTGTAGACCAACTCCAGATGACGCCCCCACGGGTGTCACCATGAGTTTCAGTATCTCACGCGGCCGCACGCTTGATATTACTGGCTTCGGATTAGAAGCGGACGATCTTCCTGCCTGGGACGGTGGATCACTTGATCCACGCACACTCTTCGCCGATCCCGCAAGGCCATTTGAACTTGAAGTTGGCTCTGGAAAGGGGACATTCCTCGTTCAGCAAGCTTCCATTCAGGCAGGAACAAACTTCTTGGGCATCGAATGGACTAGGGAATTCTTTCGATATGCGGCCGATCGCGTGCGGCGAAATGGGCTTACGAATATTCGAATGCTCCGAGATGATGCGGGTGAGTTTGTATGCCATCGGTGCCAACCATCCGTTGTTGACGTGATACACCTCTATTTCACTGACCCGTGGCCTAAGAAGCGACATCACAAGCGACGCGTTGTTCAAGACAGCACCATGATTGCGATGCATCGTATTCTGAAGCCTTCTGGGCGTGTCCACTTGGTGACTGATCACAGTGATCTCTTCGCCTGGTACGAAACACATGTCGAGCGGCACGCATCACTCTATAGCCGGAGTGAGTTTTTGCCGCCCGGCTCAGCAGGCGATGGCGAAGTAGTTGGAACAAACTTTGAGCGAAAATACCAGCGTGAAGGCAGGCCATTTCACGCAATGACGCTGACTCGAATTGATAAGGATGATGAAACCAATGCATCGTGAAGGCATGAATCCAGATGATGTGCAGCCCGAAGACATTCTGTGCGACTTCTGCGGCGATCCCGCATGGTCGGCTGGGACCGCGTGCATTGAGGGCCACCAAGGCAGCTTGATCTGTGGTAGTTGCTTGACGATTGCCTATCGATCGCTTGTGTTGGAGCGTCAGGATCTGCCGTCTGCCCCGTGCCGCCTATGCCTTGAGACGCGTGACGATCCAGCTTGGAAAGGAATCTGTGTTGAAGGTTCGGCGTGTCGGCGTTGCATCAAGCAAGCCGCCGGAGCGCTTCATAAGTCGAAGGACTGGGATTGGGTTAAGCCTCTTGACTCATGAGTGAGCGAGGTTTGGGTGGACTCCAAGCAAGGGGAAGCGTCAGGGTGAAGGAAGCGCCGCCACCTGTTGGCGATTTATTGAGTTGCAGATCAGCCTGCAACATCTCGGCGAGTTCTTTGCAAATGGCGAGGCCAAGACCAGTGCCGGAGTGCTGCCTGGTATGGCTGGCATCGACCTGACGGAACTTTTCAAAAACGACATCTTGCATGTCGACCGGAATACCTGGGCCATTATCCGTCACTGTCAGACTGATGAACTCAGTGAGGCCGGATTTCACGATCTTCTCGGCATCAATGTATACGCGTCCACCCTGGGGCGTAAACTTGATGGCATTAGACAGAAGATTGTAGAGCACTTGCTGCACCTTTCCGGGATCTGTTTCGATCGTTGGCAGGCCATCATCAAATGTCGTTGTAACGTCGATTGAGCGTGCCGTTGCTTGTGGCAACATGATGCCGACAATTCCTTCAACCAAGTCGATGATATTCGTTGGTTCGACGGCAACTTCCATTCGGCCAGCCTCTATTTTGGCCATATTGAGAAGTTCATTGATCATCTCAAGCAGCGATCGCCCACTCAACATGATGTTGGAGAGATACCGAAGGTGCTTCTCGGCTGGTCCCTCAGAAGCAGCAACCTCTTCTCGCAGGAGATCTGCAAATCCGATGATTGAGTTGAGTGGTGTTCGCAACTCGTGACTGACATTGGCGAGGAACTCACTTTTGAAACGTGAGGACTCCCATAAGCCAACATTTGCCTCGGCCAGTTCTGACACCTTCAGGTCGAGATTTTCGTTCATCTGTTCAAGCCGCGTTCTGGCTTCGCCCAAACTATCGAGCATCTCATTGAGACCTTTCGAGAGTTCTTCAAACTCATCCCCAGTATGAATATCGGCTCGCGCCTCAATCTGTCCTTCTCCTACACGGTCAACGACACGGCGAAGGCGTCGAACTGGAGAGAAGATCAATCGGAACAGGATGAACCAGAACACAATGACCGCGAGCACACCAGCCGCAAGGCCGGTCAGCACGATGACGGCGCGGCTGCGGTCGAGTTGTCCCTCGCCAAATCGAGTGCTTCGAGAAACAACCAACAGCCCGCTAATTGGATCGGTGACGGTGGGGGCGGACACACCGGCGCTAAAGTCGGAGACCCTCGCATTGCCAAGTCGTCGTAGACGTGAAGCGGTGACCGGTTTCGCAAAGAAGATCAACTCATGCTCATCCTGTGTCTTTGTCGTTGTGAACCAGGGTTGATCGGGCGTGCTTGTAAACGCCTCGAGGGCGCGGCTGGTAAAGGCGTCGGGGGCTGTGGTGGTGTCGATGTCATCAATTGGCACCCATGACACTTTCATGCCACCGCCAGGGCCCGCTACCTCTAGATCTGTTCTATGCCCCGGCTGCAAGCCGCCAAGTTCAAGTTTGCCGGCAAGCCAGGCGTCCGAGACTTGACCTGCGATCTCTACCTGATTCTCGTGGATGAGTGTCCGCACACCGACCCAGGGCACGAGGAGCGCACCAACCAAGATGGCAACGATGGCGCAGCCAAAGAGGATGAGGCACTTGTTTGCAAGACTGACTCCACGCGACATGCCAAGGCAGCGTAGCAGGGGTCACGCGGGCTGGTGCCCTACATCAAGGAGGTGATGAGTTTGTCGGCTTCTGGAACGACATGACGCACGCGGGCAGCATCAAAGGATGTTGGCACCGTGGCGCCGTATTCGAACATGACCTGGAGCACGATTTCAACGACTCGGCTTGGGGTGGTACCTCCACCGGGACACCAGTGGCCATAGTCGGCCCAGTCCAGCCGTACTTCTGATTCGCCGGCACCTGCCAGATCGCAGCGAAACATCCATCCGCGTGGTATGGAAACTTCCTCAATGGCCGAGATGTCTGCTGAGCGACCCATCGCCCGAGCGTACCATGCCACTTCGCTCCAGAGCATCAATCAATGGAATTCCTTCTTGAGACAATTCGGCTTGGGCTCTCCAACCTTCGCCTGCATATGCTGCGGTCGATTCTCACTAGTCTTGGAATCATTCTTGGTGTGGCCGCAGTCATACTGATGGTTGCGATCGGTGAGGGCAATAAGCGGGCAGCTGTTCGCGATATTCAAGCACTCGGCGCCCGCAATATCATTGTCCGTTCACAGCGTCCGCCCGAGTCTGCCGCCGCAAGCGGTGAGCAGCGAAGCTTTGTGGCAAAATTTGGCCTTGAAGATGTAGATTGGGAGCGGCTCAAGCACACGCTGCCCGATGCCAATCGCATGGTGCCGCTCAAGGCATTTGGTTCGGAAGTGTCATATGGTCCGCGCCGAACGGTCAGTCAGGTGTATGGAACGACGACTGATCTGCTTTCTGTGCTCAATCTTGGCGTTGCGAGCGGTGGCCGGTATCTCGTGCCCGAGGATGAGTTAGCCCGATCGCGTGTTGCTGTCATTGGTTCGGCCGTGGCGGATCAGTTCTTCCCGCTCAAGTCACCCATTGGCGAGACAATTCGCATCGACGATCGTATTTTTATGGTCATCGGCGTACTTCATCCTGTGGGTCTCTCTGGCGGTGCAGGGGTAGCGCTTGTTGGCCGGGATCTGAATCTAGATGTGCACATTCCGATATCTACCGGACGACTGGAGTTTAGTGATTCGGTGATGCGCCGCGTAAGCGGTTCTTTCTCGGGAGAGGAGACACGATTTTCGGAAATCTACATTGAGGCCACCGATGCAGATCAAGTGATCCAAATGTCTCGACGAGTGCGACGCGTGATCGATGCGGGCCACGCCGAGTCTGGCGATGTCACCATTATTGTTCCCTGGGAATTGCTGGCAAATGTAGAACGCACCACATTTGCAATGAACCTCTTGCTGACAGCCATCGCTGCTATCAGTTTGCTTGTGGGCGGCATCGGCATCATGAACATTATGCTCGCATCGGTCATCGAACGAACACGGGAGATTGGTATTCGCCGTGCTCTTGGCGCAACACGTCGCGACATTATTTTGCAGTTTCTTGTTGAGACGGGCACGTTGTCAGCGGCGGGGGGGATCTTGGGCATTCTCTTTGGCGTCGGGCTCGCACTCGCTGTAGATCGGGCGCTTCCGTGGGTGCTTTCGCTCCCTGTTGTGCAGCGGCATCTTGAAACCGAGATCTCGTTTGAGGCTGCGATCACGCCGTGGTCGGTTGTGGTGTCATTCAGCGTTGCAGCTGCAACAGGTTTGGTATTCGGGATCTATCCGGCCGTACTCGCAAGTCGGCAAGACCCTATTGAGGCCTTGCGACACGAGTAGGTCAGTGCGGCTGTGCTGCACGCTCGTTGTCCTCACGACGCAATTGCTCGCTCAGTGCAATTTCGACACGAACTTGATCACCATCGAATCGAAGTGTGCGTGGCGTGCGCCCGGATACGCGAGGGAGTAAAAAGTCGAAGCCCATTACTTGTCGCTGCACCCATCGTGGCCCTCGAATGAGCAGCGATCGACGGTATGGCATGATTTCTGCCCAGTTACCGCCAGCACGTTTCCAGGCTTTTGGCTCGATATTGCTAATGAGTACCTCAATCAATTGGTTGCGGCGTGTTTCAAGGTCTTCCCACGCGGCGCCATCACCGCCGCCAGCTCCACCACCAGTTCCACCGCCACCACCCCCGCCAAGGTTGAGATTCGGCGGATCGTTGTAGTCGGGTATAGGTTGAATGAATTCTTCAATTGGCAAAATACGGGTGACTTGCATGCTTTCTGTGCTCAATTGATCCTTGGTCGACACTTCAATCATGCCACTGCGTACTTGCCATGTGCACGGTACAGGTGACCCGCATGCGGCGAGTGCATCTTGCAGCAGATTGAGCGCAGGTCGATGTGCCGCGGGAAGGTCAACTGTGAGCGATGCATCAATTCCATTTGGCCGCGATTCAGACTCGGCTAGAAGCACAACCTTGGCCCCACTTGTTTGCGAGATCAAGTCGATGACATCCGCTAGGCTCGCTTGTGTGAAACCGGTGTCGATGTCCGTGTAGATCAATTTGGATAGCGCCATCCCATCTTGCGGCCCTGCGGCAGGCATGCACGTCATCAGAACAGATGCGCATGCAGATTGCAGGAGTGTCATCATGAGTTTTTTTCCTTGAGCAGCGGATCATCTAGATGTTCGAGTGCTTCGCAGAGCAATAGGATTCCAAGTGTCTGTGCCCACACCGGCATTCGTTCATTCCATGGCGAGAGTCGCACACCTCCAACTGCCCGTGTGGGTGACCGGAAGAAACGAGATTCATGTGGGCCGACGACCAAGAGATCAAGCAATTGGAGCGAACGATCTGCAGATGATTTCTGCACAGAGGCGAGAAAGGCCGCGACCGGCAACATGTCAGCTGTGGAAGTTCGTGAGTCGACGTCTTTGAGCGTTACGCTGCTAAGGCCTTGCCAGAGGCGATCCAGCCGCGGGGGCTGATTGAGGGACTTCGCTTGTGCCAGATCAGCCCACCCGATCCATGGAAGCATGCCAAAGAGTTGTTGTCGGGGGCCTACAGCAGTTTCGTCAAGCAAGGCGATTACAGCTTCATGGTCGGCGGCATTGTGAGCAAGTGCCCATGCTGCAATGGCGCGTTCAACGCGCGGTGCGGTGTTGTCCGAAAGAAGCAGCCGTACAGAGTCCAGATTGGTGGAGGGATCAAGTTGAGAACGCACAGCAACAATAACTGGGTCATCAGAGGCGAGTTGGGCTGCGATGGTGTCGGCTGCGAGCCGCCCTGATATGTTGAGTTGTTCTGGAAGTTCAGGCACGGCGCTGAGTTTGTGTAGGGCCAGCGCTACAAATGCATGATCTCTGGCTGCTGCTTGCACGGGTTGACAGTGATCATGCGGTGGTACATATTCACCGCCAACATGCAGCAACTCGCCGTCAGGGTCATCCCAGCACTGCAAAAGCACGTGTCGCCCAATGCGGCTTAACTGGGCAAGTATTGCCTCACGGCTTGTATTCCACGGGCTGGTCTCGCGGCCTCGTTCGTACACGCGTGGTGAAAGTTCATCACCACACTGCACAAGGGTGATTGTTTGGAATCGGTAGAGTGTTGCGGCGCCGGTGCGACGAGCAGAGTCCAGCGATTCAGGTGTAAACCCGGCAACAGCGGCGAGCTCAACGAGCATCTCCAGTGTGGCCGCTGCCCCGGACATGCGAAGCGCTGAGGGGTACCGAAGATGCCATCTATCGCCCACCCGCAGAGCGACGCCGTCATCGGCCGGGTTGAGGTCACTTGCTGCATCAACAAGGTTCGCCGCAGTCATCGGCGTGAGTGGTCCAGCGGCGTCGAGTTCAAGAGTTGTTCGAGCCAGCCCTTCGGTCACAATTGCAGTTGGTAGCTCGGCGAGGGCACCGTCGGCCCGAGCCTTCTCAAGGAGATCTTGGGTGGCGGTTTGCAGTGGCGTCGATTCGCCAGTGGCCTTCGCAGCAGCAGCAGCAGCGAGTGGCCTCCCATCGTGGCGGAGGACCAATCGCACGCCAGGCAGATCGGTGGGGTGATCTGCGAGCATGGTGGCATCGCCCGCATCGACTGCTGCTCGTGCTCGCATCCACGCATCGATGGCTGCTCCAGCATCTGGAGCAGCTACTGCCGTGTTGCTCAGAGGGCCATACAGACCACAGATGCCGCATACCCATGCTGTCAGTCGATGTCTCATCGCCTTCCTCCGTGGACGAGGGATATGGTCCCTTGCATTCGTTCCACCATCGGACATAGTAGGGTAGGACCGCCCATGGGCGGGCCTGAGAGGATCTCGAAGATCAGAGGAGGAAGCGCCGTGACGATCTCGACGTTTATGCACTGGACCGCCAATCGACGCAAGATGGTCGTATTGACAATCCTTACATTCATCACAATGTGCTGAAGGCCACCTGCAAGCAGGTGGCCTTCAGCCAGATCGGTGTGACGAAACTGCCTGAGGGCAGTTCCGCTGTCATGCAATATCTCGTCGATCAGAGCTCGATCTTGTCGGTGCCCATCGCGCCGTGGTCGTCCATGCCGCCGCGAGTTGGCATTGGCTTGGATGAATCACTCGACTCGACTTCATCATCTCCAGCACGAGCGGCGTCGCCCCACTGGGCACGCTTGAGACTGAGACCAATCTTTCGCTCGTCTGTGTCGACACGAAGGATTTTGACATCGACATTTTGACCAGGTTTCACGATGTCTTGTGGGTCATCAACCTTCTCGTCGGACAATTCAGAGATGTGCAGCAGGCCTTCGAGGCCAGTTTCCAACTCGACGAAGACGCCGAAGTTTGTGATCTTGGTCACGGTGCCGTGCACAACCATGCCTGGGTGATAGGCATCCGGGATCGCAGCGACCCACGGATCCTCGGCGAGTTGCTTAACGCCAAGACCGACGCGTTGCTTCTCCTGATCAATCTCCAATACGACGCATTCAACCGGATCACCCTTCTTGTACTTCTCGTTGGCGTGCGAGATCTTCTCGGTCCACGACATATCAGAGACGTGCAGTAGGCCGTCGATGCCGGGCTCGATTTCGATGAAGGCGCCGTAGTTGGTCAGGTTGCGAACAGTACCTCCGACAACTGTGCCGGTGGGGTATCGCTCGGCGACCAACTCCCAAGGGTTCAACTCGGTTTGCTTGAGGCCCAGTGAGATCTCCTGCTTGTCTCGGTTGATATCCAGGACAACGACTTCAATCTCGTCACCTACCGAAACAATTTCATTGGGGTGGTTGATACGGCGTGTCCAAGACATCTCAGATACGTGCACAAGGCCTTCGATGCCCTCTTGGAGTTCGATGAAGGAGCCATAGCTGACTAGGCTGACCACTTTGCCGGTGATACGGTTGCCGATCGGGAATCGTTGCTCGATGTCGTCCCATGGCGAGGGTTCTTTTTGCTTCAGGCCAAGTGCGATTTTCTCTTTTTCGAGATCGATTCGCAGCACCTTGACTTCAAGTTCATCGCCAGGCTTACAGATTTCACTTGGGTGACTGACGCGTCCCCAACTCATATCGGTGATGTGGAGAAGTCCGTCGATGCCACCAAGGTCAATGAATGCGCCGAAGTCGGCGATGTTCGTGACTACACCAGTGACAAATTGGCCTTCTTCGAGCGCGCCAAGAATCTTGTCCTTGGCTTCGGAACGTTCACGCTCCAGTACACGGCGACGGCTAATGACGATATTGCGACGCTCTTCGTCGATTTTGAGGATCTCGGCACGAATTGTGCGGCCGATGAACTCACTGACGTCGCCGGGACGGCGAACATCGATCTGCGACGCGGGCAAGAAGACGGGTACGCCGATGTCGACGAGAATGCCGCCCTTGATCTTCCGCATGCCGCGGCCCTCGACGATATCGCCTTCGCTCTTGGACTCAAGCACACGTTCCCAACCGCGGATGCGATCGGCCTTCCGCTTGGATAGTTTGATGACGCCACTGCCATCATCGAATTCTTCGAGAAGCACTTCGATTTCATCGCCAGGCTGCAGAGCATCAAGGTCGTCAAACTCGCCTTTGTGAATCAGGCCCTCAGACTTGAGGCCGACATCAACGATGACGTCGTCGCCAGCGCGGCCTGCAACACGGCCTTTGAGAATGCGGCCGCGGGCAACCTGCTGAATGTCACTCGCAAGCAGTGTTTCAAGTGATTCATCGGTGACGGTTTCGCCATCGGAACCCCGTAAGAGTGCATCGACGTCGGTATCGTCGATGCCAAGATCGGCAATCAGATTAAAATCAACCATTGGGTGTGGTGCGGCGCCCAAGGGAGTAATGCAGGCCGCATGCCGCATGCTGAAGTCGTCGCTGAGAGTGCCAGCCCGGCGCGCGGTGCGCTCGAGTATGCCGATGCTTTCAGCGGTCCCTTGGGAGGGAATCACGCAGTATACAGGCCACCCGGCCAATAGGCGAGGCAATCATGCCAGTCTTCATACCACAGAAGAGGCTCTTGCTAGGGATCAAGACCAGTTGGCACGATCGGATAGGGACTGAGTGTGCTGGGCTGATCAAAGAGGAAGAGGCGTCCGAGGTCCTCGGAGGCTTGCCGTAACTGAATGTTGCCAACGATCGCCATATTGTTGTCGATGTCGTAGCTGGTCTCGCTGGTGCCTCGGACCTCTGGGGTCAGATTGCCTCGAATTGAGCTGATTGACACATTCTTGGGGTTGCTACTGGTGCAGCCTCCAACCATGAGCAGCGTAATGAAAGCTGAGGCGAGTGAGACAAGCAGCGAGGTGTTACGCATGGCGTTCTCCAAATCTCTCGAACAGGGGCGGTGCTCGGGGACCCACTTTGGTGCTCTTCCAAGCCGCGAACCGTCCAGTGCTCCTTGCCAATCGCCCTCTGTCAAACCCACTGCATAAATTGATGGATGGAGTGGTCTCAACTGGCCTCTGGGTCCTCTCGGTGGTACGTTGGGGATGCGTTGAGGCGAATTCCCTCAGACGTACACGCTCGCGGGCACACTTGCTCGTTCCTATCGAATCCCCAGGGATCGATTGTGCCGCGTCAATGGTCAAGCCTCCACCGAGGGGAAGGCCGGGAACGACGGCCCTCGAACCCACTTGGTACTTGGGTTCGAGCAAGTCCCAAGGCGGGTGGGCGACCTCGGTCGCCGACGTACGTGTGAGGGATTCGCCCGGCGTGCTTCTCAGCCAGACTGATACAGGCTCGCCATGTCATCAAGACTCGATGGGATGACGCGCGTGCCTGCAACGGTACTCATGAAGTTTGCATCACCTTGCCATCGCGGCACCAGGTGCGCATGCAAGTGCCCGGGCAATCCAGCGCCGCTTGCGGCACCTTCATTGATGCCCATATTGATGCCTTGAGGATCGAGCACGGTTTGCATGCGTTCCCAGGCGATCTCAATGAGGTTCCAGAAGGCTGCCCGTTGGGATGGTTCATAGTCGAGCACCCGCGGCTTTGCTTCGCCCAGTGCCACCAGCAAGTGGCCATTCGCATAAGGGTGCCGGTTCAGCATGATCAATCCATGGTCATCGCGGTAGATGACATGACTTGCGAGATCATCCTGTGGCGCATGCCAACAGTGGCTCAGGAAGTCTCCGAGCCCCGCACCGCCCTCGCGAGTGTCGCGGTCGAGGTGTTGGAGATACTGCAATCGCCACGGGGCCCAGAGTGCGTCATGCATAGGTTCGATTGTCCTTTTGCTTGGCGGTCCGGGTACGCTTTGCGCTTTACCCGCCCTTAATCAGAGTAGATCCATGAGCCTTGCCATCATTTCCAGTGTTGTCGTGCAGTATGGCAACCGCATCATCCTTGATGGTGTCGACCTGACGATACAGGCAGGAGACCGTATTGGTCTGCTCGGCCGCAATGGCACGGGTAAGTCCACGCTACTCAATGTACTGACTGGTAGCCACGACCCGGACAGCGGTTCCGCTGCGATTGCCCGCGGTTCGCGGGTGGGCCTACTGGAGCAGCACCCCACGTTTGAGGCCGGCTTAACCGTACGTGATATCGCCGCAACCGCTTTCATTCGGCTTGATGAACTCAATGCAGAACTTGAGCGGGTGTACGAGCACATGGCCTCCGCGAATGGTGAGCAACTAGAGCAACTGATGATGCAGCAGTCCGAATTGCAGGCAAAGCTCGAAGCTGCGGGAGGCTGGTCCGTTGAGCACCGCATTGAAGCAACGCTGCATGGCGTCGGGCTTGGCAACGAGATGTTCGATCGCGATGCAATGAAACTCTCTGGCGGTGAGCGTTCACGATTGGCACTGGCAAAGTTGTTGCTTGAGGCCCCGGATCTCTTGCTTCTGGACGAACCAACGAACCACTTGGATATTGAAGGTTGCGAGTGGCTTGAGCGATTCTTACGCGACACCTTTTCTGGTGCCGTCATCGTCGTCAGCCATGACCGATGGTTGCTTGATGCGGTCTGTGACAAAGTTGTCGAGTTACGCCGCGGTCTCCTTGAGATGTTTCCGGGCAACTACACGCGATACGTCACCATGCGAGCCGAACGCCGCTTGACGGAGTCACGTATGTGGGAGAAGCAGCAGGACCATATTCGCCGTGAGCAAGTCTATATACGCAAGTACAAGGCCGGTCAGCGGGCGAAACAAGCCAGAGGTCGCGAGACGCGACTGGAACGATTTGTTGACTCCGCCGACCTCGAGCGTCCCGAGTCCGAAGTCGTTGCGTCGATGCGATTGCCGCCAGCGGCGCGATGTGGCGATCGTGTGTTAAGTGTCGATTCGCTTCGAATTGAACTCGGTGGTCGGTGCCTGGTTTCGGATCTCAATCTCGATATTCGGCGGGGGGATCGGATTGGGATCGTCGGGCCGAATGGATCGGGCAAGACCACGCTGCTGCGTGTGCTGCTTGAGGATCTTGCCCCGACGAGTGGACATCTTGATCCAGGAACGGGTTTGCACATCGGTTGGTTTCGACAGATGCAAGATCACGTCGACCCTGAATTGTCTGTGTGGGAGTGGGTGCAGCGGGCATTGGCTATTGCGAAGGGTGGCGTGGCATCGGAACAAGAGGCGCGCGACTTGGCTGGTGCATTCTTGTTCACTGGTGCTGATCAAGATCGTTTGCTTGGCACGCTCTCTGGTGGCGAGCGGGCAAGAGCTGTTCTAGCTGGGTTATTCGGTGGCGGCCACAACATGTTGGTGCTTGATGAGCCGAGCAATCATGTGGATCTGGCGACGGCTGAGCGGCTTGAGGCTGTACTCAGACGTGGCGGCCCGTTTGGCGGGACACTCCTCATGGTGAGCCATGACCGGGCACTTCTGGAGTCGACTTGTGATCAACTCGTTGTGCTCGATGGTTTGGGCACTGCTGAGGTGTTTCAAGGAACGATTTCTCGGTGGATTGCCAAGCGTGGGCAGGCCGAGTCGAACTGCACTGAGACCGATGCCGCTGTGCGGCTTGCCCCGACGAAGAAGAAATCATCGCCGCTCGATCGTCTTTCACTTGCTGATCTTGAAGCCAAGATCGAGCAGATAGAATCGCGTCTCTCTCAGATACAGTCTTCCATGGGCGAAGAAGTGGCGTGGTCAGATCCAGCCGCCATGCAGCAACTTGTAGATGAGCAACAGTCGCTGACTACTGAACTCGAAGCACACGAACAGGCGTGGGTATCTAGGTGCGAATGAAGTCTCCGGGTTGTCCCTTGCCTCGCCTTGATCTCAAAACCACAAAGAGAGCCCATCGCTAGGCTCTCTTTGTATGAATGAGTTTCTGGCTTACGTCAACCGTGTTGTTGCAATGGTTCGGCCGAGTCCATCGATCAGGCGGATGGTGGCATTCGCCAAGATGGTCGGATCGACTTCCATTGTCGCCGCGTCGATGTAGCGGTCGGTTCGCAGGTCGGTCGCAGAGAGCAGTTCGCCTGCCTCGCTCGAAACCTCAAGGCGGCATGGACCTTCATGACCAACGAGGTCCATTGCCATCACGAAGACGCGGCCGGAGGTCTCGTCAATGGAGAGCCGAACGAAACCGTGCCCGCCATCGGCAGAGAGATACGCATGTTCGACGTCAGGTCGACGCATGAGTTCCATGAAGGGTTGATACTGATCGCCCATGGCGACTTCGAATTCGTGTGTTGCTTGCAGGCGCATTGCCTCAAGATTGAGTTGATCAAAGTGGCGTTGATTGGAGGTATTGGTGGCGACCAAGGTCAGCACCACACCCAGAAGCAAGAGTGCGGCCATTCGCCAAGTCCACACCGAACTCAGGAAGTTGGAATTCTGCTCGGCTGCTTGCATCGCAGGATGCTGGAAGCGAGCGATGTCGGCATCAAGTTCGCTTGCCTGACTGAGGTCCATGGCAGCGCGGATGCGCCCAATCACCTTGGTACGCAACGCTGCTGAGGGCTCACAAGCCGGCAGGAGTCGCTCGTCAGTGGCGATATCCGCTTGGATTCGGCGGAGTTCGGCTTGGGCTTCGGGAGAGATGGCGAGGAAGGCTTGCTCGAAGCGGAGCAGATCGGCGTCTGGGAGCATGCCATAGGCATCCAGAACGGCAAGTTCGGCCAACTCGTGTGAGGGCATAAAGATGTGTTCAGTAGTCATAGGAAGTGGTCTCGTCTCTTTCCTTCGCTTGTATCGCCATTTAGGATGCAGCCCAATCAGGAAGATCTTCACTTGCGTTGTTTCGAAGCCGCGCAAGCCCACGGCTGAGGGCTGATTTGACCGTTCCAAGGGGGATATCGAGCTGAATCGCCACTTCTCGGAGCGTAAAACCTTGTAAATAAGAACGTTCGATAACGGATCGCTGTAACTCTGGAAGCGTCGCAAGGCATTTCAGCAGCAGGATATTTCGCTCTGCAGCAGAGCCCTTGGTCTCTCCTGGCCGGCCGAAGCCCTCATTGAGCGTGGTCATTTCCGTCGTTTTTGGCCGGACAGCTGAGCGCCGGATGCGGTCAATGACATGCCGGCGAGTCAATAGCATGACCCAGGTCACCAATTTAGCCCGATTGGGGTCAAATCGATCTGCAGTCCGCCAAAGCCTCAGGAAGACTTCTTGGAGAGCGTCCTCGGCTTCGGCGTCGCTGGGCAGCAACTGCCTGGCACCGCGAAAGACGAGACCGCCAAAGCGGTCATAGAGCTCACCAACGGCCTTTTCGTCGCCGCTGGCAACTCGCTGCATAAGTGCCAGATCTTCGTTAATGACCAATTACTCCTTGATGTAGCTGCTCGTAGGGCTACAGGGCCCCACACGATACCACGCTGAGGGCAAGGATCAAATACTTGTGTCTTTCTGTGCTTTTCTGGCCATCCTGTCAAAGACTGGTACGAGTTGGGCCCTACTCCAGTTATGGTGTAAGTGTCTTCTTTGAGCGAAGAAGAGGTTGTGGAGAGGTCAGGTTATGGAACATAGGTTCTCAGCAATCAAGCACTTCCGCCGCCGAGCGTTCAGTCTCGTCGAGTTGATGGTGGTTATTGCTGTCATTTCGCTTCTGCTTGGCTTACTCATGCCGGGCCTGAACCAGGTGCGGACCGCAACTTACCGTGTGCTCAGCGCCAGCAACCAACGAACACTCGGGCAAGGGCTTGTGATGTGGAGTGGAGCCCACCGTGGTCGACTTCCGCAAAGTCGAGTGCTTATGAATCCAAATCCTGATCTCGGGGAATTGCTGCGTACCTACGCGCCACATACCGAAGAGGAACTTGCTCAAGGTCAAGGTCCGTTCATTCATGCAGGCGGCTCGACGGCAGTGGGCTATCAGCGACAGGCACGCGTCCGAAGCGATTGGCTTGAGTCGCAGCGTCATGGTTGGGATGGACTCGGACGCCTGTTTGCCTCGGGACTTGTTCCTGATGCGTCGACGTACTACTGCCCGGCACACTGGGGGGAGCACGATCACGAGCGGTACAAACAAGATTGGGTCAAGCCTCGTGACGACGACGAAGCCCAGCCAGATCATGTGGTCTACGGTAACTATCACTACCGCGGTCACTTGCTGCCCAATGGTCGGTATGTGATCATGGAGCGTAACCCCAAGCGGATCCTTATCACCGACGGGCTGCGTCGGCAAACAGACTTGAATCATCGGATCGGCCTGAATGTATTGCGAGCGGACAGTTCGGTGGAATGGATGTCAGATCCAACGCTTCAAAATAGGCTTCCGCTTGAAGCCCAGTCCGGGCAAGGCTTAGCAGATCTCAATGGGATCATCCAGGACATCTTCGCCGATCCTTGGAAGCGGCTGGACTACTGGGAAGGCGCGGGCAGTCCCTGAGTAGGGTTTGTCTCCAGAAGAATCAGTTGTGATCGATGCCGACCGACCCCTGGGTCGGTCGTTGTGATTTGTTGTACAAGCCAAGGCTTCGCCTGTTTATCGCTCAGTACGTGATCAAGTCGGTACACAGGAAGTGAGCGTGGATAGGTGCCGCCCCATCCGTGACCATCCCGCCCCCAGTTTGGTGTCATGCCCGGCAGGAATCCAGGCAGCTGTGCACTTTGCTGTGTGAGATTGAAATCACCAAGCACGATGTCGGGTGTGAATTCAAGACGACCAAGGAGTTCCTGCGTTGCTGCCATAACACTTGATCTGCTCAATCGTGGATCTGAGGGGAGGTCCACGATCAGGAACTGGAGGGGCGATCCATCTTCCAACTCGACAACGAGCTTCAAGAGCAAGATGTCATTTGCCCACGCAATCGTGCGCAGTGTTTGGATGGGGAACTTGCTCGCAATCAGAAAGGGCCCGCGAAGAGCGACGTGCGCATCGCTACTCCACTTGCGGAATGCGGATGTCGTCGCAGCGCGGCGGGCACCTTCGACGATGACAATGTCAGGGTCTTGCGACACGATGAAGTTGCCATAGGGTTCGGGGGGTCCAAGGATCGGGCCCGCTGTCCAGTGCAACACTGAGATGGAGTTGTTCGGAGTTGTTGCCCCGATTGGTGACCAAAGTAAGATCGCGTAGAAGACAGGGCCCATCGCTGCCACAAGCAAGCCCGACCATGACCACCTTGATCGCCGTAGCCAGAGCCCAAACCAAATCAAGAGTCCAGCTGGCAGCAGCACTGGGTGAGGTATCCATAGCAACCATTGGCTCCACCATGTGCGGTCGAGCATGATCTGGCCAAGCAGCCAGCCAACTACAACAAGGAGTCCAGCAGCGAGCAGTGTGCGGCCAAGCCAACGGAGTGGGCCTGGCGTGTTGATGGCGATCACAGCCCGTAGACCATCGGCGCGAGCACTGCCGACACAACGCCAAGCAGAATGGTCAGTGGTAGACCGAGTCGAGCGTAGTCAAGAAACCGGTAGCCACCGGGGCCATACACCATCAGATTGGTTTGATAGCCGATTGGGCTGATGAAACTACAGCCGACGCCAAGCATGAGTACAAACACGATGGCAGTGGGATCGATACTCATCATGGCGGCAATCGTCATACTTACCGGAAAGAGCAATGCGGCCGCGGCATAGTTCGTAATGAACTGTGACAGGATTGCGCCAGCCATGAAGACCACAAAGAGCATCGCCTGAATGCCAAGTTCGCCGCCAATCATGGCCAGTCCGCCGCCGGCATCAGCAGCAAGGCCTGTATTGACGAGCGCTTTGCCAATGCCAATGGCGCCTGCGATGACGAGCAATACCTTCCAGTCCAGACCTTCGCGGGCTTCGGTACCTGTAGCGCAACGCGTGACGACCATGGCGAGCGCGCACCCCCAGACTGCGGTGACGCGGTCGATGGGAGCCCAAATCAACAGGGCAATCAGTACTGCCGCAATGAGAAGTGCGATCGGCGCTCGATTGTTCCGCGTGGGGTCACCACCGGGCACATCCGAGATAAGGAAGAACTCGTCGCTTCGTTTCCACATGGAACGGAAGTTGATATGTGTCTCAAGCAACAGCGTGTCACCAGGCTTGAGCGTAATGTCTCCGATTTTCTCGGCGATCTGTTGGCCCTGCCGGTGCACAGCCAGAATGACGGCGTTATAGCGGCCACGAAAGTCAGACTGTCGCACAGTCTTCCCAACAATCCCTGAGTTTGCAGATACCACTGCCTCTGCAAGTGTGCGCGATGTGTCAGTCACATTGAGTTTCTTTGATTGTGTGTCGTCTGGTTCAAGCCCGCGTATCTGCCGCAAATCGAGTACCGAGTCAAGCAATCCAACAAACAGAAGATGATCTTCTTCATTCAACACAAAGCTCGGATCAACAGCAGGCATGAGAACATTGCCACGTTCGACGCCGCTCAAGAACAGCCCGGGCAGATTTCTCAGGCCCGCGTTCTCAATTGTCTTGTTGATGACCGGCGATCCCTTCTTCACTACAAAGTTGACCTGATACTTCCGGGCATTCGGTTGCTCTTCGGCGGTGGACTTGCGGATGGGCAGCAGTTTGGGCGCTGCAATCAGAATGAAACCAATGCCCACGATGAGGCATGGCAGTCCGATGGCCGCAACACCAAGGAATTGCATCAGAGGGCTCGGCCCAGTGAGGCCAGCGGCCTGGGACCATGTCACCCACTCTTCCATCACGATGATGTTGGAGGCTGTGCCAATCAGTGTCAATTTTCCGCCAAGGATGGCAGCAAAGCTCAGAGGCATAAACAAATGCGAGGAGCTGATCTTCATTCGCCTTGACCAGTCCCGCACGATTGGAATACAGACGGCGACGATCGGGGTGTTATTCATGACTCCAGAGAGGAGCGCGACTGGCACCATCATGCGTAGTTGTGCGCCTGCAACGGATCGTGGCTGGCCGAGTGCGCGTCGGGCGAATTGCCGGATGGCGCCCGTTCGTTCGATACCCTTGGCTACGATAAAGAGCCCTGCAAGCATCAGTACTGCAGGAGACGAGAATCCTGCGGTAGCGTCCACGAGGTCCACAACACCGCCCAACATGAGCATGATGAGGCCGCCAAGGATTGCGACGTCCATGCCCATTCGGTTAGATGCAAGCGATCCAACTACGGCAAACAAGACCGCGATTGTGTACCAGGCTTGGAAGTCCAGCAGACTGCTCCTTAGGTGTTTGCCAGGCCAAGTGCTTGGCTGGCGTCAATGAGACGTTCGTGCAACCCACTCGCTGCTGCAATCACACCACGATTGGCACTGAGCCGTGCGCCCTGTCCAAAGTCTAGCGGGGCACCTGTGGCATCAGTCACTATTGCGCCAGCCTCACTGGCAACAAGGCTACCAGCGGCGTGATCCCAGATCTTCTCAACGTACGCTTTGCTTGTTGGCAGTCGCAGATATGCATCAGCCTGCCCGCGTGCGAGCACGGCATATTTCGCTTGGCTATCAAGCCGCACAGGTTCAGCATTCACGCCAATTCGATCAAGCAAGTCGTCAGTGCCCGATCGGTTTGAGTGACCTGCTTCAACACTTGCGCACGTTCTGACGGGCTTGCCCTCGCTCCAGGGAGGGCAATTGATGCGAAGTGGTGTCTCGAGGGGGTCTGCTCCTGGGTACTCCCACGAGCCTTGGCCGAGTGATGCCGCATAGAGCGAGCCACAGCCCAATGGGTCGGGCTCGGCAGGTGTGATGGAGGAGTCAATTGGGAGGTTCGGGCAACCAAGTACGCCAAGTACAACGGTACCTCGCTTCACACGGCCAAGTGCAATGGCGTATTGCTGGCCCCGAAGAAAGCCCTTCGTCCCATCGATGGGGTCGAGCGCCCAGTATGCCTCGCCCGTGCCGTCGTGGTTGCAGGCATCGATGGCCTGCATGACGTCTTCCTCACTGGCCTGCGGCCGCCACTGTTGCACGATCTGGACGACAGCTGCTCGGATCGGGGCATGGCAATCTCCCCGCAGATCATCTGCCTGCTCTTCGCCCACGATCAGGCGGTCAGCGGGGTTGTTGCACTGCTCATGCAGGATCATCGAGATAATGGCCTGCGCCGCATAGTCTGCCACGGTAACCGGGCTGCGGTCGTCCTTGGTGTGCTTGGCGACCTCGTCCCGTTGGGACTGCACCGCCCGGGTGAGGGCTGAGGCAGTGGCGACAGCTTGAAGGGCACCGAGCAGAAGTGGATCATTGTTCATGAGAGTTCTTTCATCGGTTCAGTCGGCACTGTGGCTGCGGCAATGTCGCCATGTTGGAGTGTTCTGAAAAGAGACGATGGCACCGGGGGGCCGGTGCCATCGGAGAAGTTCAAGTGGCGTGAATGAAACAGAGGCTTAAAATTACACCTGCGAGGCTTCAAATGACGTCTTGTAGTCCTTGATGGCTTCAGAGACTTGGTCCCCGATTTCCTTGAACGAGGCCTTTTGAGCCAGTTCGCCTCGGAGGGCCTTCGCGGTTGTTTTGAAGTAGTCCAAAAGCCCTCGTTCGAATGCATGCACCAGATTCAGATCGACATCATCAAGGAAGCCACGGGTACCAGCAAACATGGAAATGCATTGGTCGATGACGTTATACGGCTCGTACTGGCCTTGCTTGAGTAACTCAACCATGCGTGCACCGCGGTCGAGTTGCAGCTGACTGGCAGCATCAAGTTCGGTGCCGAGTTGGGCGAATGCTTCGAGTTCACGGAAGGCAGCAAGGTCGAGCCGCAAAGAACCGGCGACTTCCTTCATTGCCTTAATCTGGGCATTGCCGCCTACGCGACTGACCGAGATGCCGACGTTCACGGCAGGGCGCACACCCGAGGCAAAGAGCTCGGGCTGCAGGTAAATCTGACCATCGGTAATCGAAATCACATTGGTTGGAATGTAGGCGGACACGTCGCCTTCTTGTGTCTCAATGATTGGCAATGCGGTCAGCGATCCACCGCCGTTCTCATCGGAGAGCTTGGTCGATCGCTCGAGCAAACGACTGTGAAGATAGAAGACGTCGCCGGGATAGGCTTCGCGGCCTGGTGGACGGCGAAGAAGCAGTGAGAGTTGTCTATAGGCTGTTGCCTGCTTGGACAAGTCGTCGTACACGCACAACGCATGCTTAGGCAGCTTCCCGTCTTTGCCTTGGTTCATGAAGTACTCGGCCATGGCCGTACCGGCGTACGGGGCGATGTACTGCAGTGGGGCGGGGGTTGAAGCACCAGCGTTGACAACGATGGTGTAATCCATCGCACCATGTCGTTGCAGGGTGTCGATGACACCAGCGACCGTGGAATCCTTTTGGCCCACAGCCACGTACACACACACGACGGCCTCATCAGTGCCCCAGAATTGCTTCTGATTGATGATGGTGTCGAGGGCAACCGCCGTTTTACCAGTCTTTCGGTCGCCAATGATGAGTTCACGTTGGCCGCGACCGACGGGAATCATGGAGTCAATGCCCTTGATGCCGGTCTGCAGTGGCTCGGTCACCGGTTGGCGGGACGAAATACCTGGGGCGACGATATCGAGCTTCTGGGTGGCACTCGTTTCAATTGGGCCACGTCCATCAATAGGATTACCAAGTGGATCAACTACGCGACCAAGCAAGGCGTCGCCCGCCGGCACTTCGAGCAAGCGGCCGGTTGTCTTGACCAGATCGCCTTCCCGCACGGCAAGGCAATCGCCGTAAATGACGGCGCCGACTGTGTCGGACTCAAGATTCATCGCTTGGCCCATGATGGAGCCACGCTTTGTATCAAACTCAAGCAGTTCGCCAGCCATGCAAGAGGAGAGACCGTAGATGCGGGCGATTCCATCGCCGACCTCTACTACTCGGCCAACTTCTGAGACTTCCAGTTCGCTCGCGAACTGTTCGATCTCTTGCTTGATGACGGCGGTGATTTCGTCGGTTTTGATCTTCACTAGTCTGTGTCCTGTCAGTCGGCTGAGCCGGACTGCGCTTTTTGGGCCCCGTTCATCGGGGCGATCTCCCACTCGGCGGTCACACTCGCGGTGACTGTCACCATACCCCCACTGATATCAGGGGCTGAATCTTTATCGCTCATTGATCGCATCGCGCTTCCAAGCATGTACGCATGCTCGACCGGTTGTGGTGGTGATGCATTGGCACCATCAAGCGACAATCGTAGAATCTGAATAAGGCCAACACCAGAGGCATTGGCAAGGCTTGTCGCATCGGCAATGGCGTGGCGAGCAGCTTCTTCAATAGCCTGTTTGCGGCTAGCGCGATGATCAGCCAATGAGAAGTGCAAGGCACCAATGCTGTTGGCGCCCGCTTTCGCAGCCTTTGCGACCAGTACCCCAGCAAGTTCCATCTTTGTGGATGTGATCGAGAGGTTTGTGCGAACGGTGTAGCCCACGATTGCGGGCTTCCATGAGTCATCAGCATTTCGTGGTCGAGGTTTCCATTGCGGAGAAACGTCGTACCGATCGGTGTGCCATTCCTTGTGCTTGGTGAGGCCAGCGTCGGTGACGACGGCAACCAGTTTGGCCATCGTCGCATCAACGTCTGCGCGGGCAGCGTCGACCGTGGTATCGGTTGCAGTGGCTCCAAGGGTGAGCGAGAATTGGTCCGCTGGAATATCCAGTCGCGACTGACCGCTTACTGCCAGCGTTCCACCCACCGCTGTCGCAACAGAAGTGATCGTGGCCAGCATTGCAATGGTGGCGAGTAGGCGAATCATTTGAAGTGCACCTCGCGATTGGGAACATCCATGAACTTGCCGGAACCAGCAGAAATCGTGTGATTTCCTTGCGTCTGCAGGCTTTTTTCAAGTTGCTTGAGCCGAGCAGCGACCGAGCCGTCAATCAGGCGATCGCCAATGCGAATGCGAATGCCGCCGATCAGTGTTGGATCTACCCAAGTGTGCAGGACTGGTTCCTTGCGAAGAATCTCGTGCAGACGGGCGATTAACATTTCTTTCCCAGCAGAGTCGAGCGGCGTAGCTGTCCAGACGTCGACTTCGATTCGCCCCCATGCTTCTAGTACGAGTTCATCGTAGGCCGCCTGAATAGTTTCAATTCTGGAAATTCGACCGTTGGCGTTCAGGACAAGCAGGAATCGCAGCACCAAGTCGGTGACGCGATTCGTGAAGATTGTTTTGAGCCCCAAAGCCCGGCGAGCCGTGTCGATGACCGGCGACTCCAAGTATTCAAGCAAGCTCGCATCGCTACGAACCAACTCGCAAATTTGCTCGAGTTCATCCGCAACTTCCAAGATCTTGTCGCGACCGCCCGCCTCATTACTGAGTTCGAACAGGCTTCGAGCATAGATCCGTGCGAGGGTGTCAGTTTGGGCAGCCATGGTCAGTTCGCAATCGCTCAGCCCGCAGGGGACTGGGCGAACTCCTGAAGGGTGCGGTCGACGAGATCACGCTGGTCGTCCACAGAGATCTCGCGTTCGAGAATCTTGCTGGCGATGGCTGTGGAAATCTCTGCAGCGTGCGAGTTGATGTCCTTGATTGCCGATTCGCGGGCCGAGTCGATCTCGCGGTGTGCTTGCTCACGAAGTGAAAGCAATTCGCTCTCGGCTCGCAACTGCATATCACGAGCGGTTTCCTCAGCATCGGAGCGAGCTTTGGCAATCAGTTCGTTTGATTCAACACGTGCGGCCCGAAGGGCCTCTTCTTGGCGACGAAGTGCTTCAGTCGCCTCGGCCCGAGCGGCCTCAGCGCGTTCAATGTCGCCGCGGATCTTCTGGTCACGCTCGTCGAGTCCAGCGAGAATTTTTGGCCAGACCATGACCGCCGCGACGCCGAAGAAGATCAAGAACACGACCACGGTCGTGACCATTGTCAGCCATTCGACGCGGACGGGGTTGGCGCCTGCTTCAGATGCGAGAGTGTGCAACATTGCGTCGCTCCAAAGGTGCATGCGAATTCCTTCGGGGTCTTCGGTGAAGAACCCCGAAGGAAATCGTCATGCGTGGGTGATCAGAGGATTGCCAGAATGCCCACAACGACCGCGAAGAGGGCAACGCCCTCGACCAGTGCGGCCGTAATGATCATGTTGGTGCCAATGGTGCCTGCCATCTCGGGCTGGCGGGCGATTGCCTGGACAGCGTTACTGCCGATCTGGCCAATGCCAATGCCAGCGCCAACAGCGCCGAGGCCTGCAGCCAAGCCGCCGCCGATACCTTTGAGGCCGCCAGTAGGAGCCGTGAGAAGTTCAAGTGCTTTCTTATGAGCTTCTGCTGCGGCTTCTGCTTCTGCTGCGGCTTCTGCTGCAACAGCAAAGTCGCCAAAGAAGGCGATGAGAAGAAAGATCAGTCCGATCATGATGATGAGATTCTTCATTGGTGTGTTTCGTGTACTCGGTTGGCCCACAGAGGGGAGGACGGAGTGGGTCTCGTCCCGAAGAAAAGAGGAACTAAATGGCGGTCTGTCCCACTGAGCGGACCGCGTGACGTAGTGATCAGTGTGCCAGAGCCCCCTGTGGGGTGCTGGCGTCTTCTTCATGCTCCTCGTGGTGATGGGTCATTTGTCCAATGAACACCGTTGTGAGGAACATGAAGATGAATGCTTGCAGAAGGGCGACGAACAACTCAAGGAAACTAATGGGTATCGCGACGATCACCGAGGCGAGTGAAATTGAGCCTGACATGATCCAGTCATTGGTACTTCGAAGTGCCATCGTGCCGAACGAGGCGATGACCGCCATCAGCGTATGACCAGCCACCATATTGGCGAAGAGTCGAATGGACAAAGCGACCGGCTTGATGAATAGGCCAAGGAGTTCGATCGGCAACATGATGGGCAGCAGATAGAGCGGGGCACCACCAGTGAGGTGAGATGCCCATCCCTTGACCCCAAGCGAGCGAAAGCCCTGATACTGGATGACAATGAACGACAGCAACGCCAGGCCGAGTGTGACGGCGAGGTTCGCTGTGGCGGTCCCGCCAAAGAGCATTCGGCGTTCCTCCGGTGCATTGAGCCCCGTGATTGCATGTTGAAAGTCGATGATTGGAATGAGCCCAAGCAGATTGCAGGTCAGCACAAAGAAGAACATCGACAGCAGGAAGGGCAGAAATCGATCGGTGTCTTTACCGAGGATCGGGCGAATGGCATTCTCGATGAGGTACATCGAAGTGACTTCGATGAGTTGTGCGAGGCGACCCTTGGTGAGGTGGCGATCTGTGCCCAGCGTTTCATGCCCAGTCTGGATCGCTGACGCCGCTCTCAGCAGGATCAGAATGGCCACCACACCCACAACGATGAGTGTGACCATATGCATGGTCAGCGAGTCGTGAATCCACACAAGTTTGTGGTCGACGACATGGCCAATCGGGCTGTCAGAAGCAAGCAGATGGATCATCGTGAGGGTGAATCCGGACCCTTTCGGGCCACTCCGTCGTGAACAGGTTTAGGTGTCTTCCCGCCTGAACTGACGGGCTGCGAGCCTGGTCTCGCCAATGAGCACTGGAATGAGCCCCGCCACTGCTCCAAGGAGCAGTGGCTCCGCTGGCTGGCGAGCCGCGAAGTATAGCAACAGGCAGCTCCCGATGGCAATGACGGCGCGGCTGATTGAGGCCGCCACGAGTACAGCTCCCCATGCCACAACGGTCCTCGGATGCCACGGCCGCATGGCCAATGTTCCGAGCACCGAAACGAACGCCACAATGCCGATTCCGGTCAGTCCAACGAGCGTCGTTGTGATGTCCCACGGCCCCAAGCGTGTGATGATGGCCCATCCTGCAGCAGCGGCGACCGAGGTCAAGACAGCGGAAAGCAGCAGTTTGGCAGTGGGTAGCGTCAAATTGGCTAGGGGAGGGGTATTCATCGATCTTCGCGTTTCAGTGTGCGATTCTCGGCGAGAGCAGTTCGAATGAAACTCGACATACCCACAAGGACACCGACGATGGCGCCGACGATGGTGAAAGTCTTGTCGTATTGAAAGTACCAGTCGATGAGCCAGCCGAGCAGTGTGCCCGCGGCGACCTCGGTTGCAAGCGTAAAGCCCATCGCTGACAACCTCCACATGCGATTACGGTCCGCAGGCGAGATGTCTTGGTTACCAAAGGGCAATGGCATACGGAGTCATCTCCTACATCGGCTTCTCTTCGCAGGTCTGATCGTAGACCTCGAGGAGTTTGGCCTTGTCGAAGATCATCTCATTTCGTGTGAGCCCTACGATTTCGTAGCGTGGAGTCAGTTCGATGGCATCTACGGGGCAGGCTTCTTCGCACATCCCACAGAAGATGCACCGAAGTTCATCGATGTCGAATTGCTTGGGGTACTTCTCGCGGTCTTCCCATGGTGACTCTTCGGCCACGATGTGGATGCAATTCGCTGGGCACGCGGTGGCGCACATAAAGCACGCAACGCAACGCACGCGATCATCTTCATCTCGATTGAGTCGATGCACGCCACGGAAGGTCGGTTTGTACTGGCCGCCTTCGAGTACGTCACGGTGCTCGCGTCGCTCTTCGGGGTACTGAACGACGTGGATGTTCTTCTTGTTCTTCCCGTCGCGGCCCATATTGCCCAAGGTGTGCCGGAGGGTGGTACCAAGACCCTTGAACACGGCCGGCAAAAAGAGCCGGTCTGCGCGGCTCATCGGGGGCGGGGTGACATCAACGATTTGCTTTGGATCAACGGTCATGAAGGTGGGATGGTAGTGCACCAGAGCAGGGAGCAGCCAAGCCCCCGGCTGGCCCCGTTGTGTGGGTGCCCCGTTCTACGAACCGCTGCAATGTCATGGAACTTGTTTTGCTTCTTTCAGAGCGGTGATCAGATATCTCGTCGTTTCGAGCTCTAGAAGGAATGTTACGGCGACCTGTAGTGACCGCTACCAAGCGTGGCGCCACGCCAGAACCTTGGGTGAAAGAGCACAAGAATCACAAAGACCTCAAGTCGTCCAAGCAGCATTAATCCACATAAGAAGAGTTTGGTCGCGTCTGTGAACCAGCCGTAGTTCTGGATGGCGCCCACTCGGTCGAGCCCTGGGCCGACGGTGCAGACCGTGGCCAAACTTGTTGTAGCAGCGGTCGTGAAGGAGCACTCAGAATTGCCGGCTTCGAGGGCTTTGATCGCGATGGCGCCAACGCCGAGCAGTAAGATTGTTCCCAGCACATACGTCACGACATTGAGTTTTTGCTCTCTGTCAATGACCTGCCCACTGATCTTGAGTGGCCGCACCACATCTGGCCTGAAAAATCGCTCGAGTTCGCCCCACAGCACGCGGAATGCGATCCAGATTCGCACAACCTTCACGCCGCCTGCTGTCGAGCCAGCCGAGCCGCCAACGAACATGAGCACGATGATCATCGCTTTGGCGGCAAAGGGCCAGAGGTCGAAGTCGAACGTGACATAGCCGGTAGTTGTTTGCTGCGATACAACTGTGAACGCAGCGGCGCGGAGCGATTCGCCGCCGGTTGAGGCCAGTTCCGTGCCGTTGCTGAGTACGATTGGGTCGCTGCTACTGACCAGTGCTGCCGTGACAATCGCGGTGCCGCCAATGAGACACAGCATGTAGATCCTGAATTCAGTGTCTTTGAGTGCCATTCGCCATCGGCCCTTGAGAAAGGCCAATAGCACCGTGAAGTTCGACCCGGCGAGCACCATGAACACAACAAGCACGATCTCGGCCGCGAGCGATTCGGGCCGCGCGATGCTGGCATTTCGCGTGCTAAAGCCACCTGTGGCCAGGGTTGTAAATGTGTGATTCGCTGCGTCAAAGAGGCCCATGCCTGTGATACAAAGCAGGAGCATCTGCGCAATTGTCATGCCCACGTAGAGCATCCATAGTCGCCGGGCCGTTTGGCGAATGGTGGGTCGCACGCCTTCAGGGTCGGGTCCTGGCGACTCGATGCGAAAGAGCTTCTTTGCCGCTGTCCCGAGCCCCGGGAGAATTGCTACAAAGAGCACCAGAATTCCCAAGCCTCCGAGCCACTGAATAAGCGATCGCCATAGCAAGAGCGATCGCGGAAGCGATTCGATGTCGGTGAGTACGGTCGCTCCGGTTGTGGTCATGCCGCTCATTGCTTCGAAGTAGCAATTGACCAGAGAGTGGAATGGATGGTCGGTCGCGGCACCCTCCGCAAGTGTCGCCCATGCGAGAAATGGTGACGCTGCAATACCCGCGCCCAGAATCCAAGCGCCGCTCGTCACCAACGAGGCATCGCGGCGGCTCATGCGATACGGCTTCGTGACTGGCTGATTTTCCGCATCTAGGCCACGCATTTGCACACGTGTGGCGGGCCTGCCGAAGATCCATGCCGCGGTGCCTAGCACGATCGCCGTGGCCCCTGAGCCAAGCAAGCTGAGTTCTGCAGCGTCGAGGATCAGGCCTTGCTCGCCCGGAATCAAGAAGAAGATGAGCCCGACGGCGGCGAGGAGCGTCCCGAGCAATTGCCCAAGGCGGCCCCACTGTGCCAGCACAAATCGTAGATTCACCTACGAGCCCTCAGCATCGAGTAGGCGGCGAACTTCAGCCGAGTCAGCGAAGGTTGTCAGGACGATCATGTGTGATCCAGCCGCGATCTGCATGTCGCCCCCGGGAACAAAAGGCTTCCCATCCGGATCTTCGCTTGCCAGCACCAGTAGTGATGGGCTCGTGTCGAGTTCAAGAAGGCTCTTTCCACAAAGTGGCGACTCGTTGCCTACGCGAAGTCGCATGAGGTCTAGTGTGTCATTGAAGAAGCCCTCAATACGTTCAAATTCGTGATTGTGAAGTACTCGGCTGATGGCCTGCACGGCAGCTGTTTGCGGGTTCCATGGCGTGCCAAGGTCAAGTTCCTCCAGCAGCGGTGCGAACTGCGTATGCCGCACGACTGGCATGACGGTCTTCACACCATTCCGTCGAGCGTATGCGCAAGAAAGCATGTTCTGTTCGTCAGACCGCATGGAGACAAAGGCATCAACATGTTCGAGGTGCGCTTCGTCGAAGACCTCTGGCTGCCCTGCATCGCTATGCAGCACCGTGATATTTTCGAGTTTCTCACCAAGGAACTCAGCCCTTGCCCGATCAGGTTCAAAAAGCGTGATGTCAAAGTTGCGTCCTCCGAGGAAACGACACAGCCATACCGCAGCTGGCGGGCCGCCGGAAATGGCGACACTGCGTCTGCCGAATCCTCGCTTCGAAAAGAACTTGCGTGCTGCCTGAATGGCGTCTTGTGCTGCCACGAGTGTGACGATGTCACCCGCCTCGACCGCGGTGTCGGCGGCTGGAAGAAAGGCTTGACCGCGCCGCGTCACCGCGGCGAGTTTGGCAGTTCGTGGCAGGCCGAGACTCCGAAGCGGCTTGCCTATGCCAGCAGCGCCATCATCAACCTCGATCTGCTGCAATTCGATTTCGCTGCTCGCAAAGTTCTCGATCGCAATGGCAGCGGGGTTTCGCAGTCGCGAAGCCATCGCCGAGGCCATCGCGCGATCGGGTGAGAACAAGTGGTCGACTGAGAAGATGGCGGCATAGTCGAGCTGCTCGTCCTGCAGAAACATGCTGTGATCAACCCTGGCAAGCGTTCGCTTTGCCCCGAGACATGCAGCGATATCGCAGATCACAAGATTGACTTCGTCGATGGCCGTGGTAGCGATGACTGCGTCGGCATTTGCAGCACCAGCCTTGACGAGCATGCTCGCAGAGCTGGCCGAACCCTCCAGAACCGCAATGTCGAGGTATTCTTCGAGGTAGTTGAGCCTATTTTCGTCCGGGTCAATAACCGTGACGCTGTCTCCCCGGCTGGTCAGCATCTCTGCCGCCGCACCGCCAATGTCGCCCCCGCCACAGAGAATGATGTCCATATAGTCAAATCCTTGCACAATTACCTACTTTGCCGGGTTGTGATCTGCAGTGTATCCCCCGTTCGTCCCAAGTTTGGCGTCTAAGAACAGGCCCCTTGACGGGGCCACCTCGGGCCGCGATACTCAGAACGACTCGTCAAAGCAGATCCAAGGTCAGATCTAAGGCTTGGCGAGTGGGGCGGGTTGGCATCCGCCTGGCGGTATGTCAACACACGCCAGTGTGGGGAAAGGATGTCTGATGGCGACAGTGACTAAGAAAGATCTGATCGACCGCATCGCCTCAGAGACTGGCCACCGTCGGTCCGACGTCAAGGACGTGGTGCAGGCTTTTCTCGACAGCGTGATCAATGAGTTGGCTGAAGGCAACCGTCTCGAATTCCGTGATTTCGGCGTGTTTGAAACACGCGAGCGAGCGGCTCGCGTCGCGCAGAATCCACGAACGCTAGAGCGTGTTCCGGTGCCTGCCCGCAATACCGTCAAGTTCAAGGTCGGGCGGCTCATGAAGATGGCGGTCGAGACGACCGAGGGCGTGGTAGAAGACGGCGTTCAAGCCAGAGAAACAACTGCAATCGAGGCCTGATTCCGCAGAGTCTTCGCTTGCGGATCGACAGGTTTCGGCGACTATGGGTACAGGCAACTCAACCGATGCGCAAGCCATGCTGGCTGTGCTGATATTGTGACATGACATGAGTGGTTCGATGACGCGACAATTTTCCAAGCGAGACGATCGACGGGACGACCGCTCCCTTGCGGATCTTTTTAACGCGCTTCCGCCGAGTGCAGTCGAGGCTGAGATGAGCCTTCTTGGCTCGGTCATTCTCGACCCAGACACATGTGGCGATGTGGTGCAGATTATTCGGGCAAGCGATGACTTCTTTCGGCCATCCCACGCCGAATTGTGGTCAGCCATCTTGCATCTTTACGACACGCACCAGTCTGTTGATGTCGTGCAGTTGCAACAACTGCTAGAGGATCGCGGCTCGCTTGAGCGAGTAGGGGGTCTGGCCTATGTGGTTGAACTCGCTGATTCGGTGCCAAGCGCGGCCAATGCAGTGCACTACGCTCGGATTGTCCGCGAAAAATCGATGGTGCGGCAGCTCATTTCCGCGGCGGGCGAGATTCTTCGAGATGCCTATGGCAATCCCGAGTCGTCGGGCGACCTGCTCGACGAGGCTGAACGACGGATCTTCAAGATTGCCCAAGAGTCTGAGTCAAAGCAAGCGGTTGAACTTTCAGCTCTGATCCGCGAGGCCATCGAGCGACTTGAGGCCTCAGACGGGCAGCAGTTGACGGGCGTTGGAAGTGGCTTTGCAGAGCTTGACGCCTTGACGGGCGGCTTCCAGCGGGGCGAGCTCATCATCCTTGCGGCGAGGCCCTCCATGGGCAAGACGGCGCTGGCACTGAATATTGCCGAGCACGTTGCAAGTCGCGGTGAGCCCGTGGGTGTATTCAGTCTGGAAATGTCATCCGCTCAGTTGGTACAGCGTGTGCTCGCGAGCAGATCAGGTGTGGATGGCGACCGCATGCGACGCAACGCGCTGAAATCAAACGAGTTTCGCGCGTTGTTTGCAGCATGCGATGAGTTGCGGAATGCGCCGATGTATATCGATGACACGCCAGGTCTCACCTTATTGCAACTCCGGGCAAAGGCCCGGCGTATGAAACAGCAGCATGGCCTTCAGGCAATCGTGGTCGACTACTTGCAACTCATGACATCCGGTCACCGCACCGAGTCACGTCAGCAGGAAGTCAGCGAAATGAGTCGTGGCGTCAAGGCACTTGCCAGAGAGCTTGATGTTCCGGTCGTGTGTTTGAGTCAGCTCAATCGAGCGGCTGAGCAGCGGGAGGGGCACCGCCCCCGCATGAGTGACCTTCGTGAGTCGGGTTCGATCGAGCAGGATGCTGATGTGATCATGATGCTGCACCGGGAGGCGTACTATCACCGTGATGAAGAGTGGCGTGACGACAACCCGGACAAAGTGAACTTGGCCGAACTCATCATTGCCAAACAGCGAAACGGCCCGACTGGAACGGTCAAACTCAATTGGGACTCTCGGTCGACTCGATTTCAAGAGTACGTCGGCGCGATGCCCGGGCCAGGCGGTGGCGGCGCAATTACGACTGCCCCAATTGCACCCTCAAGTCCGTTCGACTCATCTCCATCGGCTGGAGATGACTTGCCGATTTGATTGTCTGCGCTTGGGTCTGTGGCTTGTCGGTTGTGCCCTCTCTTACAAAGAGAATCATCAAGCCGATCCAGCATGCCAACATGATGCCGCCCCAGAGGCGACCCAGACCAGTGCCCTCGCGTAGGAGTTCAGGCGGCTTGCGTTTGTTTCGCTGGTGCTTGTAGTAGATCGGGGCAATTGCAAGTGTGAAGAACATCATGCCGCCAAGCGAAGTCCAGCCCAAGTTCTCGGGTATTGGTACCGATCCGGCCACGATGGAAGTGATCGCCAGCACACTGAGGATATTGAACACATTGGAGCCAAGAACAGTGCCCATGGCCAAATCAGATTGACCGCGTTTTGCTGCGATGATTGCGGTGAAACTCTCTGGCAGGCTTGTTGCGATTGCAACCACAGTGAGCCCAATGGCTGCTTCGGTGAGCCCTGCGAGGCGTGCCAGTTCGACCGCACCGACCTCGGCCAATTTGGCTCCAGCTAGCAACATGAAGAGCGATAGGGCCAAAAGCATCGCGATCGTAAGACCGTTTCGTGTTGGCGGTGCCTCTTTAATCGCTACTTCATCATGATCAAGTCGACTCGCAATTGCGTGGAGGACATAGACCGCAATTGGAAGTGCTGCCAAGAGGATCACGCCGTCGACCCAGGTAATCTCTCTGGTGAGTGTGGCCAAGGCAAGCAGAAGAATCTCGGTGCCAACCAAGAGGGGGTAGTAGACATACCGAATATTGCGAGCAGCAAGCACTGGTCGAACGAGGCAGGCGATTGCAAGTACAAGCCCAATATTGGCAATATTGGATCCAACAACATTTCCAAATGCTAATTTTGCGCCTGCCTCTCCAGAGGCAGCCGATACTACATTGAGTGCAAGTTCCGGCGTACTGGTGCCAAACGCGATGATCGTGAGACCAATCGTGAGTTGCGAGACCCCGTACTTCTGTGCGGCCCACTGTGCAAAGTCGACCAGAAAGTGTGCGCTGATCAAGAGTAGCACCAGCCCGCCCCCAAGGAGCAGCGCCGACATGAGGAGTTCGTTGCCCCCAAATGTTCCACTAGAAGCGTGCAGGAGTGTGATCATGCGAGTCGCCGATTGTAGAGTTGTTACGACTGTGTAGGGTACAACTGGCAGAAATGGATCCGTAGATGTAGATCTGGCGAGGAAAGTACCCCTGGACTCAGAACAGAGCAAGGCGTTGATGGCAGCAGCCGCTGCAGGTGATAACGAGGCGTGGGTCGCCCTCGTTGACGCCTACGCGCCACGTGTACACGCGCTCCTCTTCTCTAATTGCCACGATCACGACCTATCTGAGGAAATCACACAGTCGACTTTCTGCACTGTGGCGAGCAAGGTCGGCACGTATGTGGAGCAGGGCAAATTCCAGGCATGGATCTTCCGAATCGCCATGAATCGGCTCCGGGATGAAATGCGACGCCGCAAGCGGCAGGCCATCCCCGTAGCCGGAGAGGTCCTCACGCCCGTTGCCCGCTCCGGCCGCGAGGACAGGGCAAAGCACGAGAAGATCGAGGAGGACACAGTCAAAGCCCTCTGGGAGGCCGTCAGAGGCCTTGCCGAGGCTGACCAGCGTGTGCTGCACCTGCGGCACGTCGCTGGACTGAGTTTCAAACAAATTGCCGAGCAACTCGAGCAGCCCATGGGCACCGTGCTTGCCAGGCACTTCCGAGCACTGAAACGCCTTCGAGAAGTTCTCGGAGATGAAATAGCCGAGGATTTTGCCAGCCGAGGCCAATAGTTGCCGCAACAATTCCCACATTCCCCCGTTAGAGGCTCACATACCAAATGAACGACGCTCATTCCCAATTTGATCCCCCTCCTTCCTCCGGCGAGTGGTCCGCATCGCACGAGCCATTTGACCCTCGCTGCGACGAACTTGATGCGGCCATGGACGCTGCTCTTGACCAGACCGCTCCTCGCCACATCCCCGACGGGCTTGCCCAACGGGTCGCTGCTGCGAGCCTGCCTCATCTGGCCCAAGGGCGTTCCTCCTCCTCATCCCGCCTGCGGCTCGTCCCCAATCTCTCCCGCTTGGCTATGGCCGCCTGTGTTGTGCTGGCACTGCTCGCAGCTTTCTGGGTGGCCGGACGCCAAGCCGAGGTCGGCTCTGAGCAAGAACTTGCACGCGACACGACGCCGCGTATCGTGGCCCCAGCCGACGTGTTCGGCACGTCTGACGCCATCACTCGCGTGCGAGGCTTGCAGGCCATCAACGACTTGGACTGGCAAGGTGCTGTGGGCGATCTTGAGAATGTCGTCTGGGCCGTGGGAAACGGAGCCGCGAGTCGGATGGTGCTCTCACCGGGTGGCACGCCAATGGAAGCGGTTGAAAATGAACTTGACTCCGTCCGCGTGGTCGCGAGACTGGAGAGTTGATGATGACACTCTTGAAACGGACATCACTCGGACCATGGTGGGCACTGTTTGTGATGAGCACGGCACTGGTACTACACAGCGGTGGACGTCTGCAGGCCACACCGAGTACCAGCGGGGTGAGCAATCTGCAGTCTGGCCTCACGGTTGACCATGCATCATTTGTTGATGACTACCTTGAAGTCGCTGATGAAATCGATCCAACGCTTGCTGACCAACTTCGGTCGATGTGTCAGCTCGATCCTGGTCGTTTTGGCAAGGTACTCAGGCAACTCGGGCCGGTACTTGGCCAACTTGTCGACCTACGGCAATCCGATCCTCAACTCTTTCGCCGCAAGATTCAGGAACTCCATCTTGAGGCCACGATCGAGTCGCTCGCCACCTCCATTCGTGTTTCAAGGGCTCGGGGTGAGATGGCTGACCCAGCCAAGGCCGCTCAACTCCGCGCGCTGGTGCAAGCACAATTCGGCGCCAGTCTTCGCACCCGGCAAGAAGTGATCAATCGGATGCAGGAAGAATTGAAGCAGGCCCAAGTTCGATTATCCCGCGAGAAGAAGGATTTTGTAGGTGAGGTGGATCGTCGCTTACATCGATTATTGAGCGAGTAGGTGTCTTCTGACATGCCGCATTCGGGCTACTATCACCCGCATCGATGCCAAAGCAAAGTCACCATCGCCGTCGCCGAGCCTCTCATTGGCTCGCCGGCGGCTTTCTCATATTGGTGGCCATGCTGTCGATTGTGACGCTCCCGTGGACGCTTGGAAGCAGTGATGGAGGCCCGCGCCGCTTTGAGGCCACTTCGCCCGCGACTGCACTTGCTCCGCCAACCCTGCGTGAGCCCGCTGCATGGCTGGGCACCGATCGTTTAGGGCGCAGCGTGACTGCGCGTGTTTTGCTCGGCGGCGGCATCTCATTGGTTGTTGGGCTCGCCGCTGCAGGGACCGCGTTGGTACTGGGTACTGGTTGGGGCCTCGCAGCAGCACTTGGTGGTAACAAGGTCGACGCGGTCATGATGCGAATCGTCGACGTGCTCTACGGACTCCCGTCGATCTTACTTGTGGTGCTCTTTGCAGTTGCCATGGAAGGTTTGCAGGATCGCTTCGGTAGCGGCATCGCAGGTGGCACACGACTACTGCTTGACCTGGCAACACTCTGGATTGCAATTGGTGCTGTGAGTTGGCTGACACTTTCACGCGTGGTTCGCGGGCAAGTGTTGAGCGTTCGCGCACGACCATTCATTGAGTCGGCCCGCGTTGTCGGCGTCCCAACTCGCAGGCTTGTCGGCCGTTACTACCTGCCATGGATTGCCGGGCCAGTCGTGGCCTGCACTGCGCTTATTGTGCCGATGGCCATGCTCAGCGAAGCATTTTTGAGTTTCCTAGGCATTGGCGTGCAAGAGCCACTGCCGAGTTGGGGAAATATGGCAGCATCGGCGTTGTCCGAACTGAACCCGGTTCGATCGCGGTGGTGGCTGCTGCTTTGGCCATGCGTGCTGATTGCCAGCACCCTCATTGCGCTCACTGTGCTGGGCGAGTCGCTTCGCACATCACTTGATCCACGGCAGCGGGAGCCGGGCATATGAGCATGGCCCTGGTGATCGATGGACTTTCGATTGTTGATGCGAATGGCACATCGCTGGTCACTGACCTTTCCTTTTCGGTCGAGCATGGTTCGGTACTTGGCCTCGTCGGCGAGTCTGGCAGTGGTAAGACGCTGACTGCTCTCGCGATCATGGGGCTGTTGCCAACAGAAGTGCATGTATGTGGCGGTTCGATCAAGGTCGATGGCATCGAGGTGACGAAGTGTGGTGCTCAGAAATTACAGGCGATGCGTGGTAGCGGCATGGCCATGGTCTTTCAAGAACCTATGACAGCGCTTGATCCAGTCATGAGGATTGATCGTCAACTTATTGAAGCTCGGGCTCATGAGAATCATTCCAATGTCCGGCGGTGGGTTCAGACATCTCTCGAACAAGTCGGCATCACCGACCCGCAGCGTGTGGCGAGGAGCTTTCCACATGAACTCAGTGGCGGCATGCGGCAACGTGTGTTGATTGCCATGGGCCTCGCTGCCACGCCTCGTCTGATCTTGGCAGATGAGCCCACCACCGCGCTCGACGCGGTCAATCGTCGGGAGGTACTCAATCAGCTGGCGGCTCGAGCAGTTCAAGGTGCTGCTGTTGTGCTGATCACCCATGACCTTGGGTCGGTACGGCGATGGGCGGATGACATCGTTGTCATGCGGAATGGTCATTGTTGCGAGTCAGGTCCTGCCGAGCAGGTGCTTATGAGGCCGCAAGACGCTTATACGAAAGCACTTCTGGCTTGCGTGCCAAGCATCACCCACACCGGCCCGCTGCCTGAGGTGCCTTGCTGAGAGGGGCAAACACCATAACTTCCTCTTTTCTGCCGAACCTCGGAATGGTCTCCGCACGTATCTCATTGTCGAGGTAACTCACAAAGGAGACCGCACGATGGCCGATCAGTACACGCAGCCCAGCCAGTTTCCACGTCATCCCTCAAACGCCGCTGGACCAATTGCGGCCATTTGGTCAGCAGCTCGAATACAGCGGTGGTGCGTGCCGGTCCTGAGTGGTGCCGATTCATCACTCCCCTATATTGCGTTGGAAGGCGACGAACCAGTCGCGTTGTTCTTTACCACGCGTCGCCGTGTGGAGGCTGCCATTGAGGGCTGGATTTCCAGTGTTTCGGACATTCCAGTGCGAGGTGTGCAGATCGACTCTGAGAAGGCGATGCAGTTGCTCTCTCGCCTGCATGCCCGTGGCTTGCAGTGGATTCGGATAGACCATGGGCCTCGCAGCATTCGACTTCCACTTGAACCGCTTGTCGGCGCTATGCAAATGGAACTGGAACGCCACACCACAGATGGCGTCGAAGCATGTGCTTGGAAGTGGCTTGCCAATCAAGAGCGTGTGCTTGTGCTCCGTGATCCAGCGACGGACGACTTACCGCTGGTCGAGATTGTCGATGATTTGCCATCGATTCGTCTGTTCGTAGACATGCGCCGCGCATTGGCTCAGGCCGCCCGGTTGTCATTACATGCAGACGATACGCGGGCACGCCGAGTCATTAGCATGGATGGAACCGAATCGGTTGATTGCCTGCGTCGATTGGCGCATCTCGGTGTCGAACGCTTGGTTATTGAACAGCCTGGAGGACAACGTCAGTTGCCCTTGGCAGCCCTGCTTCAGGAAGCACGCCGAGCGGCGTGAGTGAACGAACAGGCCGCTGCAGAACTTTCACTATCTGATGCCGGCGATATTTTGCCCTGACCTCATTGCCGATTCTCAACGTATCTCGCAGGGACTTATTCGAATCGCCGGAGCGATTGCGACACAGCCGAGGGGGTCGTTCCCCGTCTCGCTCGTTATCTACTCGTCTAGCGATTCGGATTCAATGCCGGCTTCTTCGCCAGCTAAGGTCTTGTCGACGTACCGCGCGATCCATCGATCGAAGGACTTGCCAGCGGCCATGTCGCGGCCAGAGAAGTGCAGTTGCATGATGTCGCTTGCCGGAATCTGCACACGGGCGGAGCCGTCTGTGAGGTCCAACCGTACAAAGTCATCCGTTTGATCAAAGAGATAGCCAATGTATTGCGTCCCATCGGTGGTCGTAATAGATACATCACCGCGGTAGGTCGATGCCCACTCAAGCATGTGTGCTCTGCAACGATCGTCGATCGGCATGTCGAGGCCTTCAGAGGGGCCCTCACTGTCCTGTGGTGATGAATCGCTCATTCTGGTTCAATCTCCTCGCCTGACTCTAAGTCAACAATCTTCCACTGACAGAGGCGGGCGAGCCGCATCATGGTCAGCCAAGCAATTTCGTTTTCGACAATGGTCAATAACATTTGCATGACGGGGTCTTGCCCAGGCGTCATTTCGAGCCGAATGCCCGGCCCCCATAACACGTTGTCGCCAGGTTGTTCGGGCCTCGTGTTGAGCACCGAAAGGCGTTCCACACATTTTTGGCGATCACCAAGTGTGTTTGGCGTCTCGCTGGAAGAACTGGCAAAGATGGCGAATTGCTGGGCCACGGCGACTCCGTTAGGTAAGGGGCCGCCATGTTACCAAGGAGGCGTACTGATTCAGGATTGATTAATCGACCATCAAGTCGGTGATGGTGCGAATTAAGGTTTCGAGTGGGACAGGCTTGGTCAGATAGGCATGGACACCGATTGAGCGTGCATAGGCTTCGTGTCGTCGTCCCTCATTTGCGGTAACCATCACCACAATTGGCGGCGAGGATGACTCGCCGAGTTCTTCGAGCACCAGAAAGCCGGATCGTTTAGGCAACATCATGTCAAGCACGACCACGCGTGGTTCATGGGCACGCCACATCACAACGGCTTCGTTTCCATCGGCAGCCTGCAGGATATTGGCACCTTCGACGCGAAGTGCTAAGGCGATGCCGGCGCGAATATCCTCATCATCATCGACGACCAGAATAGGAACGTTGTCTAGCCGAAGGTTCATGTGTTGAGTATCCCGGGTCTGCCTCGTATCGTCAACGCGATGTCATGGCGGATCGCGACTCCTCGTTCGACGTGTCGATGAGTTGCGACGCTTGGTGCTCATCAAGCCACGGCAAACTGCGGATTTGGCTCTGTAGGGACGTAGGCATCATCTTGCCTTGGCGCACATGGCGGGGGCGGCTCTTCCATCGACGATGGATCCACAGGTACTGTTCTGGGCAGGCTGTCACGAGTTTCTCAAGGCCGCGTGTGTATCGCGCAGTCAAGTAGTACAGTGGATCTGCTTGCGATTTCCAATCATCTGGCTCGATGATGTCGCCGATGACAAATTCATATTTGATTGCCTGTTCGGTGCGTCTGGCCATGGCGACGAGTATTGGTGCGTCATATTTCATAGCGAGCAGGGCAATTGATTTGTAGGCCGACGCGAGTCGACCGAAGAATGGAACGAAGAGACCTCCATCACCGGCATTCTGGTCGGCAATAAAACCGAGATGACCGCCGCCTTCCATGATCTGCTGCATCTGCGGGGTGGCGCCCCACTTTGTGAGTACTTTGAGGCCCCACGTTTCACGAATACCAAGCGCCCATTTGTTGATCAGCGGGTTGTCGAGCGGTCTTGCGAGCGCTGTTATTGGATATCCAACAACCGAGAGCCCGTAGCCCAAGAGTTCCCAGTTCCCGCAGTGGCCAGTGAGCAGCAGTAGAGGCCGGTCTGATGAGAGGTACTTTAGCGCTTCCCGCGACGGTGACACTTCAAGATGTCGATGCCACGTGTTTGGCCGAATACGTCGGCCCATCATGATGGCATCCACACCGGCAAGTTGAAAGAGGTGCTCGATTGACTTGACAGCGATGCGGCGTATCTCGCTGTCAGATTTCTCGGGAAAGCTCAATCGAAGATTGTGTTCTGCCCTGCGTCGATGTCGCGCCATTACAGTGGCGTAGAGGCGGCCAGCAAGACCGAAGGTCGCCAGATTACACCGTTCAGGAAAGCACTGAATGACAGAGGCCAGCACGCGTGCTGGCACGTACTCGGCAACGTTCCGCAGAAGCGTGCGTTGTGCCATATGCAGGCTCGCTGGAGATCAGAGATCAGTTCGGCCGGTCAGAATATCTAGCCGGTTCTGATTCAATACTGGTATTTTGGCTTGTTGAGCTTGATTGAGCATTGACTGATAGCGATCGACCATCGTCCGCAGTCGACGGTACTCGTTGAGAATCTGGGTTGAACTTTGTGTCGATGGTTTAACTGGTTGTCGCGGCTCGACGCCGAGCACTAGAAAGTCCAAGTCTCCAGGGATCTCGTTTCCTGTCACGACTTCACCGCCCCAGCGGCGAATACGATCGCGCAGGTAGTCGGCTTCTTCTTCGCTTGGTTTGCCATCGTGGTCGACATCAAACTTACCGTGGACAAGAAACTTGAACGTGTAGTCTGGATCGTAGATCGCGTTGGCAATGACGTTGTTGGGCAGGATCGGTCGGCCCTTGACCGATCGGGTGACCTTGGCTGTGGAACTTGCATCGCCAATTTTGACTACTTGGATGCTGGCCTTGCCGCGTGCTCCGACGTCCTCTTCATCGACCTGAATCTGGGCGGCGTTCTCGTAGACCTCAAAGGTCATGCCAAGCACGATCTGGTCATTGCGACCGCGATCGATGTAGACCATGTCACCGCTTCCAACGACATCGATGATGGTTCCATCGACGAGTGAGGCTGGATCAGCTGAATTCAGGCGGTCCCGGTTCAGACGATTCTCAATGTCACGAAGCCGAGCACCGAGTCGCTTGTTGTCGGCGGAGAGTTGATCAACCGCATCTTGCTGTTCGGAAATGGTGGCATCTTTTTGATCGCGAAGCGAAGCTTGCATGCGATCAAATTCGGTGACGGCTTGCTGGATTGCGGCAGAGTGTCGTCCATCTGCGTCGGCGTACGGTTTCAACTGTGAACTTTCTGCAGCCAAGATGGCATTGTTCGCGTCGGAGGCATTCTGCAATTCTTCCGCAATCTTTGCTCGACTGGCTTCGGCATCGTCGGCACGTGCTTGTAGTGATTGGTTTGCAGCTTGCAGATCACTGTTCTTCCGTTGAAGATCAGACACGGTGCCAGCAAGGGACTCGCCATGGGTGAGGCCCGTAGTTTGCCGAGCCGCATCAAGATCGCCTTGTCCGTCGCCGCGGCCGGTGGCAAACTGCCACAGCGCAGTGTGACGATCGTTGAAGGCTTTGAGGATGGTGTCGCGGCCACTTGTTTCCTCGATCTGTCGATGCCAATCCGAGGCTCGTTCAGCTTTTGATGCGTATCGGTTCAGTGCCGCGGTTGCATCGGCGGCGGTCTTCTTTTCAGTCTCGTAGCGGCCCCACAGCAGGATTGACGTGGCGATCAAAAGGATCGTCAGAAGGACGAAAACAATGAGTGAGATTGTGACGCCGTTGCCGGCAGAACTGCGAATAGCCATTGGGAACACTCTCCAGGCGGGGCCGTTGTCGGCCAAATGTCAAAGGGTCGAGCAAGGGAGTTTCTCCACCTAGCGGGCCAACGTCAAGACGCAGAGACGTTTTCCCCGCCGAATGTCCCTTTGGAGCGGAAAGAAGCGGGGGCTCAAATGCAGGTTCGCCCGTGTACAATCCCCGGCTTGGCCCTTTCCCAGTAGTCATGGTGCCCACTAAGGAGGAAGCCCTCATGCAGGCTAGCGACGTTCTACAGAGCCTTTCTCGCCACCAACTTGTGGATGGGTATCCGCTTGTCGTCGACTTGGAGAAGTCTCAGGGCTCGTGGATTCACGATTCCGCTTCGGGCGACACCTATCTCGACGCTTTCACATGCTTCGCTTCGTGGCCAATCGGGTTCAATCATCCGGGCATGAGAGAGCCGGCCTTCGAGGCAGCACTCATGCGCGCAGCTCAGTCCAATGTCGCCAATGCCGACTTGTACACCGCCGAGATGGCCGACTTTGTGCGGACCTTTGCCACACACGTCACACCCGACGGATTCCCACACCACTTCTGGGTGGCCGGTGGCGGACTGGCTGTTGAGAATGCGATGAAGACAGCTTTCGATTGGAAGGCACGGCGACTGGGCCGCACCGACTACTTGGCCGATTGCAATGACTTGTCGATTGTGCATTTCAAGCAAGCCTTCCATGGACGTACCGGGTACACGATGAGTTGCACGAACACGCTACCTGACAAGGTCGGCCTGTTTCCCCGATTCCCATGGCCACGCATTCACAATCCGGTGTGTCAATTCGACATGGATGGCAATGTGTGCAACGACATCGAAGCCGAAGAAGAAAAGGCTTATGAGCAGCTCGATGCCGCATTTGCAGAGAGTGCCGACCGTATTGCCGCGATTCTCATCGAGCCAATGCAGGGCGAGGGCGGCGACAATCACTTCCGCCCAGAATTCCTAGCGAAACTTCGCCAGTACGCAGATCAGCACGACTGCCTACTGGCATTTGACGAGGTGCAGACCGGTTTCTTCGGTTCCGGTAAGCCATGGTTCTGGCAGCATCTCGGCGTCGCACCTGACGTCGTTGCTTTCGGCAAGAAGTCGCAGATTTGCGGTATCTATGCCGGCGGCAAGGTCGACGATGTTGAGCAGAATGTCTTCAAGGTTTCTAGTCGCATCAACTCGACGTGGGGTGGCAACCTCGTGGATATGGTTCGATCACGGCGATTCATCGAGATCATTGTGCAGGACGGCCTTGCTGAGCACGCAGCAGCACTTGGGGACCGACTCATGGATGGCCTGCGTTCGATCGCCCGCGACACGAATGCCTTTGGCAATATTCGTGGACGCGGCACGCTCGTTGCGGTCACCTTCCCGAGCGCCGAGCACCGCGCTGCTGCGATTACGGCACTCTTTGACCGCAAGACGATGACGCTGCCATGCGGCACCGACTCGATGCGATTCCGTTTGCCACTGACGATGTCGTTTGAGGAACTCGATGAGTTGTTGAACCGCACGGCCGAGGCCGTGCGATCAGCACATGCTGCGACGCTTCCCTGATTGGCGAAGATCAGTCGGGGAGATCGTCGGCGCTGCGGAACTCGAGTACGCCAGGGAGCAGTCGCTGCTGCAGTTGGCGAATCTCAGGACAGTCATAGACAACGCGGTGCGAGTCGAGGATGCTTGGGAGATTCGGGGTCACCACGTCAAGTGAAGTCGTTGACCCATCCATATTCGACAAGTTGATGCGGGTCGGGTCCCATAGGCCAGGTCGGTCGTACCACATCTGAAAGTTCTCGAACTCGCCGATTGCTTGATTCGGGTGAATGAGGAAGCCATTGAAATTGCGGCCGGGGGGGTGGCCTGATTCGCCGGGGTCATCCTCGGCGATGCTGCACATTGTGCGGCTTGCCTGCTTTACGCCCATCATGGTCGGACAGCCGACTGCGTACTTGATGAAGTTGCCGCCGTATGGGTCGAGCGGGTTGCCAGCACTGAAGTACGCGTCATCCGCTGTCATATTGACGCCGACATACGCGTTGAGTGAGTAGGAGCGAAGTCGCTTAGACGAGTCGATCGGGGATCGGTACGTGTCGAGATTGCCGTCAAGGTATTCCCAAGCCGCACCATCAGACAGTGCTGAAGGTCGTTCAGCAGAAATGGTATTGCCATCCAATGACTCAAGCCGTTGTCCTGCATCGTCATTGAATGCGCGGACCCACATTCGAGTACGAACATCCTTATTGAGTTCGTCGGGCGTGCGTCCGCTGAGGTCGTACAGCGGATCAGACCCCATCTGATTGAATTGACCGTCATCTGGTTCGGTGCGAGGGTGCAGTAGCCGGCTGTCATTGCCCGCCGCATGTTGCGAGTTCGCAATAGATATTTGACGTTGCCGCGCAAGGTCCGATGCTGACATCGCCGCGCTATCCAAACTTCGGACGGCGACAAGCACCATTGACGCCAAAACAGCAAGTATCGTGAGCACCGCCAGCAGTTCCATAATGGTAAAGCCGCGTCGGGCAGGTGAAGTCAAGTTCATGGGCAGTCGCCAAAGGCTCCAATGGTGAGCAGAAGATCGTCTACATTCGTTTGGCCATCACCAGTGACATCCGCATCGGGTGTGCCCCAGGCTGCAATAACTGCCAGAATATCATTGACATTTACGGTGCCGTCATCATTTTGGTCAGTCGGGCACGCGGGGGACTGTGACAGAATGATCATTGAGTCCGCTCCAAACTCTAGTGAAGCGCTATAGGGCATCCCATCCTGCTCTATTGCGTCGACGACGATGTCGTCGCTTGCGGTCCCGCCGAATTCTTCGTCATATCCTTGCCAGTCACTATTGAATCGTACTTTCCAGGTACCCCCGCGAGGGAAGCCAATGCGGTAATCGCCCCACGCCAGGTTCTTAAAATTAGCCAATACGACGACATCATCGCCTTCACCGCCATCCATCCACCGATGCCAGGCGATGACATTGTCCCAATCATTCACATGGTGCACGTTGACATTTTCGCCCATGAGGCCACGTGAGTTGCCGCCGCTGTTGAGTCGAAGTGCGATGAGATCGCGGTACAAGTCTGTGATGCCGGTGTACATTTCAGCACGTTCCCAGTCGAGTGCTTCGGCGTCACTGAACCAACCATCCTCAAGAAACTCCTGCCCCTGGAAGATCATTGGGATCCCGGGCGAGGTGAACACGACACCAGCGGCGAGTGTTGAGCGTTTTTTTGAGTAGTACGAGTCGGCATTGCCTGGCCAGATGGCCTCAGGTACTCGGGTGCGACCATTGGCGACTTCATCATGTGACTCGGTAAAGATGACGCGTTGAAAGGGCGAGTCGTTGTAGTTGAACGTGATCGCGTCTTTGATGTCCCACATGTTGCGGTAATCATCATTGCTCTCTTCAATGACTTGGCGGACGGGGTGCACAAACCATGGATCCCACTGCGCGTCAAAGCCCGCGCCATCTTCGCTGGTGGGCTTTGTAATCCAGTGATTATTACTCATGTCTTCAGCGGTGATCAACTTGCCTGGATAGAGCGAGTCGAGTTCTTCATTGAGCCACTGCATCCAAGACCAACCATCTGGGTTATTGCCCACGTCGGTCCACTCGATCCAGCGAGTACCGTCAACGCGTAGGCCATCAACGTGGTACTCGTCGAGCCACTGCACGGCTGCGTCACGCAGAAATTGGCGTACTTCGGTGCGTCCAAAGTTGGGGCGTGTATCGCCCCATGGCGTGGCAGCACGCTCATCGTTGTAGAAATAGATGCCACCGCCGTCGTTTTCGCTCCACCCGTCATATTGCCAGCAGCCAAGATCAGTGGGGCCAAGGTGGTTGTAGACGACGTCGACGAGCACAGCAATGCCCCGTTGGTGGCAGTCATCGATCAGTTGCTTGAGTTGCTGAGGTCCGCCGTAATAACTCTCGACCGAGAAAATGTGGCCAGGGTTGTAGCCCCAAGACTGGTCACCAGCGAACTCATTGAGGGGAAGTAACTCGATGGCATTGATGCCGAGGTTTTGAAGATGATCTAGATGTGCTTGTACGCCCGGGAAGTTGCCCGGGAATGGACCGCCCTCCGACGTGCCGAAGGTGCCAGTGTGCATCTCATAGATGACCAACTCGTTCCAGTTTGGTGTGACCATCTCGTGTTGCCATTGGTACTGCTCTGGGTTGACGATGATCGACTGGCCGTTGGAACTGGTCAGTTTGCGAGCCCACGGGTCATTCCGCCAGTGGGTGTTGCTGTCATTGAGCATAATGAACTGGTACTCGTGCCCAGCCCACACACCCGGGACATCGATGCTCCACAAATCATCGCCTTCCATTGTCAATGGGTGTGTGTTGGTCGCCCATCCATTGAAGGAGCCGCTCACATAGACGGCATCAGCATTGGGGGCCCATGTTCGGAAGGTCGTTCCCCAGCCATCTGTGTCTTGGTAGACCGTCGCGCCCATGCCCGGCCGTTCGGAGGGGGCAGCGGCGAAGGCTGGGCCGAGCCCGGTCAGTAGGCCGATCGCGAACATGAGTTGAACGAATAGTCGCATGGTCAACTTCCGAGTATACCCCCGTATGGTGGATTTTCTTTGAGTAGTAACGGCGACCCCCGCGGCATTGGCCGCGGGGGTGCTGAGGTGAGATTAATCCGTGGGCATCAGGGGCATATCGCACCGAAGCTGCCGATGATTTCAAGCAGGTCGTCAACATCGGTCGTGCCAGTGTTATTGACATCGGTCGGGCAGTCGTTGCCACCACCGATATTGCAATCGGCACAGGTCAGGTCTTCGCCGATCCAGAGGCCGCGGTTTGTGTCGCAGTGCTCGTCGGTGACGCCTTCCCAGCATTCACCATTGGCGAAGCAGCAGGCGCCGATTACAGCAGGAATGCACGAATCGGCAACGTCACCGATTGTGAAGTATTGGTTGCCGTCAGTGAGGTTGAAATCCACGCTGCGTGGATCGCCGAGGTTGGCAGATCCACCGAGTCCACCGATGACTTGGTTCGACACATAGTCATGATTCTCTGAGTTGACAAAGGCGCAGATCTTGACGTTGTCAAAGGGGAGGCCTTCAAAATCCCAATCGATAAGAAACAAAGGGATCTCTATCTCGATGCCGGTTGTAACGACCACTCCGTCAGGATGACCGCAGTCAGCACCGTCGCCGCCGATAACGCCGCCGCCGTTGAAGTTATTGATCGCTACGCCAATGCCATAATCGCCAACACTGGGCTCATGGATGGGAACGCCGTCGAGTACATACGTGCTGCCCGAGCCTGCATAGGCTCCGAAGCCATTTCCCGTGGTACTCAATTCGGCGTAGTCGACATAGGAGACGATGCCGGTGCCTAATCCATTGTCGCCGCACGCGATCGACAAGTACAGATCGGCTTCGAAGTCGGCGTCGAAGGTCAGACCGTTGCCCGAGCCGTCATCGCCCATGCGTTGCAACGCACCGAAGCCGACGTCAGGGTTGATGCCGAGGATCTTGTTTTGTCCGCCATCGCGGGCGTCGATGAAGACCTCGATCTTGTTGAAATTGCTCTGGATGTTTCCGCCGAGGTGAATAAACAAACTACCGCCTTCAACAGTGGCAACTGCACCATTGATCTCTGATCCGTTCGCCAAGCCAGGGTGGTCCGAGTCATTATCGCCGAAGCCGGTGCTGTTGTTCTGTATTGCAGCAGCTAGTCCATATGCGGCATCCATTGTGCCATCGACAATAGGGGGGGAGCCTGCAGCCGCGATACCAGCGCCAAGTATCACCGAAAGGCCAGTGGTAATGAAAGTAGTCATGATGGTGTAGTCCTTGCTCTTCTCTTAAGTATCACGCGGGGTCGCACGGCGAGCCAAATCCGCATTACAGCCTTTTAAAGTAGATCAGAACGATGCTGAAGGCGAGGGAAAAAACACATAGATTGAGGCCTAGTCGCCTCGATGAGCTGGGCGATAGCCCCATTTTACGTATTCGGCAAGCATTCGATGGCTCGAGAAGGCTTCATTCACTGTGGCGGCCGATTGAAGGGCGAAGTTAATCCAGCCACGTGGGAGGTCCTGGTCGTCGCGTTCATGAAACAATGGCACCAAGGTGGTCTCAAGCAATTCATAGAGGGCTTTGGCGTCGGCGGTGTCGCGTTCACGATCACCAAGTTGTTCAGATTCCCCGTCGATGGTCCAGCCATTGGTGCCATCGGCTGCCTCCGGCCACCAGCCGTCAGAGATTGACAGGTTCAGCCCTCCGCTGAGGGGCCCCTTCATGCCACTGGTACCGCTCGCTTCATGCGGGCGAATGGGCGTGTTGAGCCAGACGTCACAACCTGCGGTGAGTACACGGCCGAGGCCCATGTCATATTCCTCAAGCAGTATGACCGTTCCTTGCAGCGATGGACGCTGGGTCATTTCGTGCACACGCTTGGCGAATGCTTGTCCGGGTTTGTCCAGTGGATGTGCTTTGCCTGCGAAGAGGACTTGCACTGGCTTGGTGGCGTTACTGAGAATTGCATCGAGCCGTTCAAGATCGTGAAAGAGCAACGGTGCTCTCTTGTACGTTGCGAAACGGCGAGCGAAGCCAATGGTGAGCGCGTCATCGCGTAGTGATGCTCTGGCGACTGCGATGCCGGCCTCGCCCTCACCTCGTCGGCGTGCTTGCTCGACCAATCGCTCACGCGCGACGTGTACAAGCCGGCTACGGAGTGATTGCCGTAGTTTCCAGAAACGAACTGGGTCGGCGTCGACTGCCTTTGCCCAAGTACGGCAACGCGGCACGGACCTCGTCGGTCGGAGGCCAATTTCAGTTCGCCAAAAGTCGGCCGATGCGGGCGGCATCCATGTGCCGGGATGTACGCCATTGGTGATGTGGTGGATAGGCACTTCGTCTGCTTCGCAGCCGTAGACATCCTTCCACATGTCGCGGCTGACCTCTCCGTGCAGTGCTGCAACACCATTGACGTGCGTGGACAGACGCAGGGCCAACACTGTCATGCAGAGTGGCCCGGACGGTCCACCTTCTTGGCCGAGCCTGGCGAGGTCGCTGCGTCGCATGCCAGCGCGGCGGAGTGTAGGTCGGAGCAGTTCGGTGCAGCGGCCGAGGTCATACCGATCATGTCCTGCGGCAACTGGGGTATGCGTCGTAAAGACTGTCTGTGTGGCGATGTTGCGCTCCGCAACATCCAGTGCGGTACCTGACTCGACGGCGCGTGCAATTCGTTCAAGACCACAGAAGGCTGCGTGGCCTTCGTTGAGATGCCACACGGTTGGGCTGAGTCCCATAGCCTTGGCAGCGTGTACGGCCCCGATGCCAAGTAGTGCTTGCTGGCGAAGCCGCAGTTCCGGGTCGCCCCTGTACAGACCGCGGGTGAGTTCGCGGTCAGGCTTTCGATTTGATGTGAGATCAGTGTCGAGCAGGTAGAGGTCGCAGCCGCCTATGGCAATGTGCATGATGCGCGCATCGACAGCAGTGCGGCCAATAGGACAACTGATTTGTTTGCCAGTGTCAGAAATGGGGAGGTCATCGAATGACCATAGAGGCTCAACGACACGCGTCGTCCCATCGCGCCGAAGTTCCTGTTGGTAGTACCCTTGGCGATAGAGCAGGCCAAAGCCAGTGAGCGGAATACCAAGGTCTGCGCAGGACTTTAGATGGTCTCCCGCGAGTACACCGAGTCCGCCAGAGTATTGCTGCATGCACTCATGGATGGCGAACTCCGAGCAGACATAGGCGATTCGCATGGCCCGCTCTCCGGTCTGCCGAGCGCGGTCAAACCATCGCTCCCGCCGATCGTCTCGATCCTTCGCGGTGATGGCGGCATCAAGAACTCGCTTGAAGGCTGTTTCATGGAGCCGCTGCTCGAGGTATGCGTCTGAGGTTGCGGACAGGACGGCGAGGGGGTTCTCATTGGAGGCGATCCAAATTCGTGGCTGCAGCATCGAAAACGGCCGACGCATAGGCTCAATCCAAGCCCACCGAAGATCCATCGCCAACGCTCGTAATGCCGCCCGCCCGTCACTTGCTCTCATCCTAGGCATAGTACAGGTGACCTCCAGACGCCTGATGCGCTTACTCAGCAAGCAATGCTGAGTTCAGTGCGTTTGTTGTTGACCGCGATGCAGCGATAGACCGCAATTGGTGGTTGGCGGCATTCGCCATCGCCAGTTATTTTTTGGTGTCCCAGGTCGGTTCATCCTCGCGGTTGAGCCAAGTCCGAGGATGTCTTGCATTGGGATGATGCACCATTCAGCTGGCGAACGGAGGCAAGCCTTGATTAGCGATGCTGGCGCGTCCGCGGCTCGCTCGCAGCCGGTTGCATGTTGAAACCGTTTTCTTGCTTCCTGATCGAGTGCTCGATACCACCCGGCGATTGTGTCATTGTCGTGCGTTCCCGGATAGCAGACACATCGCGTTGGGAATCGCTCAGGAAGATCTTTGCTTGTATCGCTTCCATAGCCCCACTGCGCAATACGCATTCCTGGAAGATCGAAGTCATTGCGTAACTTCGTGACCGCAGGCGTCACCGCACCGAGGTCTTCAGCAATCAATGGGAGTGATCCAAGTTCACGGAGAAGTACTTCCAGTAACGCACGACCGGGCGTGCGTCGCCAGTTGCCTCGCCGAGCTGTCTTCGCTCGAGCGCTCACTTCGTAAAGCCGGACAAACCCAATGAAGTGGTCGACACGCACTGTGTCAAACAGTTCAATCGCCCTGCGGAATCGAGCAACCCACCATGCAAATTGTTCGGCCCGGTGTGCGGGCCAGTTGTAATGTGGGTGCCCCCAACGTTGGCCGGCTCGGCAGAAGTCGTCGGGCGGCACACCGCTGACGACCGTTGGGCGGTTCCGAGCATCGAGCTGAAACAGGTGTGGATGCTGCCGCACATCGGTTGAGTCGGCATGTACAAAGATCGGCACATCGCCGATGAAGCTCACGCCTTGTTTCTTGGCATGCTTGCGGAGTCGGAGCCATTGTTCGTTTAGTTTGTACTGCACAAAAGCAAGTTCATCAGGCTCGCCCGGCTGATCGTCGCACCAGGCTTCTAGCCAGTGTGACTGAGCATCGGCAAAGTGTTGAAACGCTGCCTGACGCAAACCGCCGCTCGAGGCGAATGATGCAAATGCACGATGAATACGCGGAGCTTTGAATCGCCGAGCAGCTGCGTATCGGCATGGGCCGCTCTTGAGCAACGCGTCTGCCGCCAACGCTCGGCGAGGGAGCAGACCGTCGGCGTGCAAATCTTCCAAACTCATCAACAATGGTTCAATCGCGAAAGCGCTTCGGCTGGAGTACGGTGAGTTTCCCTCACCAATGGGATTGATGGGCAACACCTGCCATGCGGCGCACCCGGTGTTGGCTGCCCAGTCTGCAAACTGGCGAGCTTGCGGACCAAGATCACCAATGCCGTGCGGGGCAGGCAAGCTGGTGATATGCAGGAGAACACCCGACTTTGGGTTCACTTGCCGTTGACCCATACCACGCCACCAACGGCTGGCACGTTGATTGTTGGCCACGACGCGTCCATTTGTTCTGGTTCAACAAGCACGCGTTTCCAGTCAATTCCGAATGTTGATGGCAACGTGACAACGGCATCGGCTTCACCAGCGTTGAGCGCAACGAGCACCTCTTGGCCTTCAAACTTGCGGAGGAACACCCACACATCTTGTTCATCATCGGTGAGTACTGTTTCGATACTCCCTCGGCGTAGCGCAGGATACGCACTGCGAACAGCAATCGCTCGGCGGAAGAATTCAAAGTGTGTTGGCATGACGGCCATGCCTGCTTCGTCATATGGCTGCAGGTCTTCCCACAGCATGGGCTTGCGGTTGTTCGGGTCATCGCTGCCCCATAGCCCGACTTCGTCGCCGTAATAGATCATCGGCGCGCCGACATACATCATCTGCAAGAGCGCCGCGAGACGAGCACGCTTGTAGGCCCACTCTGGTGGCTTGCCCGCCTTGTAGTCGTCTACTTCCTGCTCGCGGTTCTGGGCGTCATATGGACGATCCGGGTTGTAGATCTTCGACACCACGCGGTCTGTGTCGTGGCTGTCCAGTAGATTCTGCATCACATACGTTGCTGATTCTGGATAGGCCATCCGTAATTCTGCGAACCGCACATCGACTTCGCTGGCGTTGATCTTGTTGTCCTTCGCGGCAATCCAGTCCAAACTTGCTCTTGCAAATGGGTAATTCATGACAGCGTCAAAGGAACGACCGTCGAGCCATTGCTCGGCGTTGTCCCAGATTTCACCTACGATCAACGCGTCTGGGTTGATTGACTTCACGAGCTTTCGCCATTCGATCCAGAATGCCATGGGTACTTCATTTGGCACATCAAGCCGCCATCCGTCAATGCCATCAGATGGGTCACCGTCGCCATTGGGGTCCATCCACCGACGAGTGATGTCCATGATGTGCTGCCTGCATGATTCACTTGCGAGGCCATATTCATCGTTCTTGGCAAAGACAGGTAACTCGCCGAAGCCCGCCCATCCGGCGTAGTCGAACGGTTCCCACGATTTTACGTCGAACCAGTCAGCGTACGGCGAGGATTGCCCATTCTTTACGACGTCCTGAAACGCTGAGTGCTGCGTGCCCACATGGTTGAATACGCCGTCAATGATGACACGAAAGCCCTGCGACTTTGCTTCACGAAGGAAGTCAAGAAAAGCCGTATCACTCTTGGTCCATGCCCATGTACTTGCGTCGGTGGGGTCTTCAATTGCATCGGCTGCGGAGTACGCCGTTCCACCTCCGTAGTGCTCGTCGATGTGGACGAAACTCGTGGCGTTGTATTTGTGATGGCTCTCGGATTGGAAGACAGGATTCAAGTAAAGGGCATTGACGCCGAGATCTTTCAAATATCCCAGTTGACTACGCAGGCCAGTGATGTCCCCGCCGTAGAGTCGAGAGAAGACATACCAGTTGTAGAAGTCCTGTCCATCGGCACCTTCGCTCAGCGCGGGCTTGTACCAGTCTGATGTCCATGTACGCCCCGGCTGTGGGTCGGTTGTTGGGTCGCCGTTTCGAAATCGGTCAACCATGATCTGGTACCAAATGGCGTCGCGGGCCCAATCGGGAGTCTCAAGATGCATTGGGGTCTCGCTGAAACGGTGAACCTCAGGAAATCGCTGGGTGACGGCGCCGTCATGCAGCATGAATGTATAGCGGTCATCACGGGACGGGACGTCGACGGTGATTTCCCACCACTGAAAGCGTCCGTCCGCCAGAGTTTGATGCATGCTCGTCGATCCAATCCATGGCTGTACCAGTGAAACAGCTTCGACGTCACCGGCGAGCGTGCGAAGCCGCAGCGTTCTGCGGTCGGTATCGCCTGAGGAGTCGCTCCATCGCAACGGGTTGTGTTGCACAGCCGCGCCTTCAATTCGCTCATCTCCAAGGCGAGCAGTGGTAGGGTCGACATTGGCAAGCGATCCGAGGCGGAGCAAACTGTTGAAGCCACCGTAGCCATCGGGTTCTCGGTCCGGGTTGACTGGATCGATCATCCATTGCCCATCAACGATGAACTTGTATCGCCGTAGGCCGCCATCTAGTTGTGACGTGACGCCCCAGCCGCCCAAACTCTGGTGCATTGGACTCGGGCTCCAGCCATTGAAGTCACCCGCGATAGAGACTTGTTCGGCGTCCATATGGTCGAGTAATCTGAAGTGGCACTGCCACTGCCCATCGGGCAACTGCGTGACATCGACTGATGTAGGTGGACGTGTAGCTGCCGCGTCGCTTGGCCGCACGATCGGTAGTGTCGGAGGCCAGCCGCCGAGCGAGAATGCCACGATGAATGAAGCGAAGATCATCCGGGCGGATAGGGTATCCGCGATGGTCATCAGCGAAGGAAGGACAACATGGTGAGGCGGACGCTTGGCAAACTGCTTGCAGCGGTCGCTGTTCTGCTGGTCATCTGGGCCTTCGCCTGGGTGGGCGCCAGGGCCTTTGGCCTCTATCGGGGCAACGCAGACGCCCCGGTTGTTCTTCGCGTCATGCACTGGAGTGGTGGAGGTGGGCAGCAGGAAGACGAGATCGTTGAATCCTCGTTGCGCTCTTTTGAGGCAGCCAACCCAGGCATCCGGGTACAGCGAATCAACCCGGGCGATTCCGGGCAGTTCTTTACCAAATTGCAAACGATGATGGCAGCGGCCGAGCCCCCCGACGTCTTCTACATGGACTATGCCCGGCTCCCAGTCTTTGTACGCGAGGGGCAACTTGCCAATGTTGAAGTGCTGGCAGATCGATACGGCGGCTTGTCGCTCGACGACTTCTATCCTCAGGCTGTTGACGCGTTCCGCTGGGATGGCGATCGAGTCGGTTCGGGAAGTCTGTGGGGCATTCCCAAGGACTTCACGACGCTGGGTTTCTATGTCAATTTAGATTTACTTCGTGCCGCTGGCATTCAGCGCCCACCGAATGACTGGACCTGGGAGCAATTCATCACTGCAGCCCGTTCGATTGGCGCACTCGACCATGTCACCGGTGCAGAGATTGTGACATGGCCCTTTGTGCTGCGAGCAATTTTGTGGACCGAAGGTGTTGACGCCGTTGGCGAGGACTGGTCAGAACTTCGGGTCACCGACCCAGTCGTCCGCCGAGTCTTGCAACGTCTGCGTGACTGGCGTTACGGCGAGACTGGCACACTTGCCGCTGCCGAAGCTGAGGGTGTTGATCCATCTTCGCTTTTTCTGACCGGTCGCATCGGCATGGTTGGCCCATTTGGTCGCTGGGTTGTCCCCTCATTTCGTACGATCGCGTCTCCGGGTGAACCGGGAGGCTTCGAGTGGGATTTCTTGCCGATTCCGCGCGGTACCACACATGCCAATATCATTGCCACCGTGGCGTGGTCAATGGCTGCCCAGAGTGCCCATCCAGAAGAAGCGTTTGCCTTGCTTCGTTGGCTTGTTTCCAAGGACATTCAAGCAGCACAGTCGCGACTTGGCTTGGCGATACCAACAAGGCGCAGCGTTGCTGAGTCGCCGGCGTTTATAGATTCAGGCATTGCTCCGGTAAGCGATCAAGTGTTCCTCGATGAAATTTCTGTAGCTCGCGTGCCGTCTTGGCCGGTCGATCCGGCATTTGCCGAGCAATTCGATCGTCGACTCAACAAGACACTTCGCGGCAGCGATGATGTTGAGACGGCAACAAGCTCGCTCGATGGGTGGTGGCGAGATCGACTTGACTCGCCACTAACGATTGGGACGTTTGATCGTATGCCTTGGGGAAAAATATGGCTGGCTACGGGCGCGCTTATTGTGATTGGCGTTGTGCTGACGGGCGTCCTGATGCGGCGTACTCGAAAGAGTCCCATTGATCGAAGCGAAGAACGAGCCGGTTGGCTGCTCGCCGCACCTTGGATGCTCGGCTTTGCTGTATTTCTCGCTGGCCCGATCGCCGTATCGCTACTCTTGTCATTTACGCGTTGGGGTGGTATCGGACCAATCGAAACAGCTGAATATGTCGGCGCTGCTAACTATGCACGTATGTTTGCCGAGGACGACACGTTTCGGCAAAGCTTGCTGGTGACGGTGTTGTATGCAGTCATTGCGGTACCGACAGGCCAATGCTTTGCGCTCATTGCAGCATTGCTACTCAATATGAAGGTGGCTGGCGTTGGCTTGTACCGAGCGGCGTGGTATCTGCCGAGCGTCTTGGCTGGTGTTGGCATCGCCGTGTTGTGGCAATGGGTATTCAAGAGCGAAGGCGGCTTGATGAATAGCATCCTTGAGCCACTCCTGTCTCCACTTGGTTTGACGCCGCCTGCATGGTTCACCAATGACGCAGCGGTGTGGGGCGTTCCTGCCTTTGCCATCATGAATCTATGGATTGTTGGCGGCAGCATGTTGGTGTACTTGGCAGGCCTTCGAAATATCCCTCAGGAGCAGTATGAGGCAGCATCGATCGATGGTGCTCGTGCCTGGCGACGTTTCCGTAATGTCACGTTACCAATGCTTTCGCCGGTGATTTTGTTCAATGTGATTATGGCAATCATTGGGTCGTTTCAGGTGTTCACACAAGCCTTCGTGATGACCTCTGGCGGACCTGGCGACGACACACGCTTCTATGTGCTCTATCTCTACAACCTTGCCTTTGACGTGTATGAAATGGGCTATGCATCTGCGCTTGCGTGGGTATTGCTAGTGGTGGTCCTCATGTTGACGGCCGTCACGCTCAAACTCGGTGGTCGAAAGGTGTACTACGAGGGCATGGCATGACTCGACTACTTCGACACCTTCCACTGATCTTGGGCGCCATGCTCATGCTCTTCCCACTGTGGTGGATGATGGTTGTCAGTCTTGAGACCGAGCAACGAGCCGGCATGGCGATGGTGGCTGGCGATGTACTGAATGTGTGGCCCGAAGATCCGCAGTGGCAGAATTACACGGATGCCATGCGTGAAGTGGGCTCGACACCGTGGATCTCATTCTTGGACGCATTGGCGAACTCAATCGTTGTCACGGTCTCAGTCATAGTCGGGACAGTGCTCTCGTGCAGTCTTGTTGGCTTTGCCTTTGCGAGAATTCGCTTTCGAGGTCGCGGCGGGATGTTCCTGCTCATGTTGGCGACCATGATGTTGCCTGCCCAGGTGACCATGATTCCACTCTTCCTACTCTTTCGTTCAATGGGATGGGTGGACACGCTCTTCCCGCTCATTGTGCCAGCCTTTCTTGGCAGCGCTTTCAACATATTCCTGTACCGCCAGTTCATCGCCGGAATTCCCGAGGCGCTTCTCGAGGCGGGCCGCATGGACGGGCTCGGGTGGCTGGGCCTGTGGTGGCGGATTGTGCTGCCGCTCTGCAGGCCAGTGACGGCAATTGTGGCGGTGTTCTCGTTCATCTTCACATGGAACGATTTTATGAGCCCACTGATCTACCTTCACAGCGAGTCGAATTACACGCTGGCGATCGCGCTTAACTCATTCAGATCACAATTTGCTGGATTGGAGGACGTCCACCTCTTGATGGCACTGAGTGTGGTGACGATGATCCCATGCATTCTGCTCTTTCTTGCTGCTCAGAAGCAATTCATTGAAGGCATCGGCAGCGGGGCGGTCAAGGGATAACGGTATGGCAGAGGTACGACTCAAAGGTGTGACGAAGATCTTTCATGGCGGCGTGACCGCAGTTGCCTCATGCGATCTGTCCATTCCAGACGGCCAGTTCACGGTGCTTGTAGGTCCGAGTGGTTGTGGAAAGAGCACAACACTGCGGATGATCGCCGGTCTGGAGACTGCGACGAGCGGCTCGATTCGAATTGGTGATCGAGTGGTCAATGATGTTGCCCCGCGGGATCGCGACGTTGCCATGGTATTTCAGAATTACGCGCTCTATCCGCATATGAATGTCGAAAAGAATCTTCGCTTCCCACTCGAGCGGCGCCGCCAAACCAGTTTTTGGCGATCACTTCTTTCATCTACCGAGCGAGCGAGGCGTCGCGCCGAGACGATCGTTATTGACGATCGTGTGTTGAATGCCGCCAAACAACTTGAAATCGGTGAGTACATGCATCGACTGCCACGCGAACTGAGTGGCGGACAACGCCAACGAGTGGCGCTGGGGCGTGCGCTCGTTCGTGACCCGAAGGTCTTCTTGCTCGATGAACCACTAAGTAATCTCGACGCGAGGCTTCGGATTGCAATGCGAAGCGAGCTCCGTCAGTTGCATCGGCGGCTTGGCGTCACGATGATTCATGTGACGCACGATCAAGAAGAGGCGATGTCGCTCGGCGACGTACTCGTTGTCATGAAGGATGGTGTCATTCACCAAGTTGGACCGCCCGCTGAAATCTACGACGCGCCTGCCGATCGGTTTGTGGCGAGCTTTGTCGGTACGCCGCCGATGAATCTCATCGAAGGCCATGTTCGAGGCACCGAATTCGTAGCCGATAGTGGAGCCGTTCTTCCTGCTCCGATTGGCGCTGTCGAGGGACCTGCAGTACTTGGTATTCGTCCCGAGTCAATGATGATTGGCGGTACGATCGATGCGACCATACAGTCGGTCGAACGACTTGGCGACCGCATTGACGTCGTCCTCGACATAGGTGGTGTCGAGTTGACGGCCAGATGTGAATCAAAAGATGGCATCACTGAAGGGCAGTCCTGCTCTGTTGCAATAGACACGACGCGGCTGCACCTCTTTGAAGCAGCAGCGGAGGGCAAGCGACTTTGCGGGGACCCCGTCGCCACAATGAGGGGAGGCTAGATGTCGCAGTCTGTCTGGTTCGAGTGTTCACACTGTGGCAGCGGACACCTGAAAGCCGATCCCGACACGTTCATGGTTTCGTAGACGGTTTTTGGTGGGCGCCCACAACTACAGCGAGGCAGCAGGCAGTTACGAGGGATCTGGCCCCGCTAGCCGAAGAGCGTCGCTACGACAGCTTGGCTATGGATGAAGTTACTTCCTGCGATTGGGCCGAATTCGCCCGCGGCGGAAAAGCCGGCCAGTGGCGGATTGGCCAGCCGCTGCCGCACAATACCCGTGTCATGCCCTACACCACCAAAAAGGCGCTGTCCTCGGCCGCTGCACGTCACCAGAAAGGCGGCGAGCGCCGGATCGTGGACCTGTTGGCCATCAAGCAATAACTGCATGTCTTCATGCGCAGCTTGCGCATCCCGCAAGTGAATTTGGATTGTCTGGCCGGGCCGTGGCAACTCGCCGATCGCCAAAGCCTTCTTGTCTTCATCTACACCCAATACATTGCGAACAACAAAGTCGCCGCGGCCGAGTCGTTTCTTGCTCGCATCAATCGCGCGGCCAATGAGCAGGCCTTCTGACAACAACTCTCGCTCTTGATCCGGCAAGTTGCCCAGAAGGTCTCGCACGACATCCAGCGCTGGCCGTCCGCCAAGTCCGGTGATGACATTGCCATCGCAATTGGTTACGACGATCGGTTCTCCAACCGGGCGGCAGCCTTGGCTGACCAGTGTGCGGATTTCGATATCGCCTGAAATCGTTAATCCGATGGCGCCAGCATCTTGCACCACATCATCAAGGATGAGCCGGTTGCAGCCTGGCTGCGAGGCGCCAGAGAGTAGCCCGCCGGTGACAGCGATCGGGTGTCCGCTGCCCAGGCAAGAACCAATGGCGGGCAGCATGCGGGTCGATGGTGTGCTGAAGGGATCCGCCAGAATGATGACGCATTGTGTGTCATCAGCGGCATCGATTCTGGCCGCCAATGCTTCGGGCTGTGAAATGGGAATCGGTTCCCACGAGGCTGTTCTCCATGGACGAATCCGTACCTTGCGAGGTCCGCCGAACCACATCGCCAGTGCCGACATGCCAGCGACTCCCTCAAGTTCTCGCCCATCTCCGAGCACCGACTCGGCGGTCGCGGCAAGCAAATGCCCAGGCACGAGCATTCGGCGAAGATCGTCGCAGGCTTGTGGCAGGGCGGCTGCGTGGTGGAAGCTGGCAAGCAGTAAGACGACATCGGGGCTACGACCGTCGAAGGCATCATGCAAGGCGCTCGCCACTTCATCTGCAGCGGTTCGAGTGTCATGATGTTCGCTCGTGGCAGAGCCGCTCATGCGGCCATTACCATCGTTGCGATGCGTTGTAGTAATCACAGTGCAGATAGTAGGGGCCTATGGCGGCGAATGCTTTACCATTTCCGGGGATGACCACTGATCTCCAGACCGATCTCCGCCAATCTGCCACGGACTGTGTGCAGCGTGGCATCGCGGCGCTGCGTTCACTCCAGAATTCCGATGGCCACTGGTGCGGCCTTCTTCAGGGTGATTCAATTCTGGAGAGCGAGTATCTGTTGATGAAATTCATCCTTGGGCAAGAAAACGATCCCATGCGAGATGGCACGGGACGTGAAACGCTTGCGGCAATTGCTGCTGGTCTTCGTCGGCAGCAACGGGCGGATGGAACATGGGGCCAGTATCCAGGTGCCGACATGGATCTCAGCGCTACCGTGAAGGGGTACTTTGCGCTCAAACTCATGGGCGATGCTGCAGATGCTCCACATATGGTTCTTGCCAGAGAGGCGGTTCTAGAGGCGGGCGGCGCTGAGCACATCAACACGTTCAGCAATTTCTATCTCGCATGCCTTGGCCAAGTTTCTTGGAATGCCGTGCCGTCGATACCGCCGGAGATCATTTACCTCCCGCGTTGGTTCTACTTCCACCTCACCAAGGTCAGTGCCTGGACGCGGACCATGATTCTTCCACTCTCACTTGTGACGACATTCAGGCCTACGAGATCGCTACCGAAGCATTGTGGCATTGACGAGTTATTTGTCAGCGAGCGTGCGCGACATACGTTGGGCAAGACCGTTGAGGCACCAGCCTTCTGGCGGAT
>JAQWLT010000067.1 GCA_029247205.1 Phycisphaerales bacterium | reverse complement strand
GCCATCTACGCCAATGCGAACGGTGACGCTACTGGCGTAGTTGCCCATAACCTCATCGATGGAGTTATCGACGGCCTCGTACACGAGATGATGGAGCGCGCTGAGGCCGGTGCCGCCAACGTACATGCCTGGACGTTTGCGAACCGCTTCGAGTCCCTCAAGGACTTGAATTGACTCCGAGGTGTACTCGGTAGTGGACCCCGCCACGCCTGAATCTGGATTGCTTGTTTTTGTCATTTGTGAACGCTGATTATACGTTCACCGAGGGGTTCTTAGGCCAATTTAGTGCCCTCTAGCCCCTAGGAAAGTCGTCCATTTCGAGCCGTTCGCATGAAGGCCTGAAGGCTCTTCCCTGGGCACGCTGTGGCGGCCATTTCTTGATGGGTTGCGACCCTCGAAGTGGGGATGCGATACGTTCGCATTTGGTCCCCAAGGAAGCGGATCAGCGTTTGCTGCTGCGAAGAATTGAGCCGCTGTTGATCGTAGTTTCCGAGCACAACGATGCCAAGATTGCCCTGATTTTGCGCCCTCACATGGGCACCCTGCCAGGACAGTGGCCGACCAGCCCACACACGTCCTGCGGGATCGATCGCGAAGTGGTAGCCGATATCGCCAAATGGCTGGGGTCTGCGGTTCAGGTGCGCTTTTCGGATCGACTCGAGTCTGCTGCTTGCCGCTGAGCGGGAGGTATCGGTAAAGACCGCCATGCCATCGTGGTGGATGGTGATTCTTTGAATTGGTGTCATGGGGTCCATGCGGGCTGGCATGGGGCGGCCCTTGGCCCACGCTGACCGGGCGAGCACGCCAGTATGTTTGGGTTGCGGGGCCACCGTCGCCGGGTTGTTTATTGGGCCGGCTGGGCCCCAAATGGGGCCGGGGAGGCGAGCAACCCGCTTGCCCGTAGATGTTGCGCAGCCGCCAAGAACTAAAAGGGTGCCGCCAAGGAAGAGTCGTCGGGTTGGTGAGTGGCTCATGGAGTTGGGCATACTGAAAGAGTCGAAGGGCAAAGGTGCCCCCGAAGCGATTCATCGGCTCGTCACTGGGCCCGACTGGAGTATACGAGTGATCTCGGGGGGCGACCTGCTAGTCCTCGGGCGCATCTGCGCGGACACGCGATCGAAATGCCTCATTCATCGCAAGCGTGACTGCCCCAACTTGCCCACCAGACAATTCGGTCTCACCAATTCGGTTGACGCCGATGATTTCTGCGGCGGTGCCTGTCAAGAACACCTCATCGGCGGCAAGTACCTCAGGTAGTTTGATCTGTCGTTCCTCGACGTGATAACCAAGTGAGGGTGCGATGTCGCTGATCACAAAGGCACGCGTCACGCCGTGCAGGATTCCGGCATCTGTGTGTGGTGTACAGATCGTGCCATCTTTGACGATAAAGATGTTGTCGCCGGTGCACTCAGCGACATCACCTTCAATATTGAGCATCAACGCCTCGAGCACGCCGGCGTTGATGGCTTCAACCTTGGACAAGATGTTGTTCAGATAGTTGAGGCTCTTGATCCGAGGATCAAGGCAAGCAATCGGAATGCGGGGCCGGTCTGCAACGACAATCGGCATACCTTCGACATACATCGACTCCGGATAGAGCGAAATCGTTGCGGCGATGATGATGGCTTGCGGCGTTTGACACGAGAATGGGTTCAAGCCAAGCGTGCCTATGCCTCGGGAGAACACCAATCGAATGTACCCATTCTGAATGTCATTGGCAGCGACGGTTTCACGGATGGCCTGTTCGAGTTCGTCAATGCTATATGGGGGGTCAAGGTGTAGGAGCTCAGCCGACTGTTTCATTCGCTCAAGGTGAGTTCTGAGCTTGAAGATTCGCCCGTTATAAACACGAATCCCCTCAAAGCAGCCATCGCCGTAGAGCAGCCCGTGGTCGAGTACGCTTACGGCCGCATGCTCGGCAGGCATCAGCGAGCCATTGATCCAGACGTGCCCTGAAAGAGGCAGCGAAGGCGCTGGTGTGGAGGACGGGCCGGAAAGTGTGGACTGGTCGGACATCAAGGCCTCCTGTTGGGAACTACAGGGTAGCACGGCTGCCGCAACATCTGTCTCAGTGTCAAAAGAGAGCGATGTAGAGCATGTTCACAGCATGTGCCGTCGGAATGCACCGCCTTGGTGCCGTACAATGTGCAGCCCTATGACCCTTGAAATACGTCCAACAATTGATCCTCGCGATCCATCCTTTCTGCAGGATGTGGCTGACGGCAGCGTGCGGTTGACTCCTTCGCAAGGTTTGCAACTCTTTCACGATTTGCCACTGGCCGAACTTGGTCGCTGGGCCGACAAGCGGTGCCGCGCGATACATGGCGAGCACATCCGCACCTATGTCATGGATCGCAATATCAACTACACGAATGTGTGCACTGCGAAGTGCACATTCTGCGCATTCCGCCGTGACCTTGGTGCCGACGATGCGTACACCCTGTCCTTTGAACAAATCGATGAGAAGATCACTGAACTCACCGCGATCGGCGGAACACAGATTCTGATGCAGGGTGGCATGAATCCAGAATTACCACTGGAGTGGTACGAGTCGCTGCTTGGTGATATTCGCAAGAAGCACCCTGGTGTACATGTGCATGCGTTCAGCCCGCCGGAGGTCGTTGAGTTTGTCAACTTCTTCGACCCACCAGGTACAACCTTCCGCGAGAAGGTGCATTGGGTGCTCTCTCGATTACAAGCGGCAGGCCTTCAGTCGATCCCAGGTGGGGGTGGAGAGATCTTTGCGCAAGCCGTTCGAGAGAAAATCGGACTGGGCAAGTGCTGTGCTGAAACATGGTTAACTGTGATGCACGTAGCCCATGAGCTTGGCATGAACACATCGGCCACGATGATGTTTGGGCATATCGATGGTGTGGCTGACCGCATCCATCACATGGCGCTTGTGCGTGACTGGCAAGACCGTGCTTTACGTGACTTTGAACAAGACGGCGGTGGTCGGTACATGGCCTTTATCTCGTGGCCGTTCCAGAGGGAGAACACGCCCCTTGGTCGGGTTCGCGAGTGGGCCCCGGACACTGACGGCGAATTCCCAGGCGATGTTGTGGCGCAACTCGACGGTAGCGGCGAGAAGTCGATGCATAGTGAGTTTGGTCGAAGGCTGCGACTATCTGGGGCAAGTGATTACCTTCGAACGCAAGCCATCAGTCGCTTGATACTCGACAATATCTACTCGATTGGTGCTTCGTGGGTGACGATGGGTCCGCATGTCGGCCAAATCGCGTTGCAGTTTGGTGCGAATGACATGGGCTCGGTGATGATGGAAGAGAATGTTGTGAGCGCCGCCGGAACGACCTATTGCATGAGCGAACAAGTGCTCTGCCATCTCATTCGCGACACAGGATTCACCCCGGCGCAGCGTGATAATTCCTACGACTTGCTCGCCGTACATGACACGGCAGCATCACCAGATTTGCAGGTTGAAGACTGGTCGATGCTGCGAGCCTCGCCAGCTCAAGACTCTAGCGACACACTTGTTTCATTGACGCAGAGTTGACCGTCGGTCAGCTGTCGCAGGATGTTTCAATATGCCCGGTGAGTTGGCGGCAACGCTCAACATCGTCGCTAGCTTCACCTGCGAGTCGGATACGCTCTTGGTCGCAGTCTAGGCTTGGCAGGTTGATTCGGACATTCCACGCCGCCGCAGCGCAGGCGGCTTGCAGAAGAATAGAAGCGACGGCAAGATCGCTTGCGAGCATCGGATTCGTCCGGTCTGGAAGCTGGGCAAGTAACTCGCAGGCCTGACGACAGAGGCGGCAGATGGCCAGTGGGGCGTCGATGGCAGCGATGACCGCGGTGTGCCAATCGGCGATTCGAGTGGGATGATCCTTCGGCAGTTTCCACAACGCAGCCAAATCCTGAAATGCGGCCGCGTCGGCATCGGCCAGTTTCATTGCCTCGTCACGCCATCCTTCAAGTTCTTGGATCGCTGCCTGGTTGTTGGTTTCATGGCAAGCGAATTCTGGTCGGCCCAGCGAGTAGGCCAGCACCATGCGTCCTGCAGCAAGACCAAGTGCAGCGGTCACACTGGCAGCTGCGCCACCACCAGGTACAGGCTGCTTTTCGCCTAAGTTTCGCAGCAGGGCTTCGATTTGGAGTTCTTGAATCTCCATTTCAGGATCGGACCTCGGCGTTGACGCCGCTGCGTAGCGAGTCGAGCAGGGCTACCATCGACTCTTCGACCTCTTCGCGCATCAGTGTTCGGTCCTGAGCGCGGAATCGCAGTCGCATCGTGACCGACTTGTGTCCGTCGGGCACACCTTTGCCGCGCCATGTTGTGACGAATGTCGTGGCCTCATGATGGGGCAGTTCCGCTGTGTTGACGATGCGTTCGAGTTCAGCCCATGTGATGTCATTCATCACGATTGCAGAGATATCTCGTTCGATGGCGGGGTGGTCAGGCAATCTTGTTGCGGCACGCTCGGGCGGTTCGTGCAGCATGAGATCGGCCGGGCGAATTGCAGCAGCCAGCAATCGTCGGTCGCCCAGCGAGGGTTGCGCACGCAGGCATCCCATGACACCAACATCGTTGCCATTGATGGTGATACGACCAGCAGGGCTGAGCCAAAGAAGATCGTCACAAGGAGTGACTTCAACGACAGCGTCCATGCCAGCAAGCACCGCGGCAAGGTGATCGATCACACCGCGAAGCGGGCGAATACTGTCGGTTTGATCAATGGAGTCCATCAAGAGCCCGAGTTCGAGCGCCTCATGATCGGTTCCATCTGCTGATCGGTGAAACACGCTGCCAAGTTCAAAGAGACGTAAGTCTTCTACGCCCTGGTCGGCATTATGCGCTCGCACGCGGACAAGACTGGGAATGATGGATGGCCGCAATATCGGGACACCTGCTGCCCGGGCCTCATGCACTTCGCGAGTCGAAGCACCAGTTGGAAGCCACGTATCGGCACCCGCACGCGGGATCAACGAGTGTGTCACTGTTTCAACAAAGCCCTCGGCAACGAGCGATGCCATCATCGCTTCGCGAGCGGCATGTTCGGCGGGGTCATTGACGGGCTCGATGGTCATGGTGTCATGAACCGGCACCGCATCAAAGCCGTGCATACGCATCACCTCTTCGATGAGGTCTACTTCGCGGTGGATATCACCACGATGCCACGGCACAGTGGCGGTGATCACACCGTTCTGTATAGATGGTTCAAAACCGAGCCCAGTGAGCATGCTGACTTGAGTGGTGTCGTCGATCTCAAGGCCGAGCAACGACCGGCACCGGTCGGTTCGCATCGTTACGACGCTTCGCTCGGGCATTGGATTGCCGTCTCGCAGTACACCAGGCGCTAATTCGCCACCTGCGGTTTCTAGAATGAGCGAGCACAACCGCTCTGCTGCTGCATCGACTTGACCAGGGGACACGCCTCGTTCAAACCGAAAGGACGAGTCACTCGAGATGTTGTGCAGTCGACTGGTGTGCCTGACCATGATGGGATCAAAGGTTGCAGCCTCAACGAGAATATTCTTGGTGTGTTCAGTGACGGCCGTAGCGGCGCCGCCCTTTACGACTGCAAGCGCGACCGGCTTCTCGGCATCAGCAATGACCAATTCAGTCCCATCCAGTTCGAGTTCAATCGCACCATCTCCGATGGGAAGGAATCGTTCGCCCTTGCGGGCCATACGAATGATGACTTGTTGGCCAGCGAGTGTGTCGAGGTCAAAGACATGTGTTGGTTGCCCAAGTTCAAAGAGCACAAAGTTGGTGGCGTCAACCACATTTGATCGTGGTATATCGCCTCGAGCCTCGAGTCGGCTTCGAATGGCGACCGGCGATGGCCCTGTTTGAATACCACTGATGACGTGGGCGGTGTAATACGGGCAATGGTCGGTGGCCTCGTTCTTGAGTGTGACGAGACTTTCCACAGTATTGCCACTGGTCGTGAGATTGACCGGTGGCAACACGAGCATGCGATCGGTGAGTGCTGCCACTTCGCGAGCGAGCCCAACGTGGCACGTACAGTCGCCTCGATTGGATGTCATTTCAAAGTCTTGCCGGATGTCGTCGCCGACCTCCTCGCGTCCCTCGAGGGGGAATCCGGCGTTGGTAAGCAATTCGGCCTGCGTATCGGCATCCACAGGTCGATCGAGGTAGTCGTTGATCCAGGCGACTGAGGTATCCATTGCTGTAGCGTATCCGCCGAAGAGGCCTTCATCGAGGCCGGGCACAGCGTACACTTGCCGCTATGCCAAGAAGCCCCATGTTGCTGGTGCTGTTGCTACTGACTGCGTGTGTGAGTAATCCTCGCCGGGTAGACCCGCTTGGGGTTGTTCCAGACGATTTTTCGGTCGACCTGACCATCTTGGCTCGCCCTGAGGGGGCTCGGGCTGACCAGCGCACCAGCCGCATGATGCTCGAGGCCGACGGCAGTCTTCGGTATGAAACGCGTCGTGGACTGGGCCCGAATACGGTGCCGCCACTGGTGCGGCGTCTTGACCGTGAGCAGATGGCCCGCGTGTGGGACTCGGCTTCGCGTGCGGGGCTCACCGATCCAGCATCGGGTGATGTGGAGGCTGACTTGCGGCGGGTGAATCCGCCATCGCGTCGGGGAACTGTGTGGCTCCTTGCCATGACAGGCAACCACGAGCGGTGGATGTTCATACGGACCGCTGAGGGTGATACGCAGCCCGACGCGGCAATCATATCGTTCGGCCGTGAACTTGCAGTACTGGCATGGGCGCCTGACGAGCAACGACTTGTGGCGGCAGTTGAACCACTTCGCTGGGACTATGGACCGGATCCATGGGCCTCGTACCGGGGAGAAGAAGCTGTGCTGGTTGCTTCAGCAATGCCGAAGCCCGCACCAGTTGTGCAGCCAGCGCCCAAGCCTGCTCCCGCACCAGTTGTGAAGCCTGTACCAAAGCCGGCTCCGAAGCCTGCACCAGTTGTGCAGCCAACGCCCAAGCCAACGCCCAAGCCTACTCCCGCACCAGTTGTGAAGCCTGTACCAAAGCCAGCTCCTCAGCCTGCGCCTGTAGTGAAGCCTGTGCCGAAGCCAGCGCCGAAGCCTGCACCTGTAGTGAAGCCTGCGCCAGTTGTGAAGCCAGCGCCGAAGCCTGCACCTGTAGTGAAGCCTGTGCCAAAGCCAACTCCGAAGCCTGCGCCTGTTGTGAAGCCTGTGCCGAAGCCAACTCCGAAGCCTGCGCCTGTCGTGAAGCCAGCGCCGAAGCCAAGTTGGCCGATCGACGTCCGCCGTATCCATGTGGTTTGGGGCGTCCAGCATCCAGATTTGCCATCGCTTTCAACTTGTGATCGGCAGTCTCTGCCGCTGGTTCTGCGAGGTCACACGCTTCGAGTTTCGCCTTCCACTGGTACATCATCATTCGTAACCATCAGTTCAATCAACGAATCTGGTGGCGCAAAAGTCGATTCGAAGGTTGTTGACGAATTGACCAAGAGTGTTATCCAATGCACCGAGTTCTCTGGTTTGATTGGATCTCGTGTTGCGGGCATGTTGCAGCAGGGCAGCAAGCCTACTGATCCATTCGACCTCTGGTTGGTCGTCGAGGTTCCGATGCCCGGTGGAACACGAAGTACGGACTTGCCAAAGCAGTTGCTGCAACTTCCAGCAACTTCGAGTGCGACACCATGAGTAGTCGATTGCTTGCATGGTGCGGCTTGCTGGGTGTGATCATTGGCTGCCAGTCGTTGCCAAAGGCGCCAATCATTTCTCCTGCGATTGACATGTATCACACCACGGACGATGGTCGGATGGTGCGGTATGGCGTCAGTGAATCGGGAACGCTTCAGTTTGCTGGCGGGTATCCCGCTCGGGAGAGTGAGTGGATGTGGACAGGCCATATCAGCAAAGCACAAGGCGCCAAACTCGGGTCGATTGTTACATCTGGAGCATGGTTGACGGCTCCTCCGACTGGGGACGCCGATGATGATGCTGACACATGGGAGGTCACGGTTCGCCTTGGCGATTCCTATCGCCGGTTCACCGCGTATGGCTCACCAACGAGCATCTTGCAGGCGTGGGCGGTGTTGAAAGATGCAGGTCAAGCGCGATTGCAACAGGATCTCGATCGATTGCCTACTGCAGATGTTGATCGGCTCATGCAGAGGCGAAAAGCCGAAGCGGGGGCGGAGTAGTACATGAGACGTGGATTTAGTTTGGTCGGACTGCTTGTGGTCCTGGCTGTGATGGCGGTGATGTATGCATTGATGGCTGAGTCGCTCAAGGGATTCCAAACCGGTACCGATGAGGCGGGGCGAGCTGTTCCTGCAAGCAAAGGCCGTTTGACCGACATGTTTCAGATTCAGCAGTTGATGCAGTCACTGAATATCTATGGGCTTGGCGGCAAGGGCGAATTTCCTCGTCCAAGCCTCAAGACGGGGGATGCGTCCGATGACACGACTGCGAATCTCTACAGCATGTTGATTGCGGAGCGCATTGTGTCACCAGAGGCACTGATCTCCAAGATGGATCAGGGTGCTGTCGAGTCCTATGGGCAGTACGACTGGAATGCATGGAACCCCGAGGATGGCGTGTACTGGGACGATGGCTTCACTGCTGATTTGGATGATATTTCCAACGTCTCTTACGCCCACATGGTGCTGTACGGAGATCGAGCCTCGCACTGGTCGAGCAAAAAAATGGATTCGACCATGCCCATCTTGGGTAACCGAGGGCCGCGAGATGGCGAGCCAAATGTTGACTCATGGGTGTGCGACCCGGGTACTGGGCGGTGGGCTGGTTACTTCGCCTATGGCGACGGGCATGTCGTGCTGGTGCAGGGTCTGGCTGATGCTCGCCGCAGGTATGACGGCGGTGAGGATCATGTGTTTCGTATCGATGATGATGTTCGACATGGGGACTCTATTTTAGGGTTTACTTCGGGCATGGACCGTGATGGGCCGATCTTGCAGTGGGACTGACTGCCGCCTTTCTGGTCGAGTGACCAAGATGGCAGTTGGCTGCCATCACTCCTGACCACAAGCCGGAGAGCTTGCATGCGACATCGCCTATTCGCTGTTTCTATAACGCTCGGTATTCTGACTGGCTCGTCAATGTCAGCGGTCATTGTTGTTGATCAGGGCGGTGGCGGTGACTGGACGACCATCACGGAAGCCATCGCCGCAGCAACCAGCGGCGATGAAATTGAAATTGTGGCAGGGACATATGCCGAACTCATAGATCTCTCAGGCGTCGATTTACAGCTTCGTCAGCAGACATCTGCAGATGTGGTTGTGATTGATGGCGAAGGTGTACGGCGGTGTTTGGTGTGCACGAATGATGAGTCATCAGACACATCTTTCACCGGTTTGACATTTGCCAATGGAAGCACATCGAACTCTGGCGGCTGCATTTTGGTTGAAGACGCATCGCCTGTTTTTACAAACTGTACGATTACGGGTGGCAACGCAATCCATGGTGCTGGCGTGCGTGTGACCGGCTCACTTGCTTCGCCGGAATTTCATAGTGTCACAATTGAGTCATGCACCGCTTCGCAACGCGGCGGCGGTTTGTCAGCCCTGCAATCGACGTTGACGATGATTGATTGCACCATTCAAGACAATATTGCGGGCACACTGTCAGGCGGAATCACCATTGAGAACCAAGCTGTTTTGATCATGTCCGATTCATTTGTGCTGAACAATGAGTCGGGCGGAATTGGTTTTTTGAATGCTGACGTTTCTATGATTGACTCATCCACTGTGCGTGGCAATACTGCAATTGAGGGTGGCGGCTTACGGATCAGTAGTTCTGATGTGCAGGTAACGGGCTGTGTGATTCGTAACAACGATGCAACGAGGGGTGGCGGAATCCAAGTCGGCTCGGGCGCGACCAATGGCGCAGTATTGATGTTGACTTCCTGCACTCTTATGGAGAACAGTGCAAGTACGAGTGGTGGGGGCGTCTATGTCACGGAGCTCTTTGGGTCATCGACCAATGAGACGGTGACGATTGACATGTGCACATTCAGCAATAATAGCGCGGGTGAAGCATCGGCCGCACTGGGCAACGCTGCGACAGACTCGGTGACGATTCAGGCGACGACTTTTTGCGATCATTGGTATGCCGAAGAGATCTTTGGGAACTGGGTAGAAGTAGGTGCCAGCAACGAGTTTGATCAGTGGTGTTGTGGCGGCGATATTGACGAAGATGGCGATGTTGATGCGTCTGACTTACAGGCTTTCTTGCCTGCATTCAGTGTTGGATTCATCACTGAGAACGACCGCGAAGACGTCAGCCGCGATGGCGATGCTGATGTTGAGGATCTCATTCTGATGCTCGGCAATTGGGGTAACTGCTCGTAGCACTCAATCGGACAGCGTATTGCGTTGTTGCTGAGACAAGGGCGTACAGGGCCATGGGTCTATAAGTTGTTGCTTCACAAAAAGGTCAACCACCCATTGGTGCGTTTGAAATAGGCTGGGCAGGATTCGAACCTGCGACCTGGCGATTATGAGTCGCTTGCTCTAACCCCTGAGCTACCAGCCCGCCGAGCCAGTGTGGCTCGCGTGTAATTCTACTCTCCAGAGAGCACCGCGCACATTTGCTCGTGGATGTGACCATTGCTGGCCAGCCCTGATGACACAGCGGACTTGCCCTCGTTCTGTCCTGTCCAATCGGTGAACCGCCCCCCTGATTCATGAAGCACGGCAATGATGGCGCTGATATCCCATGGGTTGAGTACTGGTTCGACGACAGCATCCACGCGTCCAGTGACCAGGAGGAGTTCGCTATGGCAGTCGCTCCAGCCACGTGTCCGTTTCGATGCTCGGGCGATGGCAACGTATGCATCTTCCCATGGTTGATCGCGGAAGTAGTCGAAGGATGTCGTACACACCATGGCTTCATCGAGGTTACTGGTATCGGACACGTGTACGCGTCGGGGCGTCTCTGAAGCGATGCGATGCCATGCACCACCGCCGAGTTCGGCCCAGGCGCGCTCGTTCATTGCCGGGAAATTCATGACACCGGCAACGGGCACATCGTCTCGTTCGATGCCGATGAGTGTGCCGAAGGCCGGCACGCCATGCACAAACGAAATCGTGCCATCGATTGGGTCGATGACCCATCGGTAGCCACTTGTTCCAGGTTCGGCGCCGTGTTCTTCTCCGAAGAGGCCGTCGTCACCGAAGTGCTTGGCGACAGCGTTGCGGATGAGCGTCTCAGCGCCGCGGTCTGCATCGGTGACTGGTGAGCCGTCCCCCTTGGTGTCGGCAGCGCATCGGCTGTTGCCGAAGTAGGACATGATGAGTTCACCCGAGGCGTCCGCCAGATCTTGCGCAAGTTCAAGTCGAGCCGTGATGTTGGGATCACAGGGTGTGGAGGTAGGTGGTGGGGCATTAGACATCGTGCGTGCATGCTACGCCGCTACCATGTGCACCGTGCAAGCTTTGGTGGAGCCACTGGTAACACCACAGCCTCACTCAGCCCCGGTAGCTCAGTTGGATAGAGCAGCGGACTTCTAATCCGCAGGTCGCATGTTCGAATCATGCCCGGGGCGTTCGGGAAGGGGGTTCTCTCTCGATGTGTGAGTGAATGTGTGAGTGATCCGCTACCACTCGCACGTGATTGAAGTGAACTCACCTGCTCACCGGGGGTGCCGGGGGACAAGCCAGTCCGTCTCAACAGTAACCGTGTCTTTTGATTCGCG
>JAQWLT010000059.1 GCA_029247205.1 Phycisphaerales bacterium | reverse complement strand
CGTCGCCCCGAACTTTGCGGCCCTTGACAACCCCGGCGGTCTGCATCGCATTGAACTTCCGGATGACCCGGCCGATCTGCCATCGGTGCTGAGTAAGGTTGAGTATGCCGCGTTTCGAACTTTAGCGTGTGAATTCCAGTCACAGTGGGCTTCTGCCGCAACGTGCCAGGCCGACGGCAACATCGATGGGAGGGTCGACATCCATGATCTGCTGGGCGTCCTCAGTGCATGGAGCGGATCGGAAGAAGAGCTCTCCTTCTTCGATCGAACCGGCTCCACTGGAACTCCGGACGGAACGGTCAACACCTACGATCTGATGCTGGTGCTCGACGACTGGTCCGGCGCCAACGACTGCATGCCCAATAAGGCCTACATCGGCTCGACCTGCCTCATCGAGTACGTCACCAACTGCCCCTGACAGGAAAGACGGCGGCGAAGGGATTGGGATTACTATTCCCACATGTTGAACGACCGTATAAAGATAATGACGGGAGATATCACTGCATTTACTGGTGATGCAATAGTCAATGCCGCGAACTCCACTCTTCTAGGTGGAGGTGGTGTTGACGGCGCAATTCATACTGCTGCGGGATCGCAACTACTTGAAGCATGCAGGACACTGGGCGGATGCCGTGAAGGAGAATCGAAGATCACACCTGGATTCGATCTCCGCTCCAAGCATGTAATACATACCGTCGGCCCATACTGGGAAGGCGGCAATCATGATGAAAGCACCATTCTTGCATCCTGCTACCAATCAAGTCTTGAACTGGCAACAAGGCATGATGTCAGGAGCATTGCATTCCCTGCCATCAGTTGTGGGGTCTATGGCTATCCAGTTGATGCCGCGTCAGTAGTTGCCATTTGTACGACCATCGATTTTCTTGGATCGAATGACATCCCCAGGGAAGTGATATTCATCTGCTTTGATGAATCGATTCATAACGCCTATGTACAGGCGTTGAAAAACCAATCATGAACAGACTCTCATGAACTCTCGATCTCGAATCCGAGGTGCGATCTGCTCCCCGTTCGTCAGGTTCGGATGCAGGTCCAGGCCAAGTTCGGCAGGTGACTTGCCCACCCAACTGCTTCTGGTTCCCTTGACACGAATCGTGAAACTCTCAGGCTCGACCGTAAAGGTGGTAAACAAGGAATCGCGATAGGGACACGTGCTTGCAATCGACGGATACTTCGTGTGGATGTCCTCGGAGTAGCTTTCGTGCCGATTGGCACCGCCAACCCATTTGTAGGAAGCAGAGTTCACATGCATATAGGTAACGTTCTTGACACGAATGACCTCGTCTATGTGTGAGTGACCATTGATTACCAAGATGACCTTGTCCGACGCGTCACCAAGAACAGCCTGTATCTCTTCTGCGTTGTCTACGGCATAGGCTCCGGCAAGCGGCTGATGGCACGCGACCATAATCGGCCCATCAAGGGTTGCCAACTGCTCCTTCAACCACTCAATCTGTTCCTTGCCGACATAGGACACGTAGCCACCCTTGTGCGTCGGTGACCCAACATCATTGCCGTCGAGTACCAACAACTGAAGACCTTCAACATTCTGGGCGTAGTAACGGCCTGGGATGCCCCACTTGTCAATGCAGTTGCGCTTGGTGAACCCCGCGTCAGTGTCGTGATTGCCTATGACATGCAGGGGCCGAGCGTGCGCCTGGTTGAACAGGGTGATGATGTCGCTGTTCTCAGGACTCGGATAGGCAAAATCTCCCAATTGCAGAATTGCATCTGGCTTGCTTACTTCCATTGCCTTGAGAAATACCCCCAGGCGATCAATTCCATCGTGCATGACGTCATGATGCAGATCAGCAATAACTCCTATCTGTACCGGCTTCTTCAATAGAGGAGTTGAGGCCGACGACAGCCGCGGCAGGGCCAACGTCAATGTTGCAACCGTCGCCGTATGAAGAACAGCACGTCGGCTCAGATGAGTCTCAAACTGACTTGGATGTGGCAGATCGAGGGCCATAGGAAACTTCACTCTACCACCTAGATCCCTGGCCATAGATGTAATTGATGCCCCTGCCCAAAGGCGTCGCATTGAAGAGGGAATCAGGGCATTGTTGAGGTGGTTTCGCCTTTGGCGTTCTCAGTAATGATGGTTCCTTCTCCCGCGAGATTCGTGCAGAGCGCTACAAGAGTATGCCCCTTATTGCTCTTGGTCTGGAACCCACCACTTCCACGTTCATCGCCTCCCATCAGAATAAGAGTATGCCCTCGACTGTTCTGTGCCGAGATTGTCTCTCCTTCTTGATGTAATGTGAATGGCATGAGGACCTGCCTCTTGCCACTCTGAATCTTGAGAACTCCTCCCCACTTGTTTGTATCAAGTCGTACAAGATCTCAGCCTTCGCTATTCACAACTTCAAAATACTTCGCACGAATCACATCTGGAACACTCTCCAGACTTGCTGCTGCCAGTAGTCAACTCAGCAACAACCACTCCAAACACCCCGAATAGCATTCTGACTTGGTTACGGCGTTCGTTGAGTTAGAGCTTGATTGTGTGGCTCGTTTTCATGTACCGGAGGAAGCAGTCCGAGAAACAAATAACAACATCCCGCAATATGCAGCGAGTGCCTATACTGCAAAATTAAGAAGGATCCACGAGCATGCCATGTCTATTTATTATTGCTGGCCCAGACGAAGGCGGCCTCCATGCACTCAATGTTGACAAACCGACCACTATTGGTCGGGGCGACGATGCTGTCTTGCAATTGGTCGATGAACGCGCGTCTCGTATTCACTGCCGTATTCAGTCAAGCTCGGTAATCTCCAGCGACTTAGGAATGCCAGTGACGCAGTGGGTAGTCAGTGATGCAGGCAGCAGTAACGGCACTCGAGTTGGGTCAGATTTAATTCTGGGTAAAGTCACGCTGGAAAACGGCAACATGATTCGACTCGGCAGAACAGCGATCGTCTATCTCCGCGACTCACTGGCCGGTGCCGAGGCGGCGAGAGCCCGGTGCAAAGAGTTGAATATTCAGGTCGCCGACGAAGCAGCAGGCTGGCCGATGAAAGCCCCAGCTGCAGAACGCACGCTGGGCGACGAAGAGTAAGCCGACTCACTCAACTGTGCCATGCCGCCAAGGCGTCACTCATAGGTGAGGCATGTGAGTTGCATCATGCCAATGCCCACTCTTACTCATTGAACACATTTAGGCTACTGCCCATGCCATGCACACTCATTATCGGCGCAGTCTTATGCGGTCTCTTGAACTCAGATATCGAAACGATCACTACAGCGATGGACCGTGGTGAAACGAGTTCAGAGAAACTGACTCAGTTCTACATCGTTCGCGCAGAGGCAATTGATGCTGGTGAACAAGGACTTCACTGCATACTCGCGAACAATCCAAACGCGATTGCCGATGCGATTCGCCTCGACGCTCAACGCGCCCGTGGATCCGTAAAAGGCCCGCTGCATGGAGTACCGATCCTTATCAAGGACAATATCGAGACCCGAGAATTGCCGACAACCGCAGGATCGCTCGCTCTTGTGAATAATAGAACCGGCCGCGACGCAACTGTTGTTCAACGACTCCGCGATGCTGGAGCGGTGATCTTAGGAAAAGCGAATCTCAGCGAGTGGGCCAACATCCGATCTCCAAAATCATCAAGCGGCTGGAGCGCCGTAGGTGGCCTGACTCGAAACCCCTACAACCGCGACCGAAGCGCATGCGGATCAAGTAGTGGCAGCGGCGCCGCTGTCGCCGCCGATCTTGTCACTGCTGCCATCGGCACCGAGACCGATGGCTCTGTCACGTGTCCGGCAGCCATGAATGGACTCGTCGGCCTAAAACCAACTGTCGGCTTAGTGCCTCGCACACATATCGTGCCGATCTCGCACTCGCAAGACACAGCCGGTCCGATGACAAGAACGGTAAAAGACGCAGCGATCATGCTGACCGTCATGGCTGGGTCCGATCCACTCGATGCGGCCTCGGCTTCGGCTGATTTGCACAAGATGGACTACACAGGTGCACTCGACTCGAACGCTCTCAAAAATAGCCGCCTCGGTGTGCTTTGGTTTCACACCGACTGGTGTAGTCCAGAACAACTCACAGCATTTGAACAGCAACTGGAAGCCCTTCAAAAAGCCGGGGCAGTACTCGTAGATATTCGCGCGTTTCCAGACATGGAAACCATCTATACAGATGAAATGGCCGTGCTGCTGCACGAGCTACGATCTGACATGGCCGTCTATCTGAATTCCTTGCCGGGCGAAGACCACCCACGCACGCTGAACGACATCATTGCCTTCAATCGAACACACGCTGAACGAGAGATGCCTCACTTTGGGCAAGAGTTCTTTGAAATGGCGGTGTCTACCGATACAACATCAGAATTGCAGTATGCCGAGGCGCACGCCCGTGCCCACGCAGCGGCGGGACCCAATGGCATCGATCGTCTGCTCGCCGAACACAATCTCACAGCGCTCATCGCGCCGACCACCGGTCCTGCTTTCGAGATCACACTGGGCGAGGGCGACGCGTTCGCGGGCGGCTCGACCACACTTCCCGCCGTGGCGGGCTACCCCCATCTCACCGTTCCCGCGGGCATGGTTGACGAACTGCCAGTTGGCCTCTCATTCATCGGCCCAGCTTGGTCAGAAGCAAAGCTCCTTGCACTCGGATATGCCTTTGAACAGCTCAAGCAGTGGCGAACACCACCCACACTTCACTGATACGTCGGTTGGCAACTTGCTCAACTCGCTAAACTACATGCTGCGGGACTCTTGAGGCCAACTGGGCCTTCACCCAATTACCGCGCGGAGCCCCCCAAAACCATGCCTCTCACTGCGCCAACTGCACCTACAGCAGAACCTGAGCACCAGCAGAACACGAACGATCTGCCCGACGCCACCGTAGCGCCGCTCGAGTCTCATACCAACTCCAGCGAAGACATTTCCCCGCCGCTGCACCGCGGCGCGCGGATGATCGTCCTACTGAGCGTCGTCTCGCCGCCGCTTGCCCTGATTGCCGCCATGTGGCTCGCATGGGGCAATGGATTCTCTCCTATTGATTTGGCACTGTTCGCGGGCATGTACCTACTGTGCGGATTGGGCATCACCGTGGGGCTCCACCGCTACTTCACACATAAGAGCTTCGACTGCCCCCGATGGGTGAAGTGCGGCCTTGGCATCACTGCGTCTATGTCATGCCAGGGCGACCTTTTTTGGTGGTGCGCAGTACACCGACAACATCACCAACACAGCGATGAAGAACACGATCCACACTCGCCCAATATTGGAAGCGATAGCCGCATCAAACGATTCCTGTACTCACACTTTGGCTGGCTGTTTGATATCGAACAACCAGACTTGGAACGCTACGTACCCGACTTGATTTCCGATAAAGACTTGCGATTCATTAACCGGCTCTTCCCACTGTGGGTCGCCCTCGGGCTGGCCATACCAACAGTACTCGGCGGTGTGATCACAGGCACATGGGCAGGCGCACTGACCGGCCTGCTCTGGGGCGGCATCATTCGCATCGGCCTTGAACACCATGTGACCTGGAGCGTCAATAGCGTTTGTCACATTTGGGGCAAGCAGCCGTACGAAAGCCGTGACCACAGCCGCAATAACCCCATCGTTGGCGTACTGGCACTGGGCGAAGGTTGGCACAACAACCACCATGCATTCCCAACCTCAGCTCGCCATGGACTAGCGTGGTGGCAATTTGACGCCACTTGGGTTGCTATCCGACTCATGTCATTCGTCGGCATGGCGAAAAACATCAAGACGCCAACCAATGAACGAATGGACCGAAGTCGCAAGGTAGCCTCAGAACGATCGTAATTGGTTGACTACTGGACACCTACAAACGGGCTCTCTCAGGACTTTGCAGTAGAAGTATCCTCGTAGCAGTTCAGCGGGTAGGGTGCGTGTGATGACACCTGAACCACCCCTCCCCCCCGACGATCAACAGCCGACGGTTTCACTCGGCGGCAAACCGCCACCGAGGGTTGGAGCCAAGATCGGCGACTCCATCGGACCATTTAAGATTCTCTCGATCATCGGCGAAGGCGGTTTCGGCGTCGTATACCTCGCCCAGCAAACCAGTCCGGTCCAGCGTCGTGTCGCCCTCAAGATCGTCAAGCCGGGGATGGACACAAATCAGGTCATCGCCCGCTTCGAAGCCGAACGCCAGGCGCTTGCAATGATGAGTCATCCAGGCATCGCCCGCGTCTTCGAGGCTGGCGCGACACCGGAAGGCCGGCCCTACTTCGTCATGGAGTATGTCAAGGGGGACGCCATTAATGACTATTGCGATCGGCACAAACTCGACACACGAGCGAGACTTGAACTCTTCGCGGACCTCTGTGATGCGATTCAGCACGCCCACCAAAAAGGAATCATTCACCGAGATTTGAAACCGGGAAATATTCTTGTGACGGTAGATACTCAGAGCAAGCCGCAGCCCAAGGTCATCGATTTTGGCATCGCCAAGGCAGCATCGCAGGAACTCACCGCCCGGACGCTCTTCACCGAGCAAGGACAAATCATTGGTACGCCAGAATACATGTCCCCTGAACAGGCAGAACTAACTGCCGTCGATGTCGATACCCGCAGCGATGTGTACTCGCTTGGGATCGTTCTCTATGAACTGCTCTCCGGTCGCTTGCCCTTCGATCCTGCCACGCTTCGCCAAGCAGGATTCACTGGACTACAACGCATCATCCGTGAAGAAAGTCCACCGCGGCCCAGCACCCGCCTTATGACACTGGATGATGCCGAAAGCACTGAAATCGCTGTCAATCGACAGACCCGCAGTCGTGAACTTGCGTCTTCGCTGCGAAGCGAGTTGGAATGGATTCCGCTCAAAGCAATTCGAAAGGACCGACTGCACCGGTATGGATCGGCCGAGGCCCTCGCAGCCGATGTGCGGCGATATCTCGATGGCCAGCCACTGGAGGCTGGGCCCGAGTCAAACTTGTACCGACTGCGCAAACTCATTCGTCGCCACCGAGGTCCCGTTGCTGCTGCTGCCCTCATCCTGCTGGCACTCATCGGCGGCGTCATTGGAACGAGTATCTTCGCCGTGCGAGCTGCAGCCGAACGCAGTCGGGCACAGCAACAGACGGAGATTGCCCAAGTCAAATCCCACCAAGCCGAAACAGAAATGAATCGAGCGGTTGTCGAGGCCGAGCGAACGCAACGAATGTTTCTCTTTCTGAATCAGCGGCTTCTGCAGATAGCCGACCCTCGAACTGCATCGGGTGAGTTGGACACCTTTCGAGCCGATCAACCCTTCATTCAAGTACTGGATGCCGCAGCCGCTGCAATACCCATGTATTTCGCAGAGCAGCCAGAGCTGGAGTCTCGCATCAGCCATACAGTTGGCGCCGCCTACTTTGGATTAGGCCGCTTTGAACCCGCCGCGCAACACCTTTCCCGCGCACTTCAAATCCAGCGAAGTCTCGAAACACAGCACGAGCCGGAATCACTTCGCTTGGCAACCGCACTCGCGGTCACACAGTCTGCCCTTGGACAACACAAAGAAGCCGAGCAACTGCTTCGTAGCACACTGGCTGTGCAAGAAGAACTCCCTGACCAAACGATCGATGCCATCATCACGGCAAACAATCTTGCAGCACTGCTCACTGCGATTGGACGCGATCGTGAAGCTGAGCTATTGCTTCGATCGCTCCTCAAACAACTGGATGCCTCCGACCCACTCCAATCGGCTGCGTGGGCCAGAGTTGCGGTGAACCTTGCAAACTTGCTACGAGACCTCAGCGAGTATGACAACGCCCAAGAACTCACTTCGCAGGCATGGGCGATCTGCAAGGCGGGCAATCATCATGATGCCGCACTCACCGCAGGAAATACCCTGGCCCTCATTCACTACGAGGCGGGACGACTTGCCCAAGCCGCCGCGCTCACCAAAGAGTTGCTGGCAATGCAGGAGCAAAGGCTTGGCCCCGAACATCCCCATACGATCGACCTCCACAATTCCATTGGAGCCATGCTGACAGACCTTGGGCAGTACGCCGAAGCGCTCAAGCACTTGCAGCAAGCGGGCACGGTCATCGACATCGCATTCGGCCCGAGCAGCGAAGAGGCAATCGAGAATAAGAACAATCTAGGCGCGTGGTACTTCAATGTCGGTCGAGTTGACGATGCACGTGACGCTTTTGAGTCGGTCTATACGCTGAGTCGATCCTTCTATGGGCCCGACTCCCGCGACACTATCTTCACCGGACTCAATCTCGCAGCCGTGCTTGATACGCTGAATCGCGATGTGGAGTCTGAGACGTTCCTCATGGAACTTCAAAAGATAGCAACCGACACCTTTGGCGTGGCTGACGCATTGACACTCCGGATCAACAGTTCACTCGGCGCTTTGTACGAGGAACATCAGCGTTGGGCTGAGGCTGAGGAGATTCTCCGAAGCACCCTTGCCGTTCAGCAGGAGTCCACCCCCACCGCCGTCGACACCATGCTGACGCAGAATTCACTGGCGCGACTGCTTCGGGAGCAAGAGCAATACGATGAATCGCTTCGCCAGTATGTTCAAGCGGTGCAAGGGCTTGACACAGCCGGCGATCGACTCTCTGCCGCCATTGTCCGGGGTGGCTACGGCCATTGCCTGCAATTGTCGGGACAACCTGCCGAAGCCATCAAGCAACTCGAACAGTCAATGTCAGAACTCACTGAGATGCTCGGCGAGGAGAGCCCTCGCATCACCGTAGTCGCCGAGTACCTCGTGGCATCGCATGAGGCACTCGGTGATGAGGCAAGTGCGGCGCGATATCGGGCCATGCTTGATGATAAGTCGCCCTAAGCAGGATCGAGTAAGACCACCAATCGAGTCAACCTTCGCCACCATTGAGACTCGTCAATTCCCCAGCACTCATTCGCGGCACACTCTATGCGATGTCCATGTTTGTGGCGAGCAGCAGTGATAGGTGGAACGCAGCCAACTGACAGCAAATCAATTATAGAAGCCAGGAGTTACGGGCAGGGGCCCCAGGTTTCAAGCATGATCAGTAGATCATGGATGCCAAGTTGACCATCACCGGTGATATCGCCATCACATGTGGAGGGACAGTCATTGCACAGTCCGCTCTCGCCCAACCACGTGCCGCCAGCGGCCATGCAGTCCACTTCGGTTCCTTGCATACAGGCGCCGTTGAGGCAGCAAACAGCAGTCATGGATGAGGCGGCCGTGATCTTCCCCGAGCCATCGGTTTGGCTTGGAGCATTGCTTTTGAATGTGCAGTTTGTGAGAACAAGTTCTGAATCTATACCACCATCGATGAAAGCTCCGCCACCATTGATGATGGCAGTGTTGTTCCAAATTTCACCGTTAACGACGGTAATGGTGTTGCCTTCTTCATGGTTGCAGATTCCACCACCATTCTCATTGGCGGTATTGAATACGATCTCGCAGTCATTAAACGTAGGATCGCCTCTGTACACGTAGATCCCACCGCCATCAATAGAGGCCTCATTCGTTATGAATGTACAGTCATTAAACTGGGGGTTTGCGTACAGATCGAGGTGAGCCCCACCCCCTCGTGGGGAAGTGTTGGCCGAGATCGAGCAGCCGTTGATGACAGTAACATTAACACCATCGAAGCTGATTAATGCAATTCCGCCACCGCCGGAGGAGGCATCGTTCATTGTGATCACACAATCTGTGATGGTGGTCCCACCGTGTGAGCAATGGATGCCGCCACCAAAACTAGCGCTATTGTTCTGAATCG
>JAQWLT010000051.1 GCA_029247205.1 Phycisphaerales bacterium | reverse complement strand
GTACGAAGCAGGCCAGCCCCAACCGTCGCCCGAGTACGCGGCCAACATTGGTGGCGCCGACATTGCCAGATCCGTGCTTACGAATGTCGATGCCGCGCATGCGAGCAAGCAACACACCAAATGGAATAGAGCCAATCATGTAGGCCCCGGCAACGAAGAGTGGCCACATCATGGTTCTGCGCCAACTTGAGGAACAAATGCGGCAAGCAGGCCAATGATGAGTAGGCAAGATGTACTGCCACTGAGTAGTAGCGAGTCAAAGACATTGCCGATCATCCACACAACCAAGATGCCGAATGACACGATCGCTTCAGGGTGTCGTCTTGCACGCCGGCACAACCCAGCAATCGCTGTGCCAAGCGTTCCCCACATGAGCGCCATGCCAATGAGCCCAGTGGTTGCGGGAACGAAGAGCCATGAGTTATGGCCATGTTTGTGATTGTTGTAGGCGGGCTTGTGCTTCTTGGATTTGCCGGTTCGATCGTTGCTTATGAATTCAGGGTGATCGTCAAAGGCATGCCACAATCCTCCCATTCCAGTCCCAAGAAGTGGTCGGTCCTGAATGTCATCGAGGAGTGCACTCCATACCTCAAGTCGATAGGTCAGTGACCGGCTCACTAAGGGCCGTTTTTCAAATTCAGCGGTGCCTTTGAGATCATCCAGTCCCCGTTGGATTCTCTGTTCGATCGGCGCGCTGATTTTGGAGCCTAGGATCATCTCGTCCACATATAAACCACATGTGAGTCCGAACACGATTGAGGTGGCTACGAGCAGTACCTTAGCGCGGACGCTCGGGAGCAAGATCACAACCACCATACAGACGAGTGCTGCGCCAATGCCTGATGCGACAAATGCGCCGCGGTTGTTCATGAACAGGACGCCGATCGCAGCAAGGACAGCACCAGCCACATGCACACCTGCCATTCGCCCTCGACGCTCTGCAAGGAGCCACGCAGCGTGTGCGACAAATGCGCCCGCCAGCAGTAATCCACCTGGATTGGGAGCAATCCAGGCACAGAAACGATCCATGCTTCGTCTGCTATAGCTATCTCTAGGAAGCCCCGCCAAGTCGCTCACTTGTAGCAATTGAATGACCGTGACGATCGCGGCGCCGGCCAGAAAGGCCCACAGCATCTTGCGAAACTCAAAGAGCACCGGGAAGACCAAAATTGGAATAAGGAAAGCGCGGAACGCCTTGTACTCATCGAGTCCCCAAACCGGCGCTGGCGACCAAAGAATGCTGAGCCCCGTCCATACCAGCCAGGCGGTAATGAGCCACGCCAGTGGCATACGAAAGAGTGGCCCCCACGCATACCGCACGCTTCCAAAGAGAACTCTGGCAAGTGACCAACCGACGAGCAAGATGAGCGCCACGTCCTTGGCCCAAGGGATCATGACTAGCGGCACAAAGAAGGCCCACGCCATTGCCAGGGCGATGTGGATGCGGTGACCAAAGGCGTCGGCCGCCGCGGCATGACGCAGGACATCAAAGCCATCAAGGGCGTTGCGACGATCTACTGTCTCGGCCGTCACGGCGGTTTCTGCCATCGAGGGGATGCTATCCGCCATGTGTACTGGTTGCAGTCATCGAGTCGACAGCGCCGAGCACATCGCCAACGACGATGCGATCTATAGAGCATGCTGTGGCGCAGGCATCTGCCGAAAGTTCTTGCGGCAGAAACGGCTCAGCGAGCAGCCGACGCTCGCTCACGCCGGGGATGATTGTCCATCGATGATCAGTTGGGCCAAAGAGAGAGATGACCGGTGTACCCACAGCGAGTGCGATATGGCGAGGACCGGTGTCGATGGAGATCACGAGTTCGGCATCCGCAGCAATCGCCTTGAGCGCGGCAAGTGATCCGCTTGCTGCTGCAAGATCGACGACTGGTCCATTGCACGTCGATGCAATGGAGTGAGTCAGCGAGCGCTCTTTATCAGATCCAGCGATGACGGTTGTCCATCCAAATCGTGCGTGCAGCGCATTGGCAACCGCTGCGAAGCGTTCGGCGGGCCATCGCTTGTCTTCACGCTTGGCGCATGGAACAAGTACTACAAATGGCGTGTTGCCTGATGGCATCACACTTGCAGCGGCCGCGCGATCTTCGTCGGTTACAGCGAGCGTCGGGGTTCCTTCTGGCGCGTCTGGATCAACAAGGATTTGATACGAGGCGATTTGGGAGCGCGGCGTGCTGCGATCAGGAGACTTGATGGCATCGGTGAGTAGCCACCCACGAGCGTTGCGGGAATACCCCACCCGCCGGCAACGGCCGCTGAATCTCGCGCTGAGCGCTGAGCGGAAACTTCCCGGAAGGACCAGCACGGTGTCGGGGCGGGTATCCGCAATGCGGCGACCTGCGCGCAGCGGGCCCAGATTGCCTTGTGGATCACATTGAATCACATCGTCAACGCTCGAGAGTCCATGCAGCAACGGTTTCATAATGCCGCGCCGGATCACAGCCGTGATAACGGCTCCCTCGGGTAGCCGTTCCCGAAGGAGTTGCAGCGCAGGTGTTGCCATGCAAATGTCGCCGATCCATGTCGGCATCAAGACAGTGACGCGGTGCTGTGCGCTCCAGTCGATCATGATGTGCCCTGCGAGAGAATGAGTGATGCCGCATCACTCATGGACGTGGCTACATGGGTTGGCGGTGGTGTGCCTGCCGCATTTCCAAGTAACACGGTTTTGCAGCCTGCGGCGAGTCCGGCTTCGATATCGCGGTCTTGGTCACCGATGAGCCACGACTGGTCAAGTTCGAATCCGTGCCGCGATGCCGCCTCGTGCAACATGCCGGGCGATGGCTTTCGCCACGGATGCTCTTGGGTAAAGGCGGGCACGGTTCCTTGTGGGTGGAACGGGCACCACAGCCAGTCAAGAATGGGCACATCTCCCAGTAATTCCTGTATACGCGTGTGCACGGCACGCACATCGTCTTCGCCATAACGGCCGCGGGCAACACCGCCTTGATTGGTGATCACTACCAGGGGCCAGCCTGCGGCATGTAGCCTCCCGAGCGCCTTGGCCGCGCCCTCGAGTAGCACGACTTCCTGCGGATCACCGAGATCACCGTCGTTGTGAATGATCGTGTTGTCGCGGTCTAGAAAGACTGCAGGTCGACCGGTCATCGAATCATCTCCGTTGGGCGAATCTCAAGGTCACAGATGCAGACGTGTGGCGGAGCCTCGATGGCGTACATCACGACGTCGGCAACATCTGCGGGCGTCAGTGGGGCGTCCATCGCGTCGTAGTAGGCCGCGGTGCCAGCGCGGACATCACCATCGCGAATGCTCTGTACGAGTTCCGTCGTGACGGCGCCAGGTGCAATGGTCGTCACGCGAATCGGTGGCCCGCCGCGTTTCATGTCGGCCGCGAGTTCGGCCCGCAATCCGGCACCAATGGCATCGAGCGCGGACTTAGAAGCCGAGTACACAGCGGCGCCGGGAAAAGGATTGCGGCCCGCAACCGATGAAATATTGACGATATGTCCGCGTCCCCGTTCTCGCATGCCAGGCAGCACCGAGTGGATCGTTTGCAGAGCGCCGAGCACATTCACTTCCAGTGTGTCTCGCCAGTCATCGATGCTGCTGGTGACCATCGGGGCAATCGGCATGATGCCGGCATTATTGACCAAGATGCTGACTCCGCCAAGGCTGTCAGCTGCCGTGATGGCTGAGTTCAGATCCTCGGCCGAGCGAACATCGCCCGGATGAATGATGACCTCGCCCTCCATCATCGCTGCCGTGGCCTCAAGCGATGCGCGACGCCGGCCAAAGATGACGACGCCGGTACCCGCCGCAGCCAATCTGACCGCGACCGCTCGGCCGATCCCGCTCCCAGCCCCAGTTACGATCGCTACATGGTCCATTGCTCGCTCCTCGCATACGCATCACCCAACCCTGTCCGATTGAAGGGGGGTATCGTACGGGCATGAGCGTGACTGACTCGACCGACCGTACTGAATCCGACCTCGTCGCCGCCCGCCGTGCCAAACTCGCGCGATGGAGGGACGAACTCGGCATTGACCCATGGGGCAGCCGGGTTGATGATCTTCTTGCACTTGCTGCGGCGCGTGCTCTGTTTGATGAAGCCGCGGCAGATGCTATGGACGCCGAAACGCCACCAGAAACCGACCCACGCCCCCGAGCAGTGGTGGCCGGCCGTGTCGTGCAGCACCGTGCCATGGGAAAGCTGTGCTTCATGGTGCTTCGCGACGAGTCGGGGGATTTGCAAATTTCATGTTCGAAGGCCGAACTTGAAACGGCTTCATTCAAACTTGCGTCCAAGGTTGACTACGGCGACATCATTGTTGCCGAGGGCCCGGTTGGTCGCACTAAACGAGGCGAAGTATGTATTTGGGCAGATCGATTTGAAGTGCACTGCAAATCACTTGCACCGCCGCCGGAGAAGTATCACGGGCTGACCGATGCCGAGCAACGCTATCGACGCCGTTATGTAGATATGTATGCGAATCCAGAGACGATGCAGACATTCCATCGCCGGTCCGAAATTGTGTCGGCCATTCGTAGATTCATGGAGGACCATGGGTTTCTTGAAGTTGAAACGCCCATGATGCAGGCGGTTGCAGGGGGGGCTGCGGCGAAACCATTCACGACGCACCACAATGCGCTCGGCCTTGATCTCTTCTTGCGTATCGCTCCAGAGTTGTATCTCAAGCGACTGCTCGTTGGTGGCATGCGAAAGGTCTTCGAGATCAATCGCAACTTCCGCAACGAGGGAATCGATCGGAGCCACAACCCCGAGTTCACCATGATGGAGGCGTATCAAGCTTTTGGTGATTGCGAGTCGGTGCTCGAACTGACCGAGTCACTGTTGCGATCACTCGCAGGTGGGGTGGTTTCCTTTGGCGATCTTGAAATCGACTACGACCCACCATTTGATCGTATTGCCTATGGCGAGTTGTTTGAACGGACACACGGTTGCAGTATTTTTGACGAGCAGGCTATTCATGCCCTGGCAAAGAAGAAGGGCATGACGTTGGATCCAAACGCCAACCACTGGCTACTTGTCGAGGGAATGTTCGACGAAGCTGAAGATGCGATCGACCCCTCACGGCCGACATTTGTGACCGACTTTCCGGCACCGCTCTCGCCGCTCTCACGGCCGCATGCGGACAACCCTGACCTGGCGTGGCGGGCTGAACTGTTCATCGCTGGCATGGAACTTGGAAATTTCTACACCGAACTCAATGATCCAGACATTCAGCGTGCTCGATTCACCGAGCAACTTAATGGGATTACAGACGAAGATGCGGCGTTCCGTACGCTTGACGAAGACTTTCTCGAAGCGTTGTTGGTTGGCATGCCACCCGCAGGTGGCTTTGGCATCGGCATTGATCGCATCGTAATGTTGCTGACCGGCCAAACAAGCATCCGAGACGTCGTGTTGTTTCCGCTCTTGCGGCCCGCGGGTGGGGAGGAAGATTCATGAAATTCCGCATGATGTGCTTGGTCGCTCCCTGCATCTTGGCTGGTGGCGCACTTGCTGAGGTTGATCATTGGTTCACGATCACGCTTGCTGGAACTCCTGCGGGCTGGGCGCACTCGGTGAAGACACTCGCCGGTGATGTGCGAACAATGACCAATACTGAATCGATGAAAATCGGGCGGATGAACGCTGAGGTCACCGTAATTTCAAAAACTGTCTGGGTAGATCGGCTGGACGGCACGCCAATTTCCATGGAGTGGACTCAGGAGATGGGCGATCAACCAGTCCGAACGCGTTGGGACTTTGGTGGTGGCGAGATGAAGATCACCATGGAGCAGGGAGAACGCGTGACAACGTCGACACGACCCGCGCCAACCACGCCATGGTTGACGCCGGGCGCCGTGGCTGATCGATTGGCGGTATTAGCTGAAGCTGGCGAGACTGCGTTCTCTTGGTATGTGCTGGTTCCTGATCTTGGTGCCACGCCCGCCCGCCAGACCATGCAGCGCAGTGGTGGGGGCGAGATCACAGTTAATGGAGCGGAGTACGAGGTATCCAACTGGGATGTCACCATTGAAGGACTACCCGTCTCAATCAAGACATCGTTCTCGCCGGATTGGCAACCAGTCATGTCCACCATTCGTACGCCCTTTGGTGACATAGAGTCAAAGCGATCGTCAAAATCAGTGGCAATCGGTGAGCGGATTGGTCCAGCGCCCGAACTTCTTGCAACGCTCTTTGTTCGCCCGGTGTCCGGAACGATTAAAGATCAGTCCACTGCGTCCCGAGCCTTCTTGCGTCTGCGAACGCTCGATGGAACGACTCTGAACCTTCCAGCCAGTGGCGCTCAGAGTATTGCTGGCAACCAAGACAACACGGTGCTCTTGCAAGTTGATCGAAGCAGCGGTTCGTCTCCTCAAGAGGAGATGACACAATTCGACCAGTACCGCAGTGGATCGACCATGGTTGATTCATCCGATGTAGCCATTACCGAACTCGCCGCCGTTGCCATATCAACAGTTCCGCCGGAAGCGTCGACGCGTGAGCGAGCCGAAGCACTTCGGGAGGCGGTCTATCACTGGATTTCTAAGAAGGGGCTCACAACAGCCTTTGCGTCGGCATCTGAAACAGTGAGAAGCCATGAGGGAGACTGCTCCGAGCACGGTGTGTTGCTTGCCGCAATGCTTCGTGCCGAGGGCATTCCATCTCGTGTTGCGTCGGGGCTCGTTTGGATGGATGGGCTCGATGCCTTTGGCTGGCACATGTGGACGCAAGCCTTCATCGATGGGCAATGGATAGATCTTGATGCGACGCTCCGTGTGCCGTTTACGGTTGGACACATTCTCGTTGCAACATCTGCGCTCGAAGATGGTGATGGACAACGAGAGTTGTTGGCGCTTCTCGGCCTGCTTGGGAATCTTGAAGTTGAGGTCGTGCGGGTCGACCTGTGAGCAGTTGGCCGCCAAGGCGTGCAGACGGGCACAAGGGGCAGTTTGGCACAGTCGGGATTGTTGGAGGCGAGGACTCGACCGACTCGATGATGATCGGCGCGCCAGCCCTGGCAGCCCGCGCGGCCCTGCGTGCGGGATGCGGCCGCGTTGTGCTCGCTACCCCGCGATCGATGATGGGATCGGTGCTTGCGTTGTGCCCGGCTGCAACTGGTCGACCGTTGCCACAAGTAAAAACCGGCGAGATTGATGGCGGCTCTGCATGTGTCTCTATTGCCGCCATGGACCAGGATGTGCATGCCATTGCCTTTGGGCCGGGTATTGGCAGATCGAATGGTGCAGCAGCGATGCTCGCCCACTTACTCAGTGTCGCTGGGCCGGCGCTGGTTGTTGATGCCGATGGCCTTCGACTTCCGCCGTTACACCAACGTCGACTCAGTGAACGACCATTGATTGTGACGCCACACCCGGGCGAGTTCCGAGTGCTCGCAACCGCTTACGGCATCCCCGATCCCTCTACCGATGAGTCCTCGCGGAGGAGGGCGGCGACAGCACTGGCCCATGCGATCAATGCAATTGTGGTGCTGAAAGGGCACCGCACTGTGGTGGCAAGTACAGACCAGATATGGACGTGCCAGACGGGAGGCGTCGAACTCGCAATTCCAGGGAGTGGTGACGTACTGACCGGCATCATTGTCAGCCTCTTGGCGCAGCAATGGGCAGATACGGGAGCAGTCCTGCCTTTCGATGCAGCTCAACTCGGCGTGCAGACCCATGCTCAGGCAGGACGCGCATGGCGTGCAAGCCATGGTGAGCGGGGCCTTTTGGCAATGGAACTCGCAGACTGCGTACCTCAGGCTGTAGGCTGCGACGATGGCATCGATTGAAGCAGGTCAAACACTGAGCGGAGAACGCTTTCTGCTGGTCAATCCGCAAGTCGGCACGAGCCGCGGCGGAGCGGCGTATTTGCGTTGCATGCTTCGGAATGCATCGGGGCAAGTGACCGGTCGATGTTGGTCTTTTGATGCTGGACGATTGGCCTCGCTTGAACGCGAACCGGTCGTCGAAGTCGATGGGGAAGTGGTGAATTGGCAAGGGTCGCCGCAAGTCAACATCGAGTCGATCGATCCTGTCAGTGTCGATCATGCCACGCTGGTGTCTTTGATGCCGGTGACGTCAGGCGATATCAACGAAATGTTCAGAGAAGTGCGGTTGATGCTGCTGAGTATCGAGCACCCGGGGTTGCATGCCGTAGCAGAGGCATTGCTTGACGACGACCCGCTTATGCAGCGTTTCCGCGAAGCGCCGGCGGGAGTTCGCAAACACCACGCCTATATCGGTGGATTGCTTGAGCACACACTGCAGGTCATGCGGTTAGTCGATGGTGTCATTGGGACGTATACGCAGACTGAAGTCGAAATCAATCGTGACCTGGTATTGCTCGGGGCGTTTCTGCATGATCTCGGCAAGACCGAAGAACTCGACTGGTCGCGTGGTTTTTCTTACACGCAGGACGGTGAACTTGTCGGGCACATCGTCCGTGGTGCCATCATGATCGAAGAGAAGGCAGCCGAAGCCGAACTCGCTGGCGGATCACCGCTCGAGCCTGCATTACTGCACCATTTGCAGCATCTGGTGCTGAGCCACCATGAGCGACCAGAGTATGGGGCGGCAAAGCAGCCACAGACGCCAGAAGCGCATGTGCTCTGCCTCATCGACCGCCTCGATGCCACGCTTCATCTCGTCGACTGACTCGCATCCCATTCGGGGGGCTGTAGAATGGTCTGCCCATGACTATCGACCCCCGCATTCTTATTGGTATTCCCGTCTTCAACGAGGCTCGCTACGTCGCTGAGGTGTTGCATGAGGTACGCAAGTATGCCAGCGACATTTTGGTAGTCGATGACGGGTCGACCGATGAGACACCCCAGTTGCTGGCTTCCCATGATGTCGAGGTCATTCGCCACGCTACGAACAGGGGGTATGGACGGGCGATGCAGGAAATGCTGGCTCGCGCTGCCGCTGATGGATACGACTGGCTGATCACCATGGACTGCGATTGGCAACATGAACCTGCTGCTATTCCAGAGTTTGTTGCGGCTATCAAGGCAGATGATTCAGACGTTGTATCGGGAAGTCGATATCTCTCTCTGAAGGACTGCGACGATGTGCCGCCGCCAGATCGTAGATCGATCAATATGGCGATAACGCAGTTATTGAATGATCGGCTCGGCATCGGGCTCACCGATGCGTTCTGCGGATTCAAGGCCTATCGCATGTCCACATGCAGAGGGCTGGAACTCGATATTGATGGCTACGATTTTCCAATGCAGTTCTGGGTGCAGGCGGCGACCACTGGTCTTCGTATCACCGAGATTCCAGTGCGACTGATATACAACGACCCGACTCGATCATTTGGCGGTCCGCTCGATGAACCAACCAACCGCCGGTCTATCTATGAAGCGACGATTTGTCGCGAATTGATCCGCTGTGGATCCCTTGATGCCCTTCGTTGCATGTGATGTACGGCTCGGCGAGACATCAGTCTCGCCGCTTGGCCAGATTGCAAGCGAGACAAGATCTCTGCTTGGTCTGCCTACGGATCAGGCACTGATCGCGACGGGGCATTTGCCCAACGTTCCGCACGCTGGCATCCTTGCTAAGTACATCGCAGCCCAGATGCTTGCCGAGAAGGCTGGCGGCTGTGTGGTGAATCTTGTTATCGACACCGGCCTTGAGGCAGTTGGGCAACTTGAAGTGCCGATTGGCAATGCACCGGCAGATCTGTCGGTGGCGTTCGTTTCAATGCTCGAAGAGTGTCAGGGTGTACTGGCAATTCGTCCCGCCGCCCGTCCAGTTGTGTTTGACGTGCCACAAGCATCGGCGGAGGTGCGAGCGGCTCTCGAAACCATTCAGCTGGCATGGCCGCGTAGCGAGGGACGCACGGCGAGCGAGCAGGCTGCGTGCATGGTGTCGACGCTGCTGCAAGAACACGCTCCCGGAATGGCGAGTGTGTCGGCCGCTGGTCTTCTGGAAACACCACTTGGTCTGCATATGCTCGATGCGATTCGACATGATCCCCGAGCATGCGTAGAGGCCTACAACACAGCGGCAAAATTACATCCAGGGGTGTGCAAAGTACTCGATACAAGTGGCGACATAGAGCTCCCGCTTTGGGTGGTGACTGGCCAAACACGGCGTGCGGCGTATGTTGCGGATCTTGACAGTCCAGCGAATTTGCAGCCGCGTGCGCTTGTCAATACAGCCATTATGCGGGGAAGCGTTGCAGACCTCTTCATTCACGGAACGGGTGGATGGCTCTATGACGAGATCATGGAATCGTGGATGCAGAATTGGCTGCAGTGGCAGCTTTCGCCAAGGCTGATGGTCAGTGGCACTGTTCGGCTGCCTCAGTGCGATGATGCGTCCATTCAAAGCAGCCTTGCGAATATTCGAGATGATGTACGTCGCGAGCGACACGATCCTGCCGGAGCGGTCGGTCAAGGGCAGTCACGCGAGAAGAAGGCGTGGCTTGCCGAACTTGCTGCACTGCCTCGTGGCAGTGACGCTCGGAGAGCAGCCTTTCAAGAGATGCATAAAGCCTTGCATGCTGCTGGTGATCGCAACGCGGTTGATCATCTCTCCGCTGCACGGGTATCGGCCAAGGTGGCGTCGCGTAGAGACTGGGCATTCCCTTTGTGCAGTAGCGTCGACATCAATCACCTCACCAGCGCGATCCGTGCCGAACTCAGCGAAGTCGAAGTCCCGAGTTTCGCCACCGCTGAGTAACAGTGTCCTCATCTGATCGCTCGATAATCGTTCCGTCCGGCCGAGATGCTCGCTGCCAAGTGCCATCGGCACCAGCAGTCAAGGCAGTGGGCAGCCCGTCGCGGCCAAGCCAAGTCCAGCAGACGTTTGGGCCATCGGTGGCATCTCGGCGAATCGTGATGCGAGGGGTCATGGTTGTTTCGTCCCACGTATGCCACGCGGAACGCTCGGGGGGATGCGGCCCGAGCAGGTCGCGGACCAACCATCGCAGTCCGCGTGGAAGCCATGGATCTGTAGGAACGAGCGTCCATGTGTCTCGTGTGCCATGGGCTTCGTCTTGGCGGATAATCAAGAGTTGCCCACGCGGGCTCGTCACCGAGGGGGGCTCACGAATGGCAACTTCCATGCTTCCAGTTCGCATCTTCCCGTCGCGCCGAGTGGTCGAGTCAACCCATGTCTCTCGCTGCAAATCCCAACTCACCCAGCACCGCTGGACCCGATCGATGTAGATGTCGGCCTCGGCATTCTCGATAAATCGGAGGTGTGTCACGACGAGCAGGCCTTCCTCTTCTTCGGCCTTGGAAGATGGGCCAGGGTGCTTTCGGACCGATGAGCGAGCGGCTTCACTTACATCGAGGGTTCCATAGGCCACTTCGCGGTCCTCGGCACCAGTTGGGTCGAAGACACGCAGCACATAGTGGCGTCCGAGAAGCGAACGTAAGTTGCTCTCTGACAGAGACTTGAGTAGGTCTCCGCCATGATCCAGGTCAGCCTGGAGTCGGTCATTTCCATTGGCTCGATCGATGAGCCGAGATTCTGTAAATGACTTCTGTATAAGAGGTTGCACGCGAGCAGCTGCCTCTGGCGTCGTCACGGCTCCGAGCAACAGGCAGTGCCCGAGCACTTGGGGAGCTGCCAGCCACCCCAGCACGACGGGCGTACCGCTGGGCCCTGTATAGGTGAGCCAGACCTGTGCCGCCTCACGGCCATCGAGGTCGATCGTTGTGATCGTGGCGGCCTCAGCGGTTGCCTCTGGAAGCCGATTCCTCAAGATTGCCCGTAAGGAGGAGCTGGCATCGGGCTCTTCGAGTTCTACGGACTCTACCTTGAGGCTCCAAGTTGGCTTTGAGCCCTTTTCTCGAAGCAAGAAGGCGGATCCGCCATCTCCCGGCCGCTGCATGATGTCCGCCATGGGCGGGACGGGCATCCGCACCCCAAGTTCATCGCTGATGAGCAGTTGCTCGGCTGATGTGCTCATAGTGAGGGCAGTGAGGGTGGCAATCATGAGTGGTATTCGCATCATTGAGCTTCCTTGAGCGAGCGGGAATCCAAGCAGAACCCGCTTGGTCACCTTGACAGGGGATCGGGGGACCCTATCATCGTCGTTTCGCCCTTGGTCGGTGGCTTTGGCCACGTGGTGTTTTGAATCAATATGTTGCATGGAGCGATGGCGGCTGTTCCGCTGCGAGAGTGAACCGATGAAGATCCGTATTCGAATGGAAGCCTACGACCATCAAGCGCTTGATGCGTCGGCGAAGGAAATCGTCGAGCATGCCAAGCGTACCGGTGCGCGTGTCAGTGGTCCTGTACCACTGCCAACTCGTCGCGAGATTTACACGGTGAACCGTTCTACCTTCGTGAACAAGAAGTCGCGTGAGCAGTTTGAAATTCGTACACATAAGCGAATAATCGATATTTCAGAGCCAAGTGCAAGCACAATTGACGCGTTGAACCGACTCGTTGTTCCTGCCGGCGTATTTGTGAAAATCAAGGCCTGAGCAGGACGGAAGCAAGAAGATGACACACGCACTGCTGGGAACAAAGATTGGAATGAGCCGCTGGTTCATGGAAGACGGAATAAATGTTCCGGTGACCGTGCTTGAAGTTGGCCCATGCACTGTGACACAGGTGAAGACTGTCGAGACCGACGGCTATGACGCCGTTCAACTTGGTTACGGCGAAGTCAAGCCACGCCGCAGCACGATGCCGATGATCGGTCATGATCACCATGCAGGAACAGGCCCACTCGGAACACATCGCGAGATTCGCGGTGAGACAAACGCTGAACTTGGTGACGCCATCGATGTGTCAGTCTTTGAGGGCATCATGTTCGTTGACGTTCTTGCTACGAGCAAAGGCAAAGGTTTCCAGGGCGGGATGAAGCGACATAACTTCAAGGGACTTGAGGCATCGCATGGCGTCAAGCGTCGGCATCGTTCTCCTGGTTCCATCAATGGTCACGCTACCAATCTCGGTACGGGCCCAAAAATCAAAAAAGGGAAGCGGATGGCGGGCCATATGGGCCATGTCGCTGTGACCAGTCGATCGATGCCTGTTGTATCGATTGACGCGGATCGAAACCTCATCATGGTGAAGGGCACCGTGCCAGGACCGGTCGGTGGATCGGTACTCGTGCGAGAGGCTGTTCGTCTCAACAAGCAGAAAGCGAGGGTTGCCAAGGCAGGCTGATGCTTGTCCCCCCAGTCGCTTTGGTGGCTGGACAACCCAAATTGGAACGCCGAGTCGCAGTTCTACCTCCCACCCCCGAAGGCCCAGTACCGGGAACCGCGGGTGGGGCCACCTGAGAGGGTGGCCCGAAGCAAGGTGAGGAGAGCCAGGCGCATTAGGTCCTCGGGACCGCAGGTGTAATGAAGATGATTGATCTACCCGTACTAGACAAATCGGGCAAGCAGGTTGACACCCTTGCCATTGACGAAACCGCACTCGGAAACGAAGTGCGCCCCAACCTGCTGAAGCAGGCCTACGTCATGTATCACGCGAACCGTCGCCAGGGCTCGGCTCGGACAAAGAGTCGTGGCATGGTCAAAGGTTCGACTCGCAAGTTGTATCGACAGAAGGGCACAGGCAACGCTCGTGTGGGCAACGCCCGCACAATCATCCGCAAGGGTGGTGGTGTTGCTTTCGCCAAGACGCAGGCAACCGAGACATTCCGCAAGCGAATGCCGAAGGCCATGCGACGACTGGCAAATCGCAACGCTCTGTTGGCCAAGTTGGTTGACGGCGAAGTCAAGTGCATCGACGCACTCGACTTTGATGCTCCTCGCACACGCAACATGAAGGACGTGCTTGCGTCTTGCGGCGTCAACCGAACCTGTCTTGTCGCACTGAACGAAGAGAATCGCAATGCGGCACTCTCCGCCCGTAATCTCGCAGACGTCGACATTATCCGTGTCGACCAGCTCAACGTGTTTGAATTGCTGAACCACCGCTTTCTGCTCGTAGATCGTGCCTCACTTGAGGCATGGCTTGCGGAGGCCGCCAGCGACAAGGAGGCTGCCTGATGCGGAATACAGACATCATTCGCCGGCCAATCGTGACTGAGAAGTCAACGTGGGAAGCTTCCGAGCACAACCGGTACGCCTTTGAGATCGATCGTCTGGCAACCAAGCCAAGCGTGCGTGATGCAGTACAGGACTTGTATGGCGTTCGCGTGCTGAGCGTGGCGATTCAGAATCGCAAGGGCCAGATGCGACGCAACAAGTTTGGGCACTGGAAGACTCGTGACATCAAGCGAGCCATCGTGAAAATCCACGCGGAGGACCGCATCGAGCTCATCTGAGCATCGACGGAACAGACTTATGCCGATTCGAAAGTACAAGCCAACTACGCCCGGCCGACGCAACGCCTCTGTCAACATGCATGCCGAGGTGACCAAGCGTACACCCGAGAAGTCGCTGTTGCGACCACTTAACAAGAAGGGTGGACGCAACAACCAGGGCAAGATCACGGTGCAGGGTCGTGGCGGAGGCCACAAGCGTCGCTACCGCGTGATCGACTTCAAGCGAACCAAGGACGATATGAAGGCAACGGTCATTGGGATCGAATACGACCCGAACCGTTCCTGCCACATCGCTTTGGTCGAGTACGAAGATGATGTCCGTCGATACATTCTTGCTCCCGTTGGAATTCAACCTGGCGACACGGTGCTGAGTAGTGCTGAGTTTATTGAGCCGAGTGTTGGGTGCTGCATGCCGATCGAGTTTATCCCGACCGGTTTGACTGTCCACGCGGTTGAGTTTGAGCCGGGCAAGGGTGCCCGTATTTGTCGTTCGGCTGGTGTTGGCGCACGTTTGACGAATAAAGAAGGTCAGTGGGCCACATTGGTGCTGCCCTCCGGCGAACTTCGGCAGGTGTCAATTCGTTGCCGGGCGACCATCGGACAAGTCGGCAATACCGACCATCAGTTAGTGAAGTTGGGGAAGGCTGGCCGCAATCGTTGGCTCGGTCGTCGCCCGAAGGTTCGCGGCATGGCAATGAGTCACCACGAGCATCCGCTTGGTGGTGGTGAGGGACGTAGTAAGGGTGGCCGTGAGCCAGCCAGTGCGTCAGGAACAAAGTCAAAGGGTGGACGTACTCGGCAGCGACGCAAGGCGTCGGATGCCCGAATTCTGCGCCGCCGCAAGAGCCGTCGTTACGGCCAACTGAAGCTCTGACGGAGATATAGAGATGGGACGCTCACTTAAAAAAGGACCTTTCGTAGACGAGAAGCTCTACATGAAGGTCATGGCACAGACTGAAGCTGGCACGAAGCGGCCTATTCAGACATGGGCTCGCGCCTGCACGATTGTTCCGGAATTTGTCGGGCATACGTTCAAGGTGCATAACGGGCGTCAGTTTAATGACGTGTTTGTGACTGAGGACATGGTCGGGCACAAGCTCGGCGAGTTCTCCATTACTCGCATGTTCCGCGGACATACGAATAAGAAGGAGGGCTTGCGGTCCGGTCACTGATTGATCTGGCGCACAAGGCATTCCATCATGCAACAAGAATCCACAACAAAGCACAAGGCTAGTCATCGATTCGCCCGCATCGCGCCCCGCAAGGCGCGTCTTGTAGCGGACCTCATTCGCGGTCTTCGCGTGGATGTCGCGATGAACGAGCTTGAGTTCTCGAAGAAGCGAGCTGCGTGGTACCTCAAGGCTGTTCTGAAGAGCGCTATCGCGAACGCTGAAGAGCGGGACGCGGATGTCGGCAGCCTTGTCATTTCTGAGTCACGGGTCGACGAAGGTCCAACACTCAAGCGATTCCAACCCAAGGACCGCGGTCGGGCCCACCCGATTCGAAAACGGACTTGCCATCTACACATCGTGCTGGACGAGAGGAACTGATCGATGGGACAGAAGGTTCATCCATTCGGATTTAGAGTCGGTATCACCGAAGCGCACAAGTCGCGTTGGTATGCACCGAAGGCGCTCTTCGCCGAGTTGCTCGTTGAGGATCACAAGATCCGCGAGTTCGTCGACAAGCGTCTCAATCGTACACCGCCCTTCGCAGCCGTCTCAGATATTTATCTAGAGCGAACGCGTGAGGAGCTGACGGTCATTGTGAAGACCGCACGGCCAGGCTTGGTCATTGGCCCCAAGGGTGCCGAGATTGACAAGCTCACGGCTGACTTGCAGTTGATGACCGGCCGAAAGGTTTCGGTCAAGACTGTAGAGATTCGCAGCCCTGACACCGACGCAACATTAGTTGCCGAGGCAGTAGCAGAGCAGATGAAGAAGCGTTCTAACTTCCGCCGGTTGCTCAAGCAGCGGTGTGAGTCGGCTATGCAGGCGGGTGCCAAGGGAATTCGTATCCAGGTTTCTGGACGACTTGGTGGTGCAGAAATGTCCCGGAAGTTTGTGACTCGTGAGGGCTCGATTCCGTTGTCGACACTGCAGGCCAATGTGGATTACGCAGGCGTGACAAGCTTTACGACCTATGGCGCGATTGGCGTGAAGGTCTGGATTTACAAGGGCATGTTCACGGACGCTGAAGAAGATCAAACCCAGTCAAAGGCGGCCGGTGCACGGGCCCGCGCAAGAGGACGCCGCTGAGCCTCGGGCTTAGTAGTAAGGAGAACGTCCAATGCCACGGATGCCAAAACGAGTCAAGTTCCGAAAGCAG
>JAQWLT010000042.1 GCA_029247205.1 Phycisphaerales bacterium | reverse complement strand
GACGATGCTTGAAGGAAGCCCCTTTGACTTGGCATCACAAATGCGTTTGGTGATTGACTCGGCCATGCCCGAGCCCAGTAGTGGGGCTTATGTCAATGCGCTCGTCAATCGTGTGGTGCAGTTGGTTGAACGAACCGGCGGAGATGCCTTAGTGTTATGCACGAGCTTTCGCATCATTGATGCCATTGTGAAGGCTGGCGAATCTCGGCTCAAGGCCGCGGGCGGCGTTGTACTTGTGCAAGGTCGAGATGGCCCTCCCGGAATGCTGATCGAGCAGTTTCGTGAGATTCAGGGCGGCGTACTGATTGGCACAAGTAGTTTCTGGCAGGGCGTTGATGTGCCTGGAGCAGCGCTGCGAACGGTCATCATCACTCGTTTGCCATTTGATCCACCAGACCGGCCGATCGTGGAGGCGCGTTGCGAATCAGTGCAGGCAGCCGGTGGCTCGCCATTCCGCGAAGAGAGTCTGCCCCGAGCGGTGCGGCGGTTTCGTCAGGGCATCGGTCGCTTGATTCGCACATCAAGTGATCAGGGCACTGTGGCAATTCTCGATTCGCGCGTGGTTCGCAAACCATATGGCCGGGCGTTCACCTCCGTGCTCCCTCAAGGAATTCGCGTAGAGGACCTTGCCGCCGGTGGCGAGTAGATTTTGATTCGCGATACCATGGGTCGCATGTCGAAATCAGTTTTTAAAGCATATGACGTGCGGGCCACGGTGCCGGATCCGCTGAACGAGGACGTGGCCTTTCGCATTGGCCGCGGCGCGGCGAGTTTCTTGCTCGCTCAGGATGGTCTTGATGCTTTGCCTGAAGCGAATCGGCGCAGCATTGTGGTTGGCCGCGATATGCGTTTAACCAGCCCATCGCTGGCCAAAGCTTTGCAGGATGGCATGCGGGCAGAGGGTGCGGACGTCATCGATGTCGGATTGGTGGACACACCATTTGTGCCATTCGGTGTCAATCACCTCGGCTGTATCGGTGGCGTGCAGACCACGGCAAGTCACAATCCGGCGCATTACAACGGCTTCAAGATCAGCAAGTTGCATGGCAAGCCAGTGGGGGCGCAGACCGGGCTGATTGAAATCGAGACCATGGCCGACGCATTTGACGCAACGGGCGACATTCGCGGCGGCCACACCGAGGTGGATCTTTGGAAGCCTTATCGAGCGCATGTGTTTCAGATGCTCGGTACTAGCCTGCAGGATGGATCGCAGAGACTCAAGATCGCAATCGATGCCTCCAATGGCATGGCCGGCACGATGGTGCCCAAACTCTTCCTGGATGTGCCGGGTCTTGACATCGTGCAGATCAACTTTGAGAACGACACTGGTACTTTCGTGCACGAGCCAAACCCATTGGTAGAAGCGAATCTGCAGCAGACTCGAGATGCTGTGAAAGCGGAAGGGTGCGACCTCGGCATCTGCTTTGATGGCGACGCAGACAGATGCATGGTCGTTGACGAGCAGGGAGGCATCATCGGTTGTGATCTTATTACCGGTTGGCTTGGGCAGCGTTTCCTCAAGCAAGCGAATGGTGGATGTGTGGTCTTCGATTTGCGCAGCAGCCACAGTACGGCTGAATTGGTGCGGGAGGGCGGGGGCGAGCCAATTCGCAGCCGCGTCGGTCATGTCTTCATGAAGCAGGCGATGGCCGAGCATGGGGCGGTCTTTGGCGGTGAGTTGTCGGGGCACTTCTACTTCAGCGAGAATTTTAATGCCGATTCAGGCGCGATGGCCTTTGCGTCAGTGTGCACGGCGATCATCGAGGACGGACGACCATTTAGCGAGATCATTGCCGGGGCGCGTCGCTACTGTCAATCCGGCGAGATCAACTTTGTGGTTGAAGACAAAGATGCAGCAATGGAACGATTGATTGCTGCATATCCAGACGCTCAGTCCGATCGCCTTGACGGCGTCACCGTTGACCTTGGCGATTGGTGGTGCAATGTGCGGGCCAGTAATACTGAACCGCTGCTGCGTTTAAATCTCGAAGCGAACTCAGACGATGTAGTTGCAAACAAAGTCGCTGAGATCGAGCCGCTGCTCGGGACTCGCGTCGAGCACTGATTTGGCAGGTGTCATATTGTCGGTCGAACAAATCTCTTGAAGTATGTCTAGCACTTGGCGAGGTGGCCGCATTGCCTGCAGTGAATCACGTGCGTTCGGATACGGTATATTGAAATTACAATGAATTGTGTCGTTACAATTGTTTCCGTCTTTGTTGCACTGAATGTTGCTTCTGCTTCTTCAGTTGTGCTGCAATCCTCGGCGCTCCAGACTTTAGATGAAATCCTCCTCAAGAACCAAGGGGTGGAAGAGCGAGTCGAGGAGTTTTCAGCGAGTGAATCTTGCGAGCCGACTAGACACTGGTTGAGCGTCTGGGAACCGAGCGTCAGTTTCGATCATCTTGTGCTGGCTGAGCTTGCTGTTTCTGATACGGCCCGCTTCAATGTCGCTGGCGCAAGGTCTGTTCCATTTTCCATTCGAATCGAGAATAAAGGTGACACGCTCGGATCATTCTGGTTGAGTACTCCGGGCGCTATTGATTCCCGAACCTCATCATCTATCGTTGCCTCGCTAGTGAACACGGCAATGACTGATCGAGAGAAGGCGATGGCAATCTGGAGTTGGGTTGCCCGAGTGAAGACCCAGCAGTACAACGCTCCTGGAGTGATGGATCCCGTTATTGCATTCAACGGTTACGGGAAGGGACTGTGTGGATCTGATGCACACAACTTTGCGACCCTCTGCCTTGAAGCCGGACTTCAGGCCCGTGTTCGGGCACTGGGTGGTCATGTCGTTCCTGAGGTAGTGATTGACGGCGATTGGGCGCTTCTTGATCCCAATCATGAGTTCTTTGTCGAGCGTGATGGCCGGCTGCTATCTGTTGACGAGATTGCAGAGAGTCAGTCGCTTATTCCTAAGTTCGACCCCGTTGGCTGGGACCGCATAAACCTGCTCAGGGTTTATCAGCCCCCGAACAGGGTGGTCGAGCCTGTTCAATCATCGCGCTCAATGAATTTGGAACTCGGGCCTGGGGACATCGCGACCTTTGCCCATCTCACACCCATGACCCCTCCAGTCTCCGGCAATTCGGAACGACCGATTCGTGAGTGGATTGGGAAGGGAACACTTCTGCGACGCTATGCGAACGTCCGCGAGGATCTATCGCCCACGAGGGTGGTGCTGCATGAAAGGTGGTCCTACCCCATCGCGGGGACGAGCATCTTGCTGACAATGAAAAAGGACAATTGCAGATTGCTTGCGGCCGAAATTTCGGCAGACAGCGTCAAATGGGAGCCAGTGGAGTTTGATGCCGATCTTGGTAGTTATCGAATCGACCTGTCCGAGTGGTTCCGTCGAGGCACTCTGGTGACTGAGTTTTACTTGAGTTTGCGGTTTAAGAACGCCGGGCAAGTGAACCTCAGGGAGGTCGTTTCGATTGGCGATCTTGTGACCGACTTCTACTACAACCAAATGGCTCTTCCCTTGATCCATCCGGGCGGAAACCAGATTGATATCGACTCGGCTGCAGATGTCTGGGCAACCTTCAGATGGTTCGAGTTTGAGTAGTTTTTATCTTCTCTTCACGTTTCTTCGAATGCAAGAACGAACTATTCGCCTGGGATGGAAACGATATTGCCCGACCAAGGGCTCGACGCCGTAGCGTAGAGTTTGGTTCCGATACGGCCTGCGCGAAAGCCGTGCCAGCCTGATTCACATGCAAGCCGCATGGCGTGCGCCATGGCGACGGGGTCTGCTGCCTTGGCAATCCCGGTGTTGAGCAGTACCCCATCGGCGCCGAGTTCCATCGCGATGGTGACATCGCTTGGAGTACCGACCCCAGCATCCACAATCAAGGGATACGCGGGAGATCCGTCGTGCTGCGGGTCTTTGAGCAAGTCATGAATGATGCGAATCGCTGCCGGGTTGGCGATGCCGCGACCTGACCCGATGGGGCTTCCGGCTGGCATGACGCTTGCGGCGCCAGCATCCCGGAGTTTGGTCGCCATGATGGGGTCATCGCTTGTGTAGCACAGTACGCAGAAACCATCGGCTACGAGTTCGCGGCACGCTTCAAGTGTGCCGATGGGGTCTGGCAGCAGGGTGGTGCGATCGCCAAGTACTTCCAGTTTTACCCACTCGGCGCCAGGGTTGCCAAGTTGCTCAAGCAGATCGCGGCCGAGGCGTGCCACGCGGATGGCATCGGCAGCATCAAAGCATCCGGCGGTATTGGGAAGCACCGTGTAGCGATCGAGGTCGAGGAAGTCCAGCAGCGAGCGGTCTTGATCGTCAAGAAGTCGCTCGCGTCGAACGGCGACCGTGACCACATCGCAACCGCTTGCGAGCAAGGCGTCTTGCATCAGTTCGTAGGACTCGTACTTACCAGTCCCGACAATGAGCCGGCTTGTCAGTGTGCGTGGGCCGATTTGCAGCGGCGTGATGCTGAGATGATCGGTTGTTGTGACAGTCATAGGTCATCCTCCTCCAGTCAAGGTCACCACTTCGATGCGGTCGCCGTCCATCAATATGGCCTCGCTCCGCTCACGCCAGGGCACTAATTCGCCATTGCGTTCTACAGCGCAAGGGCCCCCCGGTCGATCGAGTTGTTCGAGCAACCCGTCAACAGTTTTGCCGCCTGGAATGTCCATCGATATGCCATTGACATGCACTTGCATGCGGTGATTCTAGCAGGCCCTTTGCTACAGCCAAATGATCAGCAGGGTCACCAGAATGAAGACTGGCACGAGCACTGGGAGACTGTACTTAAAGATGTAGCCAAAGAAGCTCGGCATTCGCACGCCGGTCTGCTCGGCGATTGCTTTGACCATGAAGTTCGGCCCGTTGCCGATGTAGGTCATCGCGCCCATGAAGACAGCGCCGAGGGAGATGGCGATCAGGGGATTCTCCATGATCCATCCGCCACCGAGTAGTTCCAGAGCGCCTGGGGCGGCGTTGGGCGTGCCAGCTTCGGCGAGTTTGAAGAAGACCAGATAGGTCGGAGCGTTGTCGAGCACGCTGGAAAGTCCCCCTGTAATCCAGAAGTACATCCACGGTTCACTGAGCGCCTTGGCAATTCCCTCGCCCTGAGACTTGAGCACTTCAATGGGTACTTGCATGGCAATGAAGATGCCGATGAATAATGCCCCGACCTCGATGATCGCTCCATACTCAAACCGATTCGATTCACGCACGCTTCTCCGTGTGGTGATGAGCGACAAGGCAACAAGGCCAAGCATCGCGAGCTCTCGGAGAAAGTTGAATGCTTCAAACTTGGTGAATGGGATCATGTTTCCGGGAATGATCAGGGCAACACACACTACTACGCCAAAGAGCCACAGGATGTTGATGCTGCCCTTGAGGTGCAGTGGCTGCACGTTGGTGCGGTCAAAGGCCTTGGCTGCATCCGACTCTTTTGCATAGATGATGGTGTCCCAGACAAAGTAGATCGTCAGTAACAATGTGCAGGCGAAGGCCCATGGAATCCAGAGGCCAAAGGTCCACAGGAAGGGGACGCCTTCGAGGTATCCAAGAAAGAGGGGTGGGTCGCCAATGGGAAGCAAGGTGCCACCGACATTGCTCACCAGAAAGATAAACATCACCACGGTGTGTACTTTGTGCTTCCGCTCTCGGTTGGTGTTGAGTAGCGGGCGAATGAGAAGCATGCTCGCGCCGGTCGTTCCAATGAAACTTGCGATCAGTGCGCCGAAAGCAAGCCATCCTGTATTGACTGTCGGGCTCGCCTGAACATCACCGCCGATGTGAATGCCGCCGCTGATGACGTACAGGCTAAAAAGCAAGATGATGAAGGGCACGTACTCTTGCAGTACCGCATGATTGAGCGTCGAGCCAACAGCGTCCCAGCCAAGCACGATCCAAACATAGGTCAGTGTGGCGAGTCCGCACAGCACCGACACAAGGAATCTGCTGAGATTGCTGTGCCACCATCCAGCCGTTGCGGGGATGAGTGGCAGCAAAGCAATGGCGCCGAGAATGAAGGCAAATGGGATTGTGCCAATGATCCATGCGTCAGGCGGTTGATGAGCATTATTGGCATGCACTGCATGCTCGGCAGAGAGCAGGCCCCACGCCAATGCGAATGCCATGGCCGCACTTCCTGCGATGCAGATAGCCCACGTCAGAACTCGTGGCCCATGTGGGCTGTGTGATTCGTCGAGTGTGAGGTCAGTGGCCATGGGGGGTGGGAGGATAGCAAGGCAGTGATCTGTGTTTACGGTGAGCAGAATTGCTCGGCCTGATTGAGGAGCCATATGGCGAATTTGTTCTTGGGAAGGTCGGTTGGGGCGTACACAATCTGGCCGTCGGCAGAGATGAACATGCCCGAGATCTGCGTCGATTCCATCGCCTCAAGTGGATTGGCAACGATCGCATCGAGGCCTTTTTGAGCTAGTTTGGCCGCTGCACGTTCTGGTAAATCAGCGGCTGGTTCGAGGGCGAACCCAATGATGGTTTGGTCTGATCGCTTGCCTGCTGCAACATCAGCGACGAGATCTGGTGCCGGATGCAGTGTGAGCGTGCATGGCCCATCATGCCTTGACATCTTGGCTCCCCGATCTGTGGGTTCAGGGATGAAGTCTGCGACTGCGGCGGCCATGATGAGCATGTCTGCCTGGGGGAAGCAGGTGCGGAGCAAATCAGCTAACTCAGCCGCGGTATCAAATGGACGACAGTGAATCGAAGCATCAGGGCGGTGGGTAGCACCGCGGCCGAGGAGTAGCGTCGTTTCGTGCCCCCGCTGGGCCGCCTCAGCTGCAACCGCAACACCCATGAGGCCGGATGAGCGGTTCGAGAGCACCCGCACGGCATCGATGGGTTCACGGGTTGGTCCAGCGGTGACCAGAATTTTCACGGCGGTTCTCGTTTCTAGATGTTGGCTCAACCATCGCCCGGTGGGGCTGGTGAAAGGTATCCGGCGAATCCTTCGCATGCTCGCATGGAATGGGTACGATGTAGCGTCCAACCCATATTGCCTGCCGGGTGATACGGTCGTGTTGGTCAGTGCTCATGTAGCCCTTTGGTCCCTCAGGAGTCGCATCGAACCCCAATGGCTAGGCGTACGAGAGTTCGTCGAAAGCTCGGCGAGATGCTGATTGAGGCAGAGGCCGTCACCGAGGAACAACTCGAGACGGCCCTGAAGTTGTCCAAGGGCAGCGGTAAGCGGCTTGGCGAATGCCTGATCGAGTCTGGTGCGTGTGGTGATGTAGAAATCGCCCGCTCTCTCGCTGAGCAGTTCGGCATGGAATTTAATGCAATGGCTGGTGGCGATGACCTTGATGGCATCGATCTTGAGGCCGCTCCGAAGGACGTTGTTCGTAAGCACCTCGTCGCGCCATGTGGCCTGAGCAATGGTCGCATGAAGCTGCTCGTGCATGACCCACTCGATCTTGAGTTACTGGATTTGCTCCGCTTTCGTCTGAAAGCTGAAATAGATCCAGTGCTCGCGCCGCGAAGTGCGCTCAAGGCTTTTATCGACGAGCGACTCGGCAGTGGCACTAGTGTAGCCACGCAGTCGCTTGTGACCGAGTCGATTGACGTATCAGTCGATACATCTGTGGATCGCTCAGTCGATGCATCGGTTGATATTGGTGGTGGCGGTGAAGACAGCCCTATTGTGAAGTTGACCACCAAGCTGATTATGGAAGCTGTGCGTGGCCGTGCTTCAGACATCCACGTTGAACCTATGGCAGATCGTGTTGTGCTTCGCTATCGCATCGATGGCGTTTGCCATGTGCGGGACAATCTGCCGAAGCGTATGCAGCAGGCAGTTCTTGCTCGATTAAAACTGATGGCGGGTGTCAACATCGCCGAGAAGCGAGTGCCTCAAGACGGGCGCATCAAGATGGAAGTCGATGGTGATCAGATCGACTTCCGTGTGAGTGCCTGCCCGGCCTATCACGGCGAGTCGATTGTGCTGCGTATTCTGCGGCCAGATTCGGTCCGTATTGGTTTGCCTAATCTGGGTTTCGAGCCAGATCACCTTGATCACTTCAACAAAATCATCCGTCGCCCAACGGGCATTTTCCTTGTGACTGGCCCGACCGGTTCAGGCAAGACGACGACTCTCTACTCGGCCTTGGATTTACTGAATCGCCCCGATCGAAAGATCATTACGGCCGAAGATCCGGTTGAGTACAGCTTTGCTGGCATCAATCAGTGCCAAGTCAATGAGAGTATTGGCCTCTCGTTCCCGGCGATTCTCCGTTCGATGCTGCGTCAGGCACCAAACGTCGTGCTCATTGGCGAAATTCGTGACCGCGAAGTAGCTGACATCGCTATTCAGGCGGCACTTACTGGTCACTTGGTGTTCTCCACACTGCATACCAATGACGCGCCGTCGGCCATTACGCGATTAGTGGACATGGGAGTGAAGCCCTATCTCGCCGCCAGTTCGATTCAGGCAATCATGGCGCAGCGATTGATTCGCGTTCTGTGCCCGAAGTGTGCCGAGCCTGACCCCAACCCTGATAGCCGGCTTATGCAGCTCGTGGATATTGATTCCTCGGAGAATGATGGCCGAATCCTGCGGGCAGTAGGATGTGGGGCATGCAATGGGCTTGGTTACAAGGGCCGGAAGGCAATTTTTGAAATGCTTCAGATGACTACCGAACTTCGTGAGATGGCATTCGCTCGGGCAACGGTGGCAGACATGCGCCAGTCAGCTATTCGGGCGGGCATGCGGACGCTCTTGCAAGACGGCAAGGTCAAGATTCTCAATGGTGTGACAACGATGGAAGAGATTTCGCGCTTTGCACAGGCGGAAGTCCTCGTCCCAGCGAATATCGATTCCGAGTAGGAGGAGCGTATGAGCGGCTTTGCTCGCTCGTCGACACAGAACCATGTCCAGTATTCAAATCGATCGACTTCTCGACACGGTCATTCGTCAGGACGCGTCAGATCTTCATATTTCTGTTGGGCGGAAGCCTACATTGCGGCTGAGCGGCCGACTTCGCAGTCTTGATACCAAGGTGCTCGACAACGAGGACGCCGTCGCGTTGATGAAGTCAATCACGCCAGAGCGATGCCAACAGGAATTGCAAGAGCACGGCAGCACAGACTTTGGCTTTGCGTATGGTGACCAGGCTCGATTTCGTGTCGCGGTGTTTCGTCAGCGTGGCAATATCAGCATCGTTCTCCGTCTGATTCCAAACACGCTGCTTACTTTTGAGCAAATTGGTTTGCCTGAAATCGTGCGGGAGCTCATTCGTCGGCCCCGTGGTTTGTTCGTGGTGACTGGGCCAACTGGCTCGGGTAAGACGACCAGCCTTGCGACGATGATTGATTACATCAATATGAATTTTGACCGGCATATTGTGACGGTTGAGGATCCGATTGAGTACTACCATCAACATAAGAAATCACTGGTCAATCAGCGTGAAGTTGGTGTTGATGTGCACTCATTCTCTGAGGCCTTGCGGCGAGCCTTGCGGCAAGATCCGGACGTCATTCTGGTGGGCGAGATGCGTGACCTTGAAACGATTGAGGCAGCGATTGCAGCGGCAGAGACCGGTCACTTGGTATTTGCCACGCTGCATACTTCCGGTGCTTCTGGCACGATCAATCGAATCATCGATGCCTTCCCCACCAATCAGCAAGAGCAGATTCGAGTGCAGTTGTCGGTGACCTTGCTGGCCGTGCTTTCCCAGCAGTTGCTTGCGAGGGACGATAAGCCTGGTCGCGTGGCTTCCTATGAATTCCTTGTCGTGACGCCTGCCATCGCCAACCTTATTCGCGAGAACAAGACATTCCGCATTGACTCCGCCATCCAAACGGGCAAGAAATTCGGTATGCAATTGCTTGATGACCACCTGTGGGGGCTCTACGAGCGAGGCCTTATCAATGCTGAGGAAATGATCGACAAGGCCCGCGATGCCTCTGACTTGACCAACCGCATCCATCGCATCGGCAAGTCGGTTGGTCGGACTGAACTCGATCAGGTAGACAACGCTGTGAGCGACTCCTAGGGGCCGCTTTGGCTCCACTTGAACGCTCCTGCCTATGCGGCCTATCATTGCGTATGGTCGCTGGCGTATGAAAAAAACAAGCTCTTATGGCCTTGATCATGGAGCCGCATGCCCACATACTCCGTATGGAGTTCATGGCGGTGTCGCCGTGTGCTATGTGACAGATTGAGCGGCTCACAGAAACCGACTGCAAAGGGACCAGCCAGCCATGGCCAGTGAGACTCCGAAGACCACAGCAGATAACACGCCCGCCAAGGCTGCCGCTTCGGCCAAGACTTCATCGCGTTCAGGCAGCCGCAGTGGTCGCCATGCTCAGGGCGGCCCGGCTGCCCAATTGAAGGGCCGCCGGTTTGGCCGGATTTTAGTCAAACTCGAGAAGCTCACTCGTGAGGAAGTCCATGAGGCGCTTGGCATTCAGAAGCGGCGAGCGAGCAAGGGTGAACGGACCAAGGTCGGCGCCATCTTGCTTGAACTCGGGAAGATTACCGAGCAAGACATTCTCGAAGTCATGTCAGGTCAAATTGGGCTTGATTTCATCGCACTTGATCCGGAATCGATTGATGAAGGGCTCATTGAGCACCTTCCGGCAGAGACCGCCCGCACGTACCAGATTGTGCCAGTTGCCTTTGACTCGGAAAGGCGGGTCATCACGATCGCGATGAAGAGCCCGGACAACTTTCGTGCGGTAGACGACTTGCGGCTGCTCATGGGTTTCAAGGTCAACGCAGTCGTAGCTCCGCCAGCCGCCGTCGAAGCTGCGATTGAGCGGCTGTATGCCAAGAGCAAGGGTTCGTCCATGCTCGATGTCATGGCAGATCTGGAGAATTCGGACACTCTTGCTGCCTTTGAGGGTCGCGGCGAGTCAGTTGATCTTGATCAACTGACGGCTGCCTCGCAGGACAACAAGGTGGTGAAGCTTCTCAACTTGGTCCTGTTGCAAGCGATCAAGGACAAGGCCAGCGATATTCATTTTGAGCCCTTTGAAGATGAGTTCAAGATGCGATACCGCATTGATGGCGTGCTGTATGAAATGGTTCCGCCGCCGCCACATCTCGCTTTGCCGATTGTCTCCCGCATCAAAGTTATGGCCAATCTCGACATCGCGGAACGTCGCCTGCCGCAGGATGGTCGCATCGAACTGAGTGTGCAGCAGAATCCGATCGATCTTCGAATCTCGGTGCTGCCAACAATGTTTGGTGAGTCGGTCGTCATGCGTGTGCTTGACCGAAGCAATGTTGAGTTGGAGATTGATCGGATCGGGCTTCGTGATGATGAGCTCGAGCAGATGAATGAACTCATCCGTAAGCCTAATGGCGTGCTTTTGATTACGGGCCCGACTGGTTCGGGAAAGACCACCACGCTCTATGCGGCTCTCAGTGCGCTCAATGAGCCGACGACCAAGATTCTGACGGCTGAAGACCCTGTGGAATATGACATTGATGGCTTGGTGCAGTGCCAGGTCAATCCCGACCAAGAATTAACCTTCGCGAGATTACTTCGTTCATTTTTGCGGCAGGATCCAGACACTATTCTCATCGGCGAAATTCGCGACTTGGAGACTGCGCAGATTGCCATTCAGGCTGCGCTCACGGGTCACTTGGTGTTCTCGACGCTTCATACAAACGATGCGCCGTCCACGGTGCTTCGAATGATTGACCTTGGCGTTGAGTCCTTTCTACTGACTGCGACGGTTGAAGCGATCGTCGCTCAGCGTCTTGTGCGACGAATCTGTCAGAAGTGCAAGGAAGAGTACACGCCCTCTGAAACCGAATTGATGGAAGTAGAGTTGCGACCCGACGATGTCACGGGGCGATCCTTCTTCCGCGGCACGGGCTGCGAGCACTGCAATGGAAGCGGATACAAGGGCCGATTGGCCCTGTTTGAAATACTTGTTTTGGACGACGCGCTGCGTGAGTTGATTATGCAGCAGTCATCAACGGCGGTGCTGCGAATTGAAGCTCGTCGCCGCGGCATGCGGACACTTCGTGAATCTGGCTTGCTGTCGATCTATGACGGCCGAACGACCATTGACGAAGTCCTGCGGGAAACCATTAATGAGGAGTAGCCCGACAGGCTGCAAGCGGAGCGATTATGTCCACCTATCAGTACGAAGCACTTGATTCAGCGGGAAAGCCCACCAAAGGATCTGTTGAAGCCGGCAGCAGCGAAGATGCTATCCAGCAGATTCGCGGCCAAGGTTTTTTCCCGACATCTGTTCGGCAGGACGATGAAGGTGGCGGTAAGAAAGGTTTGCTCGGTGGGCGAGGAAAGTCGGGCAGTAAGAAATCTGCCGCTAAGAAGAAAAAGAAGAAAGAGCCGAAGGTAAAGGGCGAAAAAAAGAAGGGCTTCGAGATCAAGTTGCCTGCAATCGGTGGGGTGAACATCAAGATATTGACGCAGTTCACCCGCCAACTCTCAACGCTACAGGACGCCGGCCTGCCGCTGCTGCGATCACTGCAGATTCTTGAACAGCAACAGAAGCCTGGCAAACTGAAGAATATTCTCAGCGACGTTGTGCAGGACGTCGAATCAGGTTCAACGCTCTCGGACTCGTTTGCCAAGCATCCCAAGGGGTTTGACCGCTTGTACTGCAAGATGGTGGCAGCGGGCGAAATCGGCGGTGTGCTTGACATCATCCTGCAGCGATTGGCCAACTTCATGGAGAAGGCCGCGCGGCTTCGGGCTCGCATCAAAGGTGCAATGATCTATCCCACGGTGGTTGTGATCATCGCCGTTGCGATTGTGACGGGCATCATGTACTTCGTGATTCCGAAATTCGAAGAGATCTTCGCTGACTTTGAAATTGAGTTGCCGGCCCTGACGAATTTCCTGATCGACGCTAGCGCCTGGGTGGCTGGCACCAGACCTGATCAATTGCTGCCTGGATGGGCTGTCATTGTGGCGTCGCCATTTGTTCTTGTTGTGCTGCTGAAGATGCTTCGCAAAACGGACTTCGGACGCGCGATGCTCGATTGGGTGGTCTTGAAGATTCCGGTGGTCGGCGTGCTGGTTGAGAAGACAACCGTTGCAAGGTTCACCCGAACGCTTGGCACGCTGGTTTCTGCCGGCGTCCCCATTCTTGAAGCCATCAATATTACCCGAGACACCTGCGGGAACTGGGTGTTTGAACGGGCGCTTCAGCGTGTGCATGATTCGATTCGCGAGGGCGAGTCATTCTCGGCGCCGCTTCGCGAGTCGAAGGTCTGCGATGGAATCGTCGTCAATATGATCGACGTCGGCTAAGAGACCGGCGATCTTGATGTCATGCTTATGAAGATTGCGGACAACTACGACGAAGAAGTCGATGTGGCTGTGCAATCGCTCTTGAGTTTGGTCGAGCCCTTGCTAGTGGTCGTGCTCGGTTCGATCGTCGGCGGCATTGTCTTGGCTCTCTTCATGCCGCTGGTCAAGATGATTCAGTCGGTATCGGATTCACAGTCATGACCCATCGTCGAGGAGCCTTCACCCTTATTGAGATTCTGGTCACGATGGGCATCATCATCATCTTGATCGGTCTGCTGGTGGTGGCTGCTGGTGGTGCGAGGCAAGCAGCGCTCGCGTCAACAACATCGGCGAGGCTTGATGCCTTGTCTCAAGCAGTGACACGCTTTGAAGCAGACACTGGCTACTTGCCCCCGTTGCTGGATAACGATCGTGCTGGCATTGATGGCTTGGAGCCCACTCGCAACAGTGCTGGAGGCCGGCCGGCCTATCTCACCGCAGCACAACGGCGATACTCCTACACCTCTCCTGCCGAATATCTACTTGGATATGGAACCGAAGCAGAGGACGGGTACGGCATTCGATACTTGGCAAATAACCAAGTTGATCCTGATTCGGATACTGAGTTCGGCCTTCGCCGCCCGGGTGACGATGGGTTCTGGAATGCCTCGTGGAATGACGATTCATTGAATGGCCAGGGAGTGCAAGTGGGGCGATATGAGTTATCCGAACGTCGTCCCGATCGCTCTGGTGCTCGGGGCACGGTGATTGGACCCTACTTGGAACTCGACGACCCTGGCATGCTTGGTGCGCTTGGTTGGGAGGACGGGGCGTGGGATGGATCCATCGATCCAGCAACAAACCAGCCCATGGTGTTCTTCCCCGGCGACAATGAGTATGAAGAATCTGCCCCAAAAGTGATTGTCGATGCGTGGGGTACCCCTATTCGGTACTACCGGCTCAATCATCCACCGGGGCAGCCCGGCGGGAGGTACGCCGCTGATTACGAGCCAGCCCCGGGCTGGCGGTACTCGCCATCAATGGCCGAGCACTTCGCGCTGCGTCCATGGGAACTGGATGAGGGTGAGTCGGTCACATGGTGGTTCACTGACTCGGGTGGTGAGCGGTGGGGTGATTACAGCGATGTCGAGAGTGGTCAAACCCATGGCGACCCAACGATTGGCCGCTCGCTTCTGACGTCCCGCTTTGCCTTTCTCTCATCTGGCGCCAATCGCCGCATCTATGACTGGGCGCGGGTCGACTTCCCTGGCCTGGCAACAACTGAATATTCAGATGCGCGGGGCGACCACGCAGCAGCTGACCCCGCTGCGAGTGGCTGGTACGAGGACGGCCGCGATCTTCCGTGGCTTGGTAGACCCCTCTATGACTCGGGTGTGCTTGCCACCGAGGAAGCGAATCGCGACAACATCGTGGAGGTTGGGCAATGACTCATCGCACACAACGACGCTCTGCTTTCTCGATGATCGAATTGATGGTGGCGATCACCATCATCGCCATCCTGGCTGCGATCACA
>JAQWLT010000041.1 GCA_029247205.1 Phycisphaerales bacterium | reverse complement strand
GCAAGGTCATGCCACGCCGGGCGGTCAGTTGGGATTGCAACTTCGATTCGCTCAAACTCGGTCAGTCTGGCCTTTCTTGCTTCTTCAATTCGAAGCGAGCGGAGCGTTTCGGCTCGCAGCATCGCCACATCAAAGGCCACTTGTGACGCGGCGTTGAGATCAGGCTCGGAAAGACGCAGTAGTTGAAGGGAGACTTCGACATCATTCAGGGAGGCATCGTCTGACTGCAGGGTGAGCATGGCGCTCTCAACGCGGGTTGCGGCTCGCTCACTACGTCGCAGAAGATCTTCTGTGGCGCGGTTGATGCTGGTGTTTCGCGCCGCCAGTTCTGGAGCGTCGATCAACTCAGCCAGCACAGCTTCATTCCAGCAGTCGATTGCATCGTGCAGCCGGTTCTCGCGAAGATTGATCTCAATACATGTGCTGAGGTGGCTGATGGTCGCGGCTCGGTCAAGGCTTCGCTGTCGAACAATCAAGGCCGTCGTGATCATGGCTGCTGCGGCGATAATGGTGAAGAGCGTGACGACAAATCGCCTCGCTCGTTGACGGCGGGCTTGGGCAATGCGATGAGCTACCCGCGACTCAACGGCGGGAGGGATGCTTGAGGCAACCTCGAGCAGCGCGGCATAGCGTCGTTCGATGACTTGACTGGGCAGTACTTCGTCCAGCGAACGAACGACGTCGGCGGTCAAGTCTGCCACGTGGCGGGCTGCTTGCAGCCGATGCTGTTCGGACTCGATCCAAACTGTCGGGGCACGCACATCATCTTCGTGGCCAGCGCCTTCCTTGGAGTCGAGGGCATGCCAAGTGTGCAGATGTCGTTGTGCCTCTTCGATATTCATGGCGGCCCAAGCGATATGAAGTTGGTCGCCAACGCGTCGCAGTTTAATTTCCGCTTCCTGTCGCGCATAGGTTGAGGTGGCTTGGTCTAGTGTGTGGAGTAGTCGTTGTCCAGCAGGGCTCAGCAGGCCCATTGACTCAACCTGCGAGGCCAGAGCCGCGATTGCTTCGGCGTTTTCGCTGGCGATGCACTGTTTGGCTTGGGCAGTCCAAAGTATGACCGCTGCGTGCTCAAGTTCTTCATGATTTGCTTTCCATGCCGGGTTCCGTGGGTCCAAGAGCCGCAGCGAGCGAATTGCTGCAAGGCGATCAAGCAGGGGCGCATCTGCGAGGTTCAGTTCAATCCATCGTGCTTGCTCAGCGCGATGTTCCGCTGCGATGACGGGGAGCCTTGCCATCTGATCAAGGATTGCTGGGGAGGGAATTGAGAAGTGATCTGGGACTTTCCCAGAGGCTGACACGTTCAGGGCCAGTCCAATGACGTTGCCGGAATCAGCATTGAGGGCTGCAGCCTCAAAGACATTGCCCTGCTCCATCCACTGTTTGCAGCGGGTGAGGGTCAGCGATGCTTGATTACAAGCCGACTCAAGCGATGGGTCGCCTGCGGCAAGTGCTTCTTGGACTCGCTTTGCCTGTGTCATTGCAGCCACCCGCCAAGTGTCGTGATGGCGATCACGACTGCAATGATGGCAATCCCGCCAAGCACCAGCATGGCTGTTGGGATCCCCGGCGCCGACTCAAGCCGAAGCGGCGTTGGCTGATCTGCTTCGCTGGACCCTGCTTCGCTGCTTGAAGTCGTTGGGTGCTGCGGTGGCGTATCGGCCAGCGAGAAGATAAGACCTTCGCCCGCGATTGAAAGGCGATCAGCGGCGGTGCTTCCAATCTCAACGACTCGCAGTAGGGTCGTGTCGGGGTGTTGGTCCGTACCAAGAACGAAGGTCATGAGCCATCCGAGGTCAGGCATTGCAGCTGCAATTGAGGCAAGCACTTGATCGCATCGCAGTGTCGGAGGTGTCAAGATCGTTGTGCAATGTCGTGATGCGAGTCGTCTACAAATCAGGTCAATCCACGCGTCGTCGATGCGAATTGTGTCGGCGGGCTCAACGCTCTTGGGCAACTGAAACTGAGTTACTTTTCCAGCCTCCGTGAAAGATGTCAAGAAACTGGCTCTGGTAAGTAGGTCGACCGGCCCATAGTCAGGACGCTGATCGGGGGTGAGCACAATGTGGTGGGCAATGCGGCCGGGTCGCTCCGGCACGGGCCCCGGCGTTTGTGTGATTCGGGTGAGCACGGACATCAGTCCGCCGTCCATATGGAGGGTGCGGTGGGCGATGACCGGACTCGCTACACCTGGGTAACACACGTCCAGGCCCGAGCGAGTGATGAGCAATTCCGCGGTGGCGTCGCTCATGTCAGGACTGCGGCTGACTGTCCGGAATCCGGGAGGTCCGCCGGCGGTCGTCCATGCATGAATGAGTTCAAGCATGAGCTACGCCTTGTGCACGATCTAGACTCAGCAGCACTACGGTCGCCCACATGTCATCGCACATTGGGATTGCATGGCAATTGGCAGGCCAATCGTTGTTTCTCGAAAACCGATCAGGCCGAGGCTGCCCAGTTGAAGAAATCAAACTCGGGGGAAGGGCCCCATCCGAAGAAATGACAATGTGTAATTGGGCTTGGGCTTGACTGGGGAGGTGATCCGTGACCGCCACATCGGGCTGCGTGAGTGGCGGGTCAATTGTGAGCAGCACGACGTCGCAGCGGTCTTCATAGTGGCACTCGATGGCCGCAATGCGAGGGGTGGTGCTTGGCTCGGTGAACGCTGCATCAAGTCCCTCCGGATTGGCGGTCTCTAGCGTGTATCCGATTTTGGCAAGGCGACTTCTTGCTGAGCGGAGCAATTCGTTTGCTGTTTGTGCATCGGCGACATGAATGATGCTCATTCGATTCGCAGTCCATATTCGCTTGGGCCACTCGCGGCGGCAGGTGGGGCAGGCAGGCCGTGTTGCTGTTGTGCCTTTGGGGTCAATCGGCTGAGAGCTGGTGTTGAATTGACTCGGACGAAACCGAAGCATCTGATCCGGACCCAATATTGGATCGCCACAGAGCGACGGCGATTCGGCGATGAAGCGGGCGTCTGCTGCCTCGCTCTTATGGCCGCACCATGGACAGGTGACCTCACGCATGTATTGGAGTCTACTCCCAGAGTTGGCTTGGGTTGCAACGTCCACGGCAGGGCTCGAACCTGCAACCTTCGGCTTCGGAGGCCGACGCTCTATCCAATTGAGCTACGTGGACCCGAGTGGGTCAGTGTACTGCGTCCATATTTCTGGATTCAGTAGGCCACAGTGTTGAAGTGAGCGGGCTGGCTCCATCCCGCTAGGATGTCGGGATGCACGAGAGCAAGGAAACGGAACCGATCTCATCCATGCTCCGGCTGATCGTCGTTCGAGGTCCACAGCATGAACCGTTCGAAGTCACCCGTGCTGGCGTCGTCATTGGACGCAGCAGTGGCTGTGAGGTGAAGCTAGTTGATGCGACTATTTCGCGTCGCCACGCTGAGATCACGCACGCTGGTGGTCGGTGGTTGCTGAGTGATCTTGGCGGAGCAAATGGAACGTGGTTGAATGATGTACGCGTTGAATGTGGCTCTGCGGCACCCGCTGTACTTTTGGCTTCTGGTGATCGCATTGGCATCGGGCCATGGGTCTTGCAGGTTGGTACATGGGCACCGACAACAATTGCGATGACGAAGGATGAAGATTCCGTCGCGGATGCGGCGAACGTCCAGGCCGTCGATCTGGCTGCTACTGGACGCGTGGCTCATCACAGACTCCAGTTAATCATCGATTGTGCTGGAAGGCTAAACGACGCTGAAGATGAGACGGCGCTCTCGCTGGCCATGCTTGAATCTGTAGTCGAGGGGACTGGCTACGGAAGAGCCGCATTGGTGCGTATTGCAGGTGACGAGGAAGCGGTCGAATTACTCGGCACTTGGCCGGAGGACGGAAAGCAGGCAGATCAATTCAGTCGCACCTTGGTGATTCGTGCATCGGCTGGTGAAATGGTCACGCTCGCCGAAAAACAAACTGATGTTGCGTGGGGGCAGAGCATCGCCGAACTCAAGATTCACTCGGCTTTGTGTTGCCCAATCCTCGTGGATAATTTGGTTGCAGCCTGCTTGTATCTTGATGCGCGGGGAGGCGAGCAAGAGGTGGCAGCAGACGCGGCTGGCTTCTGTGAGGCCATCGCGCAATTCGCAGGGTTGGCGATGGCCAATATGCGACGCCGCTCAATGCAAGCAAGGCAGAAGGAATTGGACGAAGAAATGACAGCGGCCCGCGAGGCACAGGAACTCATGATTCCTCTGCAGGGTCAGGCAGCGATTTCTCTTCCATATGCAATCGAGTTCCATCCTGGCCGCGTTGCATCGGGCGATCTCTTTGACGTCGTACAGTTGTCAGATGATCGGGTTGCTGTGATACTTGGTGACGTTTCCGGAAAGGGAGTTGGAGCGGCAATCTTGATGGCCGCAGCGCAGGCCTATCTGCATGCCGCTCTTTGTAGGCACGCATCGCCTGCCGACGCTGTGGCTGATCTTGACAAATATGTAATGGCTCGCAGTGCTTCCAATCGATTTCTGACGCTCTGGGTTGGCGTCTTTGCTGCCGACGGATCGTTGACCTATGTCGATGCCGGTCATGGGTACTGGGTGCATTGCCACGAGGGCGGAGTTACATTGCATAGCGCAGCGAGTTCGCCACTCGTGGGGGCGATCGATGGAGTTGAATTTGAGGCCATTCGCATCGAGTTGGCAAAGTCTGACCGAGTGGTCTTGATGACTGATGGCGTGCCGGAACAGCCCAATGCAGATGGAATACAATTCGGACTTGAGCACATCGAAGAAGTGCTGTGCCGAACTCGAAGTGTTGAAGAGGATGTAGAAGAGTTGCTTGCAGCTGTTCGGACATGGGCTGGCGGCGACCGATTGTCGGATGACACCACTGTGGCCAGTGTTGGCATGATGAACTCGTAGGTATGCTAAAGAGAGTTGCACTGATCGTAGTTGGCAGGAGGCTTGCATGAGAATCTTCAAGTTCTACAAGACATCCGTCGGCAAGAAGGTGGTCGTTGCGATTACGGGGTTCATCCTGTTTGCGTTCTTGGTCTTGCACATGCTGGGCAATCTCAATATCTACAGCGGTGCTGAGAAGATTGATGCCTATTCACTGTACCTGCGTCAGTTCGCCGAGGGTTTCTTTGGCTTTGGCGGCTTTCTCTGGATCGTCAGGATTGTCTTGTTGTCAGCGTTCATCCTGCACATTTGGACCATCGTTCTGCTTGTGAAGCAGAATCGCCGCGGAAGACCGATTCACTACAAGCGGAAGAAGCGATTTGCTGCAACGATCGCTGGCGTTACTATGTTGGCGACTGGTCCAATCATTCTCATTTACTTAGTGCTGCACATCCTGCAATTTACAACCGGCACCATTCAGCCAACGCCCTACAGGGTGACTGATGCTGGCATTGGGTCGGCTTATTGGAATTTGTGGAACGCATTTCAGGTGTGGTGGATTGCATGGGCTTACATCGCTGTCATGGCGATGGTCTGTTTGCATCTGAAGCATGGACTCTGGAGCATGTTCCAATCGGTAGGAATGAATAATCCTGACCGAAATCGAAGTGTGCACGTATTCGCATTCGTTGGTGCGTTTGCAATCTTCATTGGGTTCGCGTCTGTTCCACTCTTGGTGTGGACTGGCGTCGTTCCTCCGCCGCCGCAGCACACCAATGCAATTGATGCGGCTCTGTCACAGGCTGGTCCTGATTTAAGTGTTGAGGAGAAGTGATGGAACTGAATGCACGCATCCCAGAGGGGCCAATTGACGAGAAGTGGGTTCATCACCTTGAACACATCAAACTCGTTGGGCCAAATAATCGTCGAAAGTATGACATCATCGTTGTTGGAACGGGTCTTGCTGGCGCTGCTGCGGCCTCATCAATGGCATCGCTTGGATACAACGTCAAGTGCTTTTGTTTTCAGGATTCACCTCGACGGGCGCATAGCATTGCTGCACAGGGCGGCATCAATGCAGCTAAGAACTATCGTGATGACGGCGACACTGTCTATCGTCTGTTCTATGACACCCAGAAGGGTGGCGACTTCCGGTCTCGCGAGGCCAATGTCTATCGCTTATCGCAACTAAGCCGAAATATTATTGATCAGGCCGTTGCTCAAGGCGTTCCATTCGCCCGTGAGTACGGTGGCATGCTTGCGAATCGTTCATTCGGCGGGGTGCTGGTGTCGCGAACCTTCTATTGCCGTGGTCAAACGGGGCAGCAGTTGCTGCTCGGCGCGTACCAGAGCATGCAGCGGACCATCAAAGATGGAACGCTGACGATGTTCCCTCGAACTGAAATGCAGGAAGTAGTCGTCGTCGATGGGCGTGCACGAGGAATCGTCGTGCGTGACTTGACAACCGGCGAATTACAGTCGCATGCTGCTGACGCGGTAGTACTTGCTTCCGGTGGGTATGTAAACGTCTTCTTCCAGTCAACCAATGCTGTTAATTGTAACGCGACGGCTGCATGGCGAGCACATAAGAAGGGTGCTGGATTTGGCAACCCGTGCATGATTCAGATTCATCCTACGTGCATTCCAAACTCTGGCAACTTTCAGTGCAAGTTAACGTTGATGAGCGAATCGCTGCGCAATGACGGGCGTGTCTGGGTGCCGAGGAAGAAGGGGGATGACCGAAAGCCAATTGATATTCCAGACGAAGATCGCAATTACTTTCTTGAAGAACGCTATCCGTCATTTGGCAACCTTGTTCCGCGTGATGTCGCATCGCGTAATGCCAAGACTGTGTGCGATGAAGGCTACAGCGTGCTCGGCGACAATGGTCGGGCGGTATATCTGGACTTCCGTGACGCCCTCAAGAAAGAAGGGCATCAGGTCATCGCCGAGCGGTACGGCAATCTCTTTGAGATGTACAAGGACATCACGAATGAGAGCCCCTACGACACGCCATTCAAGATTTATCCAGCGCCGCACTATGCCATGGGCGGTCTGTGGGTCGATTACAACTTGATGACCAGTGTGCCTGGGTTATATGCCATCGGCGAAGCGAACTTCTCTGACCACGGCGCCAATCGGCTCGGTGCCAGTTCGATGATGCAGTGCCTTGCAGATGGGTACTTCATTCTCCCGCAGACGATCGGCGACTATCTGCATGACATCTACCTCGACAAGGTCCCGGTTGAGCACCCTGAGTTTGCAGCAACACAAGACACGGTGGCAGATCGCATCAAGCGGTTGATGTCGATCCAGGGCACCCGCTCGCCCATGTCTCTGCACGAAGAACTCGGCCGAACGATGTGGGACAATTGCGGAATGGCTCGCAATGCCAAGGGATTGCAATCTGCGATCGATCACATCAAGGAGTTGAAGCAGACCTTCTGGTCGGATCTACGTATTCCGGGCACAGACAAGGGCCCTAACCAGGCTCTCGAACGGGCTGGTCGATTGGCTGACTTCCTTGAGTTGGGCGATCTTATGTGTAAGGATGCTTTGCACCGCGATGAGTCGTGTGGTTGCCACCTTCGCGAAGAGCATCAAACCGACGATGGTGAAGTCATTCGCAATGACGAGAAGTATGGCAATGTCTCAGTTTGGGAGTGGAAGGGCGAAGACCAGCCGCACGTCTTGCACGAGGAAAAGCTGGACTTTGAGGAATTGCAACCCACGACGCGGAGTTACAAATAGTGAAATTCACGCTTCATATTTGGCGGCAACAGGACGCGACATCTGCAGGAAAGATGGTCGAGTATCAGCTCGAGGACATTCCTGGCGACATGTCCTTCCTCGAAATGATGGACCTGCTCAACGAGCAACTCATCGGCAGGGGGGAAGACCCGATCACGTTTGACAGCGACTGTCGCGAAGGTATCTGTGGCTCGTGTTCGATGGTCATCGATGGTCGTGCTCACGGGCCGGGGCATTCCTGCACCGCTTGCCAGATCCGTATGCGGTCTTACTCAGATGGGGACCATATCTGGATTGAACCATTTCGCTCAGGGGCGTTCCCGCTCATTAAAGACTTAATGGTTGACCGGTCTGCTTTAGATCGAATTATTCAGGCTGGTGGTTACGTCACAGTGCACTCTGGACCAAAGCCTGAGCCCAATAGCACGCCGATTCCACACCGTGTATCCGAACAGGCCATGGATGCGGCGGAGTGCATCGGCTGCGGAGCCTGTGTTGCGGCCTGCCCCAATGGCGCGGGCATGCTCTTTACGTCTGCCAAGATCGCCCACCTTGGGCTGCTTCCACAGGGCGAGCCTGAAGCGCATGACCGGGTACTCAATATGGTTCATCA
>JAQWLT010000058.1 GCA_029247205.1 Phycisphaerales bacterium | reverse complement strand
AGTTCAGTGCCCTTGAATGCTGAGGCAAGACTGTCACGTACTGCAAGTGTGGTATGGGCAGCCTGAATGCCCAAGGCTTTGCAATTTGCGGCAGCAAGCGTCGAGCGAATGAACTCAATCTGTCCTGGGCGATTGGCAATGCTGACGTCAAAGACACCCGCAGCCTGCCATGGAGCAAGCGACTCTTCATACCTTCTATCGGAGATGAGAATGGCCTGATCACCGCTGACGAGCACACGCGTGTCATGACCAAAGCAACCCGCAAGAAATCTCACATCCTGCTCGCCACTGATGAGGAGCATTTCAACACCCCGCTCCACAAGACCGGCCCGCACGGCTCCGAGCCGCGAACGCATGCGTTCGATGTCGGTAGCCGAGAGCTCCATGTCTGCAATCAGGGTCATATGGTGCGGGAGTATAGCGATCTAGCCCCCAACCTCCGTCATCGTGCCACGATCACGCGAGATCTTCACAGTTTGAATCGATTTTATTCTTGGCCCCAGTCCTTCAAGCCCCGCGGAGGACCAAGCACAGTCTGGGCAATGATCGCTCGCCGCCAACTCCACTTGGACACCACAGGACGCTTCTCTGGTGTGGCAGGGAAGTCCGATGGAGGAGCTTCTAATGGAGCCTGAGCGGGTGGTCGATCTACTCGCGGGAACTTGACAGGCTTCGGCGGCAAGACTTTCGAGCGTGGCCCTGTGGTACGGAGCGTCGGTTGCTGAGGAACTGTAGATCCCGTCACACCAGGAGAGCCGCCTGCCTTCTTGGCAAGGGCTGCCTTCTTCAGTTTGTTGGAGACAGCGCTGCCGATGATCGACAGCAGCACGCCCCCCATGACAATGAGTTCGCCAAAATCCATGCCCAGAGTGTACGTCATTGGTCGGCTCCTGCAGGCACAAGCCACCTACTGCCATCTTTTCGATCGGCCCACTCGAATGCGGCACCAAATGCCCGCTGCAAGAGGCCTGGCTCACAGACAGTGGATGCTGATCCAGCCGCGAGCAGTTTCCCTCCTTGCAGCAGCCACACATCATCGGCACGATCTGCAGCGACAGCGAGGTCGTGGATAGCAACCAAAACGGCCCCGCCGGCTTGAGCATGGCCGCGAAGCAAGTCCCACGTCTGCTCAGCCCACCGATGGTCGAGCGGAGCCGTCGGTTCATCAAGAACCAGAACCGTTCTGGGCCCAGATTGCGAAACTGCCCGCGCCAGGTGCGCCCGTTGAGCCTGTCCAACCGAGAGCGAACAAACCGCGCGGGTACGCAAGGACTCCAAACCAAGTGCCCCCATGGCCTGCTCACTTGCGACAGACTCACGGCCAAGTCGCAATCGCCCAAGTGACACTAATCGCTCGACCGTAAGCGGACACTCAACAGGCGGCCGCTGCGGCATCATTGCCATGACGGCAGCTCGACGATCAGAACTACAGGTGTGCATGTTCAACTGATCGACCTGCACAGTTCCTTGCTGTGGCTTGCGAACGCCAGCGACGACTTCGAGAAGCGTCGTCTTGCCGCTCGCATTGGGGCCAACAACAGCGGTGATGGTTCCAGCCTTGGCAACTGCATCGATTGGACCAAGCACAAAGCCGTCCCGTACAAATTGGACACCACTACACCGAAGCATGCATGCCTCCCCGCCAAGCCGAAGCAGATCCGCGGCGCAACATCCACAAGAAGAAAGGACCACCAGCAAGAGTGGTCAGTACGCCAACAGGCAAGCGACCCGTGCCGAGATCTATCACTTGACGAAGCGTATCGGCTCCGGTCACCAGAGCAGCTCCGGCGAGCACTGCTGCCGGCACAAGAAACCGATGCTCTGGGCCAACAAGAAGTCTCGCGCAATGAGGCGCCACCAAACCAACAAAGCCCAGTGGACCGCACACCGCAACCGTCATTGCGGTCAAGGTTCCTGCTGCAACCAAACAGGCCAGTCGCGTTCCCCCTGGCGAGGCTCCGATTGAGACCGCACTTGCATGATCGAGCAGCAAGGCATCGAGTCGGCCATGCCCCAGTATGCCCGCGAGGCACACCACACCAAGCACACCAGCGAGTACTGGTATCGCGCCAGTCGATGTAACTTCTGGCACGGTCCCCAAGGCCCAAGCAAGAAATCGCCCTCGCAACCCATCAGGCACGAGCCCTTGCAGCAACACCATGCCTGCACCAAACATCGTGGCAATGATCACGCCAGCCAGAATGGTCGAAACTGGGTCAGGCCAGCCGTCTTTGCGACCGAGTACCAAGACCAACCCCACCGCCACTGCAGCACCAAGCATCGCAGGCAGTCCCCAAGCGACCTCAGTTACACCAGTTTGATATGCAAGAAAGAGCGCTAACATGACACCGAACCCCGCGCCGCTACTCACTCCGAGTACCGACGGAGAGGCCAATGGGTTTCGCAACGATGCCTGCAGCAGCGTCCCAGCCAATGCCAACCCACCGCCAACAAGCAACCCAACCACCGTGGCGGTCACACGGAAACTTCGCCATTCTGCTTGGGGCCATGCGAGCGATATTGATCCGCTACTCGGATTCCGGTCAATTGTCATGCGAAGGATCGCCACAATCGCTGCGGCCACAAGCAATAGCATGATTGGCCATGCTCTGCTTCGTTGATGCCTCACGACTCGACCGCGACCAATTGCGTGCGAATGAGACGCGCATAGAGGTCACAACGCTCAAGCAACTCCGCATGAGGACCAACATCGACAATTCGCCCACCATCCATCACAACGATGCGGTTGCAATCAAGCACTGTAGCCAGGCGGTGAGCGATCACCAGGACTGTGCAGTCACGGATGCCGCGAATGGCCTCTGCTATAGCTGCCTCTGACTCACTATCAACTTGGCTCGTGGCCTCATCAAGGATCAAGATGGATGGCTTTCGCAACAACGCCCGCGCAATCGAAATGCGCTGACGTTGGCCACCAGAGAGCGAAGCGCCCTGTTCGGCGACCATGGTTTGATATTGATCAGGGAGCGACTCAATAAACTCAGCAACATGACTCGCAGCAGCGGCTGCTTCAATCTCTGCCTGCGATGACTCTGGACGACCCAGCGAGATATTCTCACCAATCGTCCCAGAGACAATATAGGGCTCTTGTGTCACGACACCAATCTGCTCGCGAAGATCAGCGAGTTGCGACTCGGCAATGTTGGCTCCGTCAAGCAAAATCACTCCACTGTCGAGTTCGAGCAACCTCGGCACCATACTTAAGAGAGTTGTCTTGCCAGAACCATTTGGCCCGACCACAGCGACATGTTCGGCAAATTGAACCGTCAAATCAACCGCGTTTACTGCCGGCAAATCTCCACCTGGGTAGACATAGTTCGCTCTGCGGAATTCAAGTGAATGGGCATGCCGGAGCAACTCTTTGCCGCCACTAGGCTCGGTGGTCTCTGAAAGCACATCGAGAATGCGGCGTGCTGGCGCAGAGGCTGCGCTGATGTCATTGATGATCGCAGCAAGTGGCCGGAATGAAGCACCTGCGACAGCCAAAGAACCAATCGAGAGCAAGAAACGCTCGAAGGGGAGCGACCCTTTCAGAATGCTATTCGCGGCAAGTAAAGCAAGCGACCCGAGGACGAAGATCGCCAAAGTCTCCATGATTGGGCTACTCATCGCTTTAGCCGTTCGCATGCGTAACTCATGCTTTATGACTCTAGCATTTGCTTCGTCGAATTGGGCTACCGCCAAGTCTTCCGCAGTGCTGGTCTTGACTGCACGCAACCCTTGTACTCGCTCAGTCGAGAGTCGAAGCAGATCTTGTTGAGCTTCCAATGAACCGTAGGCGCCACGACGAATCTTCTTGGAAATCTTTCGAAGCACCACGCCAAGTATGGGGGCAACCACGATGGCCACGACGACAATCTTCCAGTCAAACACGATGGCGACCAGAAGCGCCACGATGCCTTTAGAGAGTTGCGCTATTGACTTGCCGAGCAATCCCACAAATCCGGACTCGAGTGCAGCCGAGTCTCGAATGATGCGAGACAAGTACTCGCTACTTCCCTGCCGTACAACCCGAGGAAGGGGCAGATACAACACATGCAGAAAGAGTTCACGGCGGATACCCGCAATCGTGATCGTTGCGAGCGTCTGGCTAATGTATTGATGTAGAAAGTTTGCGGTTGCCCCAAAGATGGTGAGACACCAAATCAAAATGATTAACAGCAGAATCCCGTTAAATTGTCCTTCAGGCAACACGCTGACAATTGACTCTGGGATATAAATCCAACCGCCATCGCTATTGGCCTGTTCTGCCATCGACCGCAATCCCATGCCACTTTCAGGATGAAGGATCTGCTCAAGTACGGGGCCAAGACTCAACAGACCGATACCAAGTCCTGCAGCCGAGATAAATGCCAACGCAATCGCCGCCACAAGCATCCATCGGCGTTGGAGCAAACGCTTTGCGAGTTGCCAGAAGGGTCCCATTGCTACGCAGTATCCCCGCTACCGCTCTCAGCGGCAAAGCGCTGCAGATCAGTCCAGAAAGCGGGATAACTTTTGGCCGTGCAGCCCGGCTCAGCGATGCTCAGCCCGCCACGCCGAAGGCCAAGGATAGCCCCCGCCATTGCAATCCGATGGTCCTCCCAGGTCTTGATGGTCACGGCGGTGTGAGGCAAGGAAGCTGGATGGATAATGAGATCATCGCCTACCACCTTGATATCTGCTCCAGCCGCCGCTAATTCGCTCGCGATAGTTGAAATACGATCTGACTCTTTGACCCGCAGCGTGTGCAGCCCTGTGATCCGAGTCGTATCGTCTGCATAGCAACACGCAACTGCAATCGCTGGCGCGGCATCCGGCATGGCGTGGCAGTCAATCTGCCCGACTCCTCGAAGGACCTCTGGCCCAAGAAGGACTAACCCTCCACTGTTCGTTTCGACTTGAAGTCCCATCTGAGCAAGCACCGGAATCGCTGCAGCATCGGGCTGCCCGTCATCAAGTGAGCAATCTGGAAGGTCAACAGTAGAACCCGGCAGAATGGCAGCGGCACTGGCCCAGAAGAGCGCGGAACTTGCGTCGGCTGGGATCGCTCGTCGCTGAGCGACCAAGGCCCCTGGAACAACCTCAATCGTTGCCGCCCAACCGTCGCCATAGCCCGTCCGTACTTCAACGCCCCATCGTCTCAATTCGGCGATGGTCAGCGCTAGGTATGCCGCACTCGTTGGCGGGCAACGCAAACGCAACTCCAAACCAGTTGGCGTGCTTGCAGCCACAAGAAGCAAGGCCGAAAGAAATTGACTGGACGCTGTCTCACCAACTTCCAGTACGTGGGAAGTCCACTCACCACCACGCACACGCAGTGGCAAGCGACCACTTTGCCCAAGCTCCTCAACCGTGATGCCAAGCATGCGAAGCAAGTCGACCATATCTCCCATGGGCCGTTCCCTGAGTCGCTTACTTCCATCGATGATTGTGTCGCCAACAGCAACGCTCGCAACTGCCAACATGAATCTCGCGGGCGTGCCTCCATGTCCAAGATCAAGCGTTGCCCCGCCTCCTTGCAAGCGCCCCCCACCTTCTACAATCGCCTCAGCGCCGCCTAGTTGAATAGGTTTTCCAAGGACTGCCAGCGCTGCTGCAAGCGCGTCGGTGTCATCTCCTCGGAGCAATCCATGCAGGTGCGATGTCCCCTTCGCAAACGCGGCCAAAACCAACGCACGGCATGACACGCTCTTCGAGCCAGGAACACTGACACGAACAGTCGGACGGGCATCGCTGATGCAAACCGGCCATGGATCCGGCAATGGCATCGGGCTCAGCCTTCACGCCTGAATACAGCAACAATGTCCTCTACCGGAACAACAAAGAGGCGATTGTCGCCCTCGAAGTCGACCGGAACGGCCCCTGTCGGATTGAAGAGCACGCGATCGTATTGCTCGATTGGCCAATCATCGTCTGCAGCAATTTGCAAGCTCACAGCCACGATTCGTCCAGTCAGCGTTGGAATCTCAATCTTGTCTGGCAAATGGATGCCAGACTTGGTCTGCTTCCGCGACTCGTCCTTTCTCAGCAGGACCCGTAAACCGAGTGGCTCGACGATTTCTAGTTTTGTACTGACGTTCTTTGCAGGCATGAGGCTTACATTCTACGATCCATACGCCAACTCAGGAGGCCCCCATGCCCGAAAGACTCCGTGCCCTGATTCGAGACATCCCGGACTACCCGAAGCCCGGCATCATCTTTCGAGACATCACCCCCCTCCTACAGGACCGTGCGGGCCTAGCACTTGCGGCTGAGCTGATGGTCAATCCATTCCGCCACGACAGAATTGACATTGTGGTTGGTGCAGAATCGCGAGGTTTTATCTTTGGCACCCTGCTCGCCCGAGCATTGAATGCCGGCTTCGTGCCGATTCGGAAGTCGGGGAAGCTCCCTTTTAAGACACATGCCCGAGACTACGAACTTGAGTATGGACAAGACACGCTCGAGATACATGCTGATGCCATCACTCCTGGCCAACGAGTGCTGCTCGTTGATGACCTCATCGCCACCGGCGGCACGATGGACGCGAGTTGCCAGCTCGTAGACACGCTTGGCGGAGAATTAGTTGGCATTACCGTGCTGATTGAACTTGCCATGCTTGGCGGTGCGGCGAAGATTGCGCCTAGGCATGTGCACAGCGTGTTGACGTACTAGGCCCAATTGCCTCGCTAAATCTGAATTGAATTCCAGAGTCGGCAACCACCGACATCTTGTACAATTAGCCGCCTTGCGGCTGCAAGTATTCGCAGCCCATTTGGAGCACATCATGACCACCGCAAACCTGTCCAGCACGCAGACGGCCGCCGATCCATTGACGCTGATCGATGTTGACCATGTCCGGTTCTTTGTTGGCAATGCCAAGCAAGCAGCGTTCTTCTACGCCTACACCTTTGGCTTCTCTATCGAGCAGATGGCGGACCTCACCACAGGATGCCGCGATCGCGCTCGCTACCTGTTGACACAAGGCAATATCCGCATTGTCTTTGAGACACCCCTCTGCAAGGACGATCCTGCCGCCGATGAACTACGTTGCTATGGCGACGGCGTGAAGGACATTGCCTTTGCAGTTGCAGATGCAGAAACTGCATGGAAGCAAGCAGTCGCTAATGGTGGCGAAGTAGCCTACGAACCAATCACGATTTCTGATGACAAAGGCAGTGTCACCACAGCTGGAATCAAGACATATGGCCGGGCAGTGCATTCCTTCGTGAGCCGAACAGGCCAGTACGACCTCGACCACATCAAGAATGGCGGCATCTTTGAACCGAATTTCCGTCATACCGATGATCTATCGATCAATGAATTCAATCGGAACAACCCGTGCGGGCTACTCTTCCTCGATCACTGTGTCGGCAATGTTGACGAAGGCAAGATGGACTACTGGGTTGATTGGTATCAAAACGTGCTCGGCTTTGCGATGTTCAAGCACTTTGATGATGCAGACATTTCAACCGAACACTCGGCCCTCATGTCAAAAGTCATGGCATCTGGCAACAACCTCATCAAGTTTCCGATCAATGAGCCAGCCGCAGGCAAGCGAAAGAGCCAGATTCAGGAATACCTCGAGTGGCATGACAACACCGGTGGTGTCCAACATCTGGCCTTCCGAACCAATGACTGCATCGAATCAGTAGCCGAACTTCGCCGCCGAGGCGTGGACTTCCTTCGCATTCCCGATGAGTACTACGAGGAAGTATGGGAACGGGTTGACAAGACGCTCACCGAGCATGGGCATAAGGCAGTCCGTGAGGATCACGAGCGAATCAGAGATCTTGGCATCTTGATAGACGCGGACGATCAGGGATATCTCCTACAACTCTTCACCAAGCCCCTGCAGGATCGCCCCACGCTCTTCTTTGAAATCATCGGCCGACGCGGGAGCCAGTCATTCGGCAAGGGCAACTTTAAAGCGTTGTTTCAGGCCCTGGAGCTCGAACAAGATCGGCGCGGGAATCTGTAGCAGCACAAGCCGCCACCAATTGCTTGATCAAGAACCGATCCACGAGTTCAACCGACTCGACCGCGTTCACGATCGCCTCGGCAGTGTGACCGCCACCGTATAGATTGCGTAGCTCGGCGAGTGATGAGCGGAACGCCGGATCGACCGCCTTGGCCACATCTCATTGAATCGACACATCCAGTTTCGCCAGCCTGATGGCGGTCTGTATTCCGAAAAGGCTTTCGGCACAGAGGGCTTTGTTAGACCAACCTCAACGCTCTATCACATCCACCCGCCAACGCAGGGATATGCTCAGCATGCCCCGTTGTAGGCTGCTGTGAGCACACAGATATTTTGCCTATTGACAAACTTCGGCTTCAAACTAGCCTTAACAATGATGCACGAAAGGAGTTGAGCAATGGGCAGAAACCAACTGCAGTGGATGCTAGTAATTGCCGTAGTAGGAGCATGGGCACTCCCCTCCGCTCTTGCCAACCCGGACCCAGCACCTCACCGTATTCAAGGCTCACCCTTCATTGCTGATCCTGTCGCAACTGCGATGCTCATCCTCGGCGAGGCGCCGAGCACTGTTGCAGTCACCCGCAAGGCGGTACGGCTCGATCCTCAGGTACTCGAAGAGATGGCAATGCACCGCGCATGCGAACTCTCACTTGATCTGCCTGACATGGGACCTGTGATCATCGACATCCACCGTCACATCCACCATCGTGATGGATCAATTGGTGCGATTGGTACCGTACGAGGCGATGCCCCATCTCGCGTCGTGCTAGAACTAGGCGGCGGACTGCTCCTTGGAGACATTGTTCGTGGGCACGACATGGTGCAAATTCGACACGCACCCGAAGGCGCGTTCGCTGCGCTTGGAGCACAAGCAAATGGCATCCATCTCGTACAATCGGCGAAGGAACAATCTGGCATCTCCTGCGGAAACGACTACTACGACGTCGTGATGCCGCCGCAGCAACACCCCGAGCCGCCTTCGACCTGGGGCGGACACAACGACAATCGCCATGACGATGAGGATCGCGATAGAGGCAACCCATTCATTGATTTGATGATTGTCTACACAGATGGGGCACGAGCAGCGATTGGAAATCAAGGCGCCACACGGCTCCTCGGGCACCTCACCATCGACACAGCCAATGAGATCTATGCCGACAGTGACGTTGATCACCGACTTCGCATGGCTCGAATGTATGAGGTCGACTACGACGAAACAGCGTTCGACTATGACAGTGACGGCGTGTTTGGAACACACAACGATCATCTGGCAACCCTACGGGATGACTCCGACGACGTCATCGACGATATCCACACTGTTCGAGATCAGGTTGGTGCCGACCTCGTGACATTCCTCATCAATGACCTTGATTCAGGCGTTAATTGTACAACTTGTATGACTTTTGGTCTTGGGTATCGACCGATCAGCGAGTCCACTTCAAACCGCGACCTCGGCTTCCACACCTGCCACTGGGAAAACATGGCGTTGCCATCATGGTCCATGCCGCATGAGGCTGGGCATAACTTGGGGGCCTACCACGATGACCTGCAAATTCCTGCAGACAACGACGGCGACGGCACTCCAGATTGGGTCGCCCAATACGGGCGCGGCCACTACTGGAACAATGCCGCAGGCAATCGAGAACGGTCCATTATGGGTCGCAACGCCCTAGGCGGAACTCGAGTCCCATACTTCAGCAATCCAGCAATTGAATTCAACGGCAATGACACGGGAGACGCCACACACGACTGCAGTCGGATGTACGACGAAGTATCTGACACGATTTCAGACTACGTCACCGCCTCTTCTACAACGCAATATGTCGACACAAACTGGAGCGGCAGTGAGAACGGCTCATCGGCTAATCCATGGGACTCCTTCTATGAGGGGTACATCAATGTGCGATGGGGCGGCACGCTCATCATGAAAAACTGCGAAGACGACAATATGTCTGGGCCAATTCGCGCAATGCTAATTAAGAGTACAGGCGGGTCATCTGTATTCAGATGATTCAAACAAGGGAGGAGATCCCAACATGCGTTTCAACACAACCATTACTATTGCTTCACTGGCATGCCTAGCCACTTGGGTACAAGCTGCCCCAGTGGCACCAGGCATTACCTACGAAGGCGTCTTGATGTATGAAGATGGCGCCTACTCGGGAAATGCCGATATGAACTTCGAACTCTGGAGTGCTGAAACCGACGGAACGTTCCTCGCGGAGATCCCGATGGGCAGCACGGCGGTCACAGATGGGCGATTCGCCGTGGAACTCCCCTTCGATCTCTCATATTTCAGTTCAGGCGAAGAGCGGTATATCCAAGTAACTGTAGATGGCACGACACTCACACCACGTCATCGACTGACACCTGTACCCTTCGCCCTCTATGCGCTCTCCGGCAACGAGGGACCACAGGGCGAAACCGGTGAACAAGGCGAGGCTGGTCCACAAGGTGATCAGGGGGCACAGGGTGACCAAGGCGCACAGGGAGACCAAGGCCCAGAAGGCCCTGAAGGCCAGCAAGGCAATCCGGGGACGCAAGGCGACCAGGGCGTCCAGGGCGATGCAGGTCCCCAAGGTGGTATCGGCCCACAAGGTGATGCTGGCCCTCAAGGCGATCAAGGCCCTGCAGGTGACTCATCTTGGACCATTACTGGAAGCTCAATCAGCTACTCAGCTGGCAATGTTGGCATTCTGACGGACGATCCACAAACAGCACTTCATATCGGTGGCACAAATAACATCTTCCGAATAGGCGAGGATGGCGACTCGATGATCGAAATGTCCATCTCCGACGCACTCTTCGGTGACGCTATGCTCACGATGGATGGCGTAGCTGGAATAGAAGAAGTCCTTCTTCGTCCCTTCGCTGGTGGTTATCTCAACCTCCAAGGCAATGCAACAAACGCTTCCATTCTGCACTGGGGATATGATGGCGGCCCGATCTCAAGTTGGAGTTCGCCAACTGCGGAGAGGCAAATCTACCTCACTGCCCAAGACGCCCTTCAACAGTTGACCTTCGGCCAAGGAGGCGCAGAGCAGATTGATCTCAAAATCGATGTCGATTTTCCAAGCTTGACCTTCCGAGATACCACTCATACTGACCAGGTGCTCTTAGGCCAGTGGTCCAGCGGAAGCGATGGATGGGGGCTTCGTATTAAAGACGACGCTGGAGTCAATCTAGTTGATCTCGGCACTGAAACGAACGACGGTAATCGGCATGGGTCACTCAAGTTGATGAACGCTGGCGGCGATGTGATGATCGAACTCGACACCTCATACAACGGCATGGGACGTGTCATATGCGATGAAGTACAGGTCAGAGGCGGGGCAGATCTCTGCGAACGCTTTGATGTACGTGGCGCGAAACCGCAATCAGGAACCGTCTTGTGCATTGATCCAGAAGTCATTGGTGGACTCATCGTCAGCACAAAACCAGTGGATCCGACCGTCGTAGGTGTCATCAGTGGCGCTGGTGGCATTCGCCCTGGCTTGTCTCTCGGACAAACGGGGACTGAGGCTGATGGCCAGTACCCAGTGGCGTTGACCGGACGCGTCTGGGTTCGATCCGATGCCACCGACAAGCCAATTCGCCCCGGTGACATGCTCACGACTTCCTTCTTGCCGGGCCATGCCATGTCAGCAAGTGGTCTAGCTGACACACGCGGCGCCGTTCTCGGCAAAGCCATGTCGAGCTTAGAGCATGGCACAGGCCTCGTTTTAATGCTTATTCAGCCACAGTGATTGACGGAGACCCACAATGACTCCACCACGACACATCTTGGCACTCGCTTTGATTGCGTTGATCGCGGGAACCGCATGGGCCCTTGGGCTTGGCGGCTGGCTAGAACATGGCACGCAGTACGCAAGTACAGAAATGACCGGGGGGCAATACACCATGGTCGCCCGTGCCGGACAGCCAATGGTCGGCACCGCCAGCAATGGTGACTGGACGCTCATGAGCGGTGGTGTCCATGCGCCAGAAGATATCTGCCTCGGTGACCTGGATGGCTCCGGCACCATCGACATTACAGATCTACTCGCATTCCTGAGCGACTATGGAACGGCGGAGGCCGATATCAACGGCGACGGCTTCGGCGATATCAATGACTTACTTATTCTTCTAGCTGCCTTCGGTGGATGCGGCTGAGCCCCAAGCGAATCTTCTGATTCAATGACACGGCGACCATTCAGCGTTGAACGCAACCATCTGCTTGATCAAGAACCGATCCACGAGATCAACCGACTCAATCGCGTTTACGATCGCCTCGGTGGCGTGGCCGTCACCGTATAGATTGCGTAGCTCGGCGAGTGATGAGCGGAACGCCTGATCGACCGCATTTTAACTACCCCTCGCACTCGCCCCAGTTCTCCAGAATGATCAGCAGGTCGAGCACACCGCACACCCCGTCGCCATCGCAGTCTCCGTGTCCTGTTTCAGTACCCCAGTAGAACAGCACATCAAGGATGTCATCAGCATCGACATTGACATCGATGTGAGGGTTGAGGTTCCCGGCGCACTCGCAGCGGTCAAGTTCACCATTGGCATCAAGGTCAGCGGCACCAAGCAAGTCATCACACGCATCCTTGACGCCGTTCTGATCACAGTCGGCTGCTGGACGCATGCGCACTTCCCGAGATCCATCTTCGAGCGTGACGTCGTAGAGGACCATGCCTTCCCCGACGCTTGCCACATAGCGTGGCCCATGGCCTTCGCCACCCGGATCATGAAACGATAACTCCATACCCGTGGCTGGATCGGCAATCACCGTTTGCCATCCATCATGCTCATCGCTGTCCCAGATAACCGCAGCAATGATGCCATCTCCCAAATCAAGATCATTGAATTGGTAGGAATCACCAACTACGTTTGACCACGTTTCGACCCAGCCATCACCAGGGCTATGATTCAACACATCAACCCTTGCAGGCCATTCGTTACTCGTCACATACCAGCCGCCGCTGGCAAAGGCGATCTGATCGTCAAAAATAGAGACAATCTGACCGGATAAAAGATATGCCGACCCTCCAGGAATGGCTGCGGTGGAATTCCATGTATCGAATTCGTCGACTTCATACACCTCAACCAGGCCCTCGTAGACAGTGACGCCATCGGCCTCATACCAACCTATGACCATCTGATCCTCGTGCATGTCAATATGGATGCCAGACGCTTGGCCAAGCTCGATCGTCTGTTCAATAGTCCAGATGCCGCCAGACTGACGCCACATCCCGACAGCAGCAAAACCAGAGTCGGAATGTACCAATGGAATCGCAGCCCATGTATCCGTCATGGCAAGACCCCGCTGAACGCACTGCCACCCTTCAGGCATAACAATACTTCCGGTCCGAGTCCAATCACCTAAGACCAACTCAATGATGTCTACATCCCCGTCCACTGATTCCGAAGCAGTTGCCAGCACGACATTGTTGGCAACCGCAACGGATGCGCCGAATTCATCATCAGAATCAACTCCGTACACAACCTGCTCTTCAGCCCAGGCACCACCACTCCATTGGCGAATGACAATTGCACCACGATAGTTATCAGCGCTGTAGTCGCCGACGACCAAGATGCTGCCATCAGTCGCGACGGACCGACCGTGACGAATGCCTCCATCGGCGATCGTCTCTATTGTTGACTCCTCTTGGCAAATGGATCCTGCAATTGCAGGAAGTGTGCCTGTTGACAAAATGAACATCCCAATAAGCATTCGGTTTGCGTTCATGCATGAGTCTCCCAAGAATTCATAACCGCAAAAGACATCCTGCACAGCGTACGCTCAATCATGCACAAGAGGTGTTTCACATGACTCACGTTGGCAGACCACAAGAGCGAACGAACCATCTATATTCAGACAACGCTGCTGTGTGACAAAAAATCTACTTTGCTGACGACAATCTCCCGACTATTTGATAGTCCAGCATCGAATCGGAAGTTGCTCTCTGCTTCACTTTCCTGCAGGCCTACTCACCTTGGATTTGGCGGCCATGAGAGCACACTTGGGCCAATATGCCATCAACGCGTTGTTGATCCACGAGCATTTCATCTTGGTAACCGCGTGGATCACCTGGCCAAACCGAGGGGCAAGACGTACCCCACCAAACAAAGAAAGAGCGATGCCATCAATCGTGCCCAGAGAACACGAAGACAGCTCAAAATGCCACCAATCAGCTCGAGATATCGTCACAACAGCAATATGTATGGCTAAACGATCGCCACATCTACGCGATGAAAGCGGGCACAATACAATTCAACCTTGGAGGTACCCCATGCCCTACTACACCACCCTTGGCCAAATCCCATCGAAGCGACACATTCAGTTTCGCCGACCTGATGGCGGCCTGTATTCCGAAGAAGTGTTTGGCACTGAGGGCTTTGTCGGGCCAACCTCGACGCTCTATCACATCCACCCGCCAACACAGGTCGCTGGCTGGAAAAAGCTCTACGGGACCAAGGTGGACTTCATCGAGACGGACGTCATGCGAATGCGCCACCTCAAGTCGTGGGGCCGCCCCCCGGCGGGCGATCCCATCACTGGCCGCACCGTACTGCTCGGCAATGCCGATGTCGAGATGAGCATCTGCGTGCCTGCAGAAGCAATGAACTACCACTACAAGAACGGCAGCGGCGATGAGTGCCTCTTCGTGCACTTCGGCTCTGGCACATTGCGCACCTCAATGGGAACGCTCGAGTTCGGACCGAAGGACTACATCGTCATTCCCAAGGGCGTCACCTACCAGATGATCTTCAACGAGCAACCGTCAGGCGAACCACCAGCTCGCTTCCTCTGCTTCGAGACGATGAATACCAGTCATATCCTGCCACCCCCACGCTACATCTCAAAGAAGACCAGCCAATTCCTTGAGCACGCGCCCTATTGCGAGCGAGACCTTCGCCTTCCTGCGGATCCGCTGACCTGGGATGAGGCCGGCGAGTTTGAGGTTCGCATCAAGGCTCGCGACTCAATCCACGCCTACATCTACGATTATCACCCGCTTGATGTCGTCGGCTGGGATGGCTGCTACTACCCGTACTGCTTCAATATCGATGACTTCTCTCCGATCGTCGGAAAGCACCACATGCCACCCCCGACGCATCAAACATTCGAAGGGCACAACTTCGTCATCTGCTCGTTCTGCCCCCGTGTCCTGGACTTTCACCCCAAGGCGATCGTCGTGCCATACAACCACAGCAATCTCGACAGCGACGAAGTGCTGTATTACGTTGAAGGCAACTACAAGGCCAGACGCGGCATTGAGCAGGGCTCCTTCAGCCTACATCCGCAAGGTATTCCGCATGGGCCACACCCAGGGACGGTCGAGAAAAGCATTGGCGCTACATGGACCGATGAACTCGCTGTCATGTGTGACACCTTCCGTCCACTGCATCCAACCAAGGCTGCGATTGAAATGGATGACTCCGAGTACCCTGCATCTTGGGCGAACTGGAAAGCGGAGTCGACTGCTCCGCCATCAAACGACGGCACCACGCAGAACACCTGGTAGCCCTGACTCACCCCGCAGGCAGAATCACACCACTGCATCCGCCGAATCCGATTCGAGTGGCGCCGTCACGTTCGCAGAATGCCGAAATTGTCAGTTCGTCGCCATCTTGCAAGAAGCGTCGCTGCGTGCCATCTGGAAGATCAATCGGCTCGGTCCCCCGCCAACTCAATTCGAGCATGCAGCCACGAGCAGTCTTCTCAGGCCCACTCACGGTGCCGCTGCCAATCAAGTCACCTGCATTCATCGGACAGCCAGTACTGGTGTGATGCGCCAGCATTTGCGAGAAGGACCACGAAAGGTCAGCAAGGGTGCCGCGGCTGAGTCGCATGGCGGCCGTTCCAGCTTCTCGCATCACTGCCGACGACAGATGCACCTCGGCAATGACATCAATGGCATCACTGCTTCCAGTTGCGGGAGTCAAGTAGTCAAGTAGTGCTGGATCGTCAGCCTGTCTCGCAGGCCCATTGCTTCTATAAGGCGCAAGTGCTTGCATTGTCACAACCCAAGGAGAAATCGTGCTCGCAAAGTTCTTTGCATTGAACGGGCCCAGTGGCTGATACTCCCACTTCTGGATGTCGCGGGCCGACCAATCATTGAGAATGACCAGCCCAAAGATGTGGTCCATGGCCTGGCCAATACCAACAGGCGAGCCCATGGCGTTTGCACTTCCAATAAAGGCGCCAAACTCAAGTTCATAGTCAAGCAGACGACATGGAGCGTACACCGGTGGTCCATCGTCTGGTTTCAATTGGCCGTGCGGTCGCTTGATGTCTGTGCCTGACACAACAATGCTGCTTGCTCGGCCGTGATATCCCACCGGAAGGTGCAACCAGTTCGGCAGCAGAGGATCACCATCGGGTCGGAACATTCGGCCAACATTGGTAGCGTGATGACGCGATGCATAAAAGTCTGTGTAGTCACCAATGCTCGCCGGCAGCAACATTGTCGTTTCAGCCATCCGCCGAAGCAAGCGATCCTGCCGCGGCGCTTCCTCGCGAAGCAAGTCCGAAATTGCTGTTCTTGCGTCTCGCCAAGACGCTGCGCCGAGCGACATAAAACTATTCAGTGATTCAGCTGACAAGGCGCATGCAAGATCGCCCTGAAGCAGCAATGCCTCAGTTTCGATGGCAGCTGCGACATCAAGTACATACTCACCAATCGCCACACCAATACGACCGCGGCCTGAAGCATCTACAAAGATGCCAAATGGCAGGTTCTGAATTGGAAAGTCAGTCTCGCCCGTATTGGCAGAATCAACCCAGCTACGGAGGCCTGGGTCATGGGTTGCGTCGATGCTCATGTTGCAGTCTCCGTCGATTCAGATTCCATCAAACCAAGCGAAGCAAGATCATCCCATGGGTCACTCACACTGCAAGCGCCAAAGGAAATGGCAAAGCTCAGCCTTGCCTCCTCGATCTCATCGCGATCAATTTCATACTCACCAAGCCGAGCAATATCATCACCGAATACAAATGCGTCTGGATCGCACACTTCAAGCAGCGGGCGGACCGCCTCAGCATCCAGTTCGTGCGATCGAGCCATGATCGCGGCCAAGAATACATTCAGAAATCCGTGCTGCCTCGCAGGCACCACGTCATTGGTATTGGGAAGTGGATGATGCAATCCAGCAGTCGCCTTGAATGGCACACCCGCAGATGCAGTCGCCGCAATGAATGCCGCGAGCTCTTCAACTGACGGATACAACTCAGGCCGCACACCGCCCGTTCGAATCTTCGCCGCCGCCTCAGATCCAGCAAGTACAGCAAGCAACCCACGTGGGTCGCTCTGGTGCGAAATCTCGATAAACGGAAAGATGTCATCTGGAATCAAGTCCATTGCCGCATCAATCGATGCCGCGGTATCACCGCGACATTCGATCACATCGATCACTGCACGCCCGCAAGCCGCCTCGGCATGGCGAGTGTTGAAGGCTGCGATTGCGTCCAGATCAGTACCAAAGCCGGCATCTCCGCATGGTCTTGCCAGGGCACTCACGCACCAAGGGTCGGCCTCTTCTTCATCTGGAAGAAGACCTCCGGCCGCTTGCTCGAACTCATCTAGTCGTGACACAGGAACAATGATCCGACCGACCATCCACCCACGTTCATCGAGCATGGCCTCTCGATAGGTGCTCACCATGTCTGCCATCCCTAACTCGGCAGGCGGAAAAAGACCCGCAAAATCGATCAGTCCATCAAGCATCACACTCAATGTCGCCGGCATGGTCATGCCCCTGTCCCCTGTAGTTGTTCACGGCTCGCAAGGCAGCGATCGATTCGTGCCAGTGTTGCGTCCTGCCCCAGTATCTCAAGCGTGTCAAAGATCGGCGGGCTCACTGGGCCCCCACTCACTGCAACGCGAATGGGCTGCGCCACCTGCCCGAGATTGCCATCGCAATTTTCTTCGGCCCAGGCTGTCAATATCAATTCGATTTGCGAGGGCGTCCATGGATCACAGGTGGCCAGTAAGTCGCGGACGGCCGCAAGACGATCAAACCCGCAGACTTCCCCCTTGCAAAGAGCCTTTCGCACTGCCTTGGTTGCAGGCCACTCGATGATGTCGTCTGCCTCGATGAAGAACCGACCCGAGTCGATGGGATCACGGAAGGTCTTGCTGCGAGCCTTATTTGCAAGCGCAAACACTTTGAATTGGTGCGCCGTCATGGCTTCGAGAAAGAGCGGCTCAAAGTCTTGGCAAAAAGCCTCCAACCGCAGCACAAACTGGTCATCGTCCATCGCCTGGATGGCGTCTAGATTAAATGCCAACAACTTAGACCGATCAAATTTCGCGGGACTCTTGACGATTCGGTCAAGACCAAAGTGTTCGCATATGAAGGCTCTATCAAACTGTTCTTGATCGCCACCTGGTGACCAACCGAGCAACGCCAGATAGTTGAGCAGTACTTCTGGCAAGTAACCTCCATGCCGAAAGTCATCGACATTGATGGCCGGCAACTCAACACCAAGCACCTCAGCAAGCTTTACAGCCTTTCCTGTTTCAAGTTGCGCACGCTTATCGCCTAGCCATTCAGCCCATGCTTGCGGGTCAATTTCACTTCCCTCTGGTGGCGTCTCAAGACCAAGCGAACGAACTTCAGTTCGCAAGGCTTTGTCCTTGTCTCTCTTGGACATCTTTGATCCGTCTGGATTGAAGATCAGCGACACATGGGCCCACACCGGCCGATCAAAGCCCAGAGCGTCTTGCAATAGTGCATGCTTGGGGCTGTTGGCAAGATGCTCTTGACCTCGAATGACATGCGTGACGCCCATCAAGTGATCATCAATAACTACCGCGAAGTGATAGGTGGGAAATCCATCGGCTTTGCGAATGACAAAGTCTTCAAGTTCGCTCGCTTCGACACGAACCTCTCCAAGCACCGCATCTTGGATCGTCGTAGCCGCATCATCGGGCACTCGAAAGCGGATGACATGAGGCCGACCCTCCGCCATCCAGTTCTTCACCGTACTGGCATCTAAGTCAAGTGCGCCCCGGTCGTATCGGTAGGGCCGTTTTTCGGCACGAGCCGCTGCTCGGGCAGCGGTCAATTCCTCGGGGGTCTCGAAGGCTCGATAGGCCAGGCCAGACTCTACTAATTGATCCATATAGGTTTCGTAGAGATCCAGTCGCTGCGATTGGTAATACGGACCAGTATCGCCGCCCCCGTGATCATGCCACTCAGGCCCTTCATCCCAGTCGATTCCAAGCCACGCCAAGTCTTCCAAAAATCCCACACTTGCTGTCTCGCTTGAACGCTTTTGATCGGTGTCCTCAATGCGCAGCAGAAAGCGGCCTCCTGCTCTTCGAGCAAATGCCCAGCAGAAAAGCGCCGAACGTGCCCCGCCAACGTGCAAGTGGCCACTCGGGCTTGGCGCAAATCTGGTTCGAACAAGTGGTGCCTCACTCATATGACTGATGGATCCTCGCTGGCCAACGTTCTTTTTCGAAATATCAACCGCCATGGGCCAGACATGACATAGAGCACAAAGACCAACGCGAGCGTCTCCTGCAGCCACCAGATAGCGAAGGACAACACAATCGCCACCCGAACGATGTATGCGAAGGAGCGAGACCCGCGCAAGTACTTGTTTGCCATATGTGGATACGGAACAGCCGACACCATCATGATGGCTGATACCAACACAATGATTGGGACAAGCAACACAATAGCCACTGCGAGTCCAGCCAGAACTCCGCCTTGACCCGCGGAAATTGCTGTGACATGCTCATGCAACAGAACAAGTCCAACGATTGCCCCCGCTGCCCCGGGGCTTGGCAAGCCACGAAAGCTCATATGATCACCAATTCGTCCGCTCGCAGTTTCAACGTTGTATCGAGCCAACCGAAGCGCCCCGCAGCAAACATAGATAGCGGCGATGGCCCAACAGAATTTCCCAAGCATATGCCCAGCGTCCGGGCTCATGATCGGAACATCGGATCCCGCATATTGACTCAGCAGATTAAGCATGATGAAGGCTGGCGCGACGCCGAAAGTTACGACATCAGCAAGTGAATCGAGCTGACCACCCATCTCCGTCACGCTGTCTGTCAAGCGAGCAACAGCGCCATCAAAAGCATCGAGCACAATGCCGAGCAACACAAGTGAGGCGGCAACGGTCAAACTGCTCCACCCCCACGGCCCAAATGCCACAGCGCCATCGAGTGGCTTGGCTGCATAGTGAATGGCCGCAAAGCCAGCCACCAGATTTCCGAGCGTCAAGAGTGTGGGCCACACCCCGGTCGGACCGATGCTCCGCAACTTTGCCAGCCTGATTCTCGAGGCACGGTCTCCACGAGATCCACGGTCCGCGTCCACATGCAATTTGCCATCTTGTTCATCTTCCAGCCGCATCGCCGCATTCTACCCGCAGAGCTCACCGGGCTTCATGCACTATCGGGCCTGGAACCGAGGGACCAAGAGCACCAGACCAAGTGGATTGTCCCCACTCCTCCCGAATACCCGGCCTGTCAAGAGTTCGACATCCTCCACCCCATCGATTGGAGCAGGCCACTGCCCGCTGCTGGCTGTTATAGCGAGCGCTTCCCCCGGCACAAGCAGCAACTCACGCGTATGTAAAATCTTGTTGCCATCGTCAATCCGGACTTCCACAATGGCCCTTGGCCCGAGTTCGGTGATGACCGGCCACGACCGCACAGCGACCTGCTCGGCGCCGGCTGCCGCCAGCGTGGTCCATCTCACCGGAATACCAAGCCACTCAATGCTTGGCGGTGATGTTGGGGCGACTGCTCGAACCACAGGATCAACGCGCGTCTCTTCGAGAATGATCAACTCGAGACCAATATCGGCTTCTGCAGGAATGGTGATCCGGCGAACACCAGCACGAGTCAAGGCCTCATGCACTTCGCCCAGCAAAGCGGCAGTATGAATAGGGTGTACCTCTGTGCCCTCTCCAGCGACACGTAATGTCGCGGGCATCGCCGAACGTGCTTTCATTCTTGCTGGAGCTTGGTCTGCAATGATGGGCGCAGGCTTGGTGCTGCTGCATCCTGCAAGACAAGCCACCACAACAGACGACAACGAGGCGATCCGCGTCAACACGATCCGTCGAGCGGAAGTAAGTTGATTCGATCGATTAACTCACGCACGCGTCCCCATCCCCGTCGCGTATGCGTAAACGCCAACCGCGGAAGATCGAGATGATCAGTCTCACCAGCCAGCGCCTCACACTGCCTCATTGTACCGCCATCAACGAGATCGCAAAACTCGTCAGCGAGCATTGCGACTTGTTTCTCGCTCAATGGAGTGACCAGCCGCATCACATACGTGCCGCCGACATACCGGGCCGAGTGATATCGACGGTAGAAGAGCCTCACATGCTCTGCCGCGTCTTCGGGGGACTTGGCAACGTAGAGCAGCGAGAGATCTTCACGACTGATCCAACCGTTTTCACAGAGGTGCTCGGTAATCCACACGAGCCAATCATCCCAGTACTCGCGACCTGGCCCCTCCAGAAGCACAACGGGAATGACATTCGATTTGCCGGTCTGAATGAGCGTGAGGCACTCAAACAACTCATCCTGCGTACCAAATCCACCGGGGAATACCGCGACAGCGTTGGCGTGCGACATGAACATAAGCTTACGAGTGAAGAAGTATCGGAAACTGACCAGTTTGGGATCGCCCTCGATCACTTCATTGGCGGAAGTCTCAAATGGCAAACGAATACGGAGCCCAAAGATTGATTCACGGCTCGGTCCTTCGTGCCCAGCCTTCATAATTCCATCGCCAGCACCAGTAATGGTCATCCAATCATGGTGCGCCATCAGAGCGCTGAATTCCTTTGCAGCGATGTAGTCCGGATGCTCTTCAGGCGTCCTCGCCGATCCGTAAATCGTCACCTTTCGAGTGCCGCGGTACTGGTTGAAGAGCACCCACGAGTGCCGCATCTCACGAACGGCACGGCTGACCATACGAAGTTGGCCGTCATCGCTGCCGTCGTCGAGCAGACGTATGCCGGAACGAATCAGGTCTTCTACATGTCGACGACGACTTTCTGGTATCTCAGGCGCGATTTCAACAAGAAAGGCCTCGACCTGTCGTCGAATTCCTTCACGTGTCGTATTTGGGCGAGGCGGTAGGTTATCCATGAAGCCGTCGATTGTACCGTGGCCAGCGGCGATAGAACTATTGGCCAGACCTTTGTCCTGACGAAAGGCCCGGCAAAGCAATCACACCTGCCTCGGGGTGCCCGATAGGGCCTTCCATTGAAACCTCATAGAGTTGGTCCTGCACCGCGCCAATGATGTCGCGAATGATCGGCCAACTCCCTCGAGGACGAAGTCGGGCGTCAACGACCATCGTGTCGAGCTCCAGCGTGCCACTGCCGTCCAAACTAAACCCGCCGCCACCCCATGGGCCACTGGCCAGGTGTATCTCCTCGAGAACAGCCATACCACCCAGAATGATGAATTCCACATCCACAAACGAGAGCGCACCCACCACTGGCGACGACAAGTGCAGCACCTGCTGCATCGCCACAAGCGATGGCAAGGTCCGCAAGTGACCTTGACTCACTTGAAAGTGGCCGACCCCCCGCGTCCCGCCCGAATCGCCCGCGTAGCCACGCAAGTTCATGGCAGCATCAACTTCACCGGTCGGCGGCTCGGCATCACTCGGCTCGGTAGCTGGAAACAGCTTGGACAATCTCGCATCGGTCAGCGTGGCCTGCACGCTCCATGCCCCATCGACATCACCGGCATACCCATCGACTACAAGACGGCCGTCGCCAAACACGCCTGCCAACTCATTGATGTGAATTCGATCGGGCGCTCCATCAATCGGGGCACTCACGATGCGACCGGCTATGTGATTCAACACGGCACCCTTCATGGATGCGCTTGCAGCATTAATGCCCATGTCAATCATTGGCTGGTCGGCATGCAATGAAATCGACACATCAACGTCAGCGGACACGTCCTCCAACCGAAGACCGGTGGTAAGTTCTGCACCGAGCAGCGTGACCTGTCCGTCAATTGCGCCGGACCACGCCCCGTTTTCATCCTCAGAGAGCTGGACGTGAAGTGCCTCGGCCTTGGATGTGCCATCATCCTTGAATTCGATTGTGTCGAGCACGCGAATCCAGCCAGGCCCGGCAAGTGCCACCAGTAAGTCGCTGCCAAGCGAACCTTGCACGCTGCCTCCGATGTTGACCTCCATCGGGTCTAGTGCAATACCACCGGTGATGTCAATACGCTCATCCCCCACATCACCATGCAACGTCTCGAGCAAGATCTCTCCGGGCACTACCCGAATATGTGAGCCACCGATATCGCGGAATGAAAGGCGATGATCTCTCCATGTCATCTCGGCTGTGCGAGGCACAACGTCAATGAACCATGTGGACTCACCATCTTTCGCCCGCCAATGAGCGAGCAATCCAGCGATTCCGGTAGGACTGAGCGATTGCCATATTTGTTCGGCTTCGTCACCAGCGAGCAGCAGCATCAAGTCAGTTAAGAGCGGCAGCCCAAGCGACAACGATTCGACTTGGATATCGATCTCCCCTGACCGCCCGAGTTCACGAACAGCTCCTGAGGCCTCGACAGTTGATCTATGGCCATGCCCATCGGTCAATTCCAACTGAATGGAGTCGAACTCAACATTGTCGTCTGCAATCACAATCAGACCATCGCGCAAGTCGAGCTGTTGATTTACCCCAATGCGAATATCCGCTGCTGATACCTCAATCAAACCCACCCGCCGCGGCAGATCGACGATGTCAATGCTCACATCAAATGTGCCACGGGGAATCCAGTCAACCCATACTTCAGAGAGGGTGCGACGGAGTTGATTGGGCAGTTTCTCCAGAAGCCAGTCGCCCAGAGCAAGTTCACTGGCCGCAACATGCAGCACGTCGTCCCCATCGACCAAGCCCTGCAACTTCGCTTCAATCGGACCTGACTGAATCCACAGGGGTGACACCTCCACACCTTCCTCGGTGAGCAAGAGTGTGCCCTCGACATCCAAGAGTTTCCGACCGCCAAGTGGGCCCTCGAGCGACAGCCCAACCATCTCATCTAACTCAGGGGTCACCGAAATGGATCCCTGGCGAATGTCGACCGTGACATCGTGCGTAATCGATTCATCGCCCTGCGAATTGTGGCCAATCTCAATTCTGCCAGATGCATCGATGATGCCCGTGAGCCCGCCAGTTGTCATGGCCTCGGTGCGGCCATTTGTCACAATGCTCATGGCTGCTAAAAGATCAGCATCTATTCGTTCGTTCTTGATTGCAAACTCAATATGTCCGCCGGACGGGCCTCCACCGAGCGGCACATAGATTGTTCCCCCAATGCTCCCGCGGCCCCCACCCTGCACAGACACCGCAGGCACCGGATGACCGCCTGCTGTTTCCAGATGCATCCTGCCATCCTGCCATCGCAATCGACCCGCCTCTAAATCCAGTGTCAATGGAAATTCTCGCCATGTCATTTGCAAATCATCGAATGGAATCGTCCCGCCAATTGACAGCGTCTCTTCCTCATCCTGCGTCACTGTCAAGTCGAGATTAACGTACTGCGAGATAACATGATCGCTCGCCGGTTCACTGACATGCTGCTGACTAAACACATCACGTAACGTCGCTTCTGCTCGTGGCGGCAAGGCGTATAGCAGAATGGAATCCAGCGGCACATCAGTCGCCTGAATATGCACTTCAAGATCACGGCCACGCGACGCCTCGACTCGGCCCGTGATCGACAATGTCGACTTTGCACTTCCGCGAGCCGAAAGCGACTGCACGATGACCTCATCATTAAACAACTCGATATCCGCCTGAAGATCATGAAGTGGATATGGGAATTTGCTGTACGAACCAGTCCCATGAAGCAACTGCATATTGCCATCAACAGACACCTCACGCCCACCGATTGATCGGAAGAACACCAGTTCCATCCGTTCTACATCACACTGGTGCACCTGAAACAGTTTCAGAATGTCGGCGACCTCGGATGGCACAATCACACCGGTGCCCTTCTCTAGCTGAATGTCATAGGCACGGACGTCGAGCGTGAATGGCGCCTTCTTCATTGCCATTTCAAACTCCTCGAGGTCAGCCATCAACCCAACGTCAGGCAGATCTCGAATCTCAAGATCAACGCGATACGGCACGTCGATAATGCGCCCGTCACGATTCTCAGGCTCGACAGTCCCCTCAAGACCCTCGATGCGAAACGTGTCGCCAATAAACTCTACGAAACCGGACGAGACGAGTAGCCGCGGTGACATCCCACCACTCTTTGCCACCACTCTCCCGCGCTCGAAGAGCTGCCAAAATGGCTCGTGTGACTGTTCGTCTTCGATACCAAGAACGGCAGGGTCAAGCCGAATAGATACGTCCTCAAGCCACAACGATGCTCTGCTCTCTCGACCTCGCTGCAAATCGATCTCTAACTCAATGACCCCATCCAATTCAAGTGCCTTCGCAAGATTACGAATGCGGCGAAAAGGAACGAGTTGCTGAGACTGCTCGCTCAGAGAGATGCCAGTTGCAATGACATGCAGTTTATCCCGCTCGCCACTGACAATGCCTTTCAGAGATGCGCCAGCATCACCATCCTCACGCAACGTGAATGAAGCGCCCCCTGATCCATCGCGAAGCGGGTCTAGTCCACCTACAAAAACTGCTTCGCCTGCGGGAACCAAACGCCCACCACTGAGCAATCCACTCTTGACCTGGAGCGACTCGAGCCGCACACGCGGGAACCTGCCGCCACCTTCTACATGTTCTGGAGCGAGCCCCTCGAGCGTCAAGCCCCATGCGTTCTGTTCAATAAGACGAAGCGTCGCCTTATGCACCACAACGTCATCGATTTGAAATCTGATTCCAGATCGCGACCATCGAACGCTCATCCGATCGACGTGAATCACCTCACCTGCTTCACCGGGCACACCCGGAACCTGCACAGACACATCGGCCAGCTCGATGTCCAAGCCATCAAGCCACTCTATCCCGCCGATTGTGACATCGCCGCCGATCGCAGCCGAGAGCTTTGACGCCACAAATGACGACATAAGCATTGGCCGCATCGCGGCAAGAAATACCAACACAACGCCCCCAATAAGCACGAGGCCCACACCGGACAGCACCCATCGAGTTCGGCGTTTCAGTTTCATGCGGTGGCTCATCGGATTCTAGGCTAGCGGCCTGCCAACCGCACCCCCAGCCACTCTCAAATCCGGGTACGCTCACCACATGCATGTTGCACTGACTGGATCAACCGGCTTCATTGGCGCCGCAGTCGCGGCTGAATTGTCACGATCGGGCTGCACTGTTCGTGGGCTGGTTCGCCAGACCAGCCGCCGAGATCATGTAGAGGATCTCCTCGACGAAACAATCGTCGCAGACATGGCCGATCGAACAATGCAGGAGCCACTGCTTGATGGCGTCGAGGCACTCATCCACAACGCCGTCGATTGGAATGCTACGAAAAATGGCGATCTTGCTCGACACCTCGATGTCAACCTTTCCGCATCAATCGAATTGCTTGATCTCGCAGCTCGACGCGACCTGCAAGTGGTATTTGTCAGTTCGGTCGCTGTGCATCACGACATGCTTCCGCAGTGGAATGGGAAGATCGACGCCACACATCCGACACGCCCTGGATCGCCCTACGGGGCCTGCAAAGCGGCCATTGAAGCACATCTCTGGTCACTCCACGCGTCGCACAATCTTCAATTCACAATCATTCGCCCATCGGCTGTCTACGGAATCGATCCAAGACTCGACCGATCAATCGGCGCAAAAATCATCACCCAAGTACGAACAGGCAAACCCTTCACTCGCATGGGCGGCGGCAAGTTTGTGCATGTTGATGATGTAGCAGCATCGATTGTCCGCCCGCTCCAATGTGACACACCCAGTGGCGGCATCTATCACCTTGCGGATTGTTATGCAAGATGGGCAGAGTGGGCACAGATGGTGAGCGATATTGTCGATGTCAGTATTGAGATTGACACTTCCAGCCCGACTGCACCAAAGAACATGTTTGAGACCGATGCCCTGGCAAAGAACCTTGGTGTACATCTCAATCGTGGCCACGCCGGCATTCGTACATATCTCGAAGAGCTGGCAACGCTCTGCTAGACAGAGATCGCAGCTTCAGCAAGATCAATTGCCCGGCCAAGTGCAGCGGCCTTGCTCAGCGTCTCTTCGTACTCACAAGTTGGAATCGAATCGAGCACCACCCCCGCTCCCGCCTGCAAGTGATATCGCCATGGTGGACCAGGCGAGTCGACGGGCACAACAATCGTCCGCAATGCAATCGCGATGTCCATGTCGCCACAGAATGAGACGCACCCGATGCCGCCGGCATAGGGACCACGTCGCACAGGCTCGAGTTCGTCAATAATCTGCATTGCCCTGATCTTTGGGGCCCCACTCACGGTTCCGACCGGCAACGATCGTCGCAATGCATCCCAGCAGTCATGCGATGCACTCAATTGGCCCCGCACTGTCGAACTGAGATGCATGACATGGCTATATCGCTCGACATCCATGAGACAATCCACCACAACCGACCCCGGCTCGCACACCGTCCCTAGATCGTTGCGAGCAAGATCTACCAGCATCGCATGTTCGGCACACTCCTTGGCGTCAGCCCGAAGTTCCTGTTCGAGCGACGCATCCTTTGCATCGTCTTCCCCGCGAGGACGCGTGCCAGCAAGCGGCCGACTCGTCACTTCACCATGATGCACACGGCACAGAATCTCAGGGCTCGATGCCACGAGTACCGCATCAGGCGACTGCATATAGATCATGTATGGGCTAGGGTTCACCACACGCAAAGCGCGATAGACATCGAATGGGTCGACGTCACTCACCCGTTCAAATCGTTGCGATGGAACGACCTGAAAGATGTCTCCAGCACGGATGTATTCAATGCATCGCTCGACGCCATCCTCAAATTGCTGGCGTGAGTTCGCGGGCGTACCAGGCAAACCACCACTCGCAGAAGCATCGAGATCGACCCGCCCTGCTGGCAATATGACTGAGTCAGCGGCGAGCCGCCCAAGTACCGAGTCGATCGTTTGCTTGGCAACATCTAAAGCCGACTCAGCGTCATTCGCTCGCAAGTCAGCCCAGCATGTCACCGAGAGCGTCTTCTCAACATGATCGAAGACGATGACCGTGTCATAGAGCCCAAAGTGCAAGTCGGGAAGATCGCGATCATCGATTGGAGCCGCCGCTTCGGTCACAGCATCGGGTTCGAGCCACCGCACGCTGTCGTATGAGAGCCAGCCGGCCCATCCACCTCGAAATACATCACGACCACACGATGCCACACGAATTTCATCCGTGATCGATCGCAACTCCTCGAGCGGGTCATCGCAAGGTTCTGTTCGCGTCGTTCCGTTGCGGTGGTCGACGACTGTCACGCTGGACCGCTTTGCGGTCACCTCAAGCATCGGCTGCGCGGCGACAATGCTGTATCTCCCCACAGATCCACCGACCTCAACCGATTCGAGCAGAAAGCTGGTGTCGATGCGTTGATCGCCATGGACCATTCGTCGGTATGCCAGTACAGGCGTGAGATGATCCGACAGCACACGCCGGGTCAGAGGCACAAGGTCATGCTCGCTGGCCGCCTGTAGAAATGCCTGATGCTGTGATTCATTCATCACGAGCAGTGTACCGCCCTGCCGTATCATCTCCCCACCATGCCCACGCAAGCGATTATCAAGATCTCCAATCTTCACCGTATCTACTACCGGCCCGATGACAGCATCCTGGCATCCGCCTTGCGTGGCATCGATTTGCTCATCGAGCAAGGGCAGTACGTATGTGTCATGGGCCAAAGCGGTTCAGGCAAAAGCACGCTGATGAATATCCTTGGCTGTCTTGATCGGCCTACCAAAGGCTCGTATCTGCTCGACGGCGACGATGTCGCTCACATGGAAGACACGGCCCTCAGCACCATTCGGGGGCGGCGGATCGGCTTCATCTTTCAATCCTTCAACCTTATTCCAGAGCTGACGATCGTTGAGAATGTTGAAGTGCCGCTCTTCTATCAAGGTGTCCCTCGAGCAGAGCGACATGCACGGGCCCATGCGGTCCTCGATCGAGTTGAACTCTCGGACCGCCTCACGCATCGCCCAGGCCAACTCTCCGGCGGGCAACAACAGCGTGTTGCAATCGCTCGGGCGCTTGTAGGTGACCCCCCACTCTTGCTTGCAGATGAACCCACTGGCAACCTCGACTCGGCAACGGGGCGAACGATCCTCAAACTCCTTGATGAACTTCATGCCGAGGGGCGAACCATTGTCATGGTGACCCATGATGAAGAGACGGCCAAGCGATCACAACGTATTGTGCGCCTGCGTGACGGCCTCGTCGAATCAGACATCTGTCAAGTCGCTACGCCAACCGGATAGGCTTCTCTCCATGCGTGTTCTCGGCATTGATCCCGGTCTTCGATACACAGGCTTCGGATGTATCGACGCCGACGCCGGCGGCCAAGCCACAGGCGTTGTCGAGGCAGGAGTCATTCGTGTGCCGCAGCGAAAGCCGCTCGGCGAGCGACTTGCTCATATTCATGAGGGCTTGTCTCGGATCATGGCCGAAACCAAGCCTGACCTAGTAGTCGTCGAACAAGTCTTTGTGCACCGCGATCGAGCTCAAACTGCCATGCAGATGGGGCACGCCAGGGGCGTCATGCTCCTTGCCGCAGCGCAACACAATATTGAGACAAGCGAACTCTCACCGGCCGAAATCAAGCAGGCAGTCACTGGCAACGGACGAGCAACCAAAGAACAAATCCAGCACGCCGTCACGGCGCTACTGAATCTTCGTGTCGTCCCTGATCAACCAGACATGGCCGACGCACTCGCCATCGCCATCGCCGCGGCTGCAAGAAGACTGCCGTAGTCCCGGTCACCAACGCCCCAACCAGAGCAAGCGCAAGAAAGAGGCCCGGCAGCGGCAAAGCCGCATACCGAGCCCTTCCGGGGGCAAAGTTGTGGTCAAGCCGGGATCGGCTCGACGTGCGGAATCATACTGATTCACTCGCCCTCGTCAACGCGGGAAGACAAAAAACATCAAAAAATACATCTGTCTTCGCTCTCTTCCCGCTCGGCACAATGCGCAGTCCAACCAACGACACGAGCAATACACATGTCTTCGCCTCTGCGGCCAAAGCCAATGTCCGCCATTCAAACTCTGCATAGTGGATACTCTCTACGATCCAATTTTCCATAAGGCCACCGCATCCATGCTGACCATCATCCCGCTGCTTCTTGCATTGCTCACTCCACCGGCGACCTTTACCTCTTCGCTACCAACGAACGTCGACCAAGAGGCCGCTGCACTTGCCGAGGCGGTCGCAGCCCTACCCCCTGTAGATGAGCAAGAGGATTGGGCCGCGGCAGCCATCACTATTCGAGACCAGGCGCGGGCTTTCTCGGCCAAGTATCCCACCGACCTCCGAGGACTTGAGATCGACACGAGCATCAGCGTCGCGATCAAAGACGACGATGGGGTCAACGCCGCTTTCTCACAAGTGATGGCGATCGCGCCCGAGATGACTGGTGCCGGGCTCGCTTGGGTGAACTACTGGACACCCCGCGACTCAGCCCAAGCCATTGACATACTGTCGATGCTTCTGGACGATATGCCCGGTAGCCGCCTCTATATGGATCGCCTATTTAAGCTGATGGCCGCAACCGAGCCCGACCGCCTGACAGCTCGCTTCGCAGTATTCCTGCAACCCGGATCCAATCGCGAACAGGCTCGACTCGAACTCGACCAGCTCGCTCGAACTAAACCGTCATATGCAGCACGCTTCGGCGAGCAACTCCATGCGGCATTTCCAGATGATCTCGAACTTACCGTGGCGACAGCGCGTGCTCTACGCCAGAGCAACCGCTTCTCCAAAGCGAAGCAACTCATGCAGTCGGTCCCCGAGTCCAGTTTTACCGACCCATCACAACTCTATCTATGGTCCGATGTTCACTTCGCAAACCATGAGTTTGATCGTGCCGTTGAGATTCTCAACCAAATTGACATGGACGCCATCCTCGATGACAACCGAATCGGACTGCATCGCCGACTTAAATTTGTGAAGCCCCTTCGATCGCAAGCCGTCGAGGAATGGCCCGCCGAACTTCAGAAACGATCCGACGATGCCCTGCGCGATGACAATCCACTGGCCATCATTCGTATTGGCGGACGAGAAGTACTCGTGGAACTGTTCGAGAATGACTCACCCAATACCGTAGCGAACTTCATTGCCTCGGCCGACCTTGGCCTCTATGACCAATATCCAGCTGGACAAGTGCAAACTGGGTTTCGCACCATCATGGGCGGTCGACACGACGACGATGGCGCGCCGGCCTGGACGATTCCAGATGAACACGAAACAACCGACTCTCGAGCCATTGGGGCAGGGTCGCTCGTCTCCTATCGCATCAGCAGACCAAAGGCGACAACGGGCGAGTTCTTCATCTTGCACTTCCCCGCTATCCACCTCAACGGCAAACGGACGACATTTGGCCGTGTCCTGACCGGGCTCGACGTTATTCGCGAAATGCAAGAAGGCGATGTCATCGACTCAGTTGAAGTCATTCGGCGGCGACCCCACGAGTACGACCCGGTCATCTACAACGAAAACGGCGAAGAGATCTCGCTCAAGCAACTGCTCAATCAGTGATCAGCGAAGATCGTCTGCGCACAGAAGCCGATAGTCCTTACGAATCAGCACCTGACCAGCGAACTGATTGTCATCACAGCAAATCGCCATGCGAGGGCCGGCCATTGGCGAGTCGCTCATGATGGGGTACATGAACTGAATATTCAGCTCAGCCCCGAGCAGGTACAGGCACAACCGTGAGAGCGGACGGTCCTCATCGAGCTCGGTGACAATGAGATCAATTTCTGAGAAGGCAAGATCACGCTCTTTCAAGATCAACCGTGTTGCATCTGCATTGTCGGCAATCAATCGAACAACAGCGAAATCGGTGGCTTCAAGGACCGCGATCGAATGCAACTGCACGTCGACGGCTTCATCGAATTTATGCAGTACATCAAGCAATCGACCAACGCGATTCTCTAGAAAAACACTGAACTGGCGAATCAGCGGAATGCTAAATCCTGCTGCGGTTCCTGTCCCAAACGACGTCATGCGTCCACTCCTGTGGCAGAGGCCGGCTCGGGCCGTACAAAGTCCACAATACCCGGATTTGCCACGATGCCTGCAGCATGGGCCTCGCCGAGCATTGCAACGACAGCTTGCTCGCCGTCAGGCCCAAAGTCGAGGGTCCACTTATTGACGTACATCTGCACGAACTGATCGGCATCTGCCCGGGCAATGCCCCTGCCGAACTCCATGGCCCAAGTGAGTGATGTCTCCCGCTCTTCCAGAGCGTGCTGAAGCGACTGAGCAAGCACGCCAGCGAGGGCAGCGAGTGTTCCTGGCCCGCCCCGTTGTTCTAGATCTCGCTTGGCCGCATTGCCTCCAAGCGGCAATAGTAGCCCACGGGTCTCTCGCCACCAGGCCCCGAGATCAACCAAGATCTCCAGGCCAATGCGCTCACACGTCAGTTGGCCTTCATGAATGACCACACCAGCGTCAAACTCACCATCAAGCACCGCTGCCTCAATGCGATCAAAGGGCACGGCCTTCCAACGCATGCTGGAACCAAGCAACAGCCGACTGACTGCCAGCGCGGTGGTTCGCTCACCCGGAACGGCAATGACAGGGTCGCTGCGACGAAGTTGCTCGAGGCTCATGCCGGGCCGAGTCACCAGTTTCGGCCCATACCCGTCACCCACCGATGCGCCGCAACCAGTCAACACATAGGTCTGCCGGACCTGGGGGTACTGCGCGATGCTGATCGCAGTCACGTCCCAGCGTCCAGACTCGGCTTGGTGGTTGAGCGACTCGATGTCATCTGTCACCAACTCAAAGTCGAAGCGGCCGGTATCGATCGCAGGGCCGGCGCCATTGAGCCCGACCAAAGGCCACCACATGAATGCATCATCTGGGTCGGGGCTATGCGCAAGTGTGATAGAAAGTCTCTTAGCCGCTGACATTGGAGGTCCCTTCAGTCTTCGCAGCGTCCACGCTCAGTGCGCGACGCATGATCTTTCCGGTTGGGTTCCTTGGCAGCGCGTCAATGACGCGAACTTCGCGGGGCACTTTGAACGGCGTAAGCGGACCATTGCAATACTTACGAATTTCCGCCGAGGTCGCCTTCGCATCTTCTTCCAGTTCAACGAAGGCGAGCGCCACTTCGCCTCGCATGGGATCCTGCATGCCAATGACCGCAGCGTCATGCACATCGGGATGGCGGCGGAGCACGTCTTCGATCTCGCGAGGAAACACATTTTCCCCCCCAATGATGAGCATTTCCTTGATGCGGCCGGTGATCGAGAGGAAACCATCTGCAGAAAGTTGACCCATGTCACCAGTCTTGAAGAATCCATCTTCGTCGAAAGCGGCAGCAGTGGCATCCGGATCTTTGTAGTACCCGACCATAATGTTGTCGCCACGCATGCGAATCTCACCATCATGACCAGGGCCAAGTGTGTCGCCTGAGCTTGGGTCGATGATGCGTTCCTCGACGCCATCGAGTGGCCGACCAACAACGCCGCGGCGTTCCTCGTGCGGCCGCGTCCAGTTGGTAACCGGGGCTGTTTCAGTCAGACCATAGCCTTCGCACAATCGGATGCCAAAGCGTTTGGCAAACCCGTCATACACAGCGTCCGGCAGAGGCTCGCCGCCCGAGACGATGTATCGGAGTGACTGAAAGTCCTCGGCTCGCGCCTCCTTCGAGACCAGGAGCAGGTTATACATTGATGGAATGGCCATGAGCGCTGTTGGTCGCTGTCGCCGCAGCAATTCAAGCACCCGCGAGACTTGGAATCGTGCGGTATAAAGACCGCGGCACCCAAGCATCAGCGGAAGTAGCGTCGTGACCGTAAACCCGAAACTATGGAATTGCGGCAGCACGCCAAGGAAGCAATCCTTCTTGGTGAAGTCAGCCCAGCGAATGCACTGGTCGACATTGGCCGCCAAGTTCCCGACGGAGAGTTGCACACCCTTTGGCAGGCCAGAGGTACCAGACGTATAGAGAATGACGGCCGTGTGATCATCATCCCGCCGCACCGGTCGAAAGAGTGGCGGTAGGCCCTTGAAGTTGGCCTTCTCCAATTCAATCGTTTGAATATGGTCAGGGAGCGGACCAAATTTCTGCAGCATCGGCCCAGCCGTCACGACAAGATCGAGTTCGGCGTGCTCGATGATCCAATTGAGTTCACGTTTGGAAAGCAGATAATTCAGTGGCACGATGGTTCGGCCGATCATCCATGTCGCCGCCAACGCAACCGGGAATGCTCCGCCCGTTGGCAGCAGCACGCCGATATTGGGCCGGCTTGACCGGTCTTCGATGCGACGAGCAAGATGCCGCGACGCAGCCCACAGCGTGATCCCCCGCCACGTGCGAAAGTCGTCTTCAATACAGCCACGAACTGGATGAGAAAGCCAATTTCGCAAGATTGGGTTGATGAGCCGCATGGGTTGTGCACAGTAATGCAGCAGCGGCCCGCACGCAGCCCGGTTGATCGACACAAAGACACACTCGCCCTCTGGCCTATGCAAGCCCCCGGTTCTACTGCCCACCACCCCATTGTGCCGATCCGCTTCACAGAAGGAGTAGCCTGTCACCAATGATGTACCACCCACTTCTACTGGCCACCATGCTTACTGCAGTCCTTGGCAGTTTGGGCTGCAAGCCCAAAGTTCCAGCCACCACGCTCCAGCGAGTCCAGCGGCTATACGACGAAAAACTCGATGGGGCCGCAAGCCGTGCTGCCTCTGTCATGGTTCGAGACCACTCCGTGAACGCCGACGCTGCTGCGTGGATAGGCGGATTGGCCGAGTACCGGCAAGGCCATGACGAAGCGTCTCGGGCATTCTTCAAGACCGCCACCCACTCCAAGGACACCGCCGTGGCCGGGGGGGCCCAGGCGATGCTCGGCCAACTCGCGGCACGACGGGCCGACGACACCGAGGCACTTCGCAGATACGACAAGGCTTGGACACTGCTCAAGGGATCTGACCAACGACAAGTGGCGGTGCACGCGCTGGCTGTCTGCTCACGGGACAAACAGTCCCCAGAAGCATCTGTGTGGCGATCAAGGCTCGATGGCCCGAGCGTAGCAGAAGCCCCCACCGACCGATCATTTTCGCTTCAAGCGGGCGCTTATCGCCGCCGAGCGTCTGCAGACTCGCACGCAGCAACATTGTCCACGCAAACGAATATGGCTGGCCTTGGACCAGCGATTGTGCGAAAGCGATCAGATGCACGGGGTACATGGTGGCTCGTGCAGTGCGGCGCCTTCGCAACCCGAGCCGAAGCCTCAGCTGCGCGCCGCCGCATGCGAAGTGAGGACTTTGTCGTCGCCCGTGTTGGCTCGTAAGAGCACGCCAGCCAGAGACGTCATTGAAACTACTCGACCGGACGATCTAGGCAATCACGCATCGCGTCGATCGCAGCATCTACATCGCTTGGTCTATTCCACGCACCAAAGGACAATCGCATCCACCACCGGCCAACTTGGTCGTCAACCGCAACTTCGACTCGGTGGCGGCTTGCAATCGCATCGCGGAGTGCAAAGCGGTCAGCAAACTTGCTGGACGCGTCAGCTGGTAATGCAATTGACACCATCGCACCGGTGCACTGCCCGCCCGTTCCATCAGCCACCTCGGTGCCAAATGCTTCGGCACACCGCTCGCCCGCCCAGCACGCCATATCGTGTTGCCACTGCCGAAGTGCCAGCCAGCCCCATCGCTGTTCGATCGCCATGAGGGCATCTGGCACAACCAACCATGGCGTGATATCGCGCGTTCCTTGCCAAGCAAACGCCATTTGATAACTCTCAAAAACATCATGACTCAAGGCCAATGGCCGCACGATTGATTGATGGCGATCGGCTGTCCATAAGAAGCCTGCACCAGACGGAGCCCCAACCCACTTGTGGAGATTGCCGGCATACCAATCGGCATTGATTGCATCGATATTGAGTTCGAGCATACCCGGCGCGTGCGCCCCATCGATCAGTACTGGCAGACTTGCATCACGGCACACGCTGACAATATCGCTCACAGGCTGCACGATCGCCGTGCCGGATGTGACATGATCGACAATCGCCAAGGTAGCACCGTCTGCAATAGCCTTCTTCCACGCAGCGGTGATATCACTGGTCGATCGCACTGGCAACGAAACAGGCACCCGCTTCACTTGGCCGCCATTGCGAGTCAGCCATTCGCACGCTGCAGCAACTGCGCCATAAACCTGATCACCAATCAAAATGGTGTCGCCCTTCCCAACTCCAATCGACGACAGAACAGCGCCAATAGCCTCGGTCGCATTGCTCACAAAACCAAGTCGGGCAGGATCAGTACCTAAAAACGCAGCAAGCGTGTCGAGACTTTGCTGATGCAGCGGTAACGCGGTGCGTTCCAAGAACTCAACGGGCTGCGACTCAGACTGTGACAGCAGTTCGCCGCGGCGGGCTTGCACAGTTTGCAGCCGCAGACCGAAACTACCTGGATTCAGAAACACCCAATCATCCGCTACAGACCACAGCGACGGATGAGCATCAGGGAGCGGTGTGGGAGGAGTAGACATTCCTGCGGACCGTAGCAACACCAGAACATTTCAGGTGGGACCAGTTCTAAACGCATGCAAACACGAGCCTGGAGTTATCGGAAGAGGGCGTAGAAGAAGTCTGAACAACGACGCAGGAGGCAGTGCAATGGACCAAATTGGCCCCATTCAGATACTTCTGAGCAGGATCAGCATCTCGTTGTGGGCCCGCTTGCGACAATACTTGACGTTTGGCTTCTGTTTGCCTAACGTATACCGACCATGATGGCCGATGGAATCCTCAAGTCACCAGAATCAAAAGGTCGAGATGCCTGCTCATGCCAAACACACCACAACATCTAGTATCAGCCCAGAGGCCTGCCACCACCGGCAGGATATCCGCCTCTGCTCAGGTACAGCCCCGCAGGATGGTCCCGCGGGCAAGGCAACAGGGTGTGCACGGCATGCACCACATCTCACGGATCGGGAAGGAAGCGAGGAACCGATGAGCACGCCATTAGTACTGACTGGCCCCGGAGGGGACTACCGAACAGCCGTCGTCGAACAAGACGGCCGGCTTGTACGCCGCCACGTCCAGGCGGATGCCCCTGTCAGTCGGGACTTGGCGTGCTCGCCGGACCTCGCGGATACACCCCGCTCTCAGGTACGGCTTGAGCACATCCTGACGCTCTTAGCAGCCCATCGACCGAGCACCACTGACTGTCAAGCCGCCGCCCCGCCCCATCAGCCCAGGCCGATTGCCATTCTGGCAACCGCCCACATCCGAGAGATGAATACTCATGAATCTGACTCCCCGCCAGTTGCATATTGCCCAGCTCGTCCGCGACGGTCGCGTCGCGCATGGCTATTCGCCGACGATGCAGGAACTCGCCGACGACGTCGGCGTCAGCAAAGTGACAGTCTTCGAACACGTCGGCGCCTTGATCAAGAAGGGCGTGCTGCAACGGGAGCCAAACAAGGCTCGCTCTTTGTCGCTTGCTGAGGGCGTCACCCTCCCCGGTGAAGAGCACAGTCTTCGCTTTCCCTTAATCGGACGCATTGCAGCGGGCTATCCCATCGAACAATTCGAGCAGAGCGACACGCTCGACCTCGAACATGTATTCGGCCCACGCGTCGGCAGTGCTGGAGCCACATTTGCATTGCAAGTCACTGGTGATTCGATGCAAGACGAAGGAATTCTTGACGGCGACTACGTCATCGTTCGACGATCCTCAACCGCCCGGCCTGGAGAACGAGTTGTCGCCTTGCTTCCCGACGGCGAGACAACTCTAAAAACATTCTTCCGCGAGCCAGACGGTCGCATTCGCTTGCAGCCCGCCAACGAGTCATTCGAGCCGATCATTGTCAGAGAGTGCACAATCCAGGGCATCGTTGTGGGTGTCATGAGGCGTTACGAACGCTAGCGACTCCCGCAAACATCGTGATTCGCTGTCAACAAGCACGCCGCCGCGCAGCCGCTGCTACCTCAAGTCCGGCGGGTGTCAAAGACACTCGCGATCCACTCCGCCGAAGAACTCCTGACATCTCGAGCGTCGTGACGGCCCGAAGAATATCGCCCGCGACTGCATCGATTGCTTCAACAAGTTCTGCGACTCCGCATCCACCTCGCCTCAGCGCATGCAGCACCTTGCCCTCCATCTTCCCAAGCGAACACTGCAATGCCTGCTTGCTCGCCGATTCCCCTGTGGCCGACGGCGGTAGGCGGGCCATGACGTCGGCAAGCACATCAGCAGGTTCGATAGCACAGGCTGCCCACCCATCTCGAATTGCCTCGAGCCCACCCCGTGCCTCACGTCGATCTGCATCGCCGGGGACTGCCCAACAGTCACGCCCATGCGCCTCCACCGCGAGTCGAGCGGTCAACATGGCCCCACTTCGAGCCGGCGCTTCAACCACCAACACACCTTGTGCCAGACCACTGATCAGCCGATTACGCCGCGGGAACTGGCTCGGCCGGGGAGGACGGTTCATGGCATACTCACTCACCAGTGCACCACCACCCTGCCGCACTTGATCAAACAGACCCGCGTGCTCTGGTGGGTACGGACACCCAAGCCCACTGCCCATCACCACAATCGTAGCCCCGCCAGCTCGCAGCGCCGCACGGTGTGCTTCTGCATCTATTCCTCTCGCCCCGCCCGACACAACAACCACACCAGCATCTGCGCAGGCAGCGGCGAATCGACCGGCCTGCCGAAGCCCGACGCTGCTGCACCGACGCGTACCAACAATGGCAATAGATGGAGCGGAAAGCACGCTGCACTGCCCAGCCACACGAAGCAGCGCGGGCGGATCGGGAATATTCATCATTTGCGGTGGAAATGCATCATCATTAAATGCCACATGCACGCCATCGATACGCCTGAGCCGCTCTCGTTCATCGCCGGGAGCACTTCGAGCAATCGCCGCGCATAAAGCCTGGCAAGCCGAGCCGGGCATGTCTGGCGGCCAATCGACGCTCGCACCACGATCAGCAGCAGCCACAATCGCATCAACATTTCCGAAGTGCTGTAGCAAGCGGCGAATCGTGCGCGGGCCGACACCTTCAGCGGCAGTCAAACGCAGCCAGTTCAATTGCGATTGGGAACTTGGGGGCATCGCGGCACGATAGCGCCACATCGAGCCCGTTCAGACAGATGCTGCTCTTTTTCGTGGCGATGTCGAAGACGCCGTCATAGAAGAAGGGCCCTGGAGACAAACATCTCCCGAAAGCGGCTCATCTTCTGATCGGGAAGCCCCAAAGCCAACCAGCCCAACAAAGACCATCAGTACGCCAGCGCCAAGCATCCAAAGTCGCGACGGCCCGGAGACCAAGCGTTCCAGCCGCGTCGGGACAGGCGGGATTGCCACCTCTGCAACAGCCGGCACCGTTGAGTCAATCCATCCCAATACGCCGGCGGTGTAGATTTCTCTGGCGAGTGCAATATCGCCAACGGGAAGACGATTGTGTTGCCATGCGATCAGTCGCTGTTTCAGTTCGGCATCATCTCGGCGGAGACTCTCGCGTATTGAATACGTCGCAGCAAGGCGTTGGCTTGCCGTGTCAACTTGGGCAGCGAGCTGATCCCGTTCAAATCGTACGGACTGCACATCACGCCACGCTGGCAAGAGCATGGCGGCACCGACCACGAGTACGCCGCCAAGCAGAAACGGCCATCCCGGTGACAGCACCGCAAGCAATCGAGCAATCGGCGAAGTGCCATTGCACGCAGGGCTCGACATTCTTCCAGACTGGTGTGGCATTGGTGTCATCAGTTCTATCTATCGACTCTGCGGCCAATCCAAGGCCACAATCATTGACGGCTTGACTGCCAACGAGTGGTCGCGTTACACTCCTCGCTTCGGCTGCGGGGTAGAGCAGCCTGGTAGCTCGTCAGGCTCATAACCTGAAGGTCGTTGGTTCGAATCCAGCCCCCGCTATTTACGACCGCAAGCAACCCTCTTCGGACTCGAAGAGGGTTGTTTGGTAGTCCCCGACGGCTTCGCAGCGGGCGGCTTCAGGAAATGCGAATGTTTGCTTGGATTTAGAGTTTGATCTGCTTGCGAACGTCACGATGGAAAGCCCCTATCCCTCTTCTCTGTGGCCTGGCCACGCATGAGCACAATGACTACCGCAGCCCTCTCCCGTTACACTCATGCTCTGACGGGCTCAAGTGAGACCACGCAAGCCCACCCGCTATTGCCCAATACCATCCCTCCGGATGGCCCTGTGAGTCCCATGACGCAACTCCCAATTTCGGACGAAACCGGATCACGATTACCGAGGCCTGAGGCCACTGCGCCGCCGAAGATCTACTGGATCTATGCCCTCCCACTGGTACTTATTCATGTGATCGCACTGACCGCTGTACTTCCGTGGATTTTCAGTTGGACCGGCTTGATCATCATGGTTGTTGGCGTCTTCGCGTACGGGCAGTCGATCAATCTTTGCTACCACCGCGTGCTCGCACACAAGGCAGCCAAATTGCCAAAGTGGCTTGAGCATACCTATGTCATACTCGCACTGTGCTGCATGGAAGACACACCGGCGCGTTGGGTCTCAACCCATCGGCGTCATCACAACGACTCAGATCAACCACACGACCCACACAGCCCGTTGGTCGCATTCCTATGGGGCCACTGCGGCTGGCTCATGTTGCTCAACCGGGACTCAGAGAGTCTTGCTACCTATCACAAGTACGCCCCGGACATCTTGCGCGACCCCTTCTACCTCAAACTCGAGAAATCGTACGCATGGGTCTGGCTCTATGTCGGACACGCGGCCTTGTACTTTATCGTTGGCCTCAGCATCGGATGGGCGATGAGCGGCGAGTGGATGGCAGGCCTGCAATTTGGACTGAGCCTGCTGATCTGGGGTGTGTTTGTTCGCACAGTCGCCGTGTGGCATATCACCTGGTCGGTCAATTCATTGACTCACATGTTTGGATATCAGAATTACAAGACAGGCGACCATAGCCGCAACAACTGGTTCGTCGCGATCCTGGCAGTTGGCGAAGGATGGCACAACAACCATCACCACGACCCTGCAAGCGCTTCAAACCAACACCGATGGTGGGAAATTGACCTTACGTATTACAACATCAAGTTCTTGCAGTTGATCGGGTTGGCAACCGATGTCACGCCGCCAAAGCACATTCGAAAAAAAGCCCAAGAGGCTCGTCGAGCAGCACGCGAAAATGACAGTTGATCTGTTCAGGCTCCTGAACGCGCGTCGCACCCGTTCCATGACAACCACCTCACCACTCGCATTCGCGTGAGTACCCCAATGCCGCCCACCCTGCGCCGACATCTCGGACTTGCTTCAGCTACAGGCATTTGCATTGCATCAATGATTGGCTCGGGTATTTTTGCAATTACCGGCCTCATCGGGCCTGCCCTTGGATCGGGTTTCAACTTGATCCTCGTCTGGGTACTCGGCGGGCTGCTTTCACTTGCTGGGGCTTTTACAGTTGCTGAACTCGCAGCGAATCGACCAACCGCAGGCGCCCTGTTTGTGGCTGCAAGAGAAACGCTGGGACCGAGGCTCGGGTTTGTCAATGGCATCGTCACCGTGCTCATTGGCTATGTCGCCGCGATCGCATTCATTTCTCTGATCGTTGGCGCCTACCTCGAGGATTTTCTGCCCGGTATCCCAGCCAATGTCTCGGCCACCGTGATCATGGTTCTTCTCACATTGCTGCACAGCCGGTTCATGCGAAGCGGCGCACGGCTCAACGATGTAATGACGATCCTAAAGATATTGCTCATTGCACTCTTTGCAGTTGCCGGACTACTTGTCTCGGCTCCTGAGAATGCCACACCTGTCACAACCTCCATTGAAATACCGTCGATCTGGTCTGCAACCATTGGCGCAGCGGTTGTATCACTTTCGTTTGCCTACTTGGGATGGAGCGCCGCAGCAGACGTCGCAGGCGAAGTACGAAACCCTGGCCGCACACTCCCCTTGGCCATTCTTGGCAGCGTGGGCGTAGTGACGGTGCTGTATGTCCTTGTTAATCTGGCCTACCTTCGAGCCCTATCGCCGGCGGCCATGGTCAACCCGCAGACCGGAGAACCGATTGCTGATATTGGCGCAGTCGCTGCTCGCATTTTGTTTGGAAGTGCCACTGGATCGTGGATCAGCCTCGCCATCATTGTTGTACTGACATCCACACTAAGCACGATGATCTTCACTGGCGGACGGGTGCTGACATCAATGGCAACAGAAAAAGAACTCCCTCGATCGCTTGCGAATAGAAATGAGTTTGGCGCACCAACACTGGCGCTTCTGGTGCAAGCAGCCCTCTGCGTGCCATTCATCTGGATACCGACACTTGGTGGTCTGCTCGAGTACATCGGCCTCTTGATCACAATGTGCGCATCGATGTCCGGCTTCGCTGTGCTGATTCGCCGTCGACGACGAGAAATGCGGGTGTGGAGCATGCCCCTTCATCCGCTCCCGGTCACTGTATTTCTTGTGCTTTCGGTCTGGCTCGCAGTATCAGCGGTCATCGACTCGCCGATGACCGCCCTGGCCAGTGCCGGAACACTTGGGGCCATCCTCGCCGCCCGACCGATCATTAGGCCTCACGTAGTTCATCGCGACGTCCGCCGATGATTGTGGCACTGATGCATCGCACATCCCCGCCAGTAATAAGGGCGGCAGAAAGTGTCTGATCTGTCGTGTTGGCAAGCGGCGCTGCCTCTAAATCGATACACGTAAAGTCTGCCAGAGCGCCCACTACAATATTTCCCGCATCGAGCCCAAGTGCGGCCGCGCCACCGCGCGTAGCCATGTCAATCAGCGGCACATCAATCCGACCAGACGCATTGACGCATGCACCGCGGCGACCATCACGTAATCGCTGGCCGTACTCGCACATTCGCATTTCTTCGAGCATGGAGATACGTGCATTTGAATCGCTTCCTAAACACATGGCCGCCCCACTTGCCCGCATGCCAACAACATCGGCAATTCCGTCACCGAGGTTTGCTTCGGTCAAGGGACACAGGCAAACACCGCCGCCGGCTGCTGCATAGTCTGCCATGTCTGGATCAGTGGTATGCGTGCAGTGCACTGCAGTCATGTCCTCACTGGGCGACAAGTGTTCAAGCACCAGCCGCATCGGAGTGCATCCATGGGCAGCAAGACAGGCTTCGATCTCGGCTGGCTGCTCTTCCAGATGAAGGTGTATGACCAAGCCTCGGCGTCTGGCCTCTTCACAAATGGATGATGCCACATCGATCGGCACTGCCCGCAAAGAATGGATGACCACACCGACTGACTGCAATGATCCCACACACGCTGAATGCACTCGATCAACTGCCTTCCACCACGTTGCCATATCACCACCATCGAATCGGCACTGCGCTCCGGCAAGTGATTGGCCAAAGCCGCCAGTGAGATAGCAGGCGTGCAGCAGTACCAGTCGAATGCCTGCGTCGTTTGCAGCAGAACATACAGCGTCATCGAGCGCCCAATCCATGCCCGCGTCCGAGTGATGGATGTAGTGGAATTCGCCGACGCTGGTCATGCCCGCCGCCCGCATCTCCCCAAATGCACGCAAGCTGTGCTCGTACGCAGATTCTGGAGTCAGCGAGTCGACTAATTCATACATTGCCGAACGCCAAGACCAGAAGTCATCCTCTGGCGTCGTAAAGACTTCACCGAGGCCACGAAGGCCACGCTGAAATGCGTGGCTGTGGGCGTTGACAAAGCCTGGAATCAACGCTTCCTGAGGGTGCGTTGCATCGGCATCAGTCTGCCGCACAGCTGTAATACAGCCACCATCAATCTCAATCTCATAACCTCGGCGAAACGCACCATCGATCCATGCCAAGGCAGGGCGGATGCACTGACTCATGAATTGCCTCCGCATCGAGCTGAGATGATTCGCTTGAGATAACCTCGCGCCTGCACCATATCTTCGATCGGCACAAATTCATCAGGTCGGTGTGCAACAGCAATATCGCCAGGGCCAAACAATACGCACTCCAGACCTAACTTTGTCAAGTGACCGCCGTCGCTGCAGTACGAGACGCCAATGTCCTGATCCTGCCCGACCAGCGCTCGACAAGCGACATCAATCTCGGCGCCACGCTGCGTGCACATTGGCGGATTGTCGTTGTAGATCTCAAGCGACCACGCAAGTGGCCAGCCCTGCATCGCTGCAGCAAGAGCAGTGCGGATGTCATCCAACACATCACTGGCACACTGATCGGGCAGGACACGTAGGCCAATATCGACCGACGCTTCGCTCGGTATGACATTCCAAGCACAACCAGCACTCAGGCGAACAGGCGCCAGGACCGGAAAGGGGACCCGAAAAAATGCAGCAGACTCCTTGGTTCTCAGTTCTTCCAGGCGGGATCGTTCGGCCTCAATTGAATTGAGCGCATGTCGCAAACCATCGATTGCGTTGACGCCACTCACGGGCGTGCCTGTATGACCAGTTGCGCCGCTCACAGTAATCGTGAATTTGAGATGCCCCTTGTGCAATCGGACAATCCGCAAACTTGTTGGTTCACCAACGATGCAGGATTTGGGCAGTGGCGGTAATTTGGCAGCCTGATCAACCAGCGCGCCAGCGCCGATCGAACCAAGTTCTTCGTCTGCAGTCAACACCAACGCAAGTGGTCGCTGCAGTGATGCTGCTTCAGCTAACAAGTTTGTTGCCATGGCGACAAACCCAGTCATATCGCAACTGCCCCGGCCATACCACCGACCATCCCGTTCGATCAAGGTTCGTGGGTCCGACGACCATCCCTCTCCAGCGGGGACAGTGTCAATATGGCCAGACAGGGTCAATCCTCCCTCAAGTCCAACTGGCCCAGCAATTGCAATGAGATTGCCACGGCCGTCAGCGGCCCCCTCCAGTCGGTGCACCTCACAGCCAGCGGCCTGCAGTTTCTCTGCGATGACCTTGAGAGCTGGATCAGAGGGCTGGCCGCTCGTCGTATCGATCGCCATCAATTGGCGAAGCAATGTCTTGTCAGCCGCGAGGGATAGGGATGACGCAGTCATGCAGGGCAGGATACCCGTACCCGGATAGCATGCTCGACCCACATGAGGAGCAATGCCATCGCCACAAAGAAGAGCCCAATTACCCCTGAAGACCTCGATCACATCGTGGTGCCTTCCCAACCCCGCGTATCCCCAGATGGGCAGACTGTGCTCTTCTCTCGCCGCCAGGCTGCCCCGAAAAACAAAAATGCCACCAATCTCTGGGCTGTACCCGTTCATGGCGGTGAGCCACGCATGATGACCAGTGGCGATAAAGACTCGCACGGGCGTTGGTCGCCCAGCGGTAAAACCATCGCCTTCATTTCGAGTCGTGAGAAGGGCTCCCCCCAAATTCGGCTTCTACCCGCTGGCGGCGGCGAATCACGCGCACTGACAACATTAAACGAAGGCGCACTTGGGAACTTTAAATGGTCCCCTGACGGAACGCAGATCGCATTTATGTGGCGAGCGGCCGACCCCGAGTGGACCAACGCTGCCAAGAAGGCCCGCGAAGAAGCTGGCGGAAGCACCCCCCCACGCATCATCACATCAGCCTGGTACAA
>JAQWLT010000056.1 GCA_029247205.1 Phycisphaerales bacterium | reverse complement strand
TTGGTAGTGGCGGGGCGATACAGTGCCCGCCCAATGACTATCCCCCCCCCGCTCCGAACGATTGTGGCGCCACCCCGCCAAGGCAGCCCACCAAGTAACCAGTGCCTCGTGCTTCTGCACGGATATGGGGCCAACGCCAATGACTTGCTGCCAATGCGGGACGCATTGGCGCCTGAATCTACTGCAATTGCCTTTGAGGCGCCGATTGATCTTGGACCCTTCGGCATGCCGGGTGGGCACGCTTGGTTTCATCTTGGAACCGGAGCAGACGGTTCCATTACCTACGACGCAGATGGCGTGCAGGAGGCTGTTACGCAACTTGCTCCGGAACTTCCTGCTGCAGTTAAGGCCGCGGGACACACACTTGAAAATACAACGGTACTCGGCTTTAGCCAAGGCGCCATGCTTGGACACTGCATACTGCTTCGATCACAATTGCCTATTCGTGCATTGGCCGCTTGCAGTGGTCGAATGATTCCAGAGTTGTTTGGGGACGGCGCAGATGTTCCTACGAACATCCCAGTGTTTCTCTCCCATGGAACCTTCGACGAGCTCATTCCAGTGACATCAGGCCAAGCCATACGAGCCTTCTATGAGTCCAATACCGAAGCAGACGTCACATGGGAAGAAGAACCAATCGCTCATAGCATTGGGCCAAAGATGATGCAGGTGATGCGCCGCTGGTTCGACAAGATGTGAAGTCAGGCCAGAACCAAATATCCAATGATCAATGCTGATACCTAGGAGTAGCAGAAGAGATGGGCAAGCAAAGAAGCGATGGCTTATTCGCCGCCAGTAGACTCTAGGAGTGTCGCCAATAGGCCAATGGCGAGAAGCACAAAGCCTATAAAAATAAATGGAAGTCCTGGGGGCATGGACCCAGCATGCGCCCAAATTGCTCAAGTGCAAATGCTAAGAGCAGGAAGTGGCTGCCTCGATATGGACGTTTGGATGGGCTGTGCAGTCTGCTACACTTGGGCTCATGAAAAAGACTACTGCGACAGCGGAAACCTCACTTGTGCGCCCTCTAGGCTTCTGGGAGGCGACTACCGCCATCAACGCCCGCCTCGGTCTCGGTGCCAGCACGATGATCATTCTTGGACAAGGCACTGGGCCACTCGATGAAGAAACTGTGCATGCTGCAGCTCGAGGCCTCTTTGATCACCAAACCATACTTCAGTGTCGATTGAGCGAGGGGGATCCGGTTCCGGCCTTCATTCAAGACGTCCGCTTCGATGACATCCCAATCACCATGCAGCATGCGGAGACTGAGGATGATCTGATCGTTATCTGGGAGCAAATGCTGCACGAAGAATTGCCCGACCGTCGCAGGTTGTGGGAGGTTCGATTTGTGCCAAGTCCGCGTGGCGAGCGATGGCGGGTGTTCATCAAGATTCATCATGCCGTGGCTGATGGCCGCTCTATGGCTGGCATGCTCGACCAGTTTCTAGATTTCGCTGCGAGAATCCTTCGCGGAGAGGAGCTGCCGGGAGAGCGGACGCCGATTGCTCCACCGGCAGAGCAACGAGTGGCGTCTCGTGTCAGCCGTGAGCAGTGGCAAACTGCGACTGAGATGCTGCCTGAACCACCACCTATTACCCCCTGGCCACTGGACCATGAGGCAACCATTGAGGAGCGACGAACACGCATTGCGGTACGCTCTATGTCTGCTGATGACGTTGAGGCACTTCACCAGGCTTGTCATGATCGTGGCACGACGATACTGGGCGCCTTTGTCGCTGCGATCTCACTCGTACATGCTCGGCATGCAGGTGGTGTCGTGGATACTGACACGATGATTCCAATCGATATGCGGAGGCTTTTTGCCGAGCAGCCCCACAAGCACGATCTTCAAATGGCGGCATACGTGCAGCGGGTATTTCTTCCGGGTGTGCGGAGCGATGATGATCCGTGGGTCATCGCCGCCAAATTCAGGACTGGCCTGGAAGCTGGACTGACTCCCGACGGCGTTCCACCGTGGGATTTCTTGCCGGAGGATGTCAGCAACTCCGTTGCAGAGTGGATGGACTTTGAAGGCCACTATCGCCACGGATTCTGCGCTACGAATGTTGGCGTACTGCCGTTCACAGGGGACTATCCCCCGCTTTCTACTGAACGCATTGAAGTCACTGCAGCAGTGCACTTTGGTGGTTTCCCGATCTTGGCGCCTATCTTGACTCACAAGGGCGTGCTTCGGGTCAACTTCACGTGGACCGAACCGCTCATGGATCAAACTACTGCCGATGCGTGGATCGACGATGTCTGGACACTGTTTACCCAGTTGGCGTGAGATCGTTCAATTGGACGATGAACCATACGGACAACTCGCATGCTGCTGCTGTAGGCGACTGATCCATCACAATTCAAGTTGATTCAAGGGAGTCATATGGAACATCGAATCAAGGTGCAGGCCCTCGGGCCTGCCATCGTCGTAGCCATTTCGGTGGTATTGAGTCTTGTCGTGAGCACAATCGTCGTGGCGAAGGCATGGCAGGATCAGCCGCAGGCAAAAGTCTCCGCGTATCGGGACATCACCGTCAAGGGCAAAGCAGTGCGTAAAGTCGAGTCCGATCATGTCACCTGGTCGATCGGCCTACAAGGCCAAGGAGGGACGCTCCCAGAAGCATATGACCTGCTCGAGGCCAGCATCAGACGCGTCAAAAAGTTCCTCATGAGCCAATCACTTCAGGCGGAGGAGTGGGCCGAACACCCGATCAAGACGGCCGTCCACTATGGTCGTGACAAGAAGGGGAAACTGACCCAAGACATCACCGGATATACGCTGAGCCAAGAATTGGTAGTTAGCACGGATCGTGTGCAGATTGTTCAAGGGGCAGCCGCTGCCGTGACAACTCTGATCCGCGATGGAATTCGCGTTGTCTCAGGCAACCCTGAGTACACAGCAATGGGGCTTGCTGAGATCAAGACGGCGATTCTCGCCGAAGCGACCGCTGATGCTCGCCGCCGCGCCGACTTGATGGTTCGTCAAAGCGGAGGCGTGCTTGGGCCTGCCCAAAGTGTCCGCCAGGGGGTCATACAGGTCACGAGGCCACACTCGACAACGGTCACTAGTTGGGGCGTGTACGACACGACCACTATTCAAAAAGAAGCCAGTGTGGTGGTCACAGCAGTCTTCTCGGTGGAAGCAAAATAAGTAGCCAGTACTCCACTCCGCGCCGGAGCAAGGCTTTAAATCCCTTACTCCGCAGTAATTTGAGAATAACCTAAGCCAAAAAACACTTAAAATACAGGGGTCAATGGGTTGTCCACATGGCAATCGATGGGTACATTCCCGATCGGTTCGGGCGTGTAGCTCGAATGTTCCATTATTCACGGACTGGCGGAGCCAGACCGGATCATTCCAGTAGCAGAAAGGATTCCTGCACATGGCCAAGAAGAAGACCACGAAAAAGAAGGCAAAGGCAACCGCCGAGGTTAAGCCGCGTACCAAGACTCAGATCTATGGCGAAATCGCTGACGACACCGGCTTGACCCGCAAGGAAGTTGCCGGTGTGTTCGATGCCATGGCAGGCATGGTCAAAAAGGACCTCGGTCGTCGCGGTCCTGGCACCTTCACAGTCCCGGGCCTCATGAAGATTCGCAAGCACCGCAAGCCCGCTACCAAGCGCCGCTTTGGTAAGAATCCATTCACTGGCGAAGAGCAATGGTTTGCTGCGAAGCCCGCCAAGAACGTCGTCAAGTTCACGGCGCTCAAGGTTCTGAAGGAAATGGTCTGACCGTAGACCGTTCTTGAATCTGGTTTCTATTACAGGACCGCCGAGCCTCGCTCGGCGGTCCTGTCGTTTTGCACATGGCAGTAAGAAAGTACCCTCCCACTCATGGACAACCCACTTCCACCGGACCGCGGACATGTCTCTACCGAACAGCGTCACTGTGCTACAGAGAATGCGATGGATCTCATGCCAACAGTAGATCTTGTGCAATTGATCGCGTCAGATCAACATGCGGCGATACATGCAGTCGAGTCTGCTGCAGCAGACATCACAAGGCTGGCCGACGACATAGCAACTCGCATGCAGTCAGGTGGCCGTCTCTTCTATCTTGGTGCTGGCACAAGCGGGCGACTGGGTGTCCTGGACGCATCGGAATGCCCCCCCACCTTCGGTGCCGATTCTTCGCAAGTCATCGGCATCATCGCCGGTGGCGACCCCGCACTTCGTAAGTCGAGCGAAGCTACGGAAGACGACCACGACGGGGCAACGAGCGACCTTTCGCAGCACAACGTGGGAGCAAGTGACGTAGTCGTGGGCATCGCTGCAGGAGGAACGACACCTTGGGTACTTGGCGGACTTGCTACCGCTCGCAAGTTGGGCGCTTCAACGGCTTTGATCTCCTGTTCGCCACGGTCGACTCCGCCTGGAGTCGATCATCTCATCGTGCTGGACACTGGAGCTGAACTACTCGCTGGTTCCACGCGGCTCAAGGCCGGCACGGCCACCAAGGTGGCGCTCAATGCACTGACGACGGCGGTCTTTGTGCGACGGGGTGCCGTGCATGGCGACTTGATGGTCGATGTCAAAGCGACGAATGACAAACTCTTCGATCGAGCCATTCGCATTCTGCAGACCTACGCACCGGAGATGGATCGCGGGAAAGCTGGAGCCTTGATTCGTGACGCTGATGGGCATCTCAAGACTGCCATCGTTGCCACATGCCGTGGATTGCCCGTAGAACGTGCACGACACGTACTTGCCCAATGCGAGGGCAATCTTCGCAACGCGATCAAGTGATGTCTCAGGTCGCTACTGGGGTGCGTGGGCCCACGCCTGCCGCTTTCTGGAAGTCAGCCATGCGGTGGTTGAGTACATCGCGATTCAACGACGCGAGGCCGCCCAAACCAAATGACGTCAACGTAAACGATGCCGTCACCGTTCCCCAAGCCAGTGACTCTTGAATTGTGTCCAAGTCGCTGCGACCGCACGCGGCAATATGCCCCATCATGCCACCAGCGAATGAATCGCCGGCACCTGTTGGATCGATGACGTCACTTGCTTCCACGGGATAGGCCGGGAGGACGCAGATGCCGTCCTGATGCGCCAAGATACATCCGTGTTCGCCCTTCTTGACTACGACAAATTGTGGGCCCATGTCGAGAATGCGCCGCGCCGCGGTGACTGCATTGCGTTCGTTGGTGAGTTGGGCCGCTTCGCTGTCATTGATGACCACGCCATCGATGACCCCGAGCAATGCCAGCAACTCGTCGTGTGCGATGTTGATCCAGAGATCCATCGTGTCGGCCACGACCAGTGAACGCTCGGGGAACTGTTCCAGAAGACCCATCTGAACGGAGGGGTGTGTATTGGCCAAGAAGACGTACTGGCTGTCCTTGAACGAATCGGGCACCGCTGGCGGATCTTCTTCAAGCACGCCCAACTCAGTAAAGAGAGTCTCGCGTTCGTTCATATTGTCGAAGTAGCGGCCACCCCAACTGAATGTCTGAGAGTCAGGACGAACCTCTAAGCCTGCCAGATCGATGCCCTCAAAGGCTTCTAACTCGCTGCGGTGGCCATCCGGCCAGTCGCCCCCGACGACTCCAACCAGCCGAGTGGGCACATAGTGGCACGCTGCTGCGGCGAAGTAGGCACATGAACCGCCCAAGACCCGTTCGGCTAAACCGATGGGCGTGTGGACGGTGTCGATCCCGATTGTTCCTGTGACGATTAATGACATAGGCCCACTGTAGCAGGCTGGTCACTCGATCAATGCTCTAACACATTGAGAAGGGCGTTGATTTCATCAACTCGATCCTGATCTTGGGGCGCACGGTCCAGTGCAGGTTGATCCGTAGGAAGTCACGGAGGCATACTGCGGCAAGATATTTTGTAGAGTGAAACGGGCTGAACAATCACACAGTTTGCTTCGCGGTCATCAAATCAAAGAGTGATACAAGCGTTTCTTCAGTTTCGATATTCATGATGAGGTTTCGCAATGCGTGACAGGCTGCCTCTCCCACGACGCCAATGCCCAGGGCGTTGAACTTGACCGCAATTTCATCTTCGGTCATGGGATCACGGGGGTCTCCCTTTGGAACATCCACGCGCTCGACATGGGATGTGCCATCAGTGAGCGTAATCGTGACTTGGCTGGGCAGCGTCGAATATCGCTGTAGCGCCAATGGCGGAAAACTTCCCCATGACCGCCGAACTATTGTCGTGGGTCATGATGTGCTTGGGGCGAATCCGCAGATAGTCTCCTGCGTAAACCGGCTTACTCAGGCCAACGGCATGTGCGGTTGCAATCTGTTCAATGATTGTTTGATGCATGGCCGCTCAGGATAAAGCCTTCAGCTCGTACTTTCCAGATGATGATGCCCGGCCATACCACATGCAGGATCAGGCTCAACCCCACCGTGATGGTGGTAGCAAGTCCGCCAGTGGTGATGTCGATGAATCGGTAAGTGCCGATGCTTGCCAGCATTGCCACCACGCCCCATGTTGCTGCAATGATCCCCCACTTGCCAAGAAGAGGAAGTATTCGTGCATTTCGCCGAATGAGGGCGGCGCCGAGAACGATGGCCGCAGCCGACAGCAGCACCTGGCCAATTGCCAGCACCACTGAAATCCATACAGGAGGGATCGACCCCAACACTTCCTTGACCGCTGCGCCTTGCTCGGCTTCGCCCAACTTCAGCAAGCCGCCGGTAATTTCAGACATTGTTTGCCCAATGTGAATGAGTTCACTGCTCGAAGCCACCTCGTCCGCTACCAGACCTATCTCGATAGAAGCCGCCGCGACTGCAATGCCAAAGGCGAGATTAAAGACGCCAATCAGAATCAGCATGGTGCCTATGACTGGTGCCCAGCACTGACAAGTAGGACCGGGGCTTCCAATGGTGTCTTCGGAGTATGTCATGCGGACAAACCTCCCTGTTGTGGTTCGCGGCGAACCGAGTACATCCACATCACACAGCGGATGGCCAGCACGATTGGCCACACAAAGTGTATACCCCATTCAATGGTGAACATCGGTAGATTCTCACCCTGCATGGGGCTTCCCAGACTCTCGGACATCATGTCCCACGTTTGCTGCGTCGACCAGATTGACCAAACGAGCAAGACAACGACCCACACCAAGATCCAACGAGGCGACCACCAGACTCGCTTTGCCAAGAGAATCCCAAGAATGATGCTGACAATCGAGAGACCGGCTCGGATCCATCCAACATAAACGAGATAACCAGGCCTTGGCAACATCGCAAGGAGATCTCGAGCATGCTCGCCCGTCTCGGACCCGCTCAGTGTGAAGAAGCCAAATGTTAAGAAGTGCACAATGCGGCCAAATGCCATCCCAAACTTCCGTTGATCCAACTGGCCAGCGAGAAACTGCAATTGCTCGCCCAACGCCACATTTGCCAGCCCCCACAGGCCATCAAAAATGGCCAGGACAATCATGATCGTGCCAAGCACAACCGCCCATGTTCCTGGTCGCCTGCTCGACATATCAGCCCTTTGCTGCCATTGGCTCATCTTCATGATTGAGAAAGGAGTCCCCCCACTTGAAGCCTATCGGCACGCCAAGGAGGCCCCCAACTGCCCAGTCAATCGGGCTGAGGCGGATGACATTGGGGATGTCGCCACGAGCCCAGGCAACTGCCACATCTTCGGGAAGCATCATGCCAACAACCCACATCGCAAGTGTGCCAGCCAAGACGACCGCCGCTGGCAATATCACCGGCTGGACGTGTGGCGAGAAGAGCCGGCCAGCTATGCCAGCGGCAAGACCACCGAGAATCGCCGCGCACAATGCCTGCCCACGCAAGTCATTAACAGCCACGATCCACACAACTGGAATTGCAACGAGGCCACAAAGCAAGATCCGAACAGCATCAGGCGACAATAATGGGTCAGGCGGCTCGTGTTCAACCTCAGGCTTGACCTCTGATACAGGTTGTCCGAACTGAATCACCAGCCATCCCAGCACAAGCACCACAAGGGCCCACGCCATGCCGTCCGCTGCAAGAAGGGGCATCGAGCCCTCGCTGAGCACCCCACGCATACTCTCCAGATTGAGTGACCACCAGCCAAGGCCAGCCCCGACGATGGCGAGCCCACTCAACGGAGTCAGAAGTCTGGCAATTCCCACCGCAATCAGTGCGGACACCACAATGGCGGCCGCCATGGCGATGATGGCCGCACTCGGTGATGCCGCTTGAAAGACGGTTGGCCCCAGCCCGCCAGTTCCTGAGCGAAGCGTTGCCCCCCCGCTGTGGAACGCGAGGGTCACGAGCACAAAGCCCACAATGAATAGTGTCCAGCGGCGAGTAGCGGCCATGGACAGTGATGGTAACGATTGAGTTGGGTAAAGTGCGGCTTATGGATACGAATGCTGTACACATGACTGGGGCAACTCTGACAATTGATGATCTGGTCCGAGTAGCCAGGCAGAGATGCCGCGTATTGCTCGATGACGCTGCGATTGCCAATGTTGCAAAGGCACGGGCCATTGTGGACTCGGCCGCAGATGGCGTCGACCCGGTCTATGGCATCAACACGGGCTTTGGCTCGCTGTCTCGCCACCGGGTGCAGCCAAGTGAGACGGCTGACATTCAGCGGAATCTACTCCGCTCGCACGCAGCTGGCGTGGGTGAACCGCTTGATGCAGAGATTGTACGAGGCATGCAGTGTTTGCTGCTCGCGAGTCTTTGCCGTGGGCATAGTGGTGTACGAAGTTCGCTCGTCGAGATGCTCGCCGACCTGATCAACCATGACATCGTGCCTATCGTCCCGAGCAGAGGATCAGTCGGCGCATCTGGCGATCTCGCTCCGCTCGCCCACGCTGCGCTCGTCATGATTGGTGAAGGCGAGGCCATGGTGGGAGATGACGGTCCAATGCCGGCAAGCGAAGCCCTCGCTGCCGCTGGCATCGCGCCTCTTGCACTCGCAGCCAAGGAGGGACTTGCCCTGATCAACGGCACGCATCTCATGGCTGCCACGCTCGCCATTGGCTGCCATGACATGCACAATATTCTCACTGCAGCGCAGGCGGCAGCAGCGATGAGCATTGACGCCTCTCGGGCCAGTGCCGGACCACTTGACCCCCGTATTCATACCATTCGCAATCAAGTGGGCCAACAAAAAGTCGCCGCCACGGTGCTCAAACATCTACAGGGCAGCACAATTCTCGCTGATCATCTTGAAGACGACCCACGCGTGCAGGACCCATACTCCCTGCGATGCATTCCACAGGTTCTCGGTGCAGCGTGCGATGCACTCGCCCATGTCCAGACGATCGTCGAGGCTGAACTGGGCGCCGTAACCGACAACCCACTGGTCTTCGCACAGGATGATGCCATCCTCAGTGGTGGAAATTTTCATGGCATGCCCTTGGCGATTGCCGCTGATACCGCCAAGATCGCGCTATGCCATGTTGCTGGTATTGCCGAGCGGAGAGTGTTCTGGTTGCTCAGCGCCCGTGACGGCGAGAACCCCGTGCCTGCATATCTCAGCCCAGTTCCAGGATTGCACAGCGGACTGATGATTACGCAGTACACCGCCGCCGCACTCTGCAATGAGCTGCAAACCATCGCCTCTCCTGCAAGCGTTGGAAATGTGCCGACCTCGGCTGGAATCGAGGACTACAACTCGATGGGCGCGACATCGGCCCACTATCTGAGGATCGCCATAGAACTCACTCGGCTGGTCATTGCAATTGAGTTGCTTGCCGCGGCCGAAGGAATCGAACATCAACGTCCGCTTCGCAGTGGAGACGGGGTTGAACAGGCCTATGCCGCCGTCCGATCACTGGTCACCCCGCTGGATGGCGACCGACCACCGAGCCCAGATATAGAGTCTATTGCAGGGTTCATTCATGATGGCTGGCTCATCAATTGAACCCACTGGGGGCCTTCATCTGAACACGTCGTCCTGCTAGAATTCATCACTTCGCCTGTTCGAGCACCCTCACCATGAGTTTGACTACAACACCTTCATCTCGGGTCATTCGCGCCCCCCGCGGCACAGACATGAGTTGTCGGAGTTGGGGTGCCGAAGCAGCCATGCGAATGTTGATGAACAACCTCGACCCCGAAGTGGCTGAACTACCTGCCCAACTGGTTGTCTATGGCGGCCGTGGCCAAGCTGCCCGATCATGGGAAGCATATGACGCCATCATCAGTTCCCTGCAGACGATCGCACCCGACGAGACACTGCTTATTCAGTCTGGCAAGCCTGTGGGCATCGTCACGACCACCGAAGACAGTCCACGAGTCATCATCGCCAACTCCAATCTGGTTCCACATTGGGCAACACAATCTCACTTTGATGAGCTCGCTGAACGCGGCCTCATCATGTACGGACAAATGACCGCGGGTTCCTGGATTTACATCGGCACCCAAGGGATTCTGCAAGGCACGTACGAAACGTTTGCCGAGTGTGCCCGCCAGCATTTTGGCGGCACGCTTCGGGGACGCCTTGCTGTGACTGCTGGCTGCGGCGGCATGGGCGGCGCGCAGCCCCTTTCGGTCACGATGAACGATGGTGTCTGTTTGATTGCCGAGATGTGCCGCGAACGGCTTCAGAAGCGTGTAAAAGATCGCTATCTCGATGAAATCATTGAAGATCTCGATTCCGCCATCGACCGGGCGATTACAGCGCGAGATGCCGATGAGTCGGTCTCGATTGGGTGGCTCGGCAATGCGGTTGACCTCTTGGACAGGCTGCTCGAGCGAGACATCACTCCCGACGTGCTCACCGATCAGACGTCCGCTCACGACCCACTTGCGGGGTACTACCCGGAAGGCCTTACTCGTGAGCAAGCTGACACGCTGCGAGAAACGACTCCCGCCGACTATGAACGACAATCAATGCAGACCATGCGGCGACATGTCGAGCTGATGGTGACGCTGAAGTCACGAGGCGCCGAGACCTTCGACTACGGCAACAATATTCGACAGCGTGCAGCCGACGAGGGTTTCGAGCAGGCATTCGACTTCCCTGGCTTTGTTCCTGCCTATATACGACCTCAATTTTGCCTTGGCCGCGGGCCCTTCCGCTGGTGCGCTTTGTCAGGCGATCCCAAAGACATCGAAGTCACCGATCAGGCCCTGCTCGAACTCTTCCCTGATGACAAAGGCCTGCACCGCTGGATAACCATGGCAAGTGAGCGGGTTGCATTCCAAGGATTGCCCTGTCGCATCTGCTGGCTTGGTTTGGGGCAGCGAGACAAGGCGGGGTTGCTCTTCAACGAACTCGTCCGCACGGGCAAAGTCGCAGCTCCGATTGTCATCGGTCGCGATCACCTCGACTGCGGTTCGGTCGCGTCCCCCAATCGTGAGACCGAGGGGATGAAAGACGGAACCGACGCCGTCAGCGACTGGCCACTGCTGAACTTTGCAGTCAATACTGCCAGCGGAGCCTCTTGGGTGTCATTCCACCATGGCGGCGGCGTTGGCATTGGATTCAGCCAACACGCCGGGCAGGTCATTGTGTGCGATGGCACTGAATCAGCCGATCGCCGCCTTGCTCGGGTACTCCGCAATGACCCGCTCATGGGCGTCATTCGCCATGCAGATGCGGGGTATGAGGACGCCAAGTCTTGCGCAGACTCGCAAGATGTTCAGGTTCCGATGAGGGATTGGTAGAAATTCCATATGCCTGACGTCACGATCGCCAATGCACGACTCCTCACGCTCTCGGGCCCACCTGGCGCCCGCAGCGGTGAGGCCATGCGTGAGCTGAATGAAATTGAACATGGCTGGGTTGCCGTTGAGGACGGGCGCATTCATGGCATTGGTAAAGGCAGTCCACCTGAGGACATGACAGCCGGGGTGGTGCTTGATCTTGATGGTCGTATCGTGCTCCCGGCTTGGGTCGACTGTCACACACATGCATGCTGGGCGGGATCGCGGCTAGAGGAATGGGAACAACTGCTCGCAGGGGCAACCTATCCTGAGATTCTTGCCAATGGCGGAGGCATTCTTTCGACAGTACGAGCTGTTCGCAATGCGAGCCAAGAAGACTTGGCCAATGATTTGCTCAGCCGCATCGGTCGGCTGCAGACCTATGGCACCGGCACAATTGAAGTCAAGTCGGGCTATGGGCTGACCACCGAATCCGAATTGCGAATGCTGCGGGCGATTCACGAAGTGTCTCGAACTGCAGAGTCACAAATCGTGGGCACCTTTCTCGGGGCCCATGCAATTGACACTGAACAGCCAGACTTTGTTCATCGTGTCATCGAAGAGACGCTTCCCGCGGTCGCCGAAGAATTTCCAGGCATTACATGCGATGCCTACCTCGAAGAAGGGGCTTGGTCGCTCGCAGAAACGACTCGTCTCTTTACCCGAGCACGCGAGTTGGGGTGCCCGCTTCGCCTGCACACAGATCAATTCAATAGCATCGGCGGCGTGCCGATGGCTCTTGACCTTGAAGCACGCAGCGTAGATCACCTCGAAGCCATTCAGCCAGATGACATTGCTCGACTTGCGGCAAGCGACACCGTCGGCGTACTACTACCGGCCAGTGGATTTCACCTCGATGGTCGTTATGCACCTGGGCGATCAATCATAGACGCCGGTGCTGCAGTTGCAATCGCAACGAATTGCAATCCAGGTTCAGCACCGACAGCGTCCATGCCCTTCACCATGTCATTAGCCTGCCGATTTTGTGGCTTATCTCCCGCTGAAGCGATCACTGCCGCAACGTGGAATGCAGCGGTTGTGCTTGGGATTGAATCTCATACTGGTTCGCTCGAAGTCGGCAAACGTGCAGACCTGCAGGTAATCGATGAACGTGATTATCGCGCAATCATGTGGGAGTTTGGGGCCGTCCCGCCACCAATCCTCTTGCTCCGCGGACAGCCTGTTCAATTCCTTGCTGAGTCCGACGAGTCGGACGAGTCCGACGAGTCACCCGAGTAAATCTGCATGGTCATTACCAAACCAAGCCATATTCAGGGGGCGAAGGCAGCAGCCGATCGAGTCTGCCGGGTCCATGAATCACTCACGGAGTTCATCGCTCCAGGCAAGACACTTGCTGAAATTGATGCACATGTCGCCGATACGCTCGTGCGTCTGAAGAGTCGGTCCTGTTTTCTTCGATACCGCGTGCCGGGCCTTGGCCCATTTCCGAGCCACTCCTGCCTCTCACTCAACGAGTGCGTCGTACACGGAACACATCTCGATGTAGCGCGGCCACTTGAAGCTGGCGATGTGCTCAGCATTGACATCGGTGTCTTGCACAATGGTTGGATTGGTGATGCAGCGTGGACGTATGGCCTCGTGGAAGTCAGCGATACAGCACGCCGCCTCATGGATGTTGGTATTGACTCACTGCGAAGAGGCATCGAATCCATGCAACCCGGTCGACCTTTGATTGACTGGGCCAGAGCCGTGCAGCAGTGTGTAGAGAAGGATGCTGGATTCTCACTGATCCGCGGTCTTGGCGGCCATGGATATGGCAAGACTTTGCACGCCGCACCCTTCATTGCCAATGTCGTACCGACGACTCCCAATGAGTGGCCCGACGCCTTCCGCGTCTTTGAACCCGGGCTGCTACTTGCGGTTGAGCCAATGCTCGCAGCCGGGCAACACGAAACGACCTCGACCCCTGGTGCCTGGCCCATTTGCAGCGCTGATGGTTCCCTGACAGTTCATTACGAAGCGGATGTACTCATCACCGAAGATGGTCCTGATGTACTAACCGCAGATATGTTTCAACTGCCCGACATCGTCGGGTAATCCACTCGCTTTGGAGCGATCTTATGATCAACCTCATTCTTGCCGCAATTCCAGCTCTGTTCCTCTCCGTATCCGATGCAACATCGCCTCAATACCCTGAAACAGTGCGCGGTGAAACCGTTGAGTTGCTGCATGGCGTCGAGGTCGCCGATCCGTACCGCTGGCTTGAAGGCGATGTAAGAGAACACGAAAATGTCTCAGCCTGGGTTGACCAACAGAATGAAGTCACCTTCGCACATCTGCACGCCATCCCCGAGCGTGCAGGCATTCGAGATCGCATCGAGTCCCTTTGGAACTATCCAAAGACAGGACGCCCCATGCGCTACGGCGATCGCTATTACTTCACGCATAACGACGGGCTGCAAAGTCAGTCAACGTGGTATGTTGCAGACAGCCTTGACGCTACTCCGCAAGTGCTTCTCGATCCCAACACATTGACTAAAGATGGCACCGCCGCCATCAGTGGCGTCGGCTTCAGCAGAGACGGCCGCTATCTGGCGTGGGCGCGTTCCGATGGAGGATCAGACTGGAAGACGTGGCGGATTCGTGACCTCACCACGGGCAAGGACTTGCCGGAAACAATCGAGTGGAGCAAGTTCTCTGGCGCTAGTTGGCTGCCCGATGGAAGTGGCTTCTATTACGCTCGCTACGCGGAACCGACCGAAGGCGAAGCAATGCAAGCGGCGAATGAGTTTCAAACGCTTTGGTTCCATCGGCCAGGCACACCCCAGTCTGAGGATGTGCTGGTGCACAGCGACTCAGAACATCCAAACTGGGGCTGGTCTCCAACCGTTAGTGATGATGGACGCTGGCTCATTGTGCATGTGTGGCGTGGTGGTGAAGAAACCCGCGTGATGGTGCAAGATCTCTCACGTACTGGAACAAGCCTCGAACCTATTGTTGACGAGTTTGAAGAGGCGTGGTCATTTGTCGGCAGTGAAGGCGGCAAGCTCTACTTCCAAACGACCCAGGACGCCCCACTTGGCCGAGTCGTATCCATCAATATGGATGGGCCCAAGACAAGCCGAACTTGGACCGAGGTCATTCCAGAGTCGACAGACACGATGCGTGGCGTCTCGCACGTAGGAGGACGACTCGCGGTTTCGTGGATGCATGACGCGACATCGAAGCTCTCGCTGCACGATATGGACGGGAGTCATCTTCGCAATATCGAACTGCCAAGCATCGGCTCGTCTTCAGGTCTCGGAGGGTGGCCAGATAGCAACGAGGTGTTCTACTCATTCAACTCATTCACGACGCCCCCATCTATCTACCAACACGATCTTGAGACGCTCGAAACAACGACGTGGCGGGAAGCCACCGTCGATTTTGATCCAGAAGATTATGTCATCAAGCAGGTCTTTTTCGAGAGTGCTGACAGCACACTCGTTCCAATGTTTATTGCCCATCGCAAGGACCTCACTCGGTCAGGCAACCTGCCGACCTTGCTCTATGGCTATGGCGGTTTCAATATCCCACTGATGCCCGTTTTCTCGCCATCCCGAGTAGCGTGGATGGAGATGGGCGGAGTGCTCGCTATTGCCAATCTTCGTGGCGGCGGCGAGTACGGACGTTCATGGCATCTCGCAGGCACGAAACTCGATAAGCAAAACGTATTCGATGACTTCATCGCCGCGGCTGAGTGGCTCATCCGCAACAAGTACACCAATCCAAAGAAGTTGGCGATTCAGGGTGGCAGCAATGGCGGACTGCTCGTCGGTGCTGCGATGACCCAGCGGCCCGATCTATTCGCCGCGTGCTTGCCTGCAGTTGGCGTCATGGACATGCTTCGCTATCACAAGTTCACGATCGGCCGCGCGTGGATGCCTGATTTTGGTGATCCAGATGATGAAGCCGAGTTCGCAGCGCTTTTAGCATATTCGCCGTATCACAACCTCAAGCCAGGCACGTCCTATCCGGCGACCATGGTCACAACCGCTGATACGGACGATCGAGTCGTTCCTGGGCATTCGTTTAAGTATGCAGCGGCTCTTCAGCACGCACAAGCTGCGGGCGGAAAGCCCGTTCTGATTCGCATTGACCGCAAGGCTGGGCACGGCGCAGGCAAGCCAACATCGATGCGAATTGATGAAGTTGCTGACACATGGTCGTTCTTGGTTGACGCCTTGGACGTCACGCCGCTTGATCGGCCGTAGTCAGAGGTAGCCCTTCTCCCAGCGAATTGCCTGTGTGACCGTGCACAGATGCCCATGGTCATTGGGACTGGCTGCTGCACATCAAAGCCTTGAGCCGCCACCATCGATGCGAGACGCTTCGGATCAGCAAATCTAGCCACAGAGCGCGGCAGATAGTGCTTTGCACAAGACCGGTCGCCAGATAGAAGTGTCGCTGTCATCAGCATAATGTGGCGGCTATACATTGCATGGACAATCCGCAAAAACCACCAGCCTAGATTGCTGAACAGCCTTGCATAAGTCCAGCAACAATGAACCAGCGAAGATATGTACGCTTGATTTTGTTGCATTCAACGTAAGTCATAGCCACTGAAATGGACTGCAAATGAAGATGACCATGCTGCCTTGAAACGATTCAGGTTCTTCGTGGTGTAGAACTGGCTCAACTCTTGTTGGCAGCAGATCTTCATGCGGACATGACTAAATCCCGATGCCTCATCAGCCATACAATACTGACTGCAGGCAACTAGATACACTCATAGTCGGAGTTCGATGCAATGATGAATACACCAGGGCCCGCTGATGTAGACAATCAATTACGATCACTGATTGGGTCTGGAGATCTTGTGAAGGCCTTGCAGATGGCCATGCAGATTCTTCAGAACGATCCAAATCATCCCCAAGCATGTTTGACTGTCGCACATGTGCGGCAAGCCCAAGGCCTTTATCCACTCGCCGCAGACGCTGCCTTGCACGCACTCAAGTTCCGGCCAGATGATGAAGAGATTGAGATCTGTCTGGCAAGAGTCTATAGCAGCCTCGGAAAGTCACAGCAGAGCCTTGAATGGTGTGATCGCGTTCTTGTTAAAAGTCCATCCTCGACTGCAGCAAGAGAAATTAAAGCCAATGTCTTGGAACGCAAAGGCGATTGGCAAGGCGGCTTGGCTGCCTTGGAGTCAATCAATGAAAATACAAAAAGTCCACAGTTGAATTGGTTGACCGCGCGCTGCCTTCTACAAAGTGATGATCGCGAGGCTGCACTCAAAACCATTGATGAAGGCCTTTCGCTACCCAACATGGAACATCCCAACAATGCAGCTATTCGAGCTCGCTTGTTGCTACAACGTGCCAAGATATTCGATGGCATGGATCAGTATGATTCGGCTTTCCTTGATGCTCAGACCGCCAAAAAACTCATCGATGTTCCCTTTGATCAAGATCTCTATGTATCTGAGATCGATCAGCTAATCGAGACGTTTTCGGCAGAGCAACTGCAACGAAAGGATGGACATATTGGCAGTGAATGTTCCCATGTTTTCATTGCGGGTATGCCAAGGTCAGGGACGACGCTGGTTGAACAGATTCTCGATTCGCACCCTGATGCCACTGGTGTAGGAGAAGCAAAGGAAATTGACATATTGGCGCGTAGCCTTCAGAAACTGATCGGTTCATGGTCACCCTGGCCGAAATGTGCACGCGACATAGGACCAGAGGACGGCAAAAAGATGCTTGCCAGTTATGAAGACTCACTAGCTCGCCACGGCTATGCATTGCCTTCTACATTCATCAACAAGAATCTAAAAAATGTACGCCTGTTAGGGCTTATTGCGATGCTGTTCCCTCATTCAAAGATTGTCTTTACACGTCGAGATCCACGCGATGTAGGCATCTCTTGCCTGATGGGCAACTTCTCCCCACGCGTGCATCCAGAACTGATGGATCTCGATCGAATTGCTATGGCGATAGAACAGAATGATCGACTGATAGAACATTGGAAGACAGTGCTACCAATGCCTTGGATAGAAATAAACTATGAAGACGTCGTTGCGGATAAAAATCGCATGACACGAGATGTTGTCGAATTCTGTGGCCTACCATGGGACGATCGCTGCCTGGAGTTTTATGACTCAGGACGAACCGTCATGACCCTCAGTTACGACCAGGTGAACAAGCCGATATACAACACTTCAGTTGGGCGCTACCGTAATTATGAAAGTCACATTGACCCACTCATGGCCCTCGCCAAACAGAGCAATGGCAATACGTAAATGCGAATCGATGAAGTTGCTGGCACATGATCGTTCTTGGTCGACGCCTAGGACATCACGCCGCCTGATCGGCGTAGTCAGAATTCGCCCTTCTCGCAGCGAATTGCCTGTGTAACCGTGCAGATGCCCATGGTCATTGGGACTTGCTGCTGCACATCAAAGCCGTGCGCCGCCACCATCGCTGCGAGACGCTTCGGATCGGCAAATGTAGCCACAGAGCGTGGCAAATAGTGATATGCACGAGATCGGTCACCAGATAGAAGTGTCGCTGTCATCGGCATAATGTGGCGGCTATACATTGCATTGACAATCCGCGGAAGCCACCAGCGTGGCGTGCTGAACTCAAGCACCAGCAGACGACCTCCAGGCCGTACTACACGGGCAAACTCGGCCACGGCCCCCACTGGATCGCTGACATTGCGAATACCAAATGCAATGGTCAGCACATCTATTGAAGAATCAGGTAAGTCGATCGCCATGGCATCGCCATGCCGAAATATGGGATTCGTCCGGCCTGCTCGCTGCTTTGCCGCTGCAGATTTCTCCTCAGCAATTTCAAGCATTGCCTCAGTAAAGTCCATACCAAGAACCGATTGAGGACTCGCGCAGGCGAGCATCTCGGTCAAGTCACCGGTGCCGCAAGCCATGTCGAGCACATCGTCTTGGGCACGAATGCCAGCCATCCGCACAACCCGCCGCCGCCACGCCTGATCGCGCCACATCGAATGCAAGCGGTTATTGAGGTCATAGCGTTTCGCGATGCTCGTAAACATCGAACGAACTCTCGTTGCCTTGTCGGCGGCCTGATGCGGGTCTGATTTGAGGTCAGTCGCGGTCCATGCGGCATCTGAGGTCGGCTGTTCATGCGAGTCCATCTGCCTATGGTACAGATGGGGAATTGGGGGGCCTTTCCGCAGCATTCCACCTTGCTCGGTAGAATTGCCACCATGCATCTAGTGCCTAAGACAGCAGTCGTGATCGGAGCTCTAGCCATGGCGAGCTGCGCCTACGTGGATTACGCAAAGCACTGGATTGGCGATTTCGTGGCCTCAGCTGACGTGCGGCGAGTCGGCGGCCCGGGCGGCCATGTTTCGATGAAAGTGGCCACCGCAGTATGCACCTCGGACCCGTATGTAGACACGTCATTGTGGCTCTCAGACCTCACAAGCACCCAGTTGGAGTCGGGCGATTTTCAGGACGGACAAATTCTGCATGTCGAAATGCTGTTCCCGCCACGGGCCGGCGAAACCCCGATTGATTCCTCTGCAACAAACCTCTCGATTCGCTACATCCTTATTTCGGACGGAACCGTGGGACTGTATGAAGGCGGTGGATTTGGCTACCCCATTGGCGGACACCAGGACGGTGCGATGTCACTTCGGGTTGACCCGTCAGGGCTCACCCTCGCGGAATCAACAGATGGTTTCGTAGACCTTCTCTCGCCAGCGGTGTTGAACGCTGTCTTCACCGGCAATTGTGATGATGTTGCTGGGCAACGCCTTGCCGACGCCGTCGACCAATTCATCACCAATTCCTTTGGACGCACAATGTATGTCCGAAGTGATCGCCTGAATGAAACAGGCCTGCCGTTGCCAGCAGGCCTGTGAAGTTCATAAGACACTGATCGATTGATCAGTCTTTGCTGGCTTCCACCTTAGCAGCAGCTTTCTTTGCAGGCTTCTTCTGAGCCGTCGCATTGATTTCCGCGACGCGAATCCGCAGCAGCCGCTGACGATGGCCGACCTTGCGACGGTAGTTCTTGCGACGCTTGTACTTGATGACATCGATCTTCTCGTCCTTGATCTCACCAAGGACTTGAGCGGTCACGGTGGCGCCTTCGAGGTAGGGCATGCCAAGCGTCGCCGGAGCGTCGCCATCGGCTTTGATCGCAAGCACACGGTCAAATGTGATGGTGCTGCCTTCGGCGGCGCCTTCACGCAGATCCACGTCGAGCATGGCACCGGGAGCAAGTTTGATTTGAGTTCCGCTGTCTTCGACAATGGCGTACACGGGAGGGCTCCTCAACTACACCGCCCTTGAATGGGCGGGAATCGCGGAGTGTAGCCGCAATCAGGCCACGTGCCAAGCCAAGTGGGGTACAAGTGGGTCATCAAAGCCCCCATAGGAGCCCCCTCATGCCCGACATGCACCGAATTGACGCCCTCGAAGCCACTGTTCGCCGCCAAGGCCGCTGGCTGCTGGTACTGGGCAGCCTTCTGACCATCTCGATCCTCGCTGCTGCTCAGCAAACGGTACCAAGCGGTCCCGTAAAGGTCACGATCGACAAGCCCGTCAAGATCATCCTCGAGGATATTGGCTACATGGTCCGAGGCAGCCACCCGCTGCATATCAAGCAGCAGTGAACGCATCCCCTCTGTGACAGATGTGTTTGTGCGACACAATCCATTCAGAATCTCGATGCGCAGTACCTCAATTCCCGTGATAGCCTCCAATCCATGTTCTCGATGATCGATTGGGCCGTCCTTGCTGCGTACATGGCCGCTGTTCTGTGGATCGGTGTGTGCGCCGGCCGGAGCAAGGAAGACGGAGACGATTTCTTTCTCGCAGGCCGATCGATGCCTTCATGGGCAGTGGCGGTCTCTGTACTCGCAACCGCCCTCTCTGCGGCCACCTTCATTGGCGGACCGCAGCAGTCGTACAGAGGCGATTTAACATATATCGCGAGCAATGCCGGCGGACTGATCGCTGTGCTGATCGTGGGATTCATCTTCTTACCCGCCTTCTATGCCGCCGGCACGCCGAGCATCTACGGCTATCTCGGCCAACGATTCAGCGTAGGTACACAAGCAGCGGCAAGCGGCATGTTCATGCTTGGGCGTCTGCTGGCAAGCGGCGCTCGACTCTTCATTACTGCGATCCCATTCTCACTGATTGCCTTTGGATCAGCCGAAGGGTGGCCGCTGGTGATCGCCATTCTGCTGGTGACGGTGGCCGCTGCGGCCTACACCATGCTCGGTGGTATCCGCGCTGTCATTTGGACCGACGTATTGCAGGCCGTGGTCGTTGTAGGCACCGTCAGTATTGCGGTATTCGTGTTGCTCAGCCGCATTGACCTGCCCATCAGCGAAATCGTGGACCGGCTGCGAGTGGCTGATGGCGGAAATAAGTTGCAAGTGGTTGACTGGTCACTCGACCCGGCGAAACCGTACACCGCATGGGCCTCGCTGATCGGTTTCACCATCTTCATGGTCGCTGCATTCGGCACCGATCAAGATCTTACGCAACGGATGTTGACCTGCCGAACACCACGCAAAGCGACGTGGGCTGTCATTCTCTCCAATCTCATTGGCTGGCCGGTCGTGCTGCTCTTTCTGGTCGTCGGTTTGCTGCTGTGGACTGAAGAACAGGTGCATGGACCGATCTTGCCTGGGCTTCCTGATGACGGCGACCGCGCTGTCTTCTTGCGCTTCATTCTTCGTGATATGCCAGTTGGATTGCGGGGACTGATGGTTGCGGGGCTCTTCGCTGCGGCAATGAGCAGCCTCGACAGCGTGCTCAACGCGCTTGCGTCGTCGACGGTCGCTGACCTGCTCAGGCCGCGACGCATTCGACTTGGTCTGCCTGCACGCTCCCCTGCCGCAGAAACGCGGCTGACCAGGTTCATCATCGCTGGCTGGGCCGCCCTACTCGCGTGCTTTGCGATGGGCTGCGCCTTGTGGCAGACGGCATCGGGCCAAACGCTGATCGACTTTGCACTTGGCGTAATGGTCTTTGCCTACGCTGGCCTACTTGGCGTCTTTGCAACAGCACTTCTCACAAAGAGAGGATCGCCCGCATCCGCAGCAGCGGCGATGGGCGTTGGGCTCATGCTTGTCGTTGCCATGGACCCATCGGTCTGGCCGCTGTGGTTCGGCGAGCAAATCCCGCCACTGGCATTTCCATGGCGTATGACAGTGGCAGCAACGGGCGCATTTTTAGTGTGTCTCAGTGGTCGCCCCAACGCGTTACGCAAGTAACGAGAGTCGCCTAATTGCCTCTTCCAAAACCGGCATCGTTTTGCAGAATGCAAAGCGAACCAGGTCTCGTCCGTCCTCCGGATTGGAGTAGAACGAGCCCGGTGGAATTGCTGCAATGCCAATGTGCTCGACGAGGTGTTGACAAAACGATTCAGAGCCATCAAAGCCGAAATTTGTATGGTCGCACATCACAAAGTACGTGCCGGCTGGCCGGTGGACGCCAAAGCCAACTTGCTCGAGCGCATTGCAGAGCAGATCTCGCCGAGCGAGGTAGTCGCGATGCAGTCCGACGTAATACGAATCTCCTAAACCAAGTGCTACAGCAGCGCCGTGTTGCAGCGGATTGGCAATGGAGTAGGTCATGAACTGGTGCGAAGCTCGCACCGCTGCCGATAGAGCGGGCGGGGCAATTGCCCAGCCGATCTTCCATCCAGTCATCGAGAATGTCTTGGCCATTGAGCGAAGCGTAATCGTGCGCTCCCACATTCCCTCAAGAGACGCAATTGATCGGTGCTCGCCCTCAAACACAATGCGGTCGTACACCTCGTCGGCGATGACAACAAGATCATGCTCGTGGGCAATAGCGGCAAGACCTTTGAGTTCGTCATGTGTGGCGACATGACCAGTCGGGTTGTGCGGCGTGTTGAGCAGAATAGCGCGTGTGCGATTATTCACAGCATCGCGGACGGCATCGAGATCGATGCCAAAGTGAGGCGGTCGGGTGGTAATCGGCCGCATCACCCCACCTGCCATCGCAATGCTCGCTGGATAGGAATCATAGAACGGCTCAAACACGATGACCTCATCGCCTGGGTTCAGTAGACCTAAGAGAGCTGCAGAGATAGCCTCGGTGCAGCCAGCAGTGACCGTGATGTCCGTGTCTGGATTTACATCAAGCCCCATCTGCTCGCCCGCACTCTGGGCAATGGCGGTGCGGAGCACCGGCACGCCTTGCATTGGCGCATATTGATTGTGCCCGTCCTGCATTGCTTGATGTGCCGCTTCAATCACTTCTGGGGGACCATCAAAGTCGGGGAAGCCTTGTCCAAGATTGACCGCCCCATGCTCGGCTGCCAGTCGGCTCCATGTGGCAAACACCGATTCCCCAAAAGGCTGAAGACGGCAGCAGACATGTTGAGATGCGTTCATGGAACGCATTGTAATAGAGCAAGTCGACCAGGCTGCCAAAGACAGAGTACGCTCCTTCCACCATGATCAAACATCTACTTGCCATCCTGCTCGCTGCCACAACGGTTTCAGCAGACCCTGTTCAAGGCCGAATCGACCAAACAACTGATCTCCGCATCGTGCATGTCTGGGGCACGCCCGCCGAGATGGGCTACGCCCATGGCTGGCTCGTCGGCGACGACTTCGTGCTGGGCATGAAGGAACTCTTTGCAGAACTTCCACCCGCTATGCACGGACTGGTGAATATGGTCCGTACATGGACAATCTGGATCGCCCTGAGCGACGCCCACCACGCCGAACTCGATGGCATCTACCGAGGCATGCGTGATCGCCTCGGTGAGGATGCAATGCAACTTCCAGGCGTCGATCGCCCGCTTGACCAGACCGACCTCTTGCTCTGGAACGGATACGACATGTTCCGCTCTGTTGGATGCAGTGGATTTACGGCATGGGGCGATCGAACGAGCGATGGCAAAACTATTACAGCACGCACGCTGGACCTTGCCGTTTTCTCACCACACTGGGTACGAACACAGGTGTTGTTGGTGCGACACCCCAATACCGGGGTCGCTACAGCCTCGGTGACGCCCGTATGTTTGCTGGGAACAATGACCGGCATCAATGCCAATGGCGTGTGCGCCTTTCTGCATGATGGTGATGGCGACGAGATGTCCGCCGTGACAGAGTCCGAACGGCCATTGATGCTCGCGATGCTTGACATCCTGCAGCAGGCCACAGGAAGCACTGCCCAGCAGGTGGCCGCTCGAGAACTCGCCGCTCAAGGACCTTTCCCGTACTCGTATTTCATTCGGATTGTTGGACCACAAGTTGGCGATGCGCCGCCAGCGAGCACCTACCGACTGGATGCCAATGGCCTCGCTACGGCTACCGCGGGTGATCAATTCTCAATCGTCACCAATCACAGCACCGAGCAAGGCGATGAAGCGCCACGGATGCGAGCAGGCGGCTCGTACCGCCGATACGCGCGGCTACACAATGCATGCATTGATCCCAAAACCCCAATCGATACCGACGTAGCGTGGGCCGCGCTACGAGCAGTTGCCCCCGATTATCAATCATTCATGGCGTTACACGCCGTTGTTGTGCGCCCCGAAGCGGGAGAGTTACAGGTGTGTATTGCAGGCGTAAACGAGGACGGCCGCCTAGAGACTGCCACCAAGCGTCCAATCACAACTGTGTCGCTTGCACAGCTCTTTGCCCATCCGAAGAGTGCCGAGACTGTCGCAGAAGCGACCTCACCCCTGGCAACACCAGTCGCCCGACTCGATCACAGGTGACTGTTCGTACTGGCCAGTTGGCATGAGGTAGATCCACGCTCGCTGCAATTCGCCACTATCCAGGGTGACATCAATTTCAATCCGTTCATACCAGTTGGGATGCTCTTCGAGTTGGTCAAGCAGGACTAAGGTGGCATCGTCAACTAGAAACACCTCTCCAGCAATAGCAGTTGTGCCACCGATTTCAACTATGGGGAACCGACCACACGACCGCATGGTGAAGTCTGACTCAGTCTTCGCACTGCAGCCTTGGGCTGGCGATAACAGCGTCCGCCAATTCGCTTCCCCCTTGCGGAGTGTGCCATACACAAACACACGCGTACTCATGTCTGTTCCCCAAGTGACCGCGATGTCATAATGTACAAACCCATTGCGGCCATCATCGCCACGCCGGCAATCCAAAAACAACTCGCATACGATCCACCCGCCGACAACACACCGGCCATCACCGCTGCGCCGCCGGCGTAGCCTCCACTACTTGGCATTGATCCTCCGAATTCACATGAATACATATCACCAGAACGAGCAGTGCCAACGAAACAACACTGAAGCCGGCTGCCATCCAGAATCCATCGATGTATCCAAACCCTGCACTCAACATGGCGCCCATGATCAACGTACCGATTGTGACGCCAAGCGTGTACCCAGCGGTAAAGCGAGCCCACCATGCGGCATGGCCGGTCGGCCCAGCGAGTTCAAGGCAACACACTGAGGCAATTGGAACGGTACCCATTTGAGCCATCCCCAGCAAACAACCCGAGACAATGACCCATGACACGTTTTGCGTGACCAACACAATCGCAATCGCAACGACACCTAAGAGGACAGACAGCATGGCCCCAATGCGTAGGCCCACAAATTTTGCGACAGCACCGGAAAGCATCGGACCGCCAAGCGACAATCCAATTCCAAACGAGACAAAGGCCATCGCCGCAGCGCTGGTTGAGAGTCCTAAGTCCTTGTGCAAGTACGCTGACAAGAACACCGAGTGCGGAACAGAACATGCCGCGAACATCATGTAGGCTGCAAGCAGCAAAATGAGCACAATGCGCGCTCGCCGCGGCACAGGAATTGGTTTTGTTTGCACAACTGTGTCAGGAGCTGGACGCAACATCGGCCAAGCAAAGACTGTGCACAAAAGCGTGCCAGCACCTATCAATAGCCATCCATTTTGCGGCCCAGACTTGATTACCAGTGGAAGCACTAGGCTCGCCACAATCACACCAGCTCCGGACCCTGCAACGAGAAATCCAACAACAGTGCCTCGATACTTTGGTGCGACGCCTCGCACGGCGATCACGGGAATGAGAACCATGATGCCCGCGGCCGTACACCCCGCAAGCACTCGACAAGCCCCGATCCACCACACACCCAGAGGGAATGCATCACCGACCGATGCGATCACACCCATCAGCAGTGCCCATTGCGCTACACGGCAGGCAGTCCAGCGTCGAGCCAATCGAGCGCACAACAATGCAGCTAACAGATTTGCACCAAAATTGGCTCCAGCGATATAAGCGGCTGAAGGCGGGTCCACCCATTTGGCATGTAACATTGCTGGCAGCAATGGCCCGTATGCGTAGCGAACGAGGCCGATGGCGGCCAGCATGCAAGCCATACCGGCGGTGATGCGGTAGATGAGTTGGGCTCGGGTGAGAATCTGCACGGAGCATCTGGCGCCTTGGTTTGAACTGGTGACCTTCAAATTTAGGTCTTCCAAGTTTTGAGGCTGATGGAGGCCACGAGAGAGCAAATCGTTCGGTATTGCAGACAATCAACTGGATGCCCCGCCTTCGCGGGCAACCAACGGACAGGGCGGGATTCGAACCCGCGGTAGAGCGTGAGCCCTACGCCGGTTTAGCAAACCGGTACCTTCAGCCGCTCGGTCACCTGTCCTGACACCCCACTTTTGGGGGCGAGCAAGGCAGTGTAACTACTCTTTAATGCCTTGAGAAGCCCACACGAAACCGTTCATTCCATCGTCACGGCTACCTAAAGTCCTGTTATTGGCATTGAAGCCTTGACTAGCACCCGGATATGGGGTGAACTAAGGACAATGTGGGGTTATCCCTAGGTGACCATTTCGTAAACCGAAAGAGAGAACTCCTAATGCTTTACTGCTTACCGACTTCCGCCACCTTGGCGATTACTATCGCCACAGCCGGACTACTCTCGACGTCTGCATGGGCTGATACTGTTTCCATCAAGGCTGCATGCGAAGCTATTAGCGTCGAATCGTGCACAATTCAATCGCTTGAATTGAGGCCCACATCAAATGATGAGTATCGACTTGACATGGTCATCTCCGGGCAAGACCGAAACTTCATCGTGTGGGAACACGACATTCGTGGCGAGAACTATCGCCTGATCGTTCAAGAATCTGATGGTTCTTTCACCGATGACACGCCAGGGCCAGTCACGACCTACCGCGGCATCGACGGCGTTGACGGTCAAGCAATCCTGGCACTCGGGTATGAAACCGACGGTTTCCGCGTACGAATCATAGAGCCAGATGGAAAACAATGGTTCGCCGAACCACTGGTTGACCGCGTTGCTGGCGCAGATGCCAATGACTATGCCGTCTATGAAGGTAAGGCCATCATTTCGCCCGAGAATGTTTGCCCCGTCGATGAGTCGTGGCGTGTAATAGACAACACCCCTGTGGCTGACTCTGACGCAGATGAAACGAACACACGTGGCGCAACACTTGCTGCTCAAATGGCAGTCGATGCCGACTTTGAGTTTTATCAGCAGTACGGTTCGGTGACCGGGGTTGAAACCCGCGTCTTTGCTGTCATCAATAGCGTCAATCTGCAATATGAGAACCAGTGCGATCTCACCCACGAGATCCAAGCGGTTGTGGTTCGAAGCAGCAACGATGATCCCTACAGCAGCAACAGCATCGACACACGCCTCGATCAGCTTCGAAATGACTGGAACAGCGGCAATCACCCCGGTATCAGCAGAGACATAGTCCATCTCTTTACGGGAGCGAGCACTGGGTCGACTATTGGGCTGGCCTACCTTGGAGCCGTATGCTCGACCTTTGAATATGGCGTTGTGCAATCAAACTGCTGCGGTTCATTTGGCTGCGCAACTGACCTTTCAGCTCATGAGATGGGACACAATTGGAATTCGAGTCACTGTGACTGCCCGAGCAACACGATGAATCCATCGCTTACCTGCGCCAATCAATTCACCAATCAGTCGATCACTTCGATCACAAACTTCGCTAACAATATTGCGAGTTGCCTCTCCGTCCCAGGTCCTTCCGGTGCATGCTGCATCGGCACAAGCTGCCAGATCTATGCACTCATCGAGTGCGACAACCTTGGCGGTGTCTTCCAAGGCGATGGCACCAACTGCACAGACTCCCCCTGCAATCTCGCTATTGGCGCCTGCTGCCTCAGTAGTGGATCATGTGCGTCTGTTGCCGAGAGCCAGTGCGCGAACGTGGGCGGCGAGTACCAAGGCGATGGCGTGCCATGCGACGGAGAAATCTGCCTACCTGAGCCGACTGGAGCCTGCTGCATTAACACGTCGTGCAGCATTACCGAGGAAGCAAGCTGTTCTGGAACTTGGCTTGGTGCGGATACCGACTGCGTTGGCACACCATGCACCGACAATAACTTCTCGGGCATCGCTTGGAAGGTCGTCGGGATCAACCTCGTCGACACGCCACAGGATACTTGGACCGTTGATTTATACGCCATGCTCGGTAATGGCGAACGGATTGATGCGATTGCGGGCAACTCCAACCAACTCAAGACGGTCACTGCTTCCGAGGGATTCTGGCAGAGCACCCTTGGGGGCCCGACCTCGATCGAAATCAACCCATCCATCTATGAATTCGCCCCTGACCTTCGCTATGACAGCCGCATCACCATTGGCGCGCTCGACAATTCAGGCGACCCATTCCCGTCGAACAATCTCAACACCATTGGCATTGACTTCGCGAACTTTGAGAATGGCGGGGCTATCTCGGCCAACAACGGCACATGGTATGTGTTGCCAACTGATGAACAAGGCGAGGCTCAGCCCATCCTGACCGATGACTGTACACCTGGTGGTCACGGTGTACTGATCGGCCGACTGACAGCCTATGGTCATACCAGCGAGGTGATGGTCGAAGCACTCTTCCAAGGCCGCAACGCCCTTGGCATTAATTGGCAAGCAACGGGCAGCAACACCGCGACCCTTGGGGACTGGGCTGACTGCAATGGCAATCATGTCAATGATGTCTGCGACATCGCTGGCGGCGGAAGCAGCGATGACAACGAGAACGGCATTCCAGACGAATGTGAACAACCCAATTGCGAATGGGACCTCAATAACGATGGTGTGACCGACGTCAATGATCTGCTTCAATTGATTGCTGGATTCTCCGACTTCTACGATGTAGATGATCTACTCGCACTGCTGAGTGAGTTCGGCTGCGAATAGCGTCAGCAGTGGAGACACAAAATGACCCACAGCTCCCCTCCTTGTCGAGGGGAGCTGTCATTTTTGGATATTCAATCTTTGCCTCGATTGATGAAGAAATTTCCGACATCACCCATTTGACTGCTCCATTCGCGTCGCAGAATGAGACGCCATTGGCGATGAGGGCGTGGCCGTGTTTGAGCTCGCCTAGAAAGCGGGCACACTGCTGATTACAGCCAATACAGAGGCTGCCACAGTCCTTCCTGAAGAACTCCCCCAGGCGTTTGCAAGAAGATCGATCACATGAACAAGGGGATTGGAAATTGAATCATGGAAGGCGGGATACTGAACCCGCAAACATTGCCTCTTTAGTATCATCGCGTCTTCAGCGAATTATCACCCTAGGAGGTTTTCCCATGTCATTCACGCTGCCCGAACTGCCCTATGCCTACGACGCCCTTGAGCCGCATATCGATGCGAGAACCATGGAAATCCACCACGGCAAGCACCATGCCGGATACGTTGCCAAACTCAATGCGGCCATCGAAGGCCATACCGATCTTGGCCAGATGTGCCCAGGCACACTGTGCAGCAACCTCAATACTGTGCCGGAAGATATCCGTGGCGCTGTTCGTAATAACGGTGGCGGCCACTACAACCACTCTGTCTTCTGGAAGCTCATGGGCCCAGGTGGTGGCGACGGACCAACCGGCGATCTCGCCAAGGCCATCAATACCGCCTTTGGCGATCTCGACTCGATGAAGACACAGTTTGAAGCAGCAGCAGCCACGCGGTTTGGTTCCGGCTGGGCATGGTTGTGCGCCACCGATGGCGGCCTGTCAATATGCTCGACAGCCAACCAAGACAATCCGCTCATGCCAATCGACGGAGCCTGCAACGGCACGCCTGTGCTGTGCTTGGACGTCTGGGAACACGCCTACTACCTCAACTACCAAAACCGCCGACCGGATTATATTTCCGCTTGGTGGAATGCTCTGAACTGGGAAGCAGTTGGCGAACGGTACGACCAGGCCGTGTGCTCCTCTTGCTGCGGATCCTGAACGCACTCAGTCTTGACCAACGTTCTTCTTTGATGCCTCGCAGCTTTTACAAAAGTGCGTGTGCTGTAGCGACGCAATAATGGCCGGCGATAGGGAACGACTGCAAATACCGCTACCCATGTTGAATATCGCTGTAGCCAATAGTGACCAGCGTTTCCACTTGTTCGATCCTTAGGTGTTTCGGAGTGTTATCGATTGGCGATCACAAGGCCGTCACCCATTGCCCGTAGGATGCATCCGTGACGGCAATCGACATGTGGGCAATTGTGGCGGGCGGCAGCATTGGAGCCGTCGCTCGCTATTTCATTGGCCTCGCACAAGCCACGTGGACCACGTGGCCAGGCTGGACTGGAATCCTCATCGCCAATCTAAGCGGATGCCTCGTCATTGGGTTTGCGGTGGGCATTCCAGAAACCCGATCAGAACAAACTGTGTGGATCACTGCGTTCTTGATGACGGGTCTCTGCGGCGCACTGACAACCATGAGTAGCTTCGCATTGGACCTCGCAATACTTCTGCATGCCAGAGCATGGGCACAGTTGTCCGCCTGCTGCATACTGACTCTCGCGATCGGCATTCCGCTGGTGATCGCTGGAAGCGCACTTGCCAAAGCCGTGCTCGGCGGTGCCGGATGAACGGCGTGTGGACACTACTTGCTGTTGCAATTGGCGGAGGCATTGGCGCGCTGCTACGCGGAGGGGCCGAGACACTTTCACCCGCCACGGGGTTGGAAGCATGGGTCATCATTCTGCTCGTCAATCTGGTGGGCTGCCTGTTCATTGGCTACCTGCTGGTGTGGCTGGAATGCAGGCTCAACCGAAATGGCCAAAGCCGACTCCATTTCCACCCGCGGGCGTATCGGCTTGCGGGTATTGCTGGGCTGCTTGAGAGCAATCCAACACTTCCGCCGACTGTCATAGCGGCCAGTGATCGCCGACTTCGCATCGAAAGTGGCCTACTCATGACAGGCTTGCTTGGCGGACTCACCACGTTCAGTTCATTTGCGTTGGATGTAGTGATGCTCATCGAGGACGGACGCTGGGGCATCGCGGGCCTCGATGCAGGGGCCTCGATCATCGGCGGCACGCTCGCAGCACTTCTTGGCCTCGAACTCGGGCTTCTTCAATTCGGCAAGAACATGGAGCCAATCGGTGAATAGGCATACTGCAACAATCATGCGTGGCCTGATCGGAAGTCTTCTCTTATGTGCTGCAATACATGCAGCGCCCAGTGGCATCAACAGCAAGCACGGCGATGTCGTACGCGGTGGTCGGCTGTGGGATAGTTGGTGGTCAGAGAAAATTGTGCATCCACCAGCAGGTACACACCGGCTCGCAAACCCTGACACTCCACAAGGTGCCGAGTCATTTCGCTGCGTGACATGCCACGGTTGGGAGACCACATCGATTCCGACTGGTTCCGACGCCGCACGATTCGATGTGCTCAGCCTCGCCACCGGCCCAACAGGACATGGCTACTCGGCGATGGGACTGACAGATCGAGACCTGATTGACCTCTTGGCCTTTCTCGACCGGGGCGGCATCGAGACAAGTCGCTATATCACGCCTGAAGGACGGTTTACTGGGAACGCTGACGCCGGCAAGCAACACTTCCAGGGTGGCACCGGCGGCGCGATGCAGTGCATCGTGTGCCACGGACCCGATGCCACATGGCTGAACTTTGGAACGCCTCAGTCTCCGCGTTGGATTGGCACTGTTGCTGACGAAGATCCCATGCAACTTCTTCACAAGATTCGCTTTGGCCAGCCAGGATCAGTCATGCCTGGATGGCTCGCATTTGGTGGAACAAACCGTGCTGCAGCCGACATTGGTGCGTATGCGCAGACCGAGTTACCAGCAAACAGGCGTGACACGCAGCACGCAGCAAGAACATATGCGGTCATTCCAGCCGAACCCGCCTCATCGTCTGCAGCACCCGCCCTGCAACTGAGCCTGGCCGAGCAAATTGGCGACTTGCCCGCTGAAGGCGAACACCCACTCATTGCCCACGTCTTGCCCTGCGACCTCAATCAAGATGGACTCATGGACCTTCTTGCCTGCGACGTGGATCGACATCAAGTGAGTTGGCTCAAGCAAGAACTCGATGGAACATTCTCTGAGTCCCGAGTCGGCGATGCCATCAATGCACCCGTCCATGCAGAGGTCACCGATATCGATGGCGATGGCGATCTTGATGTCATCGTCGCTGCCATGGGTGTGATGCTGCCTTCGAACGATGAGATTGGCAGCGTAATCATCCTCGAGAATGAAAACGGCTTATTTACCAACCGCACTCTTCTTGATGGCGTGCGACGTGTGACCGATGTTCGTCCAGGTGATATCGACGGCGATGGCGACATCGATCTCGCTGTCTCTCAATTTGGATATGTCGAAGGCGAAATCCGTTGGATGGAGAACCTGGGCGACTGGCAGTTTCAGAGTCATCACCTGATGGATCGATCCGGCGCCATCCATGGCCCGCTGGTTGACCTTGATAGCGACGGCGACCTTGACATTGTTGTGCTCTTCTCCCAAGAGTGGGAAACAGTGCAAGGATTCATCAACGACGGAAAAGGCGAATTTACGCCTCTTGTTCTGCATGATGTACCAGACGCAGACTTCTCAAGCAGTGGCATTGATGTGGGCGACATCGACGGCGATGGCGACATGGACATTGCTTGGGCTAATGGTGATGCCTTTGTGTCGGTTGGATATAGGCCGCTGCCAACACATGGTGTGCAATGGCTTGAGAATGCTGGTGACTATCAGTTCATCTTTCACCGTCTTGGGCAATTCGATGGTGCGTATGCGCCCACTATTGCCGACCTTGATGGCGACGGCGATATGGACATCGCTGCAGTCAGTGAGTTTGCCAACTGGGATACGCCCGGCACACCGAGTGTGCGATGGTGGGCACAAGATGCGGACGGCCAGTTCGCAGCGGCTGACCTCGACACCGACCCCACGCATCTGGTGACGCTCGCCGCAGCCGACATGAATGCAGATGGACGCACCGACTTGATTGGTGGCGGGATGGCCCTCTACCCCCCCTTTGATCGCGTCGGACGCGTGTCTCTATGGCGGAATGAAGGTGTTGGCGAGCAACGCACGAACACAATCGGTGTCGATCGCCCGGCGATTGTCAATGCCGCGCTGGCAAGAGCCGAGTGGCCAGGCGCGATGGGCATGGTGTTACAGGCCAACAATGAACCATCCTTGGCTGATGCGGAATACGCCAAGGCAGAGTCACTCGACGCAAGCGAAGCGAGATGGCCGTACTACCGAGGGCTCCTCGACCTCGCCGTTGGCGATAGCGACGCGGCACTCATGCACTTTGAGCGTGCCAAGACCTTGAACAACACGTACTCGCCACTGCACTCTCGTCTGGGGGAACTCTACGCAGGGCAAGGCAATCTCTACGCTGCCGAAGCGGCGTGGCTCGCAGCTGGCGAGCGTCCTGAGGCATTGACTGGTTTAGCAACCCTTGCCGCCGCACGACGCGACTGGCAACAGGTCGTTGTGCTCTTGCAAGGCAAGAACATCCTCGCTGCAGCCCCCCTGCTTGCCCATGCCACGCAAGTATTGCATGGTGTGTCGCCCGGTCCACTTGAGGCGGTGGACATGGGATTGCAGCCCGATGACCCATGGCGCGATGCCATGCTTGAGCAGTGCGTGCTTGCCGGACCAATCGTGGTTCGGGCACAGATTGCCTTTATCCGCGGCGATGCCAACGAATCTGAACGCTTATTGCGGCGGGCGGTCTTGGTGGCTCCCTCGGACGAGGATGCAAAACTTGCGTTGGCCAATATGCTCATGCTCAGCAAACGGGCAACGCTAGCATCAGTACAAGAAGCGTTCACCCTGCTCGACCAAGCCAATGACGACAGTGCGAGAGATCCATCTATTCGCTCGCGGCGAGCGTGGGCTCTGTCGTTGCTTGGACAGAAGGAAGAAGCTGGACGAGAATGGGAAGCCATCGTTGCATTGCATCCTGAGCATGCGCCATCGCTCTTACAGTTAGGGCAATTGCACGCGCAAGCAGGCCGAAGCGCCCAAGCATTGGAGTACTTCAGAAGCGGCATTGCAGTGCCGCGAGACACCGCATTCAGCGGATCATTTGAAGGGCCGCTTCGAGCGGTCTGGATGTCACAGTACGGAACCACTGCCAAGAAGGAGGGCCAAATCGACGAGGCGATTGCAGCCTTTGCCGAAGCGGTACGGTTGACGCCAAAAGACGCAACGGCTCGCTTTCAGTACGGCAATATTTTGCTGGGACGAAAGCGGTTTGCTGAAGCACTGCCGCATCTTGAAGCTGCAGCAACGGACTCAAAGATTGCTCGCCGAATGGTAGCTCTTGGGGTTACTCTCATAAATCTAGGACGCGTAGATAGTGCAAGGATGTGGCTCCTGAGGGCCGTTGAAGTAGAGCCAGCATTTGCACTTGGGTGGTATCACTTAGGGATGGCTGAGCAGGAGATGGGGAACCGCAATGCAGCCAAAACGGCATTCCGTACTGCTGTTGAGTTACAGCCTCAGTTCTTACGAGCGAAGCAGGCGTTGGAGAGAGTAGGGGAATGAAGGACACGCCATCGTTGCCAAGCCTCTATTGACAAGTCCCCCATTGCTCCGCCAACACCCAATAGCTACCCAAGAAGCAACTGTAATTTAAAACGACTGAAGCCTCTGGCTCCAGGCATGTGCACTATGTAGGCGTACACATGACCCAATCTTTAAGGATAAGGAGGAGATCATGGTCATTCGTAATTGAATCCCCATTGAGATCGCAGCTGACACTGCCCCAACTATTAAGCAGAATGAAAACATCTGGCGGATTGTTGATGCCATCGTTATTGAAGTCGCTGTAACAGCTTGATGTCAGATCAGGAATGGACAATTGAATTCTGTTGTACAGCCGATCATGGGATCCGAACTGAACGTTCCCATACTTATATGAGTCTGAATAACCGGTGACATAGGTTGCCATGTTGCTGGGATTCTGTGCCGCCATAGTGGTTCGCTACCTCGATCTGCAGGTAACCATCACTCGCGTGGGTTTGGTCTAGCTGAGAGAGATGCATCACAGCAACTACTACAAGGGCTGCAACCCAGGTTTCCCCAAAGACAACTGATAGCCAATGTGATTTCTGTAACACTCATTTTTTCCTGAATTAAACCGATGACACTGCACTTGTCCTACAAACACATGGGACCGCAGCATTGGAATCGAAATCTAATTTGCGACTGATTCGATGAAGCACTTGCGGGGCAGATGACGACAAACGAATTGCGTAGGATGGAGCCACTCAATAGGATGGGAATCTATGAACCAACTAACGATGTTGTTGCTCTCTCTCGCAGGTGTGCTTATGGGCAACACTAGCTCTCTGGCCTCCGCCTCAATTGATACCCCACTTGCA
>JAQWLT010000046.1 GCA_029247205.1 Phycisphaerales bacterium | reverse complement strand
CTCGGCGGCGCGATCGGAAACTTCCGCAGCAGCCCAGTCCTCACCGAGTGCGTTTTCAGGAACAACACCGCCACGGAACATGGCGGCGCGTTCTTCAACGAAGGCACCGATTGCTGCGAACGCTGGTTCGGGGATGTGGTCATGGAGCAATGTGTATTCGAGCAGAACACGGCTGGCCAATCCGGCGGCGCCATCTGCAATAGCACTTTTGGGACGACCACGCTCAACGGCTGCACCGTTGCAGACAATGCTGCCAGCCTCGAAGGCAGCGCCATTGCCAGCAGCACCGCCACCGTGGCGATCCTGACCGGCAGCACGGTGTGTTCCAACACCGGGACCGTCGATCAGATCAACGGCCCCGTGGATCTTGACGGCACAAATGACATTGTCGACATCTGCACCGCCGACTGCGATGGCGACATGACCGGCGATGGCGAGGTAAACGTCAACGATCTCCTAGCCGTCATCAATAGTTGGGGCGATCCATACAACGTCAGCGACATCTTGCTTGTCATACGAGCTTGGGGCCCCTGCTCCTGAACCAAGACCTTCTTAGGCAGCCAGAACCTACCTGCGCACCACGTCAGCTGCCCCGCGACTTGCTGGTACTCTCAAAGAAAAGACAAAAGAACCCCGCCGTGAAGCGGGGTTCAATGTCTTCAAGAAGTGGGCCATACTGGGCTCGAACCAGTGACCTCTTGTGTGTCATACAAGCGCGCTAGCCAACTGCGCCAATGGCCCCATGCCTAGGCAGGGTACCGCTCACGCCCTCCTGGGGCAACTATGATTTGAGATCGTTACGCTTACCGCCATGCAAGACCCCACACTCAGCGAGTTTCAACAATTCATTCGCGATCGATACCACGAGACCGATTCGGCCCGTGGCCCAGCTCGCACATTCCTGTGGTTCATGGAAGAGGTGGGCGAACTGGCCGAAGCCCTGGCGATGCGAGAGCGTGGCGACGGCGATAACGCCAATCTCCAGGAAGAGTTTGCTGATGTGCTCGCCTGGCTTGGAACGCTCGCCAACATTACTGGCGTTGATTTGGCAAAGGCTGTCCATGAGAAGTACATCGCCGATGGTGGGCCTACAGGGACGAAGTAAGTAGGTACCCTGCAAACACATGTCTAGAATTGATCATCTCTTTGCTGCCGCTCGCCGTGAAAATCGGCGATCACTCATGCCTTTTATCGTCGCTGGCTACCCCGGCCTCGATGCAACCGAGATGTTTCTTGATGGACTCGAAGAGGCCGGCGCCTCGATGGCCGAAGTCGGGTTTCCATTCTCAGACCCCATTGCCGACGGACCGGTGATCGCCGCGGCGATGCACCACACGCTCACACAAGGCTTGACCATCGACACCATCCTCGCAACGGTTGCCCGCGTGAGAAGTAGCACAAATCTGGGCCTCATCGCGATGGTCAGTTACTCCATCGTGCACCGTCGGGGAAGCGAGACATTTATTCGGGAACTCGCGGAGGCTGGCTTTGACGGACTCATTATTCCCGACATCGACCTCGCCGCTGCTGACACGCTCTTGCCCGCCATCGATGCAGCAGACCTCTCCTTTGCCATGCTGGTCGCCCCGACCACCCTGCCAGATCGCCTGAAAGCCATCGTCCAACGCTGCCGTGGATTCATCTACCTACTTGCTCGCACCGGACTCACTGGAGCGAGTGGCGATATGCCAGATCTGACCGATCGCGTCTCAGAGATTCGACAACTGAGTGATCTCCCAATCGCTGCTGGATTTGGCATCTCAACAGCTGAACAAGTCCGATCTGCTACCGCAAGTTGCGATGCCGCCATTGTTGGCTCGGCACTGGTCGATCACATGCAAGCAGACGCCAATTCCGCAGCTTCCGGCCTTGCCTTCGTGCAGATGCTGGCAACAGGGCTTCGAGGCAGCTAGCTCTTCACAGGCTGGAATGCATGAAGGCTGCGTGGTACCCTGCTCGGTCGCATCTAATTGTGCGACAGACCCAAGGAAACCCACCCAATGTCCAACGATACTGCCACCAACGAAGGCTTTGAATTTCTTCTTGAGGACGCCGGTCCAGCCCGCAAGAAGCTAACTATCACGATCTCTGCCGAGACTGTGCAGAAGAAGATCGATGCCTCCATGGGCACGCTTCAATTCCAGTCCGCACTCCCAGGCTTTCGCAAGGGCAAGGCGCCAAAGGGCCTGCTTGAGCGCCGATTTGGTTCTGCACTGCGAGAAGAGACCTGCAATGAACTGATGCAGGAAGGCTGCCAAAAAGCTTTTGAAGAGTTGGGCGTTAAGCCGCTCGGCAATCTTGAGGCGGATGACCCAGATGCCAAGATTGAAATTGAAGCCGGAAAGTCATTGACCTTTGGCGTCGTCTTTGAAGTTATCCCCGACTTTGACATGCCAGATATCACCAAGATTGAACTTGTCAAACCGCAACTTGAAGTCTCTGACAAGCACATCGATGACGAACTCAAACAGCAATGCCTGAAAATGGGAAACGCCGAAGAAATCACTACGGACTTCCAAGCTGGCGATCGACTGCTTGGCGCCGCTGAACTCTTTGTAGACGGCGAGGACGAGCCAACGTTCTCACATGAACAGATTCTTGTTGTCATTCCCGAAGCCAAGTCTTCTGGACACATCCTAGGACTCTCCATTGATGGACTAGACAAGACATTCAAGAAGACTGCTATTGGCGATGTCGTCGAGATCACCACAACCGGGCCGGAAACACACGAACGAGAGGACATTCGAGGCAAGTCACTCTTGATCAAGTACACCATTCATCTCGCTGAACGGATTACGCCAATCACCTGCGAAGCACTGATGGAACGGTTCTCGCTGGCCTCCATGGACGTACTACGTGAGCAAATTCGCCTTGCACTTGAACAGCAACGAGATGAACAGCAGTCGTCGGTGCTGCGTGAGCAGTTGCTCGATGTGTTACCTAAACAACTCGAGATGGAACTTCCAGAGAACATGTCGGGAAGACAAGTGGCTGAAAATCTCGAACGTATCAGTATGGATTTGATGCAGCGTGGGCTCGACGACAACGAAGTGGAAGCCAAACTTGCCGAAGTCCGGGACCAGTCGACTACGCAGACGCTGACGCACCTCAAGACTTGGTTCATGCTCGAGCGCGTGGCCAATGAAGAGGACATCCAAGTGACCGAGCAAGAGATCAACGGCCGAATTGCAACGATGGCAATGCAGCAAAACGTCCGGCCAGACCATCTGCGAGCGGAACTGGTCAAGAGCGATCGCATCATGTCTCTGGGCCGCTCAATCCGAGAGAAGAAGACGATTGATCATCTGGTTGGCCTTGCGTCTGTATCGGACTGCACCATGGAAGAGTGGGACAAGCGAGTCGACACGAAGAAAGCCGCTGCGAAGTCATGATCGAATCGGTCCTCGCGGTTGCTGAAGTCGCCAGCGATCAGAGCAAGGACTTTTCACGGATCATCGGTCCACTGCTCATTATGGGCGGGATTGTCTTGGCCGCTTGGTGCACACTTGTTGTGATTCGCCGCAAACTACGAAGCAATGAAAACGGACATGGCGAAGCGTTTACACTCTCTGAACTTCGCCTTCTTCGGGATTCTGGGCAAATAACAGAGGAAGAGTTCAATCTTGCCAAGGCCGCGATGCTTGAAGCGGCAGGCCGCCCTCCAAGCCAATCCTGAATGCCATGAGCATAAAATTTCGCTACCAGAGCCGATGGGCAAGGAATCTATGGCCAAGCCTTTGATTTGATGTCAGGGTACAACCACCAACGCTCATATCGGCCCGGTACACTGGGTGCTGGCCAATTCTGAGCACAACAGGAGAGTTGAGGCAATGGTTCCTTCGCGTGATAGCAACGAGATCCCTTCCGAGACAGAACTGCTCGCCGCTGGACCCGCTGACCCACCAACCGGACCGAGAGGACCTGGAAGCGGCGAAGACAACGACGGCGGCGGAGCTTCCTCCGGGGGCGGCGATGACGGCGGGTTCAGAGGACGTCGCGTCACCACCTGTTCCTTCTGCGGAAAGACGTCCCGCGAAGTCGGGCCAATGGTGGAAGGCCCGAGCGACATCTACATCTGCTCGAATTGCACTGACCTATGCCAGAACATTTTTCGCCAAGAGAAGCGGCGACTCAGTACGACGCAGCCACTCTTTACGACCATCCCCTCACCACGGCAGATCAACGAATTTCTCAATGAGTACGTAATTGGCCAGAGCATTGCAAAACGCACACTCTCTGTAGCCGTGCACAACCATTACAAGCGATTGGTGCATCTGGAAGAAGGTGATGCCGACATTGAGTTGGACAAGTCCAACGTGCTGCTGATTGGCCCAACCGGGACTGGCAAGACATTGCTTGCTCGCACTCTGAGCCGCGTACTCAACGTCCCCTTCGCTATCGGCGATGCCACCACACTGACTGAAGCTGGCTATGTAGGCGAAGACGTTGAAAATCTGCTCCTCAAGCTACTGCAAGCAGCCGACTACGATCTTGAAGCGGCGCAGCGTGGCATTATCTACATCGACGAAATCGACAAGATCGGTAAGACTTCAAATAACGTGTCGATCACACGTGATGTCAGCGGCGAGGGTGTACAGCAGTCACTCCTCAAGATGCTTGAGGGCGTCGTTGCCAATGTGCCACCACAAGGCGGACGCAAACACCCCGAGCAGCAGTACATCCAAATGGACACCAGGCATATCTTGTTCATCTGTGGCGGCTCGTTCGAGGGCCTCGACAGTCTGATCCAACGACGCCTCGGTGGTACGCAAATTGGCTTCAATACAGATGTGGCACCTGTCCAGACCGACGAACGCGAACTACTTGCCAAAGTAACTCCGCATGACATTCTGCAGTTCGGACTGATCCCAGAGTTAATTGGACGACTTCCCATTCTGGCCCCCCTGCTGCCTTTAACCGAAGAACACATGATTCGCGTACTCACTGAGCCTAAGAATGCGATCATCAGGCAGTACGAACACCTCTTCACATTGGAAGGCGCCACCCTTGAGTTCACTGATGGTGCCCTCGCCCGCCTGGCCCAAGAAGCAATGAAACGCGGAACAGGCGCTCGGGCATTACGGTCGGTCATTGATGCATTTATGCTTGACCTGATGTTTGACTTGCCAGACGGCGAACGTAGTGGACGCACCTACGTCATCGATGCAAAGTCAATTGACGGAGGGTGCACCCTTGAGGATCTCGAGCGACCTCAGAAAGCCAGAGAGTCGGCCTAACTGACCCAACGTCCATCGACGTGAAGCGACTGAATCTACGTATGCCTCGGCCTGACGGGCATTTTCGGAGAGCGGAGTTGTTTCAATATCGAACCCGTAACTCCTGCACCCCCTGACTATTCGCCTAGACGTGCATGCCGATCCCACCCAGATTGCATCGCCTTGAATTGTCCAGCGGTTCATCATGCTGCTTCGCCCCAAACCTCAATGTGAGTAAACCGTCACAGCAACCGCCTTCTGTGCCCTCTAGAGGCCCTTCATCAGCAAACAGCCTCCCCTCCTGCACAGTATTCAGCATCCACTTGATTTGACCGCAAGGCCTAGCTCGGCTATATTTCCGGATTCCCTACTTTGACTTGGAGTCCATTGACATGCCACGCGTCTGCAAGTTCAGCGGTGCTCGCACCACGACAGGTCGAAAGATCCACTATCGAGGTCGCCCCAAGTCCCAGGGAGGCATTGGCCTCAAGCCCAGTGGTATTTCCAAGCGGAAGATCAAGCCAAATATTCAGTCGGTCCGCGCGATCATTGATGGCCGTGCTGTCCGCATCAAAACGACCGCACGATCAATCCGTAACGGATTGGTAGTGAAGCCCTTGCGTCGCAAATATGGCTGGACACGAAAAATGAAACAGGCCGCCGCAAGGGCCTGACTGCAGCCCTTCAAAAAGGCAAATTTTAACACATCTGCCTGTTTTTATCGGTTTTTCAATAGCCCGAACGCTCTTTGGGGCTATCTATTCAAACGGTTGAGAGCGTCTCACTACATCAGGGTGCATCATTGCCATCAGGCTTGACTCCCCTCAATTACCACTACCCCTCAAACGCTCCTCAATCCAAAATATGTGACTGAGCCATGGAGCTCTTGCCTGTTTTTGCACCTTTTTAGATGCGATGAGCGAGAAGTATCCATGGGTTCGCGCCTCCTTTTGCCCCTTCGGGCACTGGGCGGCTGGTAGTGAGAGGGCCCTTGATTGGCATTGTCAGTAGTGAGGCACTGTGCGTGGCAACGAGAGATGAAATTGAACGAGTCCGCGAGTCCACCGACCTGGTGGCCTTGATTGGTGAACATGTTGCTTTACGGCCCCGAGGTCGCGAGCACGTGGGACTCTGCCCATTCCATGACGACCATCGCCCATCCTTCGCTGTCGTAACCCATAAGGCCGCGGCCTTCTATAAATGCCATTCGTGCGGCGCTGCTGGCGACTGCTTCAGTTTCGTTCAACAATTCCTTCGCAAGGAATTTGGTGAGACACTTCAATTTCTTGCTGATCGAGCTGGCATCGAACTGACGAATGAGCGGTCGCCCGAACACGACGACCGCCAATCACGCCGCGCATGGCTCCGCAAAGCGATGGACTCAGCCAATGGTCATTTCCGTGCTCTGCTCCAAGATGACTCACATGGAATTGCAGCTCGGCAAGTCATCGAAGACCGTGGCATCTCGGCTGAAATGATTGAACGATTTCAACTCGGTTGTGCCGGCGAGGGCTGGAGCACTTTGCTTGACTCACTTGCCACGGACGATCTTCCGGTCAAGGTACTTGTCGCCGCTGGCCTCCTCAAGCAACGAGACGATGGCCATGCCTACGATGCGTTCCGACACCGCCTCATGTTCCCAATTACCGATGAGTCCGGTCAGGTCTCAGCCTTTGGCGGTCGCATTATCGATGCTGACGACACCCCCAAGTACCTCAATTCCGCCGAGAATGATCTCTTCCAAAAGAGCCGCACGCTATATGGCTTACATCTCGCTCGCCGAGAAATCATCTCAACCGGTCGAGTGATCGTTGCCGAAGGGTATACAGATGTTATCGCCTGTCATCAGGCGGGCATCACCAATGTGATCGGCACACTTGGTACTGCAATGACCAGTGAGCACGCTCGTACGCTGTCTCGCCTCTGTGATGTCGCAGTACTACTTTTCGATGGTGATGAAGCCGGTCAACGAGCTGCGGAACGGGCAATACCGATCATCATGGCCCATGAATTAGATGTTCGCATCTGTGTGTTGCCAGACGGACTCGATCCAGACTCACTCCTACATTTACCAGATGGACATGATCGGTTTGCCAAGGCCGTCTCACATGCAGACGATGCCTTCGCATTCTTGCTCGCACGCCTCGAAGGACAGCTCGCCGGTGTGGACGGCCTCTCCGGCAGACAACGGGTTCTCGAAACTTTTGTCGACTCCATCGCAAGATCGGGATTAAGTAAGGCCGCCCCACTCCGCCGCGCTATGCTGACGACCAGACTGGCTGAACTTGCAGGCGTTGGGCCAGAGCTCATTGCAGATTTACTTCGACGCTCAGAATCACGAGGCGAACGGCCACATGACGCGGGCGAAGTTGAGGTCGAAGCCATGCCTCGCGACACCGAAGTGGTGGCTCCAGTGTTACGCCGAGCAGAACTGGACTACCTTGCGATACCCATCCACTCCGGGCTGGCCTCGCTTTGCCCAACAGACGAGCAGGCAAAAGACATTTTCGACCCCACTGCCCAGCGAATCGCATCTGCGCTCACTCGAATTTGCATGGAGGGCAACGACGCAGTTTCGATGCAACGACTACTTGAAGAACTGGGCGATTCAGCTGATCGCACCATCGCGTCAGACTTATATTTTGCTGGCGAAAGATTGATTGAAAACACACAAGGAGATGAGGCAGCGGCCATGACCGCTTGCCTTGAGGCTTTAGAACGATGCCGTGCCGAGATTGACTCTCGCCGGCGAATGACCGACTGGAAGGCATCAGCCGAACGCGACCCGCAGGCCGCGGCGGCGGTGATTGAACATCTCAGAGGAATGGGCCCAAGGGCCGCGGCCATGCCGCGGGTCACGGGCGGATAAGCGGCGATGCCGCTCCAACACTGTTGGCAGGAGGATTGAATCAGTGATCAAAGGCAACACATACCACATGCACCCAACTATGCGAACGCTCATTGGCATCAGCAGCGAGCGTGGCTGGATGACATTTGAGGAAATGAATACGGCTCTACCGGACGAATTCATTCGGCCCGAAAAGATGAATGAATTCCTCATCGCGATTCGTGAGCTCGGAATTACATTCACCAATCATCTCGATCGCATCCCAAAAGGGGGGAAGCCGTTCTATGGACCATTGCAAACAAATCTTCGCTTCAAGCGGGACAACCCCAAGCGAACATTCAAACTTGCTACCGAAGAGGAAATTCTAGCGCAGGAAGCCATCGAAGCTGCTGAACAGGCAGCTGAAGAGGCAGCCGCACGCGGCCAAATCGAACCGCCAGACCCCATTCTTGATGAAGCCGAGGCCGCTGCCGTACAAGCAGCCATCGGCGAGCCTGGCTCAAAGAAGATAGATGATCCGATTCGCATGTATCTCACTCAAATGGGCACGATTCCACTGCTCACCCGCGAAGAAGAAATTCGCCTTGCCAAGAAGATTGAGACCACTCGAATGATCTTCCGTCGGCTGGTACTTGAGTCTGACTTTGCCATTGCACAAGCGTGTGGTGTACTGCAACAAGTGCACGATGGTGCGCTGCCTTTCGACCGGACCATGCGAATCTCCACAGCCGAAGAGAATGCCAAAGAGAAGATTGCGAGCAGAATCCCTGTCAACATGGGCTCGGTCAAGCGAATGCTCGCCGCTAATGAGGTTTCATGGGCCAAGATTGTCGATGGCGTAACCGACCGCACACGCAGTCGAATCATCGACGAGATGGTCCGCCGACGCCGGCGTATGGCCACACTTCTTGAGGAGTGTTGTCTTCGAACCGCCAAGATCCAGCCACTGCTGCGGAAGTTGCAGTCAATCAATAGAAAGTTGCAGGAGGTTCTGGGCGAGCTCAAGACAGCCGAAACCCACCCGAATCGCTACGAGGCAGACGATGTGTCCGTCATGCGTGAAGAACTTCGCGGACTCGGAGATTTAGTCCTTGAGTCACCCGATGAGCTCAAGAAGCGAGTCCGCAACCTGGAGTCGGTCTTTGAAGAGTATGAGCAAGCCAAACGCGATCTGAGCGGTGGCAATCTGCGGCTCGTCGTATCGATCGCCAAGAAATATCGCAACCGAGGCTTGCCATTCCTCGACATCATCCAAGAAGGAAATACTGGGCTGATGCGTGCAGTGGATAAGTATGAGTACATGCGTGGCTACAAGTTCTCGACCTATGCCACATGGTGGATTCGTCAGGCCATCACCCGTGCGATCGCGGACCATGCCAGAACTATTCGGGTTCCGGTCCACATGATTGAGACCATGTCTAAACTGCGAACGATTCAGAAGCGACTACTGCAGATCATGGGCCGCGAGCCTACCATCGAAGAACTTGCCGAAGAAGCAGACATGAGCGTTGATGAAACGCGCCGCGTCATGAATATCTCACGGCATCCAATCAGCCTCGACCGACCGGTTGGCGAATCTGAAGATTCGCAATTCGGCGACTTCATCGAGGATGAACGGCAAGAAGCCCCCTCGGAGAAAGCTACGAGCGAGATGATCCGTTCGCGAATCAATGACGTACTCAAGACACTGACATACCGCGAGCGAGAAATTCTCAAACTGCGATATGGCATTGGAGACGGATACACGTACACACTTGAAGAAGTCGGCCGAATCTTCAAGGTTACCCGCGAACGCGTACGTCAAGTTGAGTCGAAAGCTGTCCGTAAGTTGCAGCACCCTGTGCGACGCCGCCGCCTTGCCAGCTTTATGGAAGACTCTACCACGGTACAAGAATAGACCCGGTTGATAACCTTGCCACCTACTGGCTAGGCCATCGCCTACCACCAGAAGTACATCTGATATTCCCCCGGCCACCCAAGGCTGGGGGAATGTCACTTTTGGTGTAGCAACCCGCGTTGAGTTCAGTTCGGGAGAACTGCAGTTGCAATGGCCTCAGCCAGATACTCTGGCTCGGGCAATCGCCCACACCCCTCGGTGCGACAGGCTTGCCATCCTGTGTCCGGTTCGATCACAGTGAATCCGTCGCTGCGCAGTATGGCCATATTGCGTTCGGTTGCGGGTTGGGCCAACATCACGGCGTTCATCGATGGTGCAAGTACTACTGGAACACGGTTTCGATCAATTGAAGCAACGAGGAGCGAGACCGCATCATCGGCCTGACCTGTCGCAAACTTTGCCAGTGAATTCATACTGCATGGCGCAATCAAGCAAACGTCAATCGCATTAGCAATCGCAATATGTTGACTTGTTGGGTCGTCCAAGGGCGTCCATGGATCAAGGTAGACCCGCCGCCCAGAGAGGGACTCAAATGTGGCCACGCCAACAAACTCAGTGGCGGCACGAGTCATGGCAACAGTCACGTCATCACCTGCCTTGACGAGCATGCTCACCAAAGAAGCCACCTTGTACGCTGCAATTCCCCCTGTTACGCCGACAAGAACATGCCGGCCCCCGGCAGGCACGCTCACGCCTCGCCGATGGGCCATCCAGGCCCTTCCTTCGCCGTCTCGTCAGTAGCATCTACCCAACGGACTTCAATCTTATCTTGCATGATTTCCTCAACCACAACCTCAAGATCAGTACGGCCTGCACGCTCAACGAGAGGACGGGCCCCGTCAATGACGATCTCACGAAGTCGATGCTGAATCAGCGCACACAACTTGAAGCGGCCACCGATCTTGTTGACAATCTCATCGTTGCGAAGGGCTTCGATCATTCGAGGAATACTCCTGAGGGTTCGCTGGCACTCATCGGGAAATGGGGCCTCGCCCCACCCTTGAATCGAGCGATTGTACCTGCTCCGTGGCGGAGTGTCGAGCCTGTGCGGTAGACTCCCCGTCTCGCCCACTTTGTGGACTCTGGAGCCCTCCCACAATGACTACCGCCATCCGCAGGATTCGCCGCGCAGGTATGCGAATTGGCCTCCACGGTGACTGGTACATGTACCTCCTCGCGGCCGGCATCGGCCTGCTCATGGGCATCATCGCCACCCTTTTTTTGGCTCCCCTACGAGAAATGGAGTCCCTCGAATCAGTATTGGACCCGAAGTGGATTTGGCTCTTGGTCCTAGCCGGCCCTGCGGTGGGCGGCTTACTCGTTGGGCTTGCCCGTAAGGGCATCAATGCTCCATACATCGGTCCAGGTGTAACCACCGTGATCTATTCGGTGCTACGGCAACGAGGACGTATTCAGTTTCGTATTGGTGTGCAGAAGTGGATTTGCAGCACGCTCACAATTGGCTCGGGTGGTTCGGCTGGTGCTGAAGGTCCAATTGTCACAATTGGTGCTGTCCTCGGCTCAACCGTCGGACGCCTATTAGGTGTCAATACGCAGAATGGCACCACCCTTCTTGGATGCGGTGCAGCGGCAGGCATTGCCGCTGTCTTCAACGCCCCCATCGCTGGCGTACTCTTTGTGATGGAGATTCTGCTGCGAGATTTTTCGCTGCGTACGTTTACACCAATTGTCATCGCGGCCGTCGTCGCTTCCGCCTCCATCCAAGGAATCCTCCATGATGCAGCTATCTTTGAACTTGGCGCTGACTTCCTTGTACAAGAAGGTGACTTCCAAATTCAATACATGCCTGCATACATCTTGCTGGGTGTTGTTTGCGGAGTCATTGGCGCGATCTTTATTCGAGCGCTCGATCTCTCAACTCGCACACTTGGCACGTTGCCAGTCCCGATTTGGCTACGGCCAGCCATTGGAGGTGCCTTGCTCGCCATCCTTGGCCTAACGACATTGCTCGCGATGGGCCCATCCATTCCTGCTTTCTACGGCAATGGGTACGGCGAAATATCGAAGCTGCTTTCTCCCTCACAGTATGCCGTTGGCAGCGAGGAAGGATCGATGGGCTTACTCATTGCAGGCCTTTTTCTGCTCCTCGCATTCAAGTTGATCGGCACGTGCATCACCATCGGCTCGGGCGGCGCCGGCGGCATGTTTGCCCCATCACTGATGATGGGGGCACTCGCTGGTGGGCTACTTGGCCTTGGCCTTGAGTGGATGGGACTTCTCGAACATGGCACCCCCGCACGATTTGCACTTGTGGGAATGGCCGCCATGGTGGCATCAGTCACACATGCTCCGCTCACAGGCATCTTGATCGTCTACGAGCTCACACGTCACTACCAGATCATCCTTCCACTGATGCTTGCTGCTGTTATCGCCACCATTGTGGCGAGATGGCTCTGTCGAGATTCGATCTACTCAGCTCGGCTACGGGCAGCAGGCATCCGACTTGGAAGCGGTGGCGAACTCACGGCACTCAGTCGATTGACCGTCCAAGATCTCATCCTAGAACCTCCAAGGATCATTCGGCTTCGTGATCCCGCAACCAGTCTTATTCTCCAGGCCGAAACACAAGGTGTCGGAGATTACATCGTGCTTGATGACCAGAACGAATATTGCGGCATGGTGACAGGACAAGATCTCAAAGCCGCTCTTGTTTTCCGAGAAGCAATCCCACTTTTGCAGGTCAGCGAACTGCAGCGCAGCGACTTGCCATTCGTCACGCCTGACGAGACACTTGATGTCGTACTTGAGAAGTTCTCAAAGGCTGATGTAGATGCGCTTGCAGTCTTAGTTGATGGTGATCCCAAACGGGCGTCTGGACTTCTCACTCGAAACTGCCTCATGAAGCGATATCAACATGCTTTGGATCAAGCCGATGGGTGAGTTAGCAGGCAAGATCTCTTGGAGCACAATGCGAATTCGTCAACAGCGGGAATTTCAGCGACTTTTCCGCAGCGGGAAGAAGGGCCAATCTGGACCACTGAATGTGCATGTCCATCCAACATGCTCAATCAGCAGTCGCATGGGCCTTGCTGTCGGCCGGCGAGTCGGGGGTGCAGTCCGACGCAATCGCGTCAAGCGATTATTGCGAACAACATTTCGTTCACTGCACAACGACTGGCCTGAAACACTCGACGTGATCGTGGTTGTGCACCCACATGACTCCGCCACGCTCGAGTGCTATCGTCTATGGATGCACGAAGCCATTCAAACGGCCATGCGAACCTCGGAGAACTCTGCATGAGTGACCGCCGATCGCTACTCGCCAGTTTGATGCTCGCCATCATTCGTCTCTATCAACTCACGTTGAGCCCACTCATCGGTCGGCACTGCAGGTTTCAACCAACCTGTTCGTGCTATGCCGCTGAGGCGATCGAGTTGCATGGAGCCTTTCGTGGCGGCGTGCTAGCGACTCGGCGGCTCGCCCGCTGCCATCCATGGGGTGGAGCTGGATGGGACCCAGTCCCACATTCACCTTCCACTGAGGAAACTGACCAATGAGTCATCCCCCCGCCATTCTGTGTATCGGTCGCAACTACGCCTCGCATGCAAGTGAGATGGGCAGCTCACCGCCAAGCCTGCCTACGGTGTTCATGAAGAACCCGGCATCTATCATTGGCCCGACGGCCACCATTGAAATTCCGCCAATCTGTCACGACCATGGACCACAAGTTGATTACGAGGGGGAATTGGCAATTGTCATCGCCCACGATTGCTGCGACGTCGTCCAAGACGAGGCTATGTCCTGTGTCGGCGGCTATGCCGTTGCCAACGATGTCACCGCACGCTGGTGGCAGAAACAAGGATCTGGCGGCCAATGGATTCGCGGCAAGAGCTTTGACACCTTCTGTCCAATGACCAAGTTCGTACAGGCTGCAGAAATTCCAGATCCGCAATCACTCCGCATCATCACTCGTGTGGATGGCATAGTCATGCAAGACGGCTCAACAGCAGAAATGATTTTCACCATTGCCGACCTGATCACTGAACTCTCTCGTGGCATGACCCTGCTTGCCGGGACCATCATTCTGACCGGCACGCCTGAAGGCGTCGGAGCAGCGCGTACTCCGCCTCGCTTTCTCGAGAATGGCGACCTTGTAGAAGTCGAAATTGAAGGCGTTGGGATGCTCAAGAACCTCGTGAGTGACCCCGGACCAAACTAGCCAGGCGCACTCACTTTCGATCGACGCCAACTGCCTTGCGATCGTCCTCGGACTCGACTTCTTTGAGTGCACGCTGAGCAAGTGCTGCCCGATATGCTTCAATCCCGAGCGGCTCTGGAAGAAGTTGGTTCACAGTCACCCGCCCTGCGAGTGGCCCCATGGATAGCTCCCGCTCAATGATCGGCCGAATACGATCTGATGTTCGCAGTCGCATTTCAGGCTCGAATTCATCTACCTGAGACCAAATCAAGGAACGCTCTTCGAGCGGGATGGTGGGATCAGTCATGACTTGCAGGAATGCAATTTCGGCTGACCGGCCAAGCAATGCGAGCAATTCTCTCATCCGACCTGTCCCGAGCTTAGTGTCGTAGTCAAGGCCTTCGTGTGTGCGAAAGTAGTTCGTTACCTCGTCTGCAAACTTGATGGCACCCTTGTACACATCCGGCCGACGCTGTCCGATACCAACTCGGTACGCATATCGCAGCGACGACACTACGTCTGTTGGTGCAATATGTGGCTGGCGGTCATACTCACCCTTGGTCTCTTTCATCACAAAGACATCAAGGTCGCCGTCATATTTGTGATTTGGAGGACTTGCGCCCGTGCCGAACAACCGATCAAGCCTATCCATCATCGACCGAGCTCGATCCAGCTCACCTGCGCGGAAAGCCTCTCGAATGGAAGATGACATGAAGTTTTCCATGAACGGCATGAAGGTCTCGCCGCCAGCACCACGGGCATCAATGTACTTGATGTACAGCTCTTCAAACATCCGGTCAATGGTCTCGATATAACTTGGTTCAGGAAATCGACCCGGCATGACAGCAGAATACGGGTCATAGGTAACACGCCCGGATCGCGCGAGCGCTTGTAGCGAATGCAATTGTTGTCGATCAATATTAATCGAGTGGTGAATGTGTTCCTTGGTCACCTTATGCTCGCCAAGTTCTGACCCCAGCCGCGCAAAGTACAACCCATGTGCTTGCGGATGTCGCCAATCAAGCGGACCAAGATCGCGAGTGAACTCGTACATCTTCTCGGGCCGCATGTTGTAGTCCTCAACGAGTACGCGGTGCCGCAAGTGCGAGAGAAGCGTCGCCCACGCTTCAGTCAAAGACTCATCTGCCATCAATTCAGCAAGAACGGCAAAGAGACCATCGTCCTCATCTTCGAGCATTGATGCAGCGTCAAGTTTTTCGGCAATCCAAGATTGCCCGGTAACTGACTCCCACCACGAGATCTTGCGAAGGAAGTCCGCATCGAGAACCAACTCGTCGTCCTCGGTAAAATGACCCACGCGATCATTCAGCCGCTCGAGCAGGGTCGCGACTTCTGGCGTTCGCTTGATGGCCGCGTCGATGGTTGGAGGGGCGTCGGCGATGGCCTTGATCCACGCAACCCGATCCTCTTGAATCATTGGCGGTTCACCGAGCAACTCGTGCCATTCTTTGGCAAATTGCCGCTTGAAGTATGGGTGCGCGTCATCGCTCACACCGTCAATTTTGTGCCCGAACCAAAAGGCAAGGTCCTTGTAGAGCAGCGTTTCGTTGGGGTTGTATCGAAGTCCTTCATTTCGTACCAGGCCAATACCCTTGTTGACCCAGTCCCACCTCTCTTCAGCAGTATTGGTCATTACTGAAATGTTGTACGCCATGTTGTGACCATGGAAGATCCATACTTGCGGGAAGCGAGGCTGCAACTTGGTAATAAGTCTCGCATCCTCAAGCATGTCGTAGTACAGGCCAGCATTCTGCATCAGATTCAGCTGAATCCAAAGATAGTCAACAATCAGGCCACGAAATGCACCAATCGCCGTTCCAATCGCGACAATTGGGGGCGCGTTTTCGACCATTGCATCGGTGTACCGAAGTCCGTTCCGATCTGCCTCTTCGCCAATCGACGGCAGCATGGCTCCACCGATCGCCATGCCCGCAACCGCTAGCCCAACTGCGCCAAGTTGAATGAATCTGTCTCGTATCACCCTATTCTTCACCGCTGTAAATGGCGAGCTGTCGCCTTAAAAGCACAAACCATCCGAACAGAATCGCACCGCCACCCCACACCACTGCCATGAAGAGGCCTTCGCGAATCCACGCCCACGTAATCAGCTTGCCTTCGATGAGTTGTCCAATTGGCTGCAACTCTCCAAAGCCTCTCAGCAAGTACACCACAGAACTGGCTACGGTTCGCACTGTTGCTTGGAGAAACCACTGGATGTATTCGCCGGCCGATTCAGGAGAGGGCCCCCCGCTGCCATACAGCATGAGGGACATGCCAATCCAAGGCGCAATGCTCGCAGCCGCATAGGCAGCAAAAACAACCAAGCATGCGACGGGAAAGCTCAGAGTGGTGGCTACGGCACATGCAAAGGCCGCCAGCACAGCGAGTTTTAACCATAACACCACCAAGCCCCAGAAGAAGTTGCTGCCAAAAGTACCTTGCGGATAACCCAACTCTAATTCATCGGCCAGCCAGAAAATTGCGAATGGGGCTCGGTCCCCCATCGTCATCGCCAAAGGCTCAAGTTCAGCAGGCCCTCGCCAATCATTGCCCGCAGGTGGCGTGTGCTGCGTGAGATTGACTAGTGTCACATCAAGCGTTCCGTCTTCAGCAATCGCCGAAGGCGCGATATCAACATGCTGCGGCATAGTTGGGATAAACGGACCAAGCACACCCTCACCAAGATCCTCACCGGTAGCAATACCAATGAGACGGCGATCGTGCTCATCAGATGAGCCACCGTAGATCTTGAAACTGAGTCGCATTGGAAGGCCTAACTCACGAGCCTCCTGCAGCCCTTCAAAATGGAGTTTCTTCCAAGGCTTTCCCGTCTGGTCGAACAATGTGTCAATACGTCGCTGGTCAATATCGAAGTCATCGAATACCCGCTTACGAAGCACACGGAACGTGGCGAGAGGAAGATCATTGTCGACATATTCTTGGTATGCCGGGTCCTCAAGCACTAACTCATCGATGCGAGCCCGAACCTCCTTGCCGCTCATATCGAGATAGATTGGGCGTTTACTCGTTCGAGCGACCAGGACATCCTCCAGGAGATCTTGCTGTGCCAAATACTCTGCAGTCGTGCGAGGCAAATACGACACTCGCAGATACTGAACGTACCCAAATGACCAACTTCCTGCCACAGCCAACATCACACCACCGAGAAGAATCACGCCAAGCCATTTGCCAAACAAATAGTTGAATCGGCCAAGTGGCTTACTGACCAGGTGCCAAATGTGCCGGTCGCGAATATCAAAGCAAACCGAACTACAGCCCAGCATCAACATCATGAAGGCCGAAAGCAAGAATGCCAAGCCGAGGCTTCGAGCGATATAGGCTTGAACAACCTGATCAATTGGCGCGTCCAGTGTGAGCGTCAAGGGCAAGAGCGGCATTGTGATGAGCAGCGTGACGACAAAGGCCAGCGAAAGGCGTGTCCGCGATGCCTCCCATAGCAGCGTATGTGCCACCGCAGACCACCCCATTGAGCCGGATAACAGCAACTGCAAAATGCGAACAGCGAGCAAATAGGCTGACAACAACGTGCAGATAGCCACAGGGACACCGATCCACTGACCGCCGTCAAAGAGAGCAAAAATCCCAGAGAACACAGCACCAAGAAAAATCAAGGTGACTACTGATACAAGAAGACCAGTCCAAATGATGGCAATGCCAATAACGGATGTGATGACCATCAGCTTCCAAGACAACGAAGTGTCAAGCAGTAGCCACTTGGGAGCCCAATCCGGAATCGAATCCTGCAACAAAATGAAAATCACGCGTTGAGGTTCGCCTGTCGTACCGTCCTCTTCCAGATAAGTTTGCATGACGTCGGTCGGTGCTTCAAACACCTCGCCGTCAATGACAATTCGCCCCTCATTTCGCAGCAAGATGCCATATGTCGTGGCCTCATCACCGGTCAACGCAGTTGCTAACACTGCAGAATCTGTATCCCAATTGACTCGTATCGAAACAATGCGGCCAAAGAAACCTCCAGCAAGAGCAAGCAACAACACTGTTGCCACGATTCGGCACCAACGCTGTCGCTGCAGGGTGTCAAGCCTGCTTCTCAATTCACTCAATTTCATCACGCGGAGTCGTCCGATTCGCCGCCAGGCTTCTTCCCCATCAATTTGTCAATGACCGAGTCATCAACATCCGAGTCCGCAGTGGGCTTGATTGCCTCACGTTTCCTAGCTGGAATTGGCGTTGGGACAGAATCCTTCATGAGCGACTCAAGCACAGTTCCGCTGCCGTCATCCTTCGGCACGTCATCCTGCATAACCACCTTTGCAGCCTGTGGACCATCCTCCGCGGCTGCCAACTGTTCAACGAGATCTGCGCCCTGAGCAGGCTCTGCTTGCAAGAACTCCGCCGTCTCTCCGCCAGTAGTCGCACCAGAAGTCTGGACACGCTCAAGCCGCGCCTTTTCGACAATGTCCATAAACAACCCTTCCAAGGGCTGACGCGGGCTATCAACTTGCTCGATGATCTGCCCACTTGAACGAAGCACTTCTTCGATTCGTTGAATAGTGCCCTGATCAATTCTTCCAGTTCGGATAATGGTTGACTCAGTATCCTGAAGCAATTCATCCACCGTGCCTGAAGCGCGAATACGCCCGCCATAGAGCATGACCATTCGATCGCATACATCCTGAACATCACCAAGCAAATGGGAACTGAGCAGGATGGTCTTGCCACGGGCACGAAGATCCACGATTAAATCCTTGACTTGCCGCGTGCCGATTGGATCAAGTCCTGAAGTTGGCTCATCAAGAATCAAAAAGTCAGGATCATTGACTAACGCCTGCGCAAGCCCAATGCGTCGCATCATGCCCTTAGAGAATTCTCCGACCGGGCGGTGGGCAACACCAGCTAGGCCGACCATTTCAAGCAACTGCTCTGATCGCCGACGACGAATAGCACGCCCAATACCAAAGAGTCGACCGTAATAGTCGAGTGTCTCAATAGGCGTCAGGTATCGGTAAAGGTAGGACTCCTCTGGCAAGAATCCAATATGCCTCTTCACAGCAACATCACTTGGAGGACGCCCAAGGACCGAGAGTCGGCCCGCAGTTGGCTTGAGCAAACCGAGAATCATCTTGATGGTCGTACTTTTGCCCGACCCATTCGGACCAAGAAGACCGAAGACTTCCCCACCGCGTATATCAAGGTCAATCTTGTCGACCGCTAGCGCACGAGTTCGCATCCAAAAGTCGCGAAATGCCCGACTCAATCCTCGAGCTTCAACAATTGGCGCACCACGTTCACTCATGACCATTATTTGCGACCCTCCCGTCCGCCGCGTAAGCGGCCAGACTCGTCAATCACCATCTGCCGTGCGGCCGCATCACCCTTGAGTTCTTCGACTCTGCGGAACACGTCAATGGAAGATCCAATTTCCTTATCCCACGCATCGTCAGCACGCTTCTTCAGATCAAACCGACGCCTTGTATCTCGGACATTCTGCAGACCGGAAATATCCAAACGCAGCGAACCAAGACCAATCGGAACCAAGATCACCTCGGCGTCTTCCGCCCCAAGCAAG
>JAQWLT010000045.1 GCA_029247205.1 Phycisphaerales bacterium | reverse complement strand
CACGCACTTGATTCATAAATGCCAGCAGACCACCCTGCTGTTCGCCGCTCAAACCCGCTCGCGACTCGGCCACGATTAACTCGTTGATGATCACGGCTCGCAATTGCTCGATGACCAAGCTTGTCAACTGCCGCTGAAATGTGGGATAGGGCTGATCGCGATAGGTTGCCTCGAGACGATCCATAATTGGCGAGAGCACCTCATCGGCATAGATGGGCCGACCGTTCACCTGCCCAATTAAACTATCCACGACTACAGGTTGACCAACGACCGCCTCCACCTTGAAGAAGGCGTTCCCCGCATTCTCCGGATTAGACATGACCTTGGTTTCAGGAATCACTCCGAGCCCAGCGTCGAGCAAAATCTCTTGGACAGTCTGTTGCGAGGGCCGTTGCGTGGATGCCTTCTCTGGGTTGGAAAAGTCAGCGAGCGAGAGCTTACTGCCGGCGGGTCCACCTGAGGTGCACCCTCCTACTGCTATCGCAGCGCCCATCCACACGAGTGACCACACATGGAGTCTCATCGAGGGCGATCATACCCGAGCCGGGCACCTATACTGCTCAACCCGACCAAATTGGCAGCCACCCGAGGAGAGCACATGAGCGAAACACCAAAGATTCACGTAGACGCCGACTGGAAAGCCGAAGCCCAAGCGGAGAAAGAACGTTTGGTCGCAGTCGAGAGCGAGAATGCTGAAACTGCCGAGGGCGAGCGTGGACTTCCGCCAGCCGACTTCAAGGGGCTCGTGGGCGTGCTTGCCTCGCAGGCCATCATGGGGCTCGGCGCCATGCCCGATCAATCTGGCAAGGGCGTCATGATTGACTTAGAAGGTGCGAAGTTCGCCATCGACTTGCTTGACATGGTCGAACAGAAGACCGCGGGCAATCTCAGTGAGGACGAGTCAAACGAGTTGGGCGCCGTGCTTGTTGAACTCAGAGCACGCTTTGTGCAGATCACCAAACTCATGGCCGAACAAATGGCCAAGCCCGGAGCTACGCCAGCCGCCCCCGGTACACCCCAGATCATTACGCCCGAATAATCAACGAGCCCTACATGAGCCAGATGTACACGTGGTACATCGCCACAAGGGCAAGTACCGCTGTTTGCACACCGATCAGCCATCGAGGCAGCAAGATCACCCACGCAATTGGCAGGGCCATGACCCACGCCAATAAGTATCTGTCAAACACGAAGCCGCGGGTAGCGGCATAGAGCAGCCAACCAAAGGCCAGCGTCAGTGTCTGCATACGCAGCACAATTCGCCACACTTCATCCGCTTGATTACCTCGTGGCGACCGACAGTTGCTTCCAGTAAAGGCAAATAAAGCGCCAAGCCCACCAAGTCCGATCACCGCCAGCAACGCAACGACAGTAGCCCCGCCGGACCCAGGGCCAGCGAGCATTCTAGAAATTGTTGCCGCCACGCCTTGAAACCGATCGTGCTGTACAGCTAAATCGAGCCCACCATGCAACGATGGCATCACTGGCGCAAGCACGCCAAGTAATCCACCAACACAGAGGCCGCCAACCACCCAGCGTCTGCCTGGCCGAGGGCCTCCTGCATGGGACGGGTACACAATCCACGCCAAGAGAAAGACGCCAAGCAACAAGGCCATGCCAGCTGCGAGATAGGTCAGGCTATCAAGGCGAAGTCCCATGCCATGAAGGTTTGAAAAGTCGCTGCTGACAAGCCCGTCCCAACGGAGCCACAGCGGAATACGCACCACGGCCGCAAGTACAGATGCAAGCCACCATGGCCAACTACGCCATGACTCTCGGCTGAATAAAACAATACAGACGGCGGGCGCGAATGCTGCCGCATGCGGCCGACTATGCAGAAGCACGGCAAGCAGAAGACCGTACAGAATTGGTCCGGCAATCCGGTGTTGAACTCTATTGCCTGCACCACATGCCCAGGCAACGACCGCAAACAGCGAGAGTCCAAGCAGCACAAACGAAGCTTCTCCCATGACGATCTGCCCGAAGATGGCCAACTGTGGAAGCAGCGTAAAGAGCACTGTGACAAGCAGCAACGGCGGACCTCGAATGCCGCACGCACTTGCAAGAACAAGTAACGGCACGACAGCAAGCACAAAGCACAATATCGAGATCAGTCTCAACGCCGCCAACATGTCTGGAGGCGCAGGCGCTGGCCCCCCATCAATTGGCGACTCCCAAGCGTTCGCCGCCCACCCACCAGCGCCGCCCGCGGGTGCATCAATGCCAGCAACCTCGTTGGGATCATCAATGAGCACAGCGCCAACTGCTGCATATGGCCAAATCAGTGCCGGCCCCTTGGTCTCTTGAAAATCAATCGCGGTCTGCACCGTCCAGCCGTGGCGAATGATCTCGGCAATGGGCCGCGTGATCCACCGCTCATCAAAGAGCGGGCCACGCTGGGTCACCGTAGTCCCCCATCGCAAGCCAAATGCAACGAGCACGATGAAGAGCATCGATGCTGCGGCCCAGCGACGATCGTCACGTACTGCGTTCACATTGCGCTCCGCATTGCATGAAGATTGACGTAGCCGCGTGACGGACAAGCCCCCATGATGTCAGTCGGACTTGCCAAGATGGTGTCAGCACGCCGCTCATCGATGATGTGCAGGACAAACCCATTTGCCTGTAAACCCTCAAGCAAGCGAAGCGGATCGCTCCCGGCGGCGCGAAGCATGGATGGAGCAAACTCAAGCAGTACTTGCAGCGGGCGGTCACCTCCAAGCAATTCTTTCATGCCAGCGAGTACCAATGGTTCGGCGCCTTGCACATCCATCTTGATGACGTCGGGCACCAATGATCGCGACGCCAGCCACTGGTCCAAGGAAACGACCTGAACCCGCACGCCGCTTCGCCCGCGTGTTTCGCCGAGCTGATGATCGCCCGTATTAATGCGTGATTGACTCAGCGTCATTTCCCCACTTCGATCGGCAACCGCAGCAGCAACGACTTCAACATTGTCGCAGCCATGCCGCTTCGTATTGGCTTCCAGCAGGAGACGATTGTCCGGCGATGGCTCAAAGGCAATCACATGGCCGGTCGCCCCAACAACTGCCGAAGCCGGGACGGTGAACAGTCCGACGTGCGCGCCGATGTCGATGAACGTATCGCCCGGTTTGAGCGCTGCTGCACAGGCTGCCCGCGTCACTGGTTCATAGTCACCAGTCGAAGCAATTTCGAAGGTCACACCAAAGTCAGCCGGATGCACGGCATACGCGAGCCCACCAATCTGCACTTCAGCGGGCTGCCGCCGCGTGAGCCATTTCATAGCCACCCAGCGAATCGGTGCCACGTGCTCGAGCACGGGACGGACAAGCGGGGCCAAGGAGGCTCTGAGTCGACAAAATGTGGTAACGCGATCCATGAGAAAAAGGTCCAAGCGTACTGTGCATCGGGCGTTTCGGACCCACGCCTGAAGGAAACAGTGCGGCTTCGCTGAGCCTACAAAAGGTCTCCAATCACACCGTCTGCAAGCAAGAGCCCGCGAGCAGTCAATCGGAGGCTCCCATCCGTCCAAACAAGCAGCCCTTCATGAATATGCCGCTCAATCGCCTCGAGTCGCCCGGTGCCGCGTTCAGGCGTCTGGCAAGCCAACTCGACCATGCCTTGGGGCACGCCATCAAGCCGCCGCAAGCCAAGCATGAGCAGTTCCCCTGCTTGACCATCAGCATCGAGCTGCTCAACTGTATCGATCGCAGGAAGGCCGCTCCCGGCAAGCCACGGGCCGAGCCGTGGCACATTTCGCCACCGCATCCCATTGACGTGGCCTGATGCTGAGGGGCCCAGCGGCCACCAGTTGCGGTTCAACCAGTAGGCCTCGTTATGGAGACATCGTCGCCCGGGCTGAGCCCAGTTACTGATCTCATACTGCTCGAACCCCGCGTTGCCCAGATGGGCGATGGTCTCCTGATATTGGTCCGCCTCGGTGGACTGGTCAACCCGTTCAACCCTGCCAGTCTCCAGTCGCCGCCGCAGCGGCGTGCCGGCCTCATAGGTCAACCCGTAGCAACTCAGATGACTTGGCTGCAGCGACACAGCTGCTGCGAGGTCCCGCCGCCACGCAGGGAGTGGATCGGCTTGGCCAGGAACCCCAAAGATGAGATCCAGCGAGAGGTCATCGATACCGACCGCACGAAGATGGTCCATGGCGATGGGCACCGAAGCGGGATTGTGCCGCCGCTCAAGTGCTGCAAGCGCGGCAACCTCGAAAGATTGAGCACCCAAACTGACGCGGTTCACTCCCCCGCCAGCAAGCGCATCAGCGACAGATCGGCTAACTGTGTCTGGGTTTGCTTCGACGGTCCACTCCTTGACCGAATGACCTGCCGCAGTCAGAAGCGTGTTGAGCCCTTCAAGCAGTGCGGCGAGCGAGTCCACAGGAAGATGCGTCGGCGTGCCGCCACCAATGAATACGGTTTCAATTCCGACAGGTAAGCGAGGAAGCACCGCAGCAGCCTCATTGAGCAGACGACCGACATAGGCTTCTCGGTCCTGATCTCGGCCAGCAATCGTGAAGAAGTCACAGTAATGACAACGGTGGACGCAAAACGGCACATGTACATAAAGCCCTTGCACACAACTGTCTATATCACCAATGCCCTTCAGGACAGCCTCCGCTGTCGTGGCCGGGCCTGTGGGCTCAGGCTCTGGGCTGGTATAATCAAGCACGTGCAAGCGGGACAATTGACGGCGTCCTGTGAGTAAATGAGCGGCCACCCCAACGAGGGGAAGTCCGATCCGGGATAGACATCCTACGAGGGCAGCGACTTGCAGTTGGCATTGATCATGCAGACAGGCGACCAAAGCGATCGGACCTTCCCGATTGCGCGGGGCCGTACCGTTATTGGACGGGACGGACGCTGCGATCTTCGGCTGCCATTGCCAACAATTTCTGCCCAGCACTGCGAAATCAGCCTTGAGAACCAACGGGCAGTCCTGATGAGCCACGATACGGCCTGCGAGACCCTACTCAACGGCCAACCCATCGAGGCCGCCGAACTCTCGGATGCAGACGAAGTCTGCATTGGACCAGTGACATTTCGTGTCGCCATCACGCAAGTCAGCGAAGACGGCTCGACCCGGATGACGGTCCAGCGATCTGATGACGATCAAACCCACTGATCTCGGCCCAATTCCCTACCATTCCGGCCATGCATAGAGTTTCTGCAACCGCGGTCGTTGGCCTGCAATGGGGTGACGAAGGCAAGGGAAAAATTGTCGATCTGCTTGCCGCCGAACACGACGTGATCGTGCGATATAACGGCGGCGCAAACGCCGGCCACACCGTGGTCTTCGATGGCGAGCGGTACGCATTACACCTGCTGCCATCTGGCATTCTCTCGCCAAGCAAGACCTGCGTCATTGGCAATGGTGTCGTTGTTGACCCCGTACAGCTACTCAGTGAGATTGAATCAATCACCGAACGCGGCATCGCCATCGAGCCAGATCGACTCTTGATTTCGGATCGAGCGCATGTCGTCATGCCGTATCACAAGGAACATGATGCGGCCCTTGAGACGGCGCTTGCAGGCGCGGCTGACCAGGGCGATGAGAACTTGTCGATCGGTACAACGCGTCGCGGCATCGGACCGACCTATGCCGACAAAGTTCATCGTTCTCTTGCCATCCGTATGGGCGATCTGCCCGACGAGCAGGTACTTCGAAGAAGACTCGACATTGTGTGCGCCATTCGATCGCGTGAACTTGAAGCACTTGGGGTCGACGTCCCTGCCTTAGACCCTGCGGCCCTCGCAGCTGAGTATCACGCGCTCGGCGTTCGACTCGCTCCACATATCACCGACACGGTCTACGCGTTGCACGATGCGGTCAATGCCGGCCAGCGATTGCTCTTTGAGGGCGCCAATGCCTGCTTGCTCGATATCGACCACGGCACATTTCCCTATGTGACAAGTAGCAACTGCTCTACGCTGGGCATTCCGCCAGGAACAGGCCTTCCGGGCAGCGTAATCACCGACACAGTCGGAATCGTCAAGGCATATGGCACGCGAGTGGGCGAAGGTCCCTTCCCAACCGAGGACCTGGGCGAGACAGGCGAGCGAATTCGCGAGCGAGGCCACGAGTACGGCACGACGACTGGTCGGCCCCGCCGCTGCGGATGGCTCGACCTCGTGGCAGTGCGGTATTCAGCCATGGTGTGCGGATGTTCATCACTGGCCGTGATGTTGCTGGATGTATTGAGTGGCTTTGAAACACTCAAACTCTGCGTCGGCTACCGCCTGCCAGACGGCACGACCACCGATCGTTTCTTGCCAGACGCTCGTAAGTTGGCAGCCGTCGAACCAATCTGGGAAACGGTTCCAGGTTGGTCCCAAGAGATCGACGACTTAACGAGTTTGGATGATCTTCCGCCAGCAGCGCAGGCCTACCTTGATCGAATTGCCTCGTTCGTTGGTTGCCCGATTGAGATTGCAAGTGTCGGACCCGATCGCATGCAGACCATTCGCGTTACCCAGGCAGCCAGAGCGTGAGGGCTTGAGTGCCATGAGCAGCGACACGCTTGATGTCCCGGCAGAGGCAAGACCAAAGCACATCGCCGTGATCATGGATGGCAATGGACGGTGGGCGAAGGCACGGGGACTCGACCGTATCGAGGGGCACCGCGCCGGCACCAAGGCGGCCCGCATGATGATTGAGTCATGTGGAGAATTGGGCATTGAGGCGTTAACCCTCTACTCATTCTCCACCGAGAATTGGAACCGCCCGCCCGAAGAGGTGGCAGCACTGATGTCGCTCGTACAAGAGTTGCTTCCAGGCGAGCACGCTGCCATGGCGAAGAACGGCGTACGTTTTCGGCTGATCGGCGATCGTGCAGGCTTGCCCTCGCCAGTCCTTGCCGCGCTCGACGCCGCAGAAGAAGCCACCAAGAACAACGATCGCATGCAACTCAATATCGCACTGAATTATGGCTCGCGACAAGAGATTGTGCATGCAGCGAGATCGCTTGCCTCTCAGGTTGCTGCCGGAGAACGCTCGGTCAACGAGATTGATGAAGCAACATTCTCTGACGCTCTTTGGACTGCAGGGCTGCCCGACCCCGACCTGCTCATTCGCACCAGCGGAGAACTGCGGATTTCAAACTTCTTGCTCTGGCAGATTTCCTACGCTGAGATCGTCGTAGACGATCGGCTCTGGCCTGACTTTGACAAGGCGGCGTTGCACGAAGCCATTCAAGAATTCGCCCGCCGGCATCGTCGCTACGGGAAGTAGAACATTGCAGTTCCGCCTGACTGCTAGTCGGCAATGCGCTGCATCAACATGATGCGGGGCTTATCGCCGGGGTGGTCGACTTCGCTGCGATCAACAAGCATGACGTAGCGAGAGTCATCCACAATCTGGCTGCGATCGGTCGCGTCCCACACGCCGGTTTCCGGATTACGGCGGAACGTTCGCACACGCAGGTGGACCGTAAACACATCCGAGCGGGTCGTCACAAGATTTGAGATGCCGCTGAAGAGCAGCGATTGTTCTTCTGCATCGCCGGCAACACGGTCACCGGTCAGGTGCAACTCCCTGTAGCGAGGGTCGTCAGTACCAGCATGCTGGAAGCCACTGTAGCCACCGAGCGGATCCTCCCACCGCTCATTCGCTGGCCAACTAGCGACTGGCTCAAAGTTGCTCAGCCCAGGAACCTGCGTGTCATGAAAGCGGTCCGTATCGGTTGACAAGAAGACGCCCGGGTTATCCAGCGCATCACGCAAACGATTGCCATTTGAGTCGACGTCAGAGCGGTTGTCGTAGAGCGTTGTGCCGCCTGACTCATCACCGTATGGGCCATTGACCTGCGAATCCTGCCAGCCAAACGGATTGCGGCCAGACCAGTCGATTCGCCATGCGTCGGCGGCGACTGATGTGCCGAGAGGTTCGCGGAGGTCGATATCTTCGATGCCATCAATTTGGCCATCGATGTCGAGATTCGTAAAGCCAGAGTCGTAGTAGGCCGGGCGTGTGAGTTGCAATAACTCGCCGATGCCTGCAAAGCCGCGTGTGCCGCGGCTATAGCGCACGGTTTCATCAGCATTGGTGTCAGCGAGACCACGCATGTTGTAGTCCTCGGCCAAGTCATCAAAGACTGGATCGATGGGCGGGATTGCGTCATCACCTGTTCGCGGCACATTGTCAAAGCCCCAAGCATCACGAGGGCCTCCATACCCACGATCTGAGTATGGCGCGCCGTAGGGAACACCCGGAACCAATTCGTTGAATGGCGACCAATGATCGTCAAGGGGGTCGTCACGGAGTGGATCAAAGTCCAGAGGGGGGTCAGGAGGGTCAGGGTCATTGTCCGACCTGGAAAATCGCTGCTGAATCTGCCCAAGCCCATCGCGGTACTGAGAGATGGCTTCGGGAACAGCCGTTCGTGGGTGCGGACTCAATGGCCGCTCCGGGTTGCCTGTATTGCTCGAGACCACTTGATCAAGCAGCGGCGTTGCAGCCCCGTGCGGATCGGCATGCACCATTCGGTACATATGCGGCATGCTGCGGAGCACCTCTACTGATGCCGTGTTGATGTTCACCAGACCTCGTGTGGGCCGGCCTTCAAAGCCGCCAGCATTATCGAAGTTGGCCGAACGAACAGCGAGTTGGCCTGCTGTAGGCGGGTCGGCGTAGAGCGCCCAGTCTTCTGGGTCATCGATGTAGCCGTCGGGGAACGCCGAGCTATAACTATAGAGATCGTCAGGGTCGCTCTCGACCACGTCGTAGATGCCAGGCCCGTCCACAACAAACATGTCCAGCAGACGCTGCACGGCCGGCAAGTCTGGACCGATATGCGATACATCATTGGCCGCGAGATACCAGTCAGGAACTCCGCCATTGGCAGAGACCAAGTCATAGGGTTCATGGATGATCAACTCCCCACCCACCACTTCATGGGTGGTCCGCGGGTCACCCACGATTGCATTGGGGCCGTCAATGGTGCCACCAAGTTGCAAGTGCCCTGCCGACGCGCCAGCGCCTGCTGCAACCTCTTCAGCGAGCGCCTCAGAGTAGGTTTTGATGGTCTGAATCTGAGTAAGCGCACTCGGAGTCAAATTAGGCGTGGCAGGCCACTGGTTGTAATAGTCCGCTGGCCAGGAGTAGGCAAAGCCCCCACCCCCAGGTTGATTCATCGGCACGTGCAGTTCATGGGCAATCGTCGGCACCTCAAGTACCTCGCCCACTTGCTCGAAGTTGGCATCCTTGAGTTGCACCTGATAACCAAAGGGCATCAGAATCTCGCCGTCAATCTCAGCAGGGCCGTAGAAGCCCTTGTCGGGATACGACTGTACGGCTTGCGTATTCGGGTTGTACCCGCGGTCGGACTCGTAGACAGTGCCATCTACGTTGCGTTGATGGCCGAAGGCAAAGAAGGTCGGCTTGCGAGCTTCGTACAAGTAATACTCGTCGGTGTCGAAGTCGCCCGCCCCTTGTTCGACATCGATCGAATAGGTCCACGGAAGGCGGACGTTGCGGGTTGCCCACGGGTATGGATAAGGGTTTTCTTCGAGATAGGGAGCACTGACATTGCCGCTGCCAAGGAATGGGAACTCGTTGCCGGACCCCTCCTCAAGTCGGCCAATGCCATCAGGGTCCCACATCCAGTTGATGATATTGCCATGCTTGAATCGCATGGCAGACTGGTAACTGTCCCAGTGTTCGGTCACATGCGACTCAGCAAAGGTGTCCGGTGCACCGTACCCACGCCAGCCGAATTCCCATTCGGCTGGCAAACTGCCGTCATCTTCGCGGAAAGGCAACATCGCAGGTGGCACTACTACCGGACCAATGCCGCCAACAATCGCATCTGTCAGCATCGATGAGTTTGCAGGAAGCCGCGACTCAATATCATCAAGCAGACCATCGTTATTCTTGTCCCAGTCATTTGATGGGTCGCCAATCACAACGAGATTGATGCGGCGGCGAGTATTGGTGTCCGGGTCATTGACCGTCCAACTATCCCAATTCGCAAGTCCAGTCGCGTCGATGATTGTTTGGTTCGCTGGAAGTTTAGCCCCCGATGCCATCCCCATCTTCTGCTCGGCCCAGCGTCGATCCCATGCAAGTTGCGGCTGCGCCCAGTCTGGCCCGGTCCAGTCTGGCTGCTGGTATAGAGCTGGGCCAAAGTCTGGCAGATTGCCGCCCACAAGAACTGGGTTTCCTGCACCGATCACGTGTGATGGACCAGCACTGAGGTCAAGGCCCCACGTAGAGTTATAACTCGCCCGGTACTCATAATCAGTGTCTGTCCCGTCAAACAGCTTGGCGGCAACCAGTGGCGGCCACTGAACGACACCACCTGCATCGAGATCAAAGGACTGACCATCTAATGCTGCAGGATCGTAGTCAGCCGGCGGAGCCGCTACATAGTTGGCAGGCGGATCGGGCTGAAGCCCCAGCTGGTTGGCCCAATCACGAGACCATGATCGCGTCACCCGGCCATCGCCCGCTACAAATCGTGGCGCAGCACGATCAGGTCGCCACAGTCGCCGGTTGGCTTCGTTGACGTCATCAAAGTCTGGGCCATCAATGGCCGTATCTGACTGGGTATCCATCGTGCGCTGTTCATCAACATCATCAACAGCCCAAGCGCGGCTATACCGACCCCATTGCATCCAACGCGCATCCCATGGATCAATTCCAAGAGACTCCCACTGCGGCCTTGAGGCGCCCAACTCGACCAGCGAGTTCATACCAGCACCATTCAGGGCCGTTGCATTGTTCGCCTCGATGGCAGTGCCGGTCTCAGGATCTCGGTACCGCCGCTGAAGAGCCTTGGGATAGGTGATGTCGTAATTCTCGAGCGATGGCTTTCCTGCCTCTGCTGCGAACTCAGGCATGTCAGGCTCAAAGGACACGAAGCTGGTACCAGAGCCCGACTCAAATGCGTCCTCGATCTCCTCGGCTGCGGGAATCGTATGCAAGGGCAATTGACCACCAACCACATGCAGCAACTCATCGGTACCGTCAAGGCCTGCCGTCCGATCGATCACAACATCGGCGGTGTATGAACCGATATCGCTCTGATGCGTGCGGACCAATTCGACCATGGACCCGAGGTTTGGATCAATGGTTGGGCCAAGGAACCCGCCGGTACTGCCAACATCTTCTCGATACCAATGCGTTGGTTTGGTGATTTGCTCCGGATCAATCGGCGTCGCCAAAGTGGCGAGCCTGGCTGGATCGATCCGCCAGATCAACTCACCAGCCTGCAGCGTTCGGTAGGTGTCGCTTTGATTATTCGCAGACGCCTCAGGGTCAAGGACGAGATGCCCAGAGGGATGACGAGAAGGCTCTGCATCGAGGAAGTCAAGCCACTGCACGACCTCACTCGGGCGATCATTCCCATTGGCATCAGTGTGTGTACCACCTCGCCATGACGCGAGTTCCATGCCATTGAGCACAACCATCAAACTGTACGGCGCATCATTGGTTGCTGGAGGCAGCATGGGGATCGGATCACTGGTCGGATCAAGTGCAAAGGAGGGCACGGACTCGAGACCACCGCCCGGCGCGGGCCGGGTCATGAACTCCTGCGAGGTCCGCATCACACCCAGTTCCGTGGGATCCAGTGGGATCTCCCATGTCGTGCTCTCAGTTGAAGACTGAAAACGATTGGGAGTCAAGAGCCGCAACTTATAGATCGGTTCCAGTTGACCCGTGTTCTCATTGCGACGCATCAACGGAATTGCTTTGCTATAGGGATTCACAAGTTGCAACGCGAAGATCGCCCGTGGAATGTCAGGGAGATCGTCGCCGTCAATCGTTGCGTTGCC
>JAQWLT010000040.1 GCA_029247205.1 Phycisphaerales bacterium | reverse complement strand
TGACGCCCAAGACGGAGGCGGGATGTTCAGCAAAAGCAATGGATACAATGATGGCGCCCAGCCGTCATTGGTCGACTGCCTCGTCACTGAAAACACGGCCAGCGACGGCGTCGGCGGCATTCGTCATGCGACTTGGCCCGGTCAGACGACGGTGGTCAACTCGATCATCTGCGGCAATGTACCCAGCCAGATTGCAGGGTCGGTCGCACTGGATGCCAACTCGTGCGCAGCGCTCACTTGCGTGGATGATGACGGCGATGGCCTTCCAGACGGTTGCCAAAGCGACGCCGACGGCATCCTCCACGTGCCAGATGAATACGCGACCATTCTAATTGCGCTCCAGAATGCGGATGATGGCAACACCATCGCCATTGCTGCGGGGACGTACTTGCTCGAAGGCAACGGACTTGAGATCGCAAACGGAATGTCACTTTCCATCATCGGCGAAACCAACGTTGATGGCACTCCCGCAGTGATTCTAGATGGGCAACTTAGCGGTGCAAACGGCATCTATGTGAGCAACCCTACGGGACAGACCGTCATTGAAAATATACACATCGTTGGTTGTTCACTCGGCGTGGGGAACTGCAGCGTGTTGCTAACGAATTGCATCATCGAAAACAGTTCCGGTTACTACGGCGGGGTGGTGTTGTCTAGCTGCGTTGCCACACTCAATGCGTGTAGTGTGATTGGCAATAATGGGACATTTGGCGGCGGTATAACGGTCATCGATCAAATGGGCAATGACGCGAGTTCCGAAGTGTCCCTCATTGACTGCGTGATCGAAGACAACTACGGCGCCTCTCCGGGGTATGCCGTTGGCGGCATTACCCTTTACCACGGTCACACGACGATCACGAGTTGCACCGTTAAAAACAACATTGGTGGCGCAATCGGCGGCGTGGGCATTCTTGATGATGCAACCGCAACCATTGCCGGCACCACAGTGTGCGGTAATGTTGGTTACAAGGGCAACACTACGCAGATCAGCGGCGACTACACCGACAATGGCGGCAACACCGTGGCCGACGAATGTGCTGCTGATTGCGCTGGCGATCTTGATGGCAATGGGGTGGTGAGCGTCGATGACTTGCTTACCTTGCTTGCCGCGTATCAGACACATGGTGGCGGCGATTGTGTTGGCGACGGCGATACCGACGTCAATGATCTTTTGATCCTTATTGGAGTATGGGGACCCTGTAATGCTTAGAACAACGACCTTCGCCGTGGCCACACTGGCCCTCTCCACTCTTGTTTCCGCTCAAGTCGGAGAAGAGAAGCACAAGACCGAAGCCAAGGTGCCGGCAGACGCCACGATGTGGAAGCCATCCTTGTCACCGGAGGGAGGACTTGCCGGCGTAGCCGGGATCAACAGTTCGCCAATGAGACCAGCTGATCGGACCCATATCCTCGAGGCCATGAGCGAGTACAGCAGACGCTACGGGCCCTTCTCTAGGCCTGGCGCACGGGGCTTGTACGAGCGATTTCCAATCTTTCCGGTCGGGGGCCGGGAATGGGAAGACCTGATCATGTTCAACTATGTCGATGTTGATTCTGCCGACGGCACTCTCCAGGACTGGAATTGTGGTGGGCGGTACACGTATGACGGAAGTTATACGAACAGTGCGTGGATCAAGAGTTTTGATCATCAGCTCATCGGCGTGCCGGTGGTCGCGGTGCTCGATGGCACGGTAACCCAAGTCCGTGACAGCGAGCCGGATCAGAACGAAGTGCCGGGTGATGGACTGACCAACTACATTGGCATCCATCATGGTGGCGATCGATACTGCTGGTATGAAAGCCTGAAGCAGGGAAGTGCCAGTGTCGAGGTCGGTGATGAAGTCCGCGCTGGTCAGCAGATCGCACAGGTTGCTTCGAGCGGAAGCACCGATTGGCCTGGTCTTCGATTTTCGACCTGGGAACCCACCGGGAATGTCGACGAGTGGATTCCCGTCGAACCCTATGCAGGATCCTGCAACCCCGGCCAGAGCGGCTGGGAGAATCAGGTCGATATTCCAGTCGGTGCCAAGTGCCGGGACTTCGGCATCACGACGACCAATCTGAATACCTTCTTTGCGGATGAGATCTATTCGTGGCGACCGCCTTTGGAAGGATCCATCACGCTGGATCACGACAGACTGTGGTTGTGGACGTATGCCACGGATATTGGAATCCTCAGCACGTATCGCATGCAGTTCTATGACCCGTCCGGGAATTTGAACTTTGACACAGGCACGGAGTGGATGAATTTCTCATCGACCTCCTACCGGCAATTCATCACCTGGTTCGTATGGGATATTCCTGGATTGCACACGATCCCCGGCACGTGGACGGTGAATATGATTGTCAACGATAATCCGTACATCAACTTTCCACTGGAAGTCCTCGAACCAGGGACGATTCTTCCCAATCGGCCACCCGAAAACGTACTCACCACCATCAGCCCTCAGAACGCTTCGACAGATGATGTACTCACCTGCCGTGTCTACACGCTTGATGTGAATGAGCCCGACTGGGACCTTGTTCGTTATCGCTACACCTGGTCCGTGGGCGGCCGAGTTCTCCGTAACACGATCTCCGCAGGTCTGGCCGACCACCTGCCACGATTGGAAGGCTGCGATGGTGCTGTTGTCGAGTGCCAAGTCATCCCATCAGATGGTGTTCTGAATGCACCAACAGCAATCGCCAAAGTGCGTCTATCTGGAGAGTCCTCTGGCGACAGCAACTGTGACGGCAACGTCGACATCGTAGACCTGCTGGTCATCCTGAACGAATGGGGTTCCTGCAGCATCTGCTCAGGAGATCACAATCAAGATGGAGAGGTTGACATCACCGATCTGCTTATCGTGATCGCTGGTTGGGGATGATGGTCTTGATGGCAACAGCGAAATCAATGTGAATGAATTGCTTTCCTTACTCGCCGCGTATCAGACACATGGTGGCCGCGATTGCGATGGTGATACCGACGTCGGTGACCTTCTCATCCTGATCGGAGCATGGGGTCTCGGTTCAGCGACAGGTGCGAGGTAAGGAAGCATGCTCCACGAACCTCTGCGAGTGTGATCTTCTGTAGAAAAGACTCACTCTTGTTTGCCTGATGAGATTAGGAAACACTTACATACTCAGCCAGTGAGAGATACTCAGAGTTGGCTTGCACGCTCAATCTCGACGAATATTGCAGAACGCTGCCTCTTCACATATGTTCTTTGAAGTAGATCTCCGTTCTTCGAAGGAAGTCAGCCTGTGTACCGTTCATTTGTACGAGCGATCGTTTCGTGAATAAAAAGAGAACTCAAGTATGAATCATTCAAATCACTGTGGTTTTAGCCGTCTATTCGAATCGGTATGGAGCACATTTAAGTCAAACTATCTCCTTTGTTTAGGAATGATGGTTCCTATTGTGTTGCTCCTTTTGGTCACACTGATCAGTCGTCTTGGCGTTGGTATCTGGGCTACTGGCGATGAAACCGAAGTCCTTGCTGGTCAGATTGCATCCATTGCAACCTGGTTCCTATTTTCCAGTCTCGTTGTGAGTCCTATTGCTGCTTACTTGCTATACAGAATCGTGCGCCGTGTCCGTCAAGGACCAGGAGCCTGCGCGGGTCGCTACATCCAAATTGTCATACTTGCTCTGATGGGCAATGCATGCCTATTGCCAGGTGTAGCAATCATCGCAGCGTCAAATGCAAACCAGTTTGTTCAAATGGAACTCGGCTGGGATCTGATCACCGATGCGCTGCAACTTAGCAAGGACAATCAGAAGGAGCGAGAGGCGAACGCTGCTGAAAATAAGAAGGCCAAGCAAGATGCAACTGCTGAGCAACAAAAGGATTTGGCAAAAATCAAGGAGACACAAAGGCAGTTGAACATTGTGAAATCGAGCCGGAACAATGGCCTGATGATCGGTGGTACTCTTGTGATGTTTGTCGGACTCGTGTTCCTGCTGACATGGCTGCCATGGTCGACTATGGCTTCTCTCGATCCGAAAGAGAATAAATCTGACGTGCCATCCGCCATTCGTCGAGGCCGTGAGATTGCAGCGGGGAATCTTTGGCCAATCGTCGGCGTCTACATCGTTGTGATTGTCATTGCTGCAGTTTCTACTGCCGCTTGCTTCCTCCCAGGTTTGTTCTTTGGCATTCCATTGGCGTTGGCGCTGATCCCAGGACTGTACTTGTGTTTGCGTGGCGATTTGGCGCGCATCGATACCTAAGATATTGCAACCCCTAACCACTGCCATCCAACAGCACCTCCGTATTCACGGAGGTGTTGTTGTTCATAGCGTAGAAAAGTGCATGCCAATCAGTATGCAGAGAAAAACCAATCTCAGCTGTGTTAAGACTCAACTGCATCGCTTCAGAAACGATGACTCACTCGCAGTGAGCAAAAAAGAGCATCTGTGAGTGAATGTCCAATAATGAAGCACAAACTCTTCGGGACATTCTTTGTGGGGTTTGCGGGAAGGAAAGTCGCCGAGATTGGTGAAATTTGATCGCACAGGGCTTGATTTGTTCGTACACCATCCATTGTGAGAATCCTCACACGTCAAGTACACAGGAGCGTTTACCAACTCATGCTTCAACTACCACTGTGGCCACTGGCCGCATTCGCACTTGCAGAGGGTACGCCACAAGACCTCATATCCAATGGCGGGTTCGATAGCGACCTGACAGGCTGGATCGTCAATGGAACGGTTGAAGTCATCGCATCTGGTGGCTGGTCCACGCCCGCCTACGCCCGACTATCGCCTGCCTCAGGCAGCACGGCACAACTGAGCCGCGTCGTGGGAAGTTTGCAGCCGAGTACACGCTACACCATCGCAACACGCATTCGCACCACTGACCGTCTCTCGCCGCCAATTGTTGCAATTCGCAGCGGGGCCCAGATTGAAAAAGCACATGGCTGGGTCGCCACTGGCAATGAAGACCAATGGCTTGAACGCCGCTTTGAGGTCTTCACCAAGCCCGATGCCACCAGCCTTGAAATCGTTCTGCAAGCGTGGCAAACCGATCTTGATGTGACGATTGACTTTGATGATGTGCGACTTTATGAAGGCCGCATTGATGGGCCACCGCCAGTTGACCCGGGGGCGGACCCATGGCCCCAATCCCCCACCGTCACTGATGCGCCGGTTGCTGGAGAGAATCTTGTTGTCAATGGTGACTTCGCCAATGGAAGTGATGGATGGATGCTTGGCTTGAATGCTGAATTCGTTGATGAAGATGGCCCGGCCATGCAACTCACATCGACAGCCGACACGTCTCGCTGCGTACAGCCTCTGTCTATCACACTCCCGCCAAACACAAACTGGACAATCACCTGCCAGGCAAAAGTTGACTCCGGCGTCGTCGCTTCAATGTACATCGAGTCCGCAGGTGGTTTTAGTAGTTCGATCCCAATCTCTCATACCCAGTGGTCCACCGTGACACTCCCGGTGAGCACAGACGATGACTGGATTGATTCACCGACACTCAAATTGGAGAACTGGAAAGACCAACCCGGTAGCGCGTGGTATCGCAACATCACGTGGACGGCAACGGGCACTGAATGGTCGCCCACAACCGCCATTGAACCAATACCGCAAACTGCAACCCTGCACGAAACATTTGACAACGGACTGGACACCAGCCGATGGCTGATCTCAAACAAGGCATGGGGCGGCGACAATGGTGGCGTAACACCACAAAATATCTCAATTGTTGACGACATCGATAATGGTCAGGCAATCAAAGCCCTTCTACTTACAGCACATGGAGACCTCTACGATGGCGATGTCGTAGCCAATGGACGTAGTACCCGTGTCGGCGCCGCGATTGCAACACGCGAGTATTACGCATCGGGGCAGTACACCGTGCGGGCCAAAGTGGCTCCCACACTTGGTGCAGTTACGGCATTCTGGCCATTTCACTACATCGACCATCATCCCGCCGAAGCGGAGTACTGGCATGAACCCAATCCACGCCGCAACACCGAGATTGACTGGGAGTTCCCCACCGACCTCACAGGCACTGGTGAAGACCAGGCAGCCGAATACGGACTCGACCCAACGACGATTGCATTTACCAACGCACGCACCAACGCTTGGGGCGGCCAATTTGGCGGTGAAGGCGGCGAGCATAAGGGGCGAATCGTATTACGCGGGGCTGACAATCAGATTGTTGACCTTGCGAACGACTACGCCGCCGGCATATATCACGACTACACCATTGAGTGGCACAGCGGCTCACTGATCGATGGTGACGGAGGCGATGCTCGAGACGATGTCGGCTGCGTGCGCTGGTACTTCGACGATGTGCTTGTTGACGAGTTACTCGATCATGAGTACGGCCAAGGAAATGTCCCCTTTCGTGGCGCACGATTTTGGCTGGGCATCTGGTTTGCTGCCTCAGGCTATGGCGACGAAGTTGGCTGGGGCGGCTCACCCGATTTCGACACAACTGCGACCTCTATCGCATCCGTCACGATCGAGCCATTTAACGAACCACGCGACACCTGGACCCGCGAAACCGTACCGAATCTCGCCTGGGCAACACCCAACGAGTACCCCACGTCTACGTGCACATACGACCTCGATCGCGACGCTGACATCGATACGTCCGATCTTTTGCTGCTGCTCGAGAATTGGAGCGAACACAGTGTCGATGGGCTTTTGCAATTGCTGCAAGGCTGGGGGGCCTGTGGCGAGGCATAAACTCACGGCAAACCGCTATGACGAGTAAAACGCCGTCGCTCCTCCGCGACGAGGATCACCGCCACCAGCAAGCGATCCATCGGCGCACAGTGCAGCCGCCTGGACGCCTCCAAAGTACATATGCCGCTCATCAAATGAATGAAGTGGCAATGTGACACCAAGCGGATCGAACCCGGGCTCAAAGTCCACCGTTGCAGCCCCATTTACATCTCGAACATAAAATCGTGGGGCGTCGACAGATGCTGACACCGACGCTCGGCGGGCCACAATGCCCCGCCAAGTCTGCGCAATCGCTGGAGCGATTCGATCGGCACCCGCGGCCCCGAGAGCCACAACAGACTCGTCGCGTACTGCGATCATCGGCGTCATATTCGAGGGCAGTCGTTCGCCCGGCTTGAGTACATGCGGCCCATGCGGCAGCAGTTCCAACTCACCGAGCATATTGTTGAGCATGATTCCAGTCCCTGGCACCACAACGCCCGATCCATACCCCGTCGACGTCGTCACGCTGCACGCGCAGCCCGTCTCATCGACAGCGCAGATCTGCGTGGTTGATGCTGAAGCGCCGCGAAGTCGATCATCTCGACGCTGAAGCGTGGCCCTCATCACATCAACGAGCAGTCTCGCCTCGGCCTCACTTTCAGGTGGAATCTCAGAAAATCCTGCGACCATCTCAAGCAGCGCCTCTCCGCCGATGGTGTCTGACGTCCACACTGTCCACCCTTGATCGTTTGCCTGTCTGGGCGGGCGAACCAAAGGCTGGTAAGCCGCGAGGTCCTGCTGTGACAACGCCCCACCATGCTCGACCAGCCACTCTCCGATCCGCTCCCCAAGCGAGCCTGTGTACAGCACGCTCGCCCCTTCCTCGGCGATCTGTTGCAAATCGGCGGCCAATTCTGGCAGCACCGTTACATCACCAACTTGGCGTGGACGTCCGTCCGGGAATCTCCAAATGCGGCGGCCGCCTTCGGTGAGATCGTAAATACACTCGCCCGAAACAGGCAGGTACGTGGCCGACACTTCCGGATAGGGGAAGCCCTCCCCCGCAAGGCGAATCGCTGGGGCCAATACCTCAGCCCACGAGAGTATGCCCCATCGCTGCTGAAGCAGTTCCAACGCAGCGGGTCCTCCCGGAACCGCAACCGACGCTGGTCCGACGCCGGTCTCGACGCCCGGACCATAGGGCATCGTGATGCGTGATCCGCCTGCTGGCTCGCCTCGGTGCCCCCCCAGACCGGGCATCACGGTCAAACCGTCCACAAGCATCGCCCGCTCGCCCGCAGGACGCACCATGGCAATCAAGGCGCTGCCCACAGCAGTCATTCCCGGCTCACAGACCCACGAGGCCACCACAGCAGCTGTAGCGGCATCGACGGCATTCCCACCCATGGCAGCTACACGTGCTCCGGCAGCAGCGGCGGTCTCGGTTCCAGCGGCAATGACTGTGTTGAGCATGAAGAATGAGCAGATTACAGCTTGAGAAGAGATGGGACCCTCCTAAGTGGGAGGAGATAAAAAACGTCTCATCTATTTCACAGAATCCCCCTTGCATTGATTTCAATTTGCGTCATTGTGGAACCGACTGACAATCAACCAACCCTCGGGAAGAGAAGAGAAGGTTGGCCACCAATGGCGTGTGGAGGAGAGACCACCGCCTACAGGCTCCTGCGGAGGGGAGAAGGACTCAGACGTTCGTCACCGGCTCAGACCGATGGCGGGCGTCGTGTGTTTTTACACCCCGTTTATTTGGCGTCGTACCAACTTTTTGAAACCGACACATCCACAACAATTGGCACGTCGAGGTTCATCGCATGTTCCATGCATCTCACTAAAGTGTCTCGCGTTTGATCCGCATGGGTAGCCGGTGTCTCAACGACAAGTTCATCATGCACTTGCAAGATCAATTTGGTGCGAGAGTCAATCGTTGGCAGCTTTGCATGAAGATCGATCATTGCCCGTTTGATCAGGTCTGCAGCACTTCCCTGCACAACGGAATTGATCGCAAGTCGTTCTGCAAGTGACTGACGCTGTTGGTCGACTGAGTCGATCTCGAGAATAGGGCGACGCCTGCCGCACAGTGTCTCGACATATCCATCCTTACGAGCTTTCTCAACGCATTCAATCAAGAACGCATCGATGCCAGGGAAGCGGGCTTTATAATCTCGAATAATTGCGGCCGCTCGAGGTATGTCCGTGTCTTCACCAAGTTGCCGAGCGAGCCCGTAAGGCGTAATGCCGTAGACGATTCCAAAGTTGACCATCTTGGCTGCCCCCCGCTGCTCGCGGGTGACCTCGTCAAGGGGAGTCGAAAACACTTCAGAAGCAACGGCTGTATGAATATCCTCGCCATCAAGAAAAGCCTGCCGTAATGCAACATCACCCGACAAATGCGCTAACAACCGCAACTCAACCTGCGAGTAGTCCGCCGTCACAAGTACACAGTTATCCGCTGCAACAAAGGCACGACGAATATCACGCCCGTTGTCGCTGCGAATGGGAATATTCTGCAAATTCGGATCGCTGCTGCTGAGTCGACCCGTAGCGGTCACAGTCTGATTGAACTTGGCGTGCACGCGAGCAGTCCGAGGATTGATGCTCTCCTTAAGCGACACCAAGTAGGTATTGATGAGTTTGGTAAGTTGACGATACCGCAGAATGAATCCTGGAAGAGGCGTCTCGATCTCTTGGTCCGCCTCAAGTTTTTTCAAGACTTCGACATCGGTTGACGGACCAGTCTTTCGTCGCTTGATTGGCTTCAGTCCAAGGCCCGGCGGATCCGCACCCGGATCGTTAAAGAGTGCCGCAGCAAGTTGCTTAGGCGAGTCGGGGTTGAGCGGGCATGGCGAGGCGTCCGCAATGCATTTCTTTAGTTCCTCCAACTTCTCTGATAACCGTAAACGCTGACGATCAAGTTCATCTGGATCAATGAGGACTCCAGCGAACTCCATATCAGCGAGCACACGTACAAGCGGGAGTTCTAGATCATCAAGCAGCGGCATCATGTGCTCGTCAGCGACGGCTTGCTCAATTGGCTGCATGAGCCGAAGCGTGATGTCTGCATCCTCCGCCGCGTATGGCACCGCTCGATCAAGTGAAACGGTGTCAAATGTACGCTGTGACTTTCCTGAGCCGATCAGAGAACGAATCGGAATACAGTCGAGATTGAGTTCGCCCAACGCAAGCGCATCCATTCGGTGGCTTGACCGTGTTGCATCGGCGACATAGGAGGCGATCATCGTGTCTCGAACAGGGTCGGCAACTCGTAGCCCCGCCACGAGCAGCACATTGAGATCAAACTTTGCGTTGTGTGCAACCTTGGTGACCTTCGGATCTTCCAGCAGTGGTCGCAACGCTTCAATCACTTCAGCTTCGCCAAGGTGTGTCTGCGGCTCAGGCGATCGGATTGGTATATAGACAGCGGCGCCCTGCTTCCACGCAAGCGACACACCGCAGAGCACATGCCGCATGGGATCAACCCCAGTTGTCTCGACATCAAATGCAATCGTCCCCGCTGCTCTTGCCTGCTGCACAACCTTGGCCAAACTCTTGGCATCGAGAACGGCTTCATAGGCTGCCTTGGGGTCAGCCGGCCGAAGCGTTCCGTCGGCATCTTGATCGGCCCATAACGTGCCTGCATCGAGCGAGGTATCGTCGGAGATCGGCCTCGCCGCCTTTGCAAGTGCTGCCAAACGATCTGGCGCACGGCGGAAGTCGAGTTCCTTCAAGAGTGGTCGAATACTTGCAATTGGCAAGTCTGCCAGGTCGCACCGAGCATCCTCAAGCACAAACTCAAAGTCAAGATCGTCTCGAAGTGTCACGAGTTCCCTATTCAGTATCAGCCGAGGTAGGGCACCTTCAAGATTCTCACGGCGTTTGCCTTTGATCTCATCGAGGTGTTCATAAATGCCTTCGATTGTTCCGTATTGCAGAATGAGTTTGGCCGCAGTCTTCGGCCCAATGCCTGGAACACCAGGGATATTGTCGACCGAGTCGCCCATCAATGACAAGACATCAACCACATGGTGCGCCTTGACCCCCTCGGTTTTGAAAATGTCCTCCGGCGTACGCTGCACATCTCGCTGTGGGTCATAGATCTCAGTCCGAGGGTTGATGATCTGGGCCAAATCCTTATCAGCCGAGATCACTGTCACGTTGAGCTCTGGCTGGTCTCTCTCCAATCGGGTTGCCAGAGTGGCGATCACGTCGTCGGCCTCAGCACCTTCGACTCCCAAAATGGGAATGCCCATGGCCTCCAATAGTTGCAAGCACCGCACCACCTGTGGATGAAAGTCATCCGGCGCCTTCTCGCGATTCATCTTGTATTCGGGATCGATCTCAGTGCGAAATGTCCCGGTATCACTCGATACATCGAGCGCCACAACTAAATAATCGGGCTTCCTCGCTTCGAGTAGGTGCATAAGAATATCGAGAAACCCAGCAACCAACTTGGTTGGTTCCTTGGTCACCGACGAACTCTGATACGGCCGCCTCGCGTAGTACGCGCGGAAGAACTGTGAGTAGCCGTCGATCACGCAGATCGTTTCACTCATGTAGCTGACTCGGAGATCTCGCGAAGCCTGGCTTCATCGGCAGGCTCGAGTTCGCGATCACGACGGGCCATCATCGCACGGGCCGTACTCAGAAATCGTTCGATTCGATATGGTTTTTCGCCAGCGTCCGTTACCCATCGAAGTGGCCCGAGTGTAGATGGCGCATGAGAACTACATGCGATCATGCTTCCTGTGCCAACCGAGGTTCCTGTCATAAGCATGGTGCCAATGGCCGTTTTGACATGGTCGCCAATAATTGCACCGCAGAAGTTTCGGCCGGTCCGCTCTCTTGAAGACTTCGGCGTCAAGCGGACAGATGTCTCGCTATAAGTATTCAGCAGGTTGGATGAATTGGTTCCAGCGCCAAGATTGACCCACTGTCCAAGAATGCTGTCGCCCAGATAACCCGAATGCGCCTTATTTGACCAGCCCTGCAAAATACTTGCGCCGATTTCTCCACCTACTTTACAACTCGGCCCGATGACGGCATTCGCCCGAATGAGCGCGCCGTCCACGACAGTGGAATCTCGACCGATCCAACATGGACCGCAGAGCACTGCATGAGGACGCAGGGTCGCACCAGCCTCGACGACAATGGCGCCGCCAGTCGTATCGAGGACGACACCTGGAAAGACTGATACTGACTCATCAATGTGCGCAGGATGTTCGCCCACGAGCGTAGCGGGCTCAACCGATGGAGATGGAAGCCCGGCACAGGCAAGATCAACTGCAAGCACTTCGGGCAAATGAGTCAAAATGTCCCATGGCCGGCAGTACAACGTATCTTCGACCGACACTCGCTCTACATGTTCTGGCAACTTACAACTTTGTGTAAAAGTGTCCGCATCCGCTGGCAAGAGTTTAGCTGCGAGCACCGCATCGCCAACCATTGCCGCTTGCGACACGCTCAGATCTGGCAACTCTCCAACCCCCCACCAACGGCCGCTCACACATAAAGCTGGCTTGGAAGCTGGCTCGTTAACACGCACACTGACTCTTGCCCGCAGCGGACCGGCAGCGGAGTCTGGAACGATGAAACCACTCGCAAATCGCCCAAGCGTTCGCTCAATCCGTTCAAGCGTCGTCACTGCTCCAGTTCGAAGCGATACAACAGAACGCATTTCGGTTAATGGGCCAAACTGGCCCTCGCCATCATCAAAGATCAGTAGATCCGACATGTGGGCTCCCTTTGGACAAAGCGTTGTTCAGCGGCGTGATGCAGCATAGTCAAGGCGACCAGGTGCCGCGCCAAATCGCCACCAGCCACTCGTACCAATCAGTAGACCGGCAAGCGGCAGACCGATCAGAATCGTGTAGATCGCGCTGAAGCCAATCGTGGTCAGCCGTGTACTCGCTGGCGGTGGCGCGAGCGCATGCGTCCACGGCATCCACCAACGCACCGTTTCGACTGCCGCGTTACCGAGTCCGAGACAAACCGCCACCACACCGCCGATGACGGCAATGGTGATGATTCGCCGCCGAAACACAACGGGCCGCAACAGCAATACAACCTGAGCCGCTGCGATCGCAGCAATTGTCTTTGGGCCAATGACTGGAATGCCACCAGCTGCCCCAGCCGAGCCGGGCGAAAGGTCGAGCATGATCCCGATGATCCATGCGGCCCACAAAACCGTACGTGGACGAGCCTGCAGGGCAATGAAGCCAAGTAAGCACGCGGCAATAGAGGGCGTCGCGTAGCCAAGACCACGCAGCGTGAAGACACCAACGAGCCCAGAATCGAGCCCAATAGCCACAATGGCCATGATCAGAAAGATCCACCACCTCATGGAACTTCACCCTGTTTGCTTGCAGAGAGCAGTGACACACGCGATACCGCTGGAGCATCGACCGCTGGCCGGGCAATGATCCGCTGGCGAAGCGGGGCTTCATCCAACGCCTCAATGCCAACGACAATGGCAATCCCAAGCCCTTGCGCCCACGCAGGCCAGCGATGATCGGCCAGAACAAGTCTAGCGCCAGGCTCCAATACAACACGCCGATCGATATCGGCGACAAGCAAACCACGGCCTTCTTGCCGCAGCAACATGCGAGGCATGTACGTACCCGCCGAAGTGTGTGCGGGTACGACTTCAATAGGTCCACTCTCCGGGTTTGACAGTGGCAATACCATCAATCGCACGGGTGAGACGTGACTGAGCCGACCAAGCACTTGCTGACCATTCCAGACGGCGACATCACCGACCGCAAGCCGCTCTCCTCCATCACGGGGCATTCGCAATTCGATCGGTGATCGTGGGTCGGATGGGTCACGCCCGGTGATATCCGCCTCCACAACAAGCGGTGGGTGAGGCGAACGCAACGCTGCATCTGGCAGACCTTCCAGTTGGCGAAGTTGACGAGCGAAACCATCAGCGCGAACACGCTGCGATTGCCACAACTGTTCGAATCGATCACGATCTCGCCGAAGTTGATCAATCTCAGCCTCATTCACAGGGCGACCTTCAAGATCTCGGGGCGGACGCAGCCAAGATGCAAGTGAAGTGCCAAAGCGAGACACAGGCATGATTGGTGCACGCACAACATCGGCCACGTCAGCCGTCCACCCAAGCCACGACGCGGGTGCAATCGACGATCCGATCGTCAATAACAGGACAAGCAGCAGTCCGCCGCCAGGCCTTGTCTTCATTCGTTTCGTCCAATCAGTGCCATCAGAGCTCGTCGGCGTCGGACTCCATCGTCGCCTTCCAGTCCTCGAGGTTCTCGAGATAGATACTGGTGCCGCGGGCCACACAGGTCAGCGGATCATCTGCGATGGTGACATCCAAACCGGTCTCTTGTTGGATGACGACATCCAAGCCCTTCAGCAAAGCCCCCCCACCAACAAGGCAAATGCCATTATCAACAAGATCAGCAGCAAGTTCCGGCTCTGCTCGCTCAAGTGTTCGCTTAACGGCATCAACGATGGCTCGAATGGGCTCTTGCAAGGCTTCGCGAATCTCTTGGCTCGTTATTTCGGTTTTGCAAGGCAGGCCCGTGAGGTTGTCACGACCTCGAACCTCAAGTGTTGTCTCATCGCCAATCTGGGCTGCCGAGCCAATCTCGATCTTGATCCGCTCAGACGTCTGCTCGCCAATCGTGATGTTGTACGTCTTTTTCATATGGTGGATGATCGCTTCATCGAAGTCATCACCAGCAACGCGAACCGACTCGCATGTCGCAATATCAGCGAGCGACATGATCGCCACCTCGGTCGTGCCGCCACCAATATCAACAACCATTGATGCGGTCGGCTCTGCAATGGGTAGGCCGGCGCCGATGCCAGCTGCCATCGGCTCTTCCACGAGATACACGCGCCGCGCACCGGCACGCTCCGCGGAATCAAGGACGGCTCGCTTCTCGACAGCGGTAATTCCACTCGGCACTGCGATGACGACGCGTGGACTAATAATCCGTGCACGACCTGTCGCCTTGCGAATGAAGTACGACAGCATCGCCTCGGTAATCTCAAAGTCGCTGATCACGCCATCCTTGAGTGGGCGAATCGCACTAATTGATCCCGGCGTCTTGCCAAGCATTTCTTTTGCCTGCCAGCCAACAGCGTTGCCATTATTCAGGACGCGATTGGTCCCTTTGCGAACCGCCACAACCGAGGGTTCATTCAGCAGAATGCCCTCGCCACGCACAGCCACCAAGGTGTTGCAGGTTCCGAGGTCGATACCCATATCGACACTGAACCAACCAAGTATTCGTTCAAACACGAGTCAAAACCCTCCGCTCAGGATAGGCGGCATCATAGTCTCGAGATGGAAAGCGGGCGTATTGCTCCACCCCAAACCAAGGCCGACTAGTCGAGGACCTTGAAGATTCCACCGTCGCCCGAGCCCTGTTTGGAACTCGAGAAGTCGAGATTATGCATGACAAGCCATACGCATCCAAGAATCAGGATGAGACACGCAACGCCTGCGATGGCTGTAAAGACGTCAGGAGCAGACTTTGCGGCACTTGCTGAGGCGAATCGACTCATGATCAGTGCTGCCCTGCCAAGGCATACGCCCGATGACCGCTCTTGGCCAAGCCACGTGAGCCATTTTCAAGGGTTAGCACGCCAGTTGCTCGATTGAGATCGACCTGAATAATTCTCAGACGTCCAATAAACGTGCCGCCATTACCAACAGTCATCACCCATCCATCTTGCACGCCGTCTCGTGAGCCGGCATCAATTTCCACCAAAGTCCGCTCTGATGAGCGAGCAACGTCAAGCACGGTGGCCTCGATATTGCGATCGGGGGCAATACCCTCGTCGGCCGTAAGTACATCACCAGCAATTGAACCGTAGCGTGCGGTGTACTCACCAATTGCAGCTTCGAGTGAGCGCTGATCACGTTTGTACTGTGTATTTTCCTCGCGAAGGGCTCGCTGCACGGCCTCGGCAACCTGCAACTGACTATCCAACTCCGCAAGCCGCTCGTCTAGTTCCACACGACGACGCTCAGCGGTTAATGCACGCTCTCGCAATGTCTCAAGATCCGTCACCAACTTACGGTTGAGCTCCTCGGCAGTCTTCACGCCTTGGGACAATGTCCGTTGCACGCCATCAAGGCTCACAATGCGTGACTCTGCTGTGATCAGCCGAGTCTCAGCTTCGTCACGAGCAATGCGACACGCTTCCAGTTCAGCAACTTGCGCCTGCTGCATTTGGCTGTACTTGGCGAGCTGTTCATTCAATTGCGCTTCGCGAGCAAGAAATGTTTGCTGGCCTGTTCGGTGCTGCGCTTGGGCAGCTGAAACTTGCGTCTGCATATCCAGCGCATCTTGCCGCCAATGCTCTTGATTCATTGTCGAAACAACAACCAGCGGCACCATGAATATGGCCAATAAGGACACCAACACGACAAACATCTTGGTCAGAATATGCACTGTGTACCTCTCAACCTTACCCCCTGAACCCGCACGCGGGGCTTGGGAAGCCTGTTTTGTACGTCCTCAGACGTTGGGTGTCAATCCAAAGTGCTACGACAAGTCATCGTTTCAGCAATGCCCCAGCGGCTGCCACCCGGACGCGAGGCTCTGGATCGTCCAGCAATCGCTCCAATTCTCGTTGACCACGGGCAGATCTGTCCCACGCAAGCACAAATGCGGCCTGCATTCGCACCTGAGCCATCCGATCGTTGCTGAATTGCAGGGCCAGCCCAGGCATGGCCATTTCACGATCAATTCGACCAAGTGCCTCTGCTGCAATGAGTCGCAACTCGGGCCCCGCTTGCCGCGGACCCTCAGCCATCGCCAAAGCAGCCATCGCTGGGACCAGCGTACGGTCTCCAAGCCGTCCAGCCATTTGAGAGGCCAAGGCGGTTAATTCTGCCTGTGAGGCAGGCGCGAAAAAAGCTGCACGAATTGTCTCTAAATGCCGCCGTTCGCCCAATCGAACCAAGGCCTCGGCCAATCCCAATTCAGACGCACGCACGACCTCGGGATCTTCCATCTGCAGCGGACGTCGCATCGCCTCCCGCAAGAGGACCGATGCCGATGGATTTCCGATCTCGCCAATAACCAATGCCGCGTTGGCACGAACCGAGCGGTCTGGCCCCAACACCATGTCTGCAAGCGGTGACTGGTCCACCTCCTTGCCGCATACAGCAAGCGCGAAGATTGCGGCAGCGCGAACGCTATCGGAAGGATCATCAAGAAGTGGCCGAACCAAGTCGCAAATACCGCAGAGTTTCTGGCGGCCAAGGGCCATCGCAGCAGCAAAGCGCACACCTCGATTTGGATCGACGAGCCCTCGCTGCACCGCAACTCGAAGTGGTTCAACCGCAGGTTGCAACATCTCGATCGCATTGGCGCGCACAAGTGCCACCTGCGACTGGACGGCCTCGTTCAGTACAGCAGTGGCCCGCTCGCGGGAGGTTCCATCGGTAGAGCCGACCTTTGACGAAGTCTGCGTGACGGGCGTGCAACTGCTCGCGATCAGACAACAAAGCAATAGAACTATGTGCGACAGAAATGGCATGCGGGGAATCATAGTCACCGGATGGTGTCCCGCGGAGCACAAAGGATTCGACACACCACGCCAATCATGATCAGGGCCAGACAGAGCCGCGGCACCCAGTTGCCCCATCGGGCTTGGAGAGTCTGCGTGTCGTAGCGAGGAAGCAAGGCAAGCAATGTTGTCGCCGTCCGTGTGTCCGATTCGAGCATCGTAGTGCCCTCTGGCAGGTAGACACCGCTGTAGCCGGTATTGGCAACTCGCAGTAGCGGCCGACCGATCTCAACTGCTCGCCACGCTGCGGCAACAGCATGCGTTCGGCGGCCTGCATCACTGCTGCCAAACCAACCGTCATTGGTGAGATTAATGATTGCATCCGCAACAGTTCGCCCGTCTCGAACGCACTGCTCGCGGACGACGCTCGGCACGGCGTCCTCAAAGCAAATTGGCACCGCAAGCCGCCACATCACCCCGTCCGAAGTGTCCAGCGTCAATAGGGTCGGTTGCTCGGCTGCATCAAGATCGAATCGCATTCCCCCCGCACCGAAGTCCATGACCAAAGATTCGAGCCATGGCCACGAACGGACATACGGCATAGTCTCGCCGAACGGCGTGAGGAATACTTTGTCTGCCCGCGACAATTCTCCACCCGGCTCAATCAGTACAGCGCTATTGAATCGATGCTCGGGCATAAGCGATCCGTCTTGCACCCGCACACCGGTCCACGTGGGGCTGCCAACAAGCCACGGGACACCAGACCGAGTTGCCGCAGCAATCAAGGCGCGTGGCCACCGGATCCATGCGTCGGCACGCGGGCCGATGTCATTGAGTAGCGATAGCGTGTCCGGTTCGAAACCCAATCCCGGCACCATGGTCTCAGGCCACACGACAAGATCGGGCTGTTCACTTGCCAAACCAGTCTCGGTCAGAGCGATGAACGAGGACACATCTTCGGCTTGCCGATCGAGGGGCCAGCCAATCTTGTTGTCTTGAGGCAGATTGGTCTGCACAGCGAGCACCGTGAGCGGCTGCCCTGTGAGTGGCACTGGTAACGGAGTCCACCAGGCAAGTCCCATGAGCAGCAGAGGTAGCGCGAATTCCCAGATAGACCAAGGCCCCCTGCAACGAAGTACAGACCCGAGCAAGCCGCCCCCGGAAACAACAAGCATGCCGACGAGCCATATGCCGCCAATGGACGCGAGCATTGTGGTTGGCCCACCCCATTGTGAGTGACCAGCCATATGGAATGGCCACGCATCGAATATCACTTCGCCACGCAAATATTCTAGGCCTGTCCATGTCACTGGAGCGATACAACTCAGTGGTAGCCTCAGGAGAGGACGTTGCTGCACAAGCCACCGAAGTAAGCATGCAAAGGTCGCCGCCCACAATGCAGAATACGCGATGAGAACCGGATAACCAGCAGCTGTGACGTCTGTCACCCACGACAACACAAACAGCCACGGCAAGGCGTATGCAATCCAGCAGAAACCAAAAAGCTGCCAACCTCCGCGGGATCTGAGTGCCCCGCATACGAGGAGCGCCGGCCAAATCACTGCGAGCAACAGCATCACGGCCGAGCCAGACAAGCCATCTGCTACTTGGCCAGGCTGCACACACCACCACGCCCCCGCCGATGCCAAGAGCCACGCCAGTGTGACTACAGGATGATCGAACTGAACTGGTCGTGGACTACTTTCCGGCATAGTCGATGAGACTAGAAATCTCAGATCGCAGATCACTTCGATCTACTACTCGATCCACGAATCCATGCTGAAGCAAGAACTCGCTCCGCTGGAAACCATCGGGAAGATCCTGACGGATTGTGTTCTTGATAACGCGAGGACCCGCAAACCCAATCAGTGCATCTGGCTCAGCCAAGGTTACGTCGCCAAGCATCGCAAAACTAGCCGTGACGCCGCCAGTTGTCGGGTCAGTCAATACTGCGATATACAAACCGCCTGCTTTGTGAAACCGCGCAAGTGCAGCCGAGGTCTTCGCCATCTGCATCAGTGACAAACCTGACTCCATCATTCTCGCCCCACCCGAGGCCGTCACGATGATGAGCGGCAAGTCTTCGGCCATAGCGGCCTCGATGGCAATCACGATCTTCTCGCCAACAGCCGAGCCCATCGACCCCCCGAGAAAGCGAAAGTCCATGGCGACCATGACTGACTTGCGTCCCTTGATGAATGCCGTGCCGCACATGACCGCCTCATTCACGCCCGTCTTCTTGCGAGCGGCAATAAGTCGATCTGGATATGGCTTCGTGTCAATGAAGTTCAGAGGGTCGGCTGATCGAATATCAGCAGCCATCTCATCAAACGAGCCTGGGTCAGTCAACTGGGCAATACGTTCGGGCGCCGAAATCCTAAAGTGATGGCGGCAGTCCGGACACACTCCAAGATTGTTTTCGAGCGCTCTGCGAAACAGAATGGCCCCACACTTGGCACAGGCAACCCACAGTCCTTCTGGGACGGGTTTCTTGCGCGTCGCGGTGGCAACGTCTGCATCGGTCCATGATCGGGGTGGTGTCTCGGCCATGACGCTGGACAGGATATCAGGAGGACGACACGCCACGAATGGCTGCTACAGCGGCCGAATAATCGCTACTTCCAAAAATGGCCGATGCACTGACCAACTGATTACATCCCGCTTCGCGGCAGGCAGGGGCAGTACTCGGCGACACGCCACCATCCATCTGAATCCAGACACCATCGCCGCAGGCTGACCGAAGTGTGGCCACTTTCTGCAATACACCTTCAATAAATGCTTGCCCAGAGTAGCCCGGGTGCACACTCATCACCAGCAAGAGATCAAAGGCATCCGCCAGTTCGAGCATGCCATCAACAGGCGTGTCCGGATTGACCGCCAAACCCGCAGTACAGCCGGCTGCATGAATCTCTGCAGCAAGGCTGCGATGGTCGATTTCTGTTTCGATGTGGAAGGTCAGATGATCGGCACCGGCGTCCACAAAGGGCGTCACAAACTCTCCCGGCTGCTCGACCATCAGATGTACATCGAGCTGTGTCTCTGGGAAGTGGCTGCGAAGTGATGAGCACACGGCAGGACCCATCGAGAGATTTGGCGCAAAGTGACCATCCATGACATCGATGTGGAGCGAGTCAGCGCCAGCCTCAAGTACATCTGAGACATCCGTCGCGAGCATTCCAAAATCAGCAGACAGGATTGACGCGCCAACACACGCATCCCCAGACCTCGCCAGCGACGAGAACCCAACCTTAGTCACCTCAGCTTCCGATCTGACGCTTGTATTCACGCCACTGCTCACGGTAGTCCTCCTTCGCATCAGCTGGTGCACGACGATATGCGTCCTGTGAAAACTTCACAGCGGATACATGATTGCCCAATTGATGGTGCGTTGCTGCAATTGTCTTGAGTGCCCATGCTTGTCGACGAGGGTCTTCAAACTGCTCGAGTACCTGCGTAGCCGACTTCAGCGCCAAGTCTAGATCACGCTTCTGATCTGGGATATCCGGGTCGAGCACAATGCAGTCGACATACAACAATACGCCTTCTGGGTCGGTCTCAATACCCGTTTCGATAAAGGCTTTGACGCCCGCATAGGCCGCATCAGTCCGTTCCATTTGAACCAAGCGGGTCTCAAACAAGTCGATTTCGACATCAATGAATACCTTTGGATCCATTGCAATGATTTCTTGTGCGATTTTCTCGTATTGCGCCCAGTTCTTGAACTCTTTCTGCTTGCGAAGCTGCTTCTTCAGTGGCTCCGCATCTTTGGCCATGGCAGCATCAAAGCGACCATTCATCACCTTAATCAGTGTTTGCTCAAACCTTTCGTCATTTGGATTACCAATGAACTGCACTCGCCCCGCTGGGCCAACGATGAAGGCCGCTGGAATACCTGTGAGCCCTGCAGCCTTGAACCACGAACGTTGAATGCCACGCTTACCCGACACAGCAATTCCATAGCCAATCTGCGGGAGGTTCCGCTTCACCCATGGCTGAACGACGTCGAGCTCCTCGTTGGAAACACCAATGATTTGGAGACGGTCCTCGCCCCATTTCTCTTGCAACCGAGTCAGATGCGGAATAGAGAACTTACATGGACGACACCACGTTGCCCAAAACTCGATGACGTGCACCTTGCCGTCGGTCAGATCAACGTCAAGCCCCTTCTCGCTCGGCAAGACCCAATCATCGACCTTGAATGTTGGTGCAACGTCTCCAACCTGCAGTTTCTCTTCAGCTAAAGCTGATGTCGCCGCTGCGAGAGCCAAAGCGATTGCACACAACAGTCGACCCGATGCAAGAACTGAAGTCATAACGACGCTCCCAATAAGTAGGTATCTCAGTACTCTTCCAGTATAGCGCCTGCCGCCCCAGGCGGAGCCTCAAAAAGAAGCTCCTTTATGCCGAATCCAAGGCCGAGAGACCAGGCAGTGCACGCCCCTCGAGCATCTGCAGACTGGCGCCTCCGCCTGTGGAGACATGTGTAATTGAACTTGCAACGCCTGCTCCCTCAACCGCGGCAGCGGTCTCCCCTCCACCGACAATGGTCACAGTCTTATGTCGCTTGCTTGCATGCGCGAGCGCCACAGCCAATCCCGCTGTACCCACGTCGAATGGCTGCATCTCAAAGACGCCGACCGGACCATTCCAAACCACCGTACCTGCATGACTGACCCGCTCACACCAGTGCAGGAGTGTTTCTGGACCAATGTCCAGACCGATCCACCCTGGTGGGATCCCCAACTCGCATGTACGAACCGTGACATCTGGCTCAATACGCTGAGCACACACATGGTCCGTCGGCAACACCAGATCGGTCCCACAATTGGCCGCCTCAGCAAGAACTTGACGAGCAGTCTCGATCATGTCTGACTCAATCAAACTGTTGCCAATCGCATGATCTTGCGCCTTCAAAAAAGTGTACGCCATGCCGCCACCGACGAGAACCGCATCAACCCGTGGCAAGAGATTCTTGATGGCCGCCAACTTGTCTGAGACTTTTGCACCGCCCAAAATGGCAATGAATGGTCGGGCCGGTGATGTGAGCGATTCCGAGAGGAAGTGGATCTCCTTTTCAAGCAAGAGTCCAGCCACACATGGTTTGCCCTCCATCGCAGCGGGAGTCGCAACAATTGAAGCATGCGTCCGATGCGCCGTGCCAAATGCGTCATTCACATAGGCATCTGCAAGCGCACCGAGTGATGCGGCCAAGTTCGCATCGTTGGATTTCTCGCCAGCACTGAACCGAAGATTGTCGAGCATGAGAACCTCGCCAGCGGCTGCAGACTCGACCGCGCGAGTTACATCAGGCCCGATGCAGTCACCCTTCACAAAGATCACTGGATGCGCAGGACCCAGTAACTCACCAAGTCGCGCCGCAACGCGAGCCAATGACAAGTCAGCCTCGTAGCCAGCCCCTGCCGGGCGGCCGAGATGACTCATCACAATGGCGATGCCACCGTGATCAACGACGTGCCTGATCGTCGGCAAGGCCGCTCGAATGCGTCGGTCGTCAAGGATTTCTCCGTCCGACCTACTGGGCACGTTGAAATCAACGCGAATGAGTACCCGTAGTCCACGACAGTCAAGATCTTTTACACATGCAGTTGCCAAAGGGCACCTCCACTTGGCGAGCAACTCGCCAGGTGCGTACGGTACACGCCGACCGCCCCGAGCCCACTCCATGCCAACCACCACTCATTCTCGACCCGTCATTGTGCTGCTTGGCCCCACCGCCGGCGGCAAAACGGCCCTGTCTGTTGCGCTTGCCCAGGCATTGCCAGGCGGGGGCGAATGCATCTCGGCCGATTCCATGCAGGTCTACCGCGGGATGGATATTGGCACAGCCACCCCGACCAGTACCGAGCAGGAAAAGGTGCCACACCACCTTCTTGATGTGGTTGAGCCAGATCAGGCATGGAGCGTGGACGATTGGCTTACCGCAGCCAATGCAGCAATCGACGACATTCGTAGTCGCGGCCGCTGGCCAATCGTAGTGGGAGGAACCAACTTGTATGTGCAAGCATTGCTCTTTGGGCTGCTTGATGGACCACCGCCGGACGCTGCAGTTCGGGCGGAACTTGATGCCCTTGATACTGATGCATTGCGGGCTGAACTGAAGCAGCGTGACCCTGATGCAGCCGGCCGGATTCACCGTAACGATCGCCGACGAACGATTCGAGCCATCGAATACGCCCGCGGCACCGGACGGCCACTCTCAGATGCCCAAGTTCAGTGGACCGATGCCTGCCGCAACGATGTGGTCATCATTGGTCTTGACTGGCCCACCGAAACCATCAATGGCCGCATCAATAGCAGGGTCTCAGCCATGATCTCAGACGGGCTACTGGAGGAAGTGCGAGCCCTTCATGCCAACAGTCGCCTTGGCGAGCAGGCGGCCGCTGCGGTGGGCTATGCACAGGTCATCGATTGCCTCGAGGGCCACTGCACCGAGGCCGAAGCCATCGAGCAGATCAAAATCCGCACCCGACGCTTCGCGAAGCAACAACGGACCTGGCTTCGAAGATTTCGCGCACTACCCAGATTGACGTGGATTGACCCTACTGAAGAGTCATCGCAAACACTTATCAATAAAGGCGTTGCGGCAGCCCTCGCCTGGGGGCACCAGAACCCCCCTGAAGCAGACGATTCTTGTGTTTGATCTTCTCAAGGGTTGACAGACGGAGCGCCGACGACCATAACGCCCCCCCGTTCTGTCCTTTTTCATCCAAAGTCCCCCACTGGCGCACCAAATGGCTACCAATCTTGTGATCGTCGAAAGTCCGGCCAAAGCCAAGACCATCCAACGCTATCTCGGCGACGGATGGGCAGTTGAAGCGTCGGTTGGCCACATTCGTGACCTTCCCAAGCGAAATCCCAAGGGCGTCAAGGCTCCGGTGCCTGGGGTTGATCTCGAGAATGACTTCAAGCCAACCTATGAGGTGTCTGCAGACTCCAAGAAAGTTGTGACCAAGCTTCGCAAACTTGCCAAGAACGCAGAAACCATCTGGTTCGCGACCGACCTCGACCGAGAAGGCGAAGCCATCGCATGGCATTTGGCAGAGTGCCTCAAGGTCGATCCGATGACCGCCAAGCGTGTGACTTTCAACGCCATCACTAAAAAAGAAATTCAAGCAGCTTTCGCCGACCCCGAGCCGATCAATCTGGATCGTGTCAAGGCCCAACAAGCCCGTCGCATCATCGATCGCATCGTGGGGTATCAAGTGTCTCCACTTCTGTGGCAGCGAGTCGCGGGTGGACTCAGTGCCGGTCGTGTGCAATCGCCCGCTGTCAGATTGATCGTTGAACGTGAACTCGAGATTCGAGCATTCATTCCTGATGAACATTGGCAAGTTGACGTCAGACTCACTTCTGACGCCGATCTCTGTGAGAAACTTGCAACGTCATGGCATGAATTGCATGGGCAAGAGTCTCCAACCACAAAAAAGGACATTGCCAAATGGCTTGCCGAGCACGGCGCATTCTCGGCAGTCCTTGCCGAAATTGACGGCGAACGGGCCGACCTCAAGTTGCCCCATGATGGGTGGACTCTGGACGGAAAGACCGAGGCTGCGCATCGCAAGCGTGTGCTGCATATGGCCAATGCCGTTGGACTCCTTGAGCCGACGCTTGTCGAGACCGCCGATGATGAGGGGAAGGGTCCGGCTGCACGGCGACTGACACTTGAGGGCACACCTGATCCGACTGTCCGCTGGCAAGTATCCTCCATTCAGCGGAAGCAGTCCAAGTCACGTCCGCACGCCCCATTCATCACAAGTAGTTTGCAAGCAGCAGCGGCCAACACACTGGGTTTCACCGCTCGTCGCACCATGGGCGCCGCCCAAGGCCTGTATCAGGGCCTCGAGATTCCAGGCGAGGGCCAAGTCGGACTCATCACCTATATGCGAACCGACTCGACGCATGTAGCTCCAGAAGCCATCGCCGCATCTCGCAATTTCATCCAGAAGAACTGGGGCGAGAAGTACCTTCCTGCCAAGGCCAATACCTACAGCTCAACTAACCGTCAGGCTCAAGAAGCCCACGAAGCGATTCGTCCGACCGATGTCACACGCCGACCTGAGGACCTTCCCTCATCGATGCAAGAAGACCAACGCAAGTTGTACAGTTTGATTTGGCGACGCTTTGTCTCTGGGCAGATGGTTCCAGCCGTGTGGAATCGAACCGAATTCCGTTTGCGACGGTCTGACAATGACACCGGCGTTGAACTCAAGGTGGCCGGGCGATCACTGGAATTCGACGGGTGGTATATCGCCGCTGGCGTTCCGAGTTCTGAGTCAGAACAAACGCTGCCGAACCTGCAAGAGGGCGACGAGTTGGCAGCCTTTGGCATCGACCCGGTACAAAAGTTCGCCGCTCCGCCATCTCGATACACAGAATCGGCACTGATCAAGCACCTCGAACGCGAGGGGATCGGCAGGCCGTCGACATACGCGGCGATCATCGAAAAAATCCAGCATAAGTACGTCGAGAAAATTGATCGCGCCTTTCACCCAACACCAGTGGGCGAAGTCGTAACGGAGAAACTTCTCGGCGCATTCCCGCGTCTGATGGATGTGGGCTACACCCGGTCCATGGAATCCGACCTAGACAAAGTCGCCTCCGCCGACGCCGATTGGGTGGCAACGCTTCACAGTTTCTATACCCCCTTCACAGAAGCACTCGCCGAGGCCTTCGAGACCATGACGCACGCGCGGGCCGAAATGACGCCCGCCGACTACAAGTGCCCCGAATGCGGCGCCCGCACTGGATATCGACTTGCCAAGAGTGGTCGTCGCTTCCTCTCTTGCATGACATATCCAGACTGCACATTTGCTACTGGCGTCGATCGTGACGGCAAGCCACAAATGGAGCAGCGGGTCAATGTCGCATGCCCCGAAGACGACTCGCCGATGATCCTACGCCAAGGACGCTTCGGGCCCTTCATGGCTTCAGTGAACTACCCAGATATCAAGACCGTGCTCAATGTTGACAAGAAGGGCGGACTCAAGATCCCTTCCGTCCCGCCACTCACGACCGAACTCAAGTGCGAGAAGTGCGAAAAACCGCTCAATCTACGCAACGGAAAACGTGGCCCATGGCTCGGGTGCAGTGCCTTCCCCAAGTGCCGCGGCCGCGGAAAGTGGTCAACGCTGGATGAGGACATCAAAGCAAACCTAGAAGCGGCGCTCGAAGAACACGAGAAGGCGAATCCTCGCCCGGTCATTACCCGTCTCGACGGCGACCCAATTCCAGAGGGCACCCTGGTTGCCGATCTGCTATTGCCCGGAGAAGATGTCGAATTGGAGCGTTACGAAGGCGACTGAGCCGATTCGGTGCCTGCACCACCCGCTACTCGCCTACACTCCTCGGCATGGAACGCCGCAAGACCCGCCAAATCTCAGTTGGTAATGAACACACTGGAATCGTCCGCATCGGCGGCGACGCCGAAGTGTCGGTACAAACGATGACCTCCGGGTACACGTATGAAATCGATGCCTGCGTCGCCGAGATCAATCGAATGGCAGCCGCCGGAGCGCACATCGTTCGAGTAGCGGTTCCCAAACGAGTTGATACCGAAGCACTCCCGGAGATCCTCTCTCAAACCAAGATTCCCATCGTCGCAGATGTGCACTTCCACTATCAGCGAGCGCTCGAAGCGGTCGAAGCAGGCATCCACAAGATCAGGCTGAACCCTGGCAATATCGATGACCGTGATCAAGTCAATCGCGTCATCGATGCATGCGCTGAACGCGACATCCCTATTCGGGTTGGAGTCAATGAAGGCTCAATCATCGAGCGAAAAGACAAGCAGTTGCGAATGGAAGAACTCGGCAAGTTTTTTGCCGACCATCACCAAGGGCATCTCATGGCCTTGATGATTACGAAGCTTGAGGAGTACCTTGAAATCTTCGAGGACCGCAACTTCCACAACGTCTGCCTGAGCGCGAAGTCAATGGACGCAAGACTCGCCATCGCCACCTACCGCGAGATTTCAACACGATTCGACTATCCCTTACACCTTGGGGTAACACACGCAGGCCCCCGAGAAACCGGAGCCATCAGGAGCGTCGTCGCACTTGGCGCCTTGCTCGCCGAAGGCATTGGCGACACACTCCGTATTAGTTATGCAAGCGATCCGGTCTTTGAAGTTGAAGACGGACTTGAAATGCTGTGGTCACTCGGCCTGCGTGAGCGGAAGGGCGCCGAATTAATTGCATGCCCCACATGTGGTCGTATTCAGGTCGATCTCTTCAGCCTCGTCCAAGCAGTCCGGCAGAAACTGAGTGACGAGATTGAAGTGCCAATGAAGGTTGCTGTCATGGGCTGCGTTGTCAATGGACCAGGCGAAGCCGAAGGCGCCGACATTGCTGTCTTTGCAGGAGATCGCCGCGGCATCATCTACGTGCAGGGTGCGCGTATTGCCAATGTGCCAGAAGATGAAATCCTCGACCGCCTGCTACTTGAGTGCCGAACATTCCAAGAGCAAGTCCGTGCAGGCACGGCCAAACTCGGTGATAAGCGGGTTGACATTGTGCCGCCCGATCCAATCGGCGAGATTGGCAGTGGCATCGAGAAAATTGCCCAGGGACATGTCGAACAGATCTCGATCGGCGAGTCGTGACTCGCGGACGCCCGGCCTACACACTCGTCGAACTGATGGTGGTACTCGCCATCATTGCCATGCTGATCGCGATGCTCACGACAGGCTTGATGTACTTGCGCCGAAGCGCCGCCGGGATTGATCAAGCAAATGACCTGCGGCAGATTGGCCTTGCGTGGAGCCAGTACAACGTCGATAGCCGCGGAAAGTTTGTCGCCGGCTGGCTCTCTCGCCAATCTCAGCAAGAAATGCGATTGGTACTGACCTATCCCGACAATACGATTATCCCACCTGCGCCGACCTTTGACGAATCATTGCCCGAAACTGCAGGACCATGGACGTGGCGACTTGCCCACTATCTTGGCAACGACCTCGAACCCTTGCTTGACCAAGACATGCGGGACATCATGCCCATCACTGACTACCCCGAGCGGGGAGAGCACATCGCCTTTCACCCAGCATTTGCATACAACGGCTGGTACGTGGGCGGGCACTATGAAATCTCGGACGACCACAACCGTCCGACACTGGAGTTCTACCGGGCTCGACTTGCGGACCGAACCTACAAGAATGTTGTCGCCGAATCACTTGGCCGAATGCAGCATCCGACGACTACGTTTGTGTTCATGCCGGGCGCCTTCATGGCGAAGGCTGGCTCATGGGGTATTTCAGACGCGGACTCATTTGGCCCCAATTGGTTTGAAGTAACGCCGCCCATTCTCGCGGATGAACCGCTCTGGACCCAACTGTCAATGGATGACATTGAGACTCTCAGAGATGATGTTGCAATTCCCCGCCTTGGTCTCGATCAACGGACCCCTGTTTTCTTCGCCGATGGGCACATCCGCACGCAGTCCATGACCGATCTCATAGATCAGTCACACTGGATTGACGCAGCCAAACAGGTCGAAGACATTCCCATTAAGTCGTTCACGCACGAAGCCAAGTAAACGCGAGTTACCTCGGCGATAATCGCTTCGCAAAGTTTCGAATCCAGCCACGCAACATGTCGACCTCAGATTTTGTCAGTGGCGAAGTCGTGAGATCAAATTCGATCGCTGGCAACCACTGTGTATCTGCCACTTCCCAATCGCCATGCGACTCCAGGATGGTCACAAGTCCGGGCAGATGACCAGCGCCATACACCAAGGCAATTGTCTGGCCCTGATCCAACTCGGCCAATTGCTCCCACAACACTTCCATGGCTCGCTCATTGCGGAGGTCAAGCAGAACTTCCTCAAGTGCAGGCCCTTGCATTTCAAGAGCCGAACCAATCAACGCCTCATCACCGAGCATTTCGATCAAGATCACCCGAATCGTGTCCACAATGCGACCGCCGAAAAGAGCGTCGAGAACTGGAATCATCTTGAACACGCCACTCATCACACCACCAACAAGCCCGCCTCCAGAAAGCATTGCGGTCATGTCACCAAGATCCTCCCCACGCTCCTTGAAAGCCGCCGCAACTTGATCAACACGAAGATCACCCGGCACCCAATGCACACCGTCATATGGCAACGAATCGAGCTGAAAAACCAGCCCAAGAGACTCAGCCATCGAGCGTTGCAATTCGCCGCCATTTGGTTGGGCTGCCTCTTCGGCAACAGCCACCACGATGTCGGCATTCACACCTGTGCCACCGAGCATGCCATCGGCACCAAAACTTGTGACCTTATTGTCTCGCATCACCCACGAGCGGCCCCAACCGTCGCGTGCAAGCGGTCGGACAATTGACACGACCCGAGTGTTCGAGGCAGCCAAGTTTTCTATGGCTTGATTCCAGTCCACACTCACTGTCCCAGCAAGCATTTTGGCAAGCAGCGCTGCAGTCGCCTGAGTCGAGTCGGCACGGGCCGTATCGTCGCTTCCACCAGGAGCTGTTCCGCCCTCAGGAAGTACAGATTCAAAGACAACGACATCGCATTGTTCAAGCAGCGTCTCAATGGCGGCGTAATAACTCGGCTCACCCATATGCGTCACGCCCACAAGCCAAACCCGAGGACTACCTTCAGGCTCTTCCCACATGCGGGCTGCGACCTCAAGGCGACCACCCGCATCCGACCACTTTGGCTGAAGCCATGGCATCGGTGTGGCTATCACAGTTGCGAGCAGCACACCAATCATGACTGTGACTCCGAGTGACCGCGATCCCTTCGGTGCTCACCCTCCTGCCCCGCCGCAACCAGTGCCTCCAATCGGCCCATCCCGCGACTGACTTGGCCGCGGAATGCCATGTAGGGAAACAGCGTGACCAAAGCAACGACAAGGCCAAAGGCTGTCGTCAAGAGGGCTGCGGCAATTCCGCCAGCAACCTCGGTTGGATCAGACATCGTCGAGCGAGCACCGAGTAACTCAAAGCTTTGAATAATTCCGAGCACCGTGCCCAAAATGCCAAGCAGTGGCGCCGCAGTGATGATGGTCGACATGGTGATCATGTACCGCTCTAGTCTGCTGCGTTGATCCTCAACCGCCTCAAGCGCCACAGCGTCGTTGGCACCCTCTTCAACTAATCTGCAGGCAACTCGCCCATAGGGAGTCGTGTCACCGGCTACGACGCCACGAACCAATGCTGCATCGCCCGAGCGAAGCGCATGATTCAACTTTCCCAGTCGGCGAAGGCTGGTCTTGCCATTGAGGCTGACCCAGAAGATCGAGCGTTCGACAATCAGCATGACACTGATGATGCTCAAAATCAGCAGCGGAATCATCACGTAACCGCCGCGAGCGATGAGCGAAGACACTTCGGTCGACCAGCCCGATTCGGCTGCGGCCGGAGCGAGCGACATAAGCATGGTCCATTCTTGCATGGTCGGTATAGTAGGGCTTTACCGGGACCTCACCGCTTTACCGGGACCTCACCATGGAACACACCACCACTACCAGCGTTCAAGAAGGTCGCGATGTCCTCGCCGCATCTGGCAAACAGATTGACCAGTGGATGGCCAACTCCATTGATTGGTCCCACTTCCCTCCGCATCTGACCGAGGCGGCTCGCTATAGCGTCCTCGGAGGTGGAAAGCGGCTACGTCCAGCATTAGTTATACAGTGTTGCAATGCGGTGGGAGGCGATACAGACGCCGCGCTTGCCTCTGCTGCAGCCTTGGAATTCGTGCACTGCTTCAGTCTGGTACACGACGACCTACCAGCACTTGATAATGATGAACTTCGGCGCGGCCAACCAACCTTGCATGTGCACGCCGGAGAAGCCATGGCAATCCTTGCAGGCGATCTCATGTTGGCAATGGCCTTTGGCTTCCTCGCCGATGCCCCATGCGAGCCCACTGTGCGGACGCTGCTCGTGGGTGAACTCGCTCGCGGAACCTCCGATATGGTTGCTGGACAGGTCTATGACACGCTCGGTGGACTGCCCGAAGGACTCACGCCGATCGATCAAGTACGCCTGGTCCACCTCAACAAGACCGGCGCCCTCATCAAAGCTGCGTGCCGAATGGGCGCGATGTGTGGCGGTGCAGATGCCGAAAGCCTTGACAGCGTCACCCGGTACGGCGATGCGATGGGGCTGATGTTTCAGGTCGTCGATGACTTGCTTGATATCACACAGTCTGCCCAACACGTGGGCAAGGCAACCGGCAAGGACGCAGCGAATGGCAAACGCACCTACCCAGGCGTACTTGGCGAGGCTGCTTGCCGCGACGAAGTCGCCCGGCTTCGCACAGAGGCCGTGATGGCCGTTTCCAACCTTGGCGATGCCGCCGACCCACTCGTGGGCCTTGCCAACCTCATGGCCATTCGCACCCAATAATCAATCGCTTTCACTTTGATTGAGGCGAAGGAGGTGGGCACTGATACACTTCACACCGCCGAAACGCCCCGCAGGAGTACCGCATGGACCTCACGATTCTTCCCGGCATCCATACGCCGGCAGATCTCAAAGCACTTGACCTCGAACAACTGCCAATCTTGGCAGCGGAGATGCGTCAGGAAATCTGCTCGCAGGTGCAGCAGACAGGTGGCCACTTGGCTCCCAATCTTGGTGTCATCGAGTTGTTCATTGCCTTGCACTGGGTATTCGACTTCGGACATGACCGACTCCTCTTTGATGTGGGACACCAGTGCTACCCACACAAGTTGTTGACGGGTCGTTACCCACTGCTGAGCAAGTTACGTCAACGAAATGGAATGGGCGGCTTCCCAGACCCCAGCGAATGTGACCAAGACCTCTTCATGGTCGGCCATGCCGGCACCGCCATCTCAACCGCAACCGGACTTGCACATGGCGATCGCATTCGAGGCGAGGGATGGTCACCAGAGAACCAAGATGGACGACGCACCGTTGCCTTTGTTGGCGACGCGAGCATTGTGAACGGTTTGTCGATGGAAGGCCTCAATCACGCTGGCACAATCAATCGACAATTTCTCGTAGTCCTCAATGACAACGGCATGAGTATCGCCAAGCCTCAGGGCGCAATCGCTTCGTACTTTGACCGGCTACGCGTCAGTGACACGTATCGCTCAATGAAACGGGCAGCCAAAGGCATGGTCAAAGGGCTTCCAGGCGGAGAGACTTTACGCGACTGGGGACATCGCCTCGGCGAAGTCGCCAAGGACATCGTCACTGAGGACCCCTGGTTTGAGAAGTTTGGCCTCTTGCACGTCGGTCCGGTCGACGGGCACGACATCCTCGGACTCATCGAGACCCTCGCAGTCGTCAAAGATGTCGATCGACCGCTCGTACTACACGCCCACACAATCAAGGGCAAGGGCTTCGACTACACCGAGAGTGACGCCACAGCGTTCCACTCCCCAAAGCCTCACTCAGTCAATGGATGCAGGGTCGAAGTCGCCACAGGCGGTCGAAGTTTCACCGCAGCCTTCGGCGATGCGTTGTGCGAACTCATGGCACGCGACGGCACAGTGACCGCCTGCACAGCTGCCATGCCAGATGGCACCGGTATCACAAAGGCCCTTGAGCAATTCTCGGACCGCACATGGGACACCGGCATCTGTGAGTCCCATGCGACTGACATGATGGCAGGCATGGCCAAAACTGGACTCCGTCCATTCTTCGCCGTGTACTCGACCTTCTTGCAGCGGGCCTTTGACCAGTGCTTCCAAGAAATCTCCTTACAAGGCCTTCCGCTACGTCTTTGCCTCGACCGCGCTGGTCTTGTCGGCGGCGATGGAGCCGTCCATCACGGCTTCTGTGATGTGTCCATCCTTCGCACACTCCCTGGTGCTGTCCTGCTCGCAGCCATCGATGAAGCAAGCCTTCGGGCATCACTTGAATTCATGCGGATGCACGATGATGGTCTGACCGCCGTTCGATACCCACGTGATGATGTCGATGATCGCCTCGCAGAAACAGACTGCCCACCATTTGAAATTGGCCGCGCTCGCTGCTTGCTGCCAAACCCCAAGGCTGATGTCGTTGTCATTGCCTACGGCGTACCTGCGATGACCGCGCTCGATGCAGCCTCGAAACTAGACTCACATATCCAAGTTGAAGTCTGGGACGGCCGCTTTGCGAAGCCCGTTGACGGCGATTTGATTGAACGAACGCTCCGCCGTGGAATACCGATTCTCACGATCGAAGAACACGGTCTCATCGGCGGGTTCGGTGCTGCGGTGATCGAAGAAGCAACTGATCGTGGCCTCGATACCTCTCGAATCGTGCGTGCTGGGTTGCCTGATAGTTGGATCCACCAAGGATCTCGTGGCGAGCAGTTGGCCGAAGCGGGGCTTGACCTCGAAGGGATCATGGACGCCATTCACCGCGCCGCTGCCCTCGCGACCAAGCAGGATACTGTTCCCATTGTCGAGACCGTCCCACCCGCCACAACCTACTAGAGACACCACTGCGTTTTGGCAGCTCGCGCGTGAACTGATCTGATTGACGCATACGCTTGCGGCATGTTGTGCGCCACATGTTGTATGACCGCGTGCCTTGGCAGCCTCATAGATCCGATGAGCATTGCCGCTGCCGATGTCCACTCAGCCATCGATGCAATTTCAGAAGCAATCATCGATGCCTACCACCCCACGCGGCACTGGGACCCCATTCAAATGCCGGGTGGCGAGAGTACACGCCAGCATCTCGGTGGGTACACCGCCCTTGCCACTCTGGCGCTATTGACCACTGGACACGACGCACAATCCAGTCCACTCCGCGAGGCCCTTGCATGGCTTGAAAGCGTTGAGCCTGACGGCACCTACGCTGTCGCCTTTCGCGCCCAAGTGTGGGCAAGCCTGCCAGATCGATTCCTGCCGCAACTCCAACACGATGTCGACCGTCTTGTCGAGTCGTTTCACTGGGGACAAGGCGGCTGGGACTACCTTTGTAGACCCGTCGAACGAATCCCGCGAGTCTCGCCCTCAACCCGCCACGTCGCTGTGCTTGCACTGCATGCAGCAGCGGAGCGAGGAATCAAGGTGTCTCCAAAATTGCTGGCACGCGTCGAGACCGCGATCATCGAGTCGCAACATAAGGACGGTGGGTGGTCCTATCACATCGGAGATCCCCCCACCGGCTCAATGACCGCGGCAGGTGTGTTCTCACTGGTACTCGGGCAGGATCTCTTGGACAAGTCAAGCCGAACCCGCACCAAGTCGATCCGAGAAACCGCCATCGAGAATGGTCGACTGTGGCTTGATGAACGATTTACTGCTGAGCCTTGCCCTGGTCTTGGGCGATGCGCCAAGTTCCCACAGTACTGGTTGTACTCGCTCGAGCGGGTTGCATTGGCAACTGGCTGGCGAACGCTTGCCGGACGTGACTGGCTTCGTGACGCCTTGAGTACCACCCTTGGCCGCTTGTGCCGACGCGATACACACGGACAGTGGCATGTGAGCGGCGGCAAATCTGTATCGCAATTGCGACAGCGGTGCTTCGCGCTGATGTTGCTGCATCGTGGATTGGCGCCGCTTGCCTGCGCTCAACTCACGCTGTCAGGTCAATCAATCAAATACAGCAGCGCCGAAATCTTAGTGAATCGCCTCCGACGCACACTCGAACACGAAACCTGCTGGCAGCTGATCTCGATGAGTGACTCCGTTGATGTCTGGCTAGAGTCGCCGATGGTGCTCATACAGGGATCGCGTGAACCCTCTTTCGTCCGCAACCGACGCCGTGAAATTGCGGCGGCACTGCGTGGTGAGGCCGACACTCTAGACATCGAAGAAGTCCAAAGGTTTAGCGAGTACCTCAACCGCGGTGGGCTCTTAGTCGCCGTGGCACGCTCAAGTGGATTCGGCCGCGCAATGCATCAGATCGGTTCTCTTGCGGCGCCTCATGCCACGTGGCGGCGGCTGACTCGAAAGGACCCCGCCCTTTCGCTGCTGGACTCACCACGAACCCTGCCACGCATCGACGCGCTCTCCGCTGGCGGTCGAGACCTCATGCTGCTGGTTTCAGGGCGACCAGATGGTGTTCTTCCCAATATTTGGGCGATGGCCACCGAGCAACATCCATTTCCGCCGAGGCTGGACATGGGTCTGATCAAAAAAACGACTGACATAACTGGTACGCCATGCCCAATTGTGTTTGCCACTGGCGAGGCCGCCAACTTGGAACCAGGCGCAGCCACCGCCTTCGCGCAGTGGTGCGAACAGTCTGGACACCCGGCACGATGCCACAACGCATCCCTCTTAGAGGCGAGCACTCACGACGGTCTCAGTGCCGCCTGTGCAAGCGACACCGAAACTGACTGGGCTGCGATCGAGGCCCTGTTGTCGGGTGGGCGAACGGTGTTGCTCACTGGTCCGCCGAGTGCGGTTTCCGCACACCAACAGAGAGCGGCCTTGGCAGGCATCTCACTCTCGCCCACACACCAGGCCTCGTGGGCAAGCGAACTCAATATTGCATGGCGACCATTCTCTCGCCAACACGGGCTTGCTCGGCCTGGGCTGGATCTGCTTGCCGGACAGCATCCCCGTGGAGGTACGCTGGTACTGGCACCGAGCGATCTTCTTCAAGCCCTGCTGGGACGGCCTTGCTGGGGCGTGCACGGCTATGACACGGCAACAGCACGCTCCCTGATATGGCGTCTTGCCACGCACGTACAGCGGGATGACAACCGCTCGCCCGCAACGTACGGTGCCCGCTCGGAGCATATGTATGCCAGGACGAAAGTGGACATGGTGGACAATCTCGCTCGCCACGCTCATTGGAGCGATCGGAGGCCTGTGGGCAATGCCATCGCTGTACGCCCATGCCGTCATCCGTGACCTGACATCCAGTCATACTGAAACGAGGATGGCCGCATGGGAATGGCTGACATCACCTCCGCCGGGCAGCGAGCAGGAGAGGATTTACCAGTGGCAGCCAGTTGTTGAAGACCAACTTCTGGCTCACGGAGAAGATGCCGCCTTGCTCGATGCCGTAGCCGTACTAGAAGCGCAAGGCTGCTTCGGTTGGGAACAAAGCCAGCCCGCCTTGATGCATCGCGTGATCGCAGCGTTGTCTCGAGCAGGTGGGGACCATGCCATCGCAGCAGCAGCCCTGCAATCAAACAACTTGGCATTGCCACAGTTGCCTTCCACCGGCGATAAGGAGACCATGCACCCATGAGCACACCCACTCCCGGCAGCGGATCACCTCAACAGCAGGACGCCCACTTGGCTTTGCGGGTACACATGATGCCCAAAGACACCAATGTGCAGGGCACAATTTTTGGCGGTGTCATTCTCTCGCTCGTCGACCAGGCTGGGTTCTACGAGGCGCGACTGCATGGACTGCATCGCTGGGTCACTGTGTCGATGGATGGCGTGGAATTTAGCGCACCAGTGTGGTCTGGCGACATCGTCAGTTTATATACCTCAACCAAACGTGCTGGCCGAACCAGCGTGACAGTGAATGTGTCTGTGTTTGCCGAACGCTTTACGAGTGGAGAGACCGTTCAAGTCACGTCAGCTTCACTCACAATGGTGAGCGTCGACGCCACTGGCACACCCATTCCGTTTGAATCGCCTCCCTCAATCTCCTTGGATCGGCCCGGCTCATGAACGAGCCACTTCGGCTGGTCTGCTGCGCCAGCGGTGGTGGTCGAACCATCCTGAATCTGCTCGATCACATCGAGGCTGGCACGCTTGCTGCCACCATCGAGTGTGTTGTACTTTCTCGAACCATGCTTCCCGCCGCCGAGCGGTGCCGAGCGAGAGGCTTGCGTGTATATGAGCCGCCCTCAGATGTAGACATTGATGATTGGGTCGTTTCACGCATTGCCGCAACATCACCCGAACTTGTGTGCCTCTGTGGCTATCTTCGCCTGCTGCCAATCCAACCATGGATGCGACAACGCGTCATCAATATTCATCCCGCGTTACTTCCTGCATTCGGAGGACGTGGCATGCACGGCCAGCATGTGCATAAGGCAGTACTTGCCTCAGGCAATGCAACGAGCGGGTGCACCGTGCACTTTGTTGACGACGAATACGACCACGGCCAAACCATTCTCCAGCGAGAATGCGAGGTCGTATCAGATGACACGCCCACCACGCTTGCCGCTCGTGTCTTCCAGGAAGAATGTCTCGCCATGCCTGAAGCAATTCGACTGCTGGCAGAGGGCCGTGTGCATACAGAGCCTTGGGGAGACTGACATCGCTGCCGATCGGCCCCTCTGGCCTGATGCAGCAGTCCACCCAACGAAGTCGTGCTGACTGATTTGGTCAGTACAATGGGACCGCACCAACACTGATGCCAACGAACCTTCCATCCCGAAGTAACTTCCGCAGGTTCTTTTTGCGAGGATTGGCAGTCGTACTGCCTGCCACACTCACTTTATGGGTGCTAGCGCAGGCGTATCTCTGGGTCAACGCCTCCATTGCCGAGCCGATCAATGCAGGCGTTCGGTACCTATTCGCTCAACTGTTTGCAGCATGGCCAGCTCTACCAGAGTCATGGGGCATCACGCCCTCGAACGAAGACCTCACTATTGCTCGTGAAGCCATGGGGCTTGGCTCCACTGATGTGGCAAACGACGCAACGCTGACCTATGAGTACCAAATAGGCATTCTGAACTCATGGTGGGCTGAGTATTGGCCCGTTCGCATGATCGGCTTGCTCATCGCCGTGTTTGCGGTCTATCTCACTGGTCGGCTCGTCGGTGGCTGGATGGGCCGCGCCCTCTATCGGTGGGTTGAACGGGTCATTACATCGCTGCCAGTGATCAAGAAGATCTACAGCTGGATTAAGCAGATCGTGGATTTCTTGTTCTCAAGACAAAGACAACAACTCGAATTCAGCACTGTCGTTGCCGTCGAGTATCCCCGCCGCGGCATCTGGGCGGTCGGATTCCAAACAGGACCGGCCCTGCGAAGCATCAGTGACGTATTGGGGACCGAGAGCATCACCGTCTTCATTCCGAGTTCGCCTACTCCATTCACCGGGTACACGATTACCGTCCCCAAAGATTCCACCATTGAATTGCCGCTGACGGTTGAGGAAGCCATCGGATTCACCATTAGTGGCGGGGTGCTACGACCCCCCTCTCAATTGCCCGGTGATGTAATGATCGAAACACCTCCGGATACGAAACCAGATTCACCAGACACATCGCAAGAGCAAGGAACCTAGGCATGCAGATTTCCATTTCCACTCGCCATGGCAACCCCACTCCGGCCATCGAGGAGTACATCACAAAGAAAGCCGAACGATTCACTCGCTACTACGATCGTATTTCATCCATTGAAATGGTGGTTGACCACCAAAAGTCTGAGCATCTCATCGAGTGCATCGTCAGAGTTGAGCACAGTGAACCACTTATCTCGCATGCGTCAGCAACCGACTTATATGCGGCAGTCGATCAATGCACCGATCGCGCTGTGCGACAACTATCTGACTTGAAGAGTAAACTGAAGGATCACAAGCACCACACTCCAAAGTCGGGAGCCGACGAATGAAACTGACAACACTTGTACACAAGAAAGCCATCTCGGCTTCGCTTGAGACAACAACTCGAAACGACGCGATCAAAGCCATGATGCAATTGCTTGTTGACGCAGGCGAGGTAAAGCCGGATTACGTCGACGAGTACGTCAAAGCGGTCATCAAACGAGAAAATCGTGGATCAACTGGCTTCGGCAACGGCGTGGCGGTGCCACATCTCAAAAAAGCATCGGTCGGCAAGGTCGTGGTGGCCATCGCAAATGTCGTCGACGGCGTTGACTTCAACGCGCTTGACGGCAACCCGGTGTACTCCATTTTTCTGCTCCTGAGCCCCGAGGACCAGCCCGAACTGCATCTGGAAGCGATGGAGGCAGTCTTTGGAAGTCTCAGCCAAGAAACCTTCAGACGATTTCTTCGGCAAGCCTCCAGCGTGGATGACGTACTCCAACTACTCAATGATACTGACAGCCACCAGTTGTCAAACTAAACACACTCAAAGATGAACCCCTGGTAGTCGACTCAACCGTGACCGCATCAGCACATAAGAAAGTAAAGGTAAGTAACCGCCTCGGCCTGCACGCCAGGCCGGCGATGCTACTTGCTGAAACAGCACAGCGGTTCACAGCTCACATCACCGTACGACGCACCGACCAAGACGAAGCAGTCGACGCCAAGTCGATCATGAAGATCATGATGCTTGCCGCTACAGCGGGGACTGAACTAGAAATCAGAGCCACCGGCGAAGGCGCCGAAGAGGCGGTGCGAGATCTTGTACAACTAGTCAAGGTTGGCTTTGACGAGGGCTGAGCAACAGAGCACGTCGCATCCACTCCCTACTCGGGTCCAGACGCTCGCTGCATAAGTTTCAAAACGCCATGTGCAGGCGGCAGATCGCCAAACAGTACGGCGTGCACGACCTCTACGATTGGCATCTCGACCGCATACTGACGCGCAAGCAGCACCACACTCTTTGCTGTTGCCACACCCTCCACAACTGAATGCGTCTGCGCCTCATACTCAGAGAGCGTTGCCCCCTTTCCAATCGCCTCCCCGCAAGTTCGATTTCGACCGTGCGGACTGAAGCATGTCGTTGCGAGATCGCCAACACCCGCAACGCCGTAGAACGTTTCTGCCTGCGCTCCCATGGCGACGCCGAGTCGTGTAATTTCTGCCAAGCCACGAGCCAATACGGCTGACTTTGCGTTGTCACCGAGTGACAAACCATCACACATGCCGGCAGCAAGTGCGATGACATTCTTGCACGCTCCTGCAAGTTCCACACCAATCAAGTCGCTGCCACCATAAATGCGAAGCCATGGCACATCGAAGCATTGCTGCACACGTTCCACAAGCGAGGCATCCTTGGATGCCGCAACAAGCACTGCGGGTTGGTGTGCAGCCAACTCGGTGGCAATAGTCGGCCCAGAGAGTGCGCAACATGCTCCAGCATCCGCCACCACTTCCGCAAGGACCTCACTCGGCCGAAGTAACGTGTCGTTCTCTATACCCTTGGCGACACTGATAATCGAACACCCGGCTGGCACACTTGCGGCAAGCTTCGACCACACAGGACGGATGAACTGACTGGGAATGGCATTGATGGCGATGGTCGCCGCTGCCATTGCCTCGCCTGCATCGCTTGTCACGTGGACCGCATCATCAAGCTTGAAACCTGGCATTCTTCCAGGGTTCTCCCGAGTCCGGGCGAGCACCTCAACCACATCCTCAAATGGCCCCCACATACTCACTGGCAGCTCCCGCGAACGGAGAGCATCGGCCAGCACGAGGCCCATTTGCCCATCTCCAATGATTGAAATGCGTTCCTGCACGGCTCGTGGGCTCCTCTGGGGCCAAGATGGGCAAGAGCGTAGCAGGCCGACGAACCGACCATCGCTTGCAGGCGTAGAAAGGCGGTTGGGTGGCCTCGGCGGTTCGCGACGCAGGGTGAATCTATACTCTTCGTCTTCCCACCATATTCTTGGACTGGAGCAGACAGACGCCGATGAGCGAGCACGAGATGACAGCACAAACACCAGCCGCAGCAACCGACCCCCCCGCCCTCGAGGAACGATCCGCCGCCGGACTTGAACGCAGGCTGCTCGTGGCACTTGGTGGCGGCGTACTTCTGGGCACTGCTTGGATTGGCGGACTACTTGGTGTCAACGCACAGATCGCTCAAATACCTGCGTTTCTCGGTGCGCTGATTTTGGTGATCCCACTGCTTTCTGGAGCATGGAAAGAACTCTCTACAGGTCGACCAGGCGGTGATGCGCTCGCCACACTGGCCGTGCTTGCTGCCATGGCATCTGGGATGTATCTCGCCGCTGGCTTCCTTGCCCTCTTTCTGTGGGCTGCCAACCTCATTCTCAGTCGCACCGCATGGGGCGCGCAGCGTGCTATTCGTGACCTCGTGCACCTCACGCCAGACACTGCACGCCGCATCAGTGCAAGCGGCGAAGAAGAAACCGTCTCGCTCAGTTCGCTGAATAAGGGTGATGTTGTTCGTGTTCGGCCAGGCGAAAACCTGCCTGTTGACGGGCGCGTCGTCAAGGGCGAATCCGACATCAATCAAGCCTCCCTCACAGGCGAAGCCGTGCCAGTAGAAGTGGGCACCGGATTGCCTGTCTACGCAGGCACGACGAACCTGACAGGCCAAATTGACATCGAAGTAACCGCCGTCGCTGCAGAAACGACTATCGGTAAGGTTGAAGCACTGATTCGCGAAGCTGAGTCGAGCAAGACCAGACGACAAGAGATCATCGAGCAACTCGCTGGCTATTACTTCTGGGTCGTACTCATGGTGGCAGCACTCGTCTGGTTCTTCGCAACGCGTAGCGGCGAAGAGGCCGTCCGCGCCCAGGCCTCGCTTCGGGCCATCACAGTGCTTGTGGTCACATGCCCCGGCGGTCTACTCATCTCGCACCCCACGGCCATGGTCGCTGCCTTTGCCGCTGCGGCACGAGTTGGCATCATGATCAAGCAGACTCGTACCCTCGAAGCTGCAGCCGAAGTCGACACCGTCATCATGGATAAGACTGGCACACTCACGACCGGCATCTTCGCCGTCTCTCGACTGAGCCCAGCTGAGGGCATTGAAGGTGCAGCACTCTTACAGGCTGCTGCGGACGGCGAGCAACACTCGAATCACCCGCTCGCACGGTCCATACTCGACACCGCTCGCCAAGCCAATATTGAACCAGCGGAACTTGAACGATACGAAGAATTGCACGGCCGAGGCGTCGTAGCCCATGCGGGCGATGGCGACATCCATGTTGGACGCGCTGCTTGGCTCATTGAAATCGATCCCACTATCAGCAGCGAAGTCGCACTTGTGGAAGAGAAGATCGACGGCATGTCCGGCGTACATGTCATGCGTGCCGGCCAATACCTCGGGGCTGTTGGCCTCGAGGATGCGTTGCGAAGCAACGCGACCGAAGCCGTTGCAGAGTTGCGTGAACTCGGTTGCCGCCGCATTTCGATGTTTACTGGTGACCGCCTGCCAGTGGCAACCCGCGTTGCCGAGGCCATTGGCATCGATAGCGTTGAGGCCGAGTGCCTACCCGAAGAGAAACATCAGGAACTCAAGCACCTCATGGAACGCGGACACCGCACAATGGTGATCGGCGACGGTATCAATGACGGCCCCATCCTTGCAACCGCCGATGTTGGCGTGGCGATGGGCCTCAGTGGTTCAGATATCGCCACCAACTCAGCAGGCGTAGCGTTGATGAACGATGACTTGCGCCATATCCCATTCCTCCTCTCATTGGCCCGGCGGACCCGCTCGGTCATCAGCCAGAACATCGGGGTATCGCTTCTACTGGCCGTCATTGGCCTGGCACTGGCCGCGACCGGCACCATTTTGACGCTGTGGATCGCACCCTTCTACTACGCCTTGGGCTACGTAGTCGTCATCGCGAACAGTCTTCGGCTCGTGCGATTCGGCGAAGAGTTCAGCGAAGCCGAACAGACCCGTGCAATGAAAGAACAAGCGTTGCACCGTCGCCACGAGGCGGGTGAAGCACGGCGAGCACGGATTTCAATTACGAGTACGTAGCAGTCCGTGAATGACACACCAGCTACTAGGCGAGCACATGGTCCTACCGGTTGCTTTCTAGGCGATCCCAATGGAATCATCAAGAAAGACATCTTGAATAGCACCAAGCAACTTCACACCTTCATCCATTGGCCTTTGGAATGCTTTTCTGCCTGAAATCAGACCGGTTCCGCCTGCACGCTTATTGATAACAGCAGTGCGAACAGCCTGTGCAAAATCATTCTCGCCGCTCGCGCCGCCGGAGTTGATCAGGCCGGCACGGCCCATATAACAATTTGCAACCTGCCAGCGACACAGATCGATCGGATGATCAGTGCAGAGCGTGTCGTACATCGTTTTGTCGTACTTACCGAATGAACCGTTGGCATTCATTGCGACATAGCCTTGGTTATTGGTTGGCAACTTCTGCTTAATGATGTCAGCTTCGATTGTGCAACCGAGGTGATTGGCCTGAGCGGTCAAGTCAGCGGCTGCGTGATAGTCAACTCCGTCAACCTTGAAGTCATCGTTTCGCAGATAACACCACAAGACTGTTGCGAGACCTCGTTCGTGTGCGTACGAGAACGCATCGGCAATTTCCATGATCTGACGGCGAGACTGATCGCTTCCAAAGTAAATTGTTGCACCAACGGCGACCGCCCCCATATTCCATGCCTCATCGACCGTGCCAAATAGCACCTGATCAAACTGGTTGGGAGATGTAAGCAACTCGTTGTGATTGAGTTTCACAATGAACGGAATCTGGTGGGCATAGGTGCGAGCGACCGAACCAAGCACACCGAATGTGCTTGCCACGGCATTACACCCGCCCTCGATGGCGAGTTTGACGATATTGCCCGGATCAAAGTAAATCGGGTTCTTCGTAAACGAAGCCGCGGCCGAATGCTCGATGCCCTGATCGACTGGCAGGATTGACAAATATCCAGTTCCACCAAGGCGACCGTGGCCATAGAGCGTCTGAATGGACCGAAGCACCTGCGGGCTCCGATCGCTGCCTGTCCACACGCGGTCGACAAAATCCCCGCCTGGGAGGTGCAGCATGTCGGCTGGCAAGACACATTGGTGGCCAAGGAGGTCGTCGGCCTCGGTGCCAAGCAATTCAACGGTGTTGGACGTCACAGTCGTCATGGGGTTGATTCTCCGATTAAGAGGTCAGGATACCAATCCCCATCTATCATCGCAGCCATGAACCCCACCCCCGGAGATAGAGTGCTTGTTGCCATGTCAGGCGGCGTCGATTCCAGCGTTGCCGCAGCCCTCCTCGTTGAAGCGGGCTATGACGTTATTGGCTGCTTCATGCGGCTTGGTTCTCCTGGCGAAGCAGTTGGAGGCACAACTCTTGGGCACAAAGGCTGTTGCTCCATCACCGACGCGCATGATGCCCGACGCGTCGCTGCCACGCTGGACATCCCCTTCTACGCCCTCAACTTCGCCAATGAGTTCGAGCAGATCATTCGGTACTTTGAAGATGAGTATCACGCCGGCCGCACACCAAACCCCTGCGTCCGCTGCAATGACTGGCTCAAGTTTGGCCGCCTGCACACCTACGCCGAGGGCATCGATGCAAAGTGGGTGGCAAGTGGTCATCACGCTCGCATCGATCGCAGCACTGGAGTGCCTCGCCTCCGCCGCGCAGCAGACATGGGGAAGGATCAGTCTTATGTGCTTTTCGGCGCAGGGGGTATCCCAGACATTCGACCCCGACAGCTCGATCGCATGATGTTGCCAATCGGCGATATGACCAAAGATGAAGTACGCGAGATGGCCAAGAACATGTCACTTGGTGTCCATACAAAACCGGACTCACAGGAAATATGTTTCGTCCCTGACGACGACTACGCAGGCGTACTGAAGAAGCGAAATCCTGAGCAGTTCACAACTGGAAAGATGATCGACACAGATGGCAACGTACTGGCCAGTCACGAAGGACATCAAAACTTCACGATCGGCCAGCGACGACGACTGGGCGTAGCAGTAGGCGAGCCACGCTATGTGGTTGCCAAGAACCCAGTCAGCAATACAGTCACGCTTGGAATCAAGTCTGACCTTGCCGCGGCCGCGTGCGAAGCACGCGAAGCAAGTTGGCATGTGCCGCCTAGCGAGGACTGGATGCCTTGTCTGGCCCAAATACGCGCTCATGGCGAAGCAATTCCAGCTCGCGTCCGCGCCTTGCCAGATCAGCGTATTGACGTTCGGTTTGACACCCCGCACGAGGCCCTTGCCAGTGGTCAGGCTGTCGTGTGTTATGAAGGCGACCTTGTACTTTGCGGCGGATGGATCGACCAGGTAGAGCGAGTCCAATGAGCCTGGACTTCTCCCGATCTCTTCCAGGTGGCGCACTTCCTGGCAGCCGCATGCCTGTCTTTGGACAACAGGTCGTGGCAACCGGGCAACCATTGGCAGCTCAAGTTGGTCTTGAAATGCTTCGCCGCGGCGGCACCGCGGCCGACGCCGCAGTCGCAACCGCCGCAGCTTTGACCGTCGTTGAACCCACCGCCAACGGAATCGGTTCAGATGCTTTCGCACTTACGTGGGATGGTGAGCAACTCCATGGGCTGAATGCTTCGGGGCATTCACCCTCGGGTCTGAATGTCGATCGAATACGCCGGGACGGCATGCCACGAACAGGGTGGGACACCGTCACCGTGCCAGGCGCAGTGTCGGGCTGGGTGGCACTGTGGCGAGCGCACGGCAAACTTCGCTTTGCCGATTTGCTTGCCCCAGCAATTGAACTCGCTCGGAATGGATTCCCTGTTTCGCCGCAGTGCGCTACTGGATGGAAGCGATCAGCTGCAAAGTACGCAAACTTCCACTCGTGGATGGATACCTTCACCAATAACGGGCGAACGCCCGAGATAGGCCAAACATGGCGACTACCTGATCACGCTCACACGCTTGAAGCAATTGCAAAAACCGAGGGTGAAGACTTCTACCAAGGCGAAATCGCTGCCAGAATTTCCGCTGATGCAGCAAAGCACGGCGGAGCAATGACTACTGATGACCTCGCGGAGCATACAACGCTCGAGGAAACACCTCTGAGCGTGCCCTTTCTTGATGTGCTGCTTCATGAACTCCCCCCAAACGGGCAAGGCATCGCGGCGCTCGTCGCAGCAGGCGTTCTGCACCGCCTTGATCCTGCTTCTTATGACGCCGACGACCCACAACTACTGCATCTTCAGATTGAAGCCATGAAACTCGGCTTCGCCGATTCGGCAGAACATGTGGCTGATGCACGCCACTGCCTGATCGATCCAGCCGAACTCGTTCATCCAACCCGACTGGACATGCTGGCCAGCAAGGTCGACCCGTCCCGTGCGCAGCCTTTCATTGATGAGACCCCTGCATGGAGCAGCACCGTCTACCTTTGCTGCGGCGATGCAGCTGGACGAGCTGTCTCGTTCATTCAATCCAATTATGAAGGCTTCGGAAGTGGCATCGTCATTCCGGGAACTGGCATCGCGATGCAAAACCGTGGCGCTGGTTTCATCAATAACCCCGGCCACCCCAACGACATTGCCAGCGCCAAACGGCCGTATCACACGATCATCCCAGGCTTCACTACGAAAAATGGGACGCCACATATGGCCTTTGGTGTCATGGGCGGACCAATGCAGCCACAAGGCCATTTACAGGTGCTCTCGAGAATCGTTGCCTCACACTGGGATCCACAAGCTGCGATCGACGCACCGAGATGGCGTGTCGAGGGCGGGCTGAGTGTCGCGATTGAGCCTGATATGCCCATCAGCACATGCGATGCACTCAAATCGCTCGGCCACGCCGTCACAGTCGCCCCGCAACGTGACGTGTCCTTCGGCGGCGGCCAGGCGGTTGTGCGTATGTACGACTGCTGGTGCGGCGCGAGCGATGGCCGACGAGACGGTGCGGCCATCTGCGGCTGAGCAACGTCCACCTCGGTGTACCATCGGGGAATGCTATACGCGGGCATCGATGAAGCAGGGTACGGGCCGTTGTTCGGTCCGCTGTGCGCAGGTGTCTCAGTCTTCGAAATCGAAGCCTTCGATGACAAGTCGCCGCCTTGCTTGTGGTCTGCGCTGCGCGGAATGGTTACACGGTCAAAGCGAGACGCCCGTGGACGCATCGTCATAGATGACTCGAAGAAACTCAAGGGTGCTGGCGCGATCCGGCATCCGCTCACGCATCTTGAACGTGGCGTGCTGCTCTTTGCGGCAACCGTACGAGACGAAGTTGATTGGCTTGATGAGCTTGATGACAGCACCCTGTTTCATGCGCTTGGTGTCGAGCCCCCCACGGCCAAGTGGTACGACTCAAGTACGACACTCCCTCTTGAACACGACATCCCCTTGCTTCGCATTGATCGCGGGCGACTCGCTCGCGCCACTGCCACCGCTGGAGTGCGCTGCGTACACCTGGCAGCAGGCGCCATTCCGGCCGCAGAATTCAATCGCCGGGTTGCTGCAAGTGGGTCGAAAGCAATCGTCAACTGGGAACTCATGATCTCGCTGGCCGATACATGCTGGCGTCGGGCGGCTGGCAAATCACTGCTACTGGCTGTCGACCGGCATAGTGGACGCAGTCGATATCTCGATGAGCTGCACGCGGCATGGCCAGCAGCTGAGCGGAAAGTCATCGTCGAATCGGATGAGGAGAGCCGCTATCAGCTCAGCATCGATGGCCGCGGTCCACTGGAGATCGTGTTTGCCTCGGAATCGGACTCCAAACACCTCCCGGTGGCCCTGGCCTCGATGACAGCCAAATATGTGCGGGAACTGATGATGATCAGGCTGAACCGATTCTTTGCCGGGTACATGCCCGAACTCAAGCCCACCGCGGGCTATGTGGAGGATGGCAGACGGTTTCTGGAAGAGATTGAGCCTCTGATTGAGTCCATTGGGCTCGATCAGGCCGAACTCATCAGATCCTGCTGAGAGTGAAAAACACCATGTGATCTATTGGTTTCGCGAACAATTGCCGATACCATGGGGGCTTCGCCAGTTAGCCCACTGGGGCTGACGATTTCATTCAAGGCCCGGAACGCGTCGGGAGGATCCCGTACATGCCCAACGACGAGGACGACGACGCCCGGCCACGCTGAGGACCCTGTCCGGCGTGATGCCGGGCACCAGCACCGCGACCCTGTTTGGGTCCTTCCCATTCATCTCATTTTGGCACCGGTCACACAGATCGGCGCAACCCATCTTCACCGAGGCGATCGCCTCCAAGAGTCTCCGGTTTATCTGGAGATTGAGCGAGCAGTCCAATGTCCAGAGATCTTCAACTCGTCCGAAACATCGGCATTTGCGCCCATATTGACGCTGGCAAGACCACCGTCACTGAGCGTGTCTTGTACTACACCGGTAAGAGCTACAAGATCGGTGAAGTGCATGAAGGCACTGCAACGATGGACTTCCTCGAAGAAGAGCAAGAGCGTGGCATTACGATTCAGTCGGCCGCGACTACCTGCCCGTGGGAACATAATGGCAAGACATACACGATCAACCTGATCGACACACCTGGTCACGTCGACTTCACTATTGAAGTTGAGCGATCGATGCGTGTACTCGACGGTGCGATTGCTGTATTTGATGCCAAGGAAGGCGTCGAAGCCCAGAGCGAGACTGTCTGGCGACAGGCTGATCGGTACAACGTGCCACGCGTTGCATTCATCAACAAGATGGACAAAATCGGTGCCGACTTCGAATTCTCGTTCAATACCATCCGCGAGCGACTTGGTGCCAACCCAATCGCAATGCAGATTCCGATCGGCGCCGGCGACGAGTTTGAAGGTCTCGTTGACCTGCTTGAGATGAAGGCGTACTACTTTGATAGCGGTGAACTCGGGGCAGTGGTTGAGCAACGAGAGATTCCCGAAGAACTCGTCGAAATGGCAGAACTCTGGCGACATGACCTTGTCGACAAGGCAGCCGAACTCGACGACAACCTGACCGAAAAATACATCGTGGATGAGCACTCCATCACGGCAGACGAGATTCAGGCCGCTGTTCGCATTGGAACGCTCGCCCACACCTGCGTACCTATTCTTTGTGGCGCAGCCCTGCGTAACATCGGTATCCAGCGGCTTCTCAACGCGGCGATTGACTATCTACCAAACCCGACTGAGGTCCCTCCGGTCGAAGGTACCGATCCACGCGATGAGAGCACTACACTCACCCGCGAAGCCAAGTTTGATGCCCCCTTCTCGGGGCTCGTCTTCAAGGTCGTGTCCGATTCGCATGGCGACTTGACCTACACCCGCATCTACTCGGGCTCGCTCCCGAAGGGCACGCGTGTGCTCAACCCAGGCAATGGCCGCAAGGAGAACATCTCTCGCATCTACGAGATGCATGCAAAAGATCGCCAAGCCATTGATACTGCACACGCCGGCCACATCGTAGCCCTCATCGGCCTGAAGAACAGCGTCACTGGCGACACGCTCTGCGATACGAACAATCCGATCATCCTCGAACGAATGCACTTCCCAGATCCGGTGATTTCGCTCTCCATCGAGCCCAAGACAGCCGACGACAAGAAGAAACTCGGCGAAGCCCTTGGAACGCTTCAGCGGGAAGACCCTTCATTCCGATCGCAGTACAACGACGAAACTGGGGAGACCATCATCTCGGGCATGGGCGAATTGCATCTTGAAATCATCAAGAACAAACTCGTGCGTGATATGAACATCGGCGTAAATGTCGGGACACCCCGCGTCTCGTATCGCGAAACCATTACTGGCCCCGCCGATAAGATTCGCGGCAAGTTCGTCAAGCAAACAGGTGGCCGCGGTCAGTATGGCGACGTCATTATCAATGTGCGGCCTTGTACTGCAGCGGAAGCCGAAGAGTTGGATGTCAAATTCACGAACAACATCGGCTTCCTTGACAATATCTCACAGGGCAATATTCCACGTGAGTACATCCCGTCGGTCGAGGCTGGTGTTCGCAGTGCTGCCGTCTCTGGAATTCTCGGCGGCTATCCGATGGTCAATATCCTCGTTGAACTGATCGACGGGTCTTACCATGAAGTCGATTCGAGCCAAGTGGCATTTGAGCAGGCTGGCGCGCTGGCCTTCCGGCAGGCCTGCAGTAAGGCTGGATTGGGCTTGCTCGAGCCAATCATGGACGTCACCATCACAACGCCAGAAGAGTTCTTTGGATCAATCTCTGGTGATCTTTCGAGCCGTCGCGGGCAAATCAATGACTCAGAAGTTCGGAAAGTTGTACGGATCATCTCAGCGGAGGTCCCCCTCTCTGAGATGTTCGGCTACACAACCGTGCTTCGCGGCATGTCGCAAGGCCGAGCAACGTCAACGATGGAGCCATCTGAGTATCGCCTCATGCCACCGAACCTAAGCGAAACCGTGCTCACTCACTCGTGAGTGAATCGGTACAGGCCGCGACCACCGACTCGATCGACCAAACCTCGATCGATCGTCGGTGGCTTGGTCGAGCCGCGGCTTTAGCTCTGCGAGGCCATGGCGGTGCCGAACCGAACCCACTGGTTGGCTGCATTATTCTGAATGTCTCAGGAGACCCAGTTGGCGATGGCTATCACGCCCACTGTGGTGGACCCCACGCCGAAGTCCGCGCCATCACTGCTGCGGGTGAGCAGTGCCGCGGTGGCACGTTGTACGTGTCACTCGAGCCGTGCAGCCATCACGGACGTACACCGCCATGTTGCGATGCGATTGTCAAAGCAGGCTTGAGCCGCGTCGTATTTGGATGCGTCGATCAGGATGCAGATGCTGGTGGCGGTCAGAAAATCTTGGCAAGCCACGGACTACGCGTTGATCACGTGCCGTCTTCTGCATGCGACGAAGTGCTTTCGCCATTTGTGTGGCGAAAGCAGACCGGGCTTCCCTGGATCACCGTCAAATGGGCACAGAGCATCGATGGCTGCATCGCCACTCGCAGTGGACATAGTCAGTGGATATCTGGGCCATCAAGCCGTGCACTGGTACACCGAGAACGCGGACGAGTCGACGCGATTCTCACTGGGATCGGCACGGTCAGACATGACGATCCACAACTCACTGCACGCAAAGTCCGCAAACGTCGCACCGCCTGCCGTGTCGTGATCGACCCACGCGCTGAACTACCTGTTGACTCGGCACTCGTTCGGACTATCGATGAGGCGCCTCTGTTGCTTGTCCACGGACCCAAGGCCAATCGCGACGCACTTCAACTGCTTCATGCCAAGGGAGTCATCACGCACCAAGGCGAGATGAAAGGGCCCCGGCTTTGCCTTCAAAACGTGCTCGCCGCCCTCTCGAAAAAGCACGACATAGCCACCATGCTGGTCGAGGCAGGGCCTGGTCTGATTGGACCACTCCTCGAAGAGTCTCTCGTCAACGAGATTGCCGTCTTCATCGCCCCATTGCTTGTGGGCGATCCACAGGCAACACCACCGCTCTCCGGAAGAGCGCCAGCTGACATTGCCGCAGCCACGCGATTGGAACTACGCTCAAGGCATACGCGGGGCAGCGATATTTTGCTTCGCTACGGCGTCAACCCAAAGTCAACCGGCTGAACCGGCAAGTCCAGGCCTTCTGGCAGAATGCGAAGTACACGATCCCCGTTTTCAAGCGCCCATCGACCAAGCGCCTCGGGAGGCAACGGCTCACGAAGTAGTCGCACGGTGTCGAGTGGCCCACCGTCTGCATCAATCAGTGTGACGACCGCAATCTCAAGTTCCTGTGGATACGTCTCGTGTAACGCCACTTCAACCGCTCGGGTCGCAAGCAGGCCCGTGAGCAATCGCTCAACGGCAGATGACGCTACTTCCCCACCTTCTTGCTCACGCCACTGATCGAGCGACCGCTCAAGTAGGAGGTCGCGGCCCATTGTCCGGATGCGAATCGCGGCGACATCTGGCTGCGCAACATCAGTGCCCATGTGATCCACGAACGCCGTCGGGTCACCAAGCAACCGCCCCACATTCTTCGCACTTATACGAAGAATGGATGGCACACCTTCAATCATCGCATAGCGATCTTGACTTGCTCCTCCTACTCGCTCGCCCACAAGTAGTGTGCTTTCGTAGCCGCCACCGACAACATGTACACGCGCAACGGGTGGGGCCAGTCCAAAAGCACTGATGTCAGACGGCTGATCAAGGAGAACAGCCTCAGCCGTCACGCTAGCAATCTCAGAGAGATGCTGCATGACCGCTTGGGCGTCCGCGCGAGTTGGAAGGGGCGAAAGAATTCGCCAGCGGCGACCGTCTCTCGCCAACGAGAGCGTCTCACCCGAAACCGTTCGTTCGAGTCGATCTGCATCAACCGAAACCCACGGGAAGAGTCGTAAGTCACGCCATGTTTCAGGCGGCTCAGACGCCAATAACTCATGCAGTGTGCCATCAACCACCAGCACTGACCCGTCATCGCCTCGCGACATCCATGCGCGACCTGCCATGCCCCAACGACCCAGATGAACTTCACGAATGGCATGATCAGTTGATGCATCACCCGTCAGTCGCACGCTTGCAACAGGTGGGTCCAATCCGAGAGATGCAGCCGATGGCAAGTCTGGGGACTGTGGATCGATGGCATCGCGCACTGTCAATGACTGCGCCGCCAATGGAATGGCCATCAACAAATCGGTATTCATTCGATGACGAAATGGAAGCGTCTGCCACCAGCCATCGGGTTCATGCACAAAGGACCACTGCTGACCATTGTGATCAAGGTCAATTCGGGCAATGGAGTCCATTGAGAGTGCGGTGGGTGCGTCTGGCTCAACGCGGTCGCTGCGCTGCGATCCATCCGGCCACACCCACCATGCTGCAAGCACACTTGCAATCGCCAAGGCCCATACAACGACAGTCGATGTCCACCGCATCAGGATCGCCTCCTGATCCAAGTTGCCAGTCCCAACAACAATGACCCCAAGGGCAAGCCCGCAAGCAAGACCCAACCCCACGATGCTCTGGCAGTTGGTGAGATGCTACGAATTCTGGCCACTTCTTGACTCAATGCTCCGCGAGCAATTCGATCGTCCAAGCCTGCAAGCCAGGCTGTGCCCGCCATCATCAGTTCGTGATTACCCGGATGCACCAGCGACACCCGGTCTCCACCCGCTGCGGTTGCAGCATCGGCCACGCGGGTCCGCATCCAGTTTCCACTCCCAACAACGATCGCACGGCCACCGCTGGCTAATTCGCGAGATGCCACCAAGGTCGAGTCATCGCCTACGACGGTCGCATCATCAAAGGTTGGAAGCCGGCGACGAAGACGTTGGTCCGCCGAGACCAGCGGACGCCAGTTCTCTTCAAGCCACAGGTCACTCGAACCTGGCAAAACACCAATTCCAATCGCCTCACCACTTGTCTGCAGCGGAATGGCCAGCGGCAGAATGAGCGATTGCCCATGTAGTGCTGCGGCCACAGGATGCTTCGCTGGAAAGTCGGTCAGTTCCATCGCCGCCTCAGGAGGCATCGCCGCACCGGGTCTTGATACCTCACGCAACAGGACTGCGCCGCTATCAGGCTCAATACCAAGTTCGCTTGCAAACGATGCCCATGGGTCAACCTGCCCCATCGCGGCGCTTGGGCTTGGAAACAGATTCAACATGACGCCCTCACCTGAAGCGAGCAACGCGCGAGCCGCACGGAGCAGTGCCGCATCGCTTGAACTCCGCTCGATGCCATCGCGGCGTACTGCGGGGAGGACAATCCAAGCGGATGGTCCAGCTTCCCACTCTGCGGGCGTAGTCGCTACATGCGGCTGCCACTCTTGCACGGCCCATCCTGCAGCCTGCAACATCGACGCAATCCCGGACACATCAGTATCTGGCTTGCCTGCTGCAAGCACCGAGTCGTCACCACCATGCACAAATACCACGCGTGGGACGGCTTGATCAATAATCGATCGCATCGCCGCGGCAATCAACTGCTCTCCGCGAAATCGCTGATCAAAGGCAATACGTCCCGACGACTCGGTCGAGAACTTGCCCGGCACAAGTTGCGATCGAGGAATGACGCGGGCAGCAGAAGGACCGATGACGATGGCAGCTTCTCCACCCAGGAGGGCTCGACCGTGGTCGCTCGATGCCAGCGGGGTCAGACGAGCAAGTCTGTCCGCCGCAATCGCCAGTTTGGCCGCTTCGGATCGAATCGAATTGACACTCGCGTCGGAAGGAAGGCTTCCATCAAGTGGAGCAAGCACTCGAGCAAGCCCGTCCAGTTCGGCGGCCCACTGTGAGAGGACTTGTTGCAACACCGTGCGAGCAGAAGCCCATTCCGGCAGTGGTCGCTGCGGGCCAGGCTGACACATCTCTCGCACTTGCTCGGTGATGCGATGCCCTTGGGCTGCGAGCACAGTCATCGCCGCAAGTCCCGACGCTGGGTCACGGCCGCTTGCTTCCCGAATTGGCCCAACAGCCTGCTGCGCAAAGGCAATGAGCGAGTCAAAAACTTCCAAGCCATGATCAATCGCCGATTGCCACTGAACAGCAGCGGCAGCGTCCTGTGACCGCAGGTCAGCAAGAATTGACTCCCACACCACAAGCGACTCCGGGCGTGTCGGATCGATGCGTTGGGCAACCAGACCGGGCGAGGCCACCGTGAACTGATCGAGCACCTCATCAACTTGCCTCAAGATTGCCTGGTCAGCATCAGCTTCGGCAAGCAGCACAGAGATTCGCCACGGGCCTTCAAGCGTCTCGAGCATCTTTTCTGTTCTTGGACTCAGCGAGTAGGTGCGAGACTTGGTTGCATCCACATGCCATCGAAACATTGGCTGCAGAAAGACAATATTCAATCCCACAATCAAGACGGCCACGCCAACTACACCCACAATCGATGCGGCCGGTCGCCGGCCGATACGAATGGCCACAGCAGTGGCCACCAATAGTCCAGCCGTGAGCAGGATGAAGTAAATGATGTTGGCGGTATCCACCAAACCAAGCGTGAAGTCAGACAAGCGTTGCAGTGGATCCGTAGGCGCCAGCATGAAGTGCCATGTCGGCGGAAGTACACGGGGCAGCCCCAGTTCAAGCACAACCGACACCAGCACCCACCCGATGCAGGTCACCAAGAATGCCACTGCTTGGCTTCCGACAAGCGAAGACGCCAAGAGGCCTGATGCGACGACGGCACTGCCAAGCAGAAGGAGTCCGAGATAGCCGCTTGCAACAGCCCCTAGATCTGGCCGGCCGTACCACTCCAGAAGCACAACCTGCAAGAGCGTCGGCACGAGTAGCACGAGCAAGACACCAAGTCCGCCAAGCCACTTGCCTAGAACAATTTCACCACTTGAAGCTGGGCTTGCCTGCAAAAGTGGCAATGTGCCGCGGCGACGGGATTCGCAAATGCTTCCCATCACAATCGCAGGCGCGGCGATCAAGAGGAAGATGGCATTGAAGCCGATCACCGCTCGGAGCGTGGCGGGGTGCCCTGCGTGAAACACTGATTGCATGAACACCAATCCAGATCCAAACAAGAATATCGCTGGAACGATCCAGCCAGCAGGACTGAGAAAGAACCCACGAAGCTCACGCCACGCGATGGTGAGCGATCGATTCATGCCTGAGTCTCCTCGAGCAAGCCTCGGAGCCACTCTTCCGTTGACGTGCCCGCATAACGCAACTCTCGAAGGTGCCCACCGGCAGCTGTGATAGCGTCATGCACCGCAGCACGAATATCGCTGGTGCAGTCACAGGTTGCCTGAAACCATCCATTGGCCAGTTCCTTGACACGCACCGACTGCACACCATCGACACCCCCAAGGACACGCAATACATCAATATCCTTTACCTCAACGAACGCTGCCTGCGATGTATCGGATTGCCGTAGCGAGTTGATCGGGCCCTGCGCGAGAAGCTTCCCTCCCACAATGACGAGCAGTTCATCGCACATCGCCATCGCTTCGCCAACCTGGTGGGTCGACAACAGAATCGCTCGTTCCTGAGCTAACTCTTGCACAAGCGATCGAAAGGCCAATTGTTGAATCGGGTCGAGCCCTGTTCCGGGCTCGTCAAGGATGATCGCCACAGGATCGGGCACAATGGCCGCTGCCAAAGCGACCCGCTGCCGATAGCCGCGAGAGAGTTGGCCAACGAGCCGGCGACGGACATCTAGTAGCCCGCATTGGCCGCAGACTTGCTCATATCGCTGCCTCGGAATGCCCCCATAGAGCCCTCCACGGAAGCGGAGATACTCATCCACTCGAAGCTCCTCACAGGCTGGTGCCCCGTCTGGCAGCCAGCCGAGCACCTGATGAGCCTCGCGGGCCTGCTGCAATACATCAAAGCCATGAATGAAGGCAGCCCCCGAAGTCGGTTCAAGGACACCGGCGAGCATTCGCATGGCCGTGGTCTTGCCGGCCCCGTTAGGACCGAGAAAACCGGCCACAGACCCTCGTTCAATCTCGAAGGAGACATCATCCACCGCCGTGACGGATCCGAAACGCCGAGTCATGTGAATAGCTCGAATCATCCGATCAAGTCAACTTCCCAGCAATCATGGATGAGATTGGGTTCATTCGATTTCATTCTGTCTCCGTGAATCACTTGTCACCCGCTCTCCATGGGGTAGGCTTTCCTAGATCTTGATGAGGCGTCCGCATATGGACCGACGACGGCCGACAACTGAATCCACCGGGGCACCAGCTCATAACGGAGCTATCCCTCCATCGATTCCATCCTTGCACCTGGATCGGGACTTTGTAGCCCAGACCTCCGTGGGTGAGCGGCTCGCCCAACTCGAAGAACAAATCGTGACGGCCGTCAAGCGAGATCTCTGTTTCGACCACTTTGAAATTCGGCTGCAATCTCCTGGCTCCCAACGCCTGGAATTGGTCATCTCCGAGAACCTCTCGCCGATGCGAATCGGCGAGTCGATCTCGGCCTGCGAAACTGGCAACGGCATCTCGGGATGGGTCGCTGCAACAGGACAATCCTATCTCTGTGGCGATGTCAGAAGTGATGCTTTGTACCGGGAAGGTCTCGACAACGCTTTGAGTTCGTTGACTGTCCCCCTGCTCGTCCACGAACAAATCATCGGCGTATTCAATATCGAATCCAATACGGTTGACGCATTCACCGAGGCCGATCAAATGCTCGCCGAGAAATATGCTGCCGTCATTGCCTCTGCCTTGCATGTACTTGACTTGTTGGTAGTCGAACGAAGTTCGACGTACCAACAAGTCACACGAAGCATGAGTTCCGAACTTGAGCGGCCTATCACCGAATTGCAAGCCTTGGCGGCCGCGATCGTACGCGAGGGGGACACCACCACTGCCACTCGACTGCAACAAATTGTGGCTGATATGACCAATCGCATTTCGGCATGTGCAGCTGGCCCGCGATCGATCATCGACGCCGAGCATGAACTGCATGCCATCGAACCCGATGTAGCGCTCACTGGCTTGCGAGTGCTGGTCGTCGACGATGAAGCACGACTGCTCACCGAAGTCACTGCAGTCCTTGAGAAACTCGGCTGCGTGGTCATGCCCTGTGCCAATGGCGGCGAGGCCTTTTTTGCACTCGATCACGTGCATGACCACGAAGGGTTTTCCATGGTCCTCTCGGATATCCGACTGCCCGACGCGAGTGGCTACGAGGTCTTCTCGAAGACACGGGAGATCATGCCTGATGTCCCCGTCATCCTGATGACTGGCTTTGGATACGACCCCGATCACACGATCGTCCGCGCCAGCGCCGATGGCGTGCAGGGCATCTTGCTGAAGCCATTCCGTACTTCGCAACTCATCGAAGCGATTCGTCACGCGTTGCATATTGAACCGTCCGGTCGCACCACTTGACCTCGGCGGTCCGCGGTCACAAATCGATCATCCCCAAATTCGTCCCGCAGTACACGGCAGTTGTCAAACTCGCCGGTCGCCTCCAGAAGATCTCGCGTCGTGCTTGCGTGGTGGTCATCCGTTTCCAGAACGAATAGACCACCAGGCAGTACGTGCTGCGATGCCTGGCTGATGAGGCGGCGAATAACATCAAGACCATCGACTCCACCCCGCAGTGCAATGGAAGGCTCAAATTCGCGCACATTGGGCTTCAACTTATTCCAGTGAGCGTCGTCGATGTAGGGCGGGTTGGAGACAAGCACATGCACGGGTGCTTCAAGTACGTCGCACAAGTCGCCTTGCAAAATTGAAACACGATCGCCAAGTTCGTGGCGTTCACAATTACCTCTGGCCATAGAAACAGCAACGTCATCACAGTCCACGCCGACCACCAATGCTGCGGGGATGTGCATAGCGAGCGTCAGACCGATGCATCCACTTCCTGTGCCAATGTCTGCGATGTGGAGCGGATCGGGGCGAGTATCTGCGTCCAGCCCGCGATGCCAGGTCAACACGTGCTGCACAAGGGTTTCGGTGGCGGTTCGCGGCACAAGGACACCCGGCCCAACCTCAAACATACGGCCAAGAAACCCAGCCTCTCCGAGCAGATATTGAACGGGCTCATGTGCAGAAGCTCGCTCAACAAGTGCACGAAGGGTTGCCCGCTCATCCGCAGAGGCCGGTCGATCAAGATCGGTGTACAAGTGAATGGGATCCGTGCCAATCGCATGTGCCATCAGCCAGCGGGCCACGAGGAGTGGCTCATCTACCTCTCGCGCCGCAAGATGCTGCTCAATCCAATCGAGCAGATCGCGGGTTGACCAGACTCGATGAGCCTCTGATTGCGAGGATGCCGTCACGTCCGGAAGGGTACCATGCCCCCCCCTGCAACCCTATCTCATGCGGGCCTTTCTACACAGGACTGATCGATGCGCGTCTTCATGCTTGGCTGGGAATTTCCGCCATTCATTACCGGTGGACTTGGGACGGCTTGTTATGGCTTGACCCGTGCGATGGATGCCCAGAAAATTGGCGTCATATTTGTGATGCCCGGCGCTACGGACCCAAACGCATCATCTCATGTTGATCTACTCAGCCCCGAGACCATCGGCCACAGCGGCACACCGATGCCAATGAGTACACCCCCGCCCAAGCCATCGCCAACAACACCCCCCATCACGGCACCGACCGAAGACATGATCGAGCACGATGAGCAGCATCCCGAGTTCTCACAGCGTGTCGAGTTCATCCAACTCCCTGTCAAACTGCTGCACCCCTACGACCCAGATGCTGCCGATCAACCCGTCGGCACGATTACCGAACATGACCAAGCGTCGAGATCCAAAGACTCGGCAAGTACCCAATCAGCACAGATCTCTGATGACGAGATCGACATCGAGTTCGACCTCGAAGTCGATGACCATAAGCAAGAGCCAACTGAAGAGCACACGGCTGATGAAGGTGGGAATACTGACTACTCCAGCAACGTGATGACACAAGTTCGCCGATTTGCATCATTTGCCCGCGCTGCTGGAGAAACTCGTTCCTTCGACGTCATTCATGCCCACGACTGGATGACCTACCCCGCGGGTCTCGAAGTCGCCCGCCGCACTGGCCGGCCATTAGTCGTACATGTGCACTCCACCGAGTTCGATCGAAGTGGCGAACAAGTCAATCAACAGATTTATGACATCGAGCGACGAGGCATGCATGGGGCGATGCGAGTCATCACAGTGTCTCGACTTACTCGAGATATCGTGATTCGTCGGTATGGAATCAACCCAGACAAAGTGACGGTGGTCTACAACGGCGTCGCCATCGACCCCATCGCCAGTGGCGTGAAGCCCATTGGCCGACGCGAAAAAATTGTGTTGTACTTCGGCCGCATCACACGGCAGAAGGGCCCGGAGTATTTCATTCGAGCCGCCAAACGTGTGCTCGAAGTCGAACCTTCTGTGCGATTTATCGTCGCGGGATCGGGCGACCTCTACCGCCGATGCATTGAACTTGCTGCCGAACTTGGCATCGGGCAGCACTTCTTGTTCACCGGATTCCTGCGAGGACCCGATATCGAAAAGGTATTCGCGATGGCGGATCTCTTTGTCATGCCATCGGTCTCGGAGCCCTTTGGCATTGCCCCGCTCGAGGCCATGGGGCATAACGTTCCGGTGCTCATCTCCAAGTCCTCGGGCGCGAGCGAGGTGCTCACGCATGCCCTCAAGTGTGACTTCTGGGACACCGAAGCAATGGCTGACAAGATTGTGGCCGTACTTCGCCACCCCCCACTGGGCCAGACGCTTCGCCGGCATGGCGTCATCGATATTCGCCGCCTCACATGGGCCGATGCTGCCGCCAAGTGCGGAACAGTCTATGAAGAGGTCGCGGCCGCCATGCCTCGCCGGTAGACAAGTCGAACGACCTATACTCCGCGACCAATGGCACTTTTCAAGCGACGAACCCAAGAACCCCAGCCGATCACCATCGCTGCACCGGCAAGTAGCCCATTTTCGGAAGAGATGGAAGCCTCGGTAGCTCGTATTGGCGCCGCCTTGCTGAGCGATGCCGAGCGGCACTCCAAGGGTCTGCTCTCGGCTGGATTCTGGTCAGACAAGTTGATGGACTGGGCGATGAAGGACGAAGCCTTCAAGGTGCAACTCTTTCGATTTGTCGACTGCTTCCCATCGCTTGCAAGTAAGGAAGACGTGCACGAGCACCTCGCTGACTACCTCACGCAACCTGATGTCACCCTCCCCCCCGGGCTCGGCCTTGGTCTGAAAGCCGGCAGTTTTGCCAAGGGTGCCATGACCAAAACGGTCGCCGGTCGCATCGAGGGCATGGCCAAGCGGTTCATCGCTGGCACTGACGCCATGTCAGCGCTCCCCATGCTGCGGCGTTTGTGGGACGAAGGCATGGCATTCTCGGTTGACCTACTCGGCGAAGCATGCGTCAGCGACGACGAAGCCGCCGAGTACCAACGCCGGTACTTGGACCTCGTCGATAATCTCCCTGAGGCTGTGGCGGAATGGCCCACCAACGACGTGCTTGAACATGATCATCTTGGTCCCATTCCACGCTCCAATGTATCAATCAAGATCAGCTCACTCTTTGCCCGCACCGACCCCATTGACACGAAGAGCTCAGTAGCTGGTCTCGTTGATGCCCTCCGTCCAATTCTTGAGCAAGCTGCAAAGCGAGGCGTGCTAGTCAACTTCGACATGGAGCACTACGCACTCAAGGATCTCACGCTTGACCTCTTTGAGCGATGCTGCGAGGAAGTCGACTTCACGGCCGGATTGGCCATGCAGGCCTACCTCAGAAGCGGCGATCAGGATGCCCAGCGTGTCATCCAGTGGGCCCAACGCACCGGACGACAAGTCACGGTCCGGCTCGTCAAGGGTGCCTATTGGGATGCTGAAACGATCGAGGCAGAGATGCATGGCTGGCCAGTACCAGTCTGGTCACGAAAGCAAGACACCGACGCATGCTTTGAGCGTATGACGGCTGCATTCATCAAGGGCATTCCAACTTCGCCAGACGAGGGTGGCATCAAACTCGCTTTGGGATCGCACAATCTTCGCTCGATCGCAGTTGCCATGGCCCTGCTCGAAGAGCGTGGGCTCCCGCCTGCTGCGATCGAACTTCAAATGCTCCATGGCATGGCCGACCAACTCAAGGCTGTAGCGGTCGAGCGAGGCCTGAGACTGCGAGAGTACGTCCCCGTTGGTGAAATGATTCCGGGCATGGCCTATCTCGTCCGGCGTCTACTCGAGAACACGTCCAATGAGTCGTGGTTGCGTGGCAGTGCCGTTGGCTCAGCAGGCGCAGCCACGCTTCTTGCCTCGCCGCATGGCTCTGACATCAAGACTGATCCAGGTCTCATTCACATGGATGAAGCCCCAGAACGTCATGCGCTTTCCGCAGCCGTAGAAGGTGTCGGTGATAACCGACCATTCTGCACGGAACCACTCCGCGACTTCTCTCGCTCAGAGGCGAGGTCGAAGTTCCAAGCAGCCATCGAGAACACCTCCGCTACTCAAACAGTTGCCATTGATGCCACTGTGTCGCAGGCCGACGCAGCCCTTCGCGCAGCGCATGCAGCATTCCCCGCATGGCGAGATACCAGCCCACGCGAGCGTTCCGCGACACTTATCCGGTGCGCCGCCATCATGCGATCAAGGCGAGATGAGTTGGCCTGCGTAATGATTCGCGAGTCAGGTAAGACTTGGCGAGAGGCCGATGCTGACGTGTGCGAAGCCATCGACTTCTGCGAGTACTACGCGCGGCAAGCCATCGCCCTCTTTGAGCCTCATCGTCTCGGCGCCTACATCGGCGAACTCGACACCGAATTCCACGAGCCACGCGGCGTCGCCGTGGTGATCAGCCCATGGAATTTTCCACTGGCCATCTGCTGCGGCATGACCGTCGCAGCGCTCGTCACGGGGAATCCGGTCATTGTCAAGCCCGCCGAACAGACCCCATATATTGCCAAATTGCTCGTGGACATGCTTCATGAGGCAGGTGTACCGCGCGACGTGCTGCACTTCTTGGCTGGCGCGGGCGAGACAGTTGGGGCACATCTCGTGCGCGATCCTCGGACATCGCTCGTCGCATTCACCGGGTCCAAGGCCGTTGGGCTCGACATTGTGCAGGCATGCGGCGTCGTCCCCGAGGGGCAAGGCCACGTCAAGCGAGTGATCTGCGAAATGGGCGGCAAGAATGCCATCATCGTTGACACTTCTGCGGACCTTGACGAAGCAGTACTTGGTGTGCGAGCGAGCGCGTTTAACTTCCAAGGCCAGAAGTGCTCCGCATGCAGCCGAGTCATTGTGGTCGGCACAGCCCTGAAGCCCTTTATCGATCGACTACTACCCTCCGTTGAGACGTTAATTGTTGGCGATCCGCTTGCACCGGGCACCGATATTGGCCCGGTCATTGACGAGCAATCTGCCGAGAAGATCCGCTCCTATATCGCCATCGGCAGCGAGGAAGGCACGCTTGCTGCCACCGCACCGATTCCAGATGGACTCACTGAGGCGGGCGGCAAACCCTTTATTGCGCCGCACGTCTTTACCGGCATCCAGCCGCAGCACCGACTTGCAAGCGAAGAGATCTTTGGTCCGGTGCTCGCCGTCATGCACGCGGCCACATTTGAAGAAGCAATTGAAATTGCCAATAGCACCGAGTATCGACTCACTGGCGCCGTATACAGTCGCAGACCCGCCCACCTTGAATATGCTCGAAAAGAGTTTCGAGTTGGCAATCTCTATCTCAACCGCACAAGCACGGGCGCCCTCGTTGGCCGCCAACCCTTTGGTGGTTTCGGTATGTCCGGTGTTGGGGCCAAGGCAGGCGGGAGCGAGTATCTGTCCCAGTTCGTAGTGCCACGGGCCATTTGCGAGAACACGATGCGACGTGGATTCGCACCGGGCCTTTGATCTGCTAGCGGGCATGGTCAAGCCAACGATACTGGACTGCCTCGCCAATATGCGATTGCTCTATCCCCTCAGACTCTTCAAGATCGGCCAGCGTGCAGGCGATGTTGCAAATACAATCCCATGCGCGGGCACTCAAGCCAAGTTGGCAACCGGAAGCACGCGTGCGGCTAGCACCAGTGCCCCGATCGAGGCCACCGAGGATGGCATAAGCACCTGACCAACATGGATGCGGCGTGCGCCAGTTCGTCCACCGCCCCGAACTGGATTGACTGAACCATTGAATGCCAATTCACCAATCACCATCGTGTCAGCAACCCGCAGCAGCCAATCGATCAGAACAACGTGGCTTCAATGACTGGCACACAACAGGGGCTCGAAATGACCTCAAACGCACCTCTCGCCCCAATCCCATACAGTACAGGCTGATTGATGGGGAACAGCCACAGTCTGCCAGTTTGATCCCTTGTTTCACGGAAAGCACTCATGGCCAAAAAGTTGAAGAACCTACTCAAGCAAACGGTTCTGAGTATGAATCGCGTGACCTCCCGCTTGGGTGTACACGTGACGCCAGTTCATCACTACTCGTCGCTTCCGAATATCGCCGAGTTGCGAAACTCGATGGACGAGTGGCGATACCCCTCGGAACTTCCGGGCATTCAGGTAGACCTTGATGCACAAGCCGAGAATTTGAAGACAATGGTGGCTCCCTTCGAGCCCGAGTTTCGCGGCAATGCCATGTACAAGCGCGCGGTGGACGAACAGTACGGGCCCGGGTATGGCCCGATCGAATCACAGGCGCTCCATGGATTTCTCCGTCACCACAAGCCCCGCCACATCATCGAGGTTGGAAGTGGCGTGTCGACATTCTGCACGCTCGAGGCCATTTCCAAGAACAGGGATGAGACCGGCGAAAAATGCAGCATGATGTGCATCGAACCGTACCCCTATGACTGGCTCAAGGACTCACCAGATATCACGCTCATGCCACAGCGTGTCCAAGCAGTGGATGTGAGTGTCTACAACCAACTGGAATCCGGAGACCTGCTCTTCATTGACTCATCGCATACAGTTAAGCCTGGAAGCGATGTGAATCACATCATCCTTGAAGTGCTTCCTCGGCTCAAACCGGGTGTGTTTGTCCACGTCCACGACATCTACTTACCATACGACTTTGGTCGAGCCACACTCAACACGTTTCTCCACTGGTCAGAAACCTCTTTATTACGAGCGTTCCTGACTCAGAATGATCATGTCGAGATTATCTTTTCCCTCAGTCACCTCTTCTACGAACGACAAGATGTCATGAAGCGCGTGTTCCCAGAATTCGATCCCCAGCCAACCAACAACGGGCTCCGGCCGCCGAGTAGTTCGGTCTTTGACGGATCCAAATTGCACTTCCCCTCATCGATCTATCTGCGGACCAAATAGACGCGTTCGCTGAAGATCCGCTCCTATATCGCCATCGGCAGCGAGGAAGGCACGCTTGCTGCCACCGCGCCGATTCCAGACGGGCTCACTGAGGCGGGAGGCAAACCCTTTATTGCGCCGCACGTCTTTACCGGCATCCAGCCGCAGCACCGACTTGCAAGCGAAGAGATCTTTGGTCCGGTGCTCGCCGTCATGCACGCGGCCACATTTGAAGAAGCAATTGAAATCG
>JAQWLT010000012.1 GCA_029247205.1 Phycisphaerales bacterium | reverse complement strand
GACGCCAAGAATGTCATTGACGTCAATGAGACCATCGGGATCGCCATCGGGGCCGGTGATATCGTAGGTGCAGGCGGGCAGCGCTTCATCGCAGGGGTCTGCAGTGCCTGCGGCCATGACTTCGATTGACTGGACCCAGTGGGCGCTGGGGAAGCCAATGCCCCCCGTGGTGGTCCAGTTGACGATTCCGCAATCATTGTTGAGGGTGCGGAGGTAGCTCGGGCTCAGTTCGCCGGCATTATTCGTTCCAACGAGCGGGAATCCAGCACTCCCCGGGATGTCCAAGACAACCAGTACACGATCGGAACTGTTGACCGTAGCCGAGAGGTTCACGCTCAACCAGTGTGGCGTCATTGTTCCGGGCTCGGTCACCATGGCCGAACTGACAAACGTCAGGTCACCCGCGGAACTGCCTGGGGCTGGATCGCCATCTGTATCAATGAAGATTGAAACCGTGCAGTCGAGTTCTGTGTCTGAGGACTCAATGCCCCAGTGCACGCAGGTGATCTCAATGTCGCCAGTCATCCCCAGTGTGCTGAGATCGTAGGAGCGACCATATTGGTGTGCTGAGGTACCCAATGTGTTTGAGCAGGCGACGGATCCGCCGATCGTAATCGTGGCGGGGTCAACGCTCTGCGTTGTTGTGGTTGAGTCAGGATCACAGGGGGTAAATCCACCTAATGATGTGCTGGCCACATACGCGACAATCCCTAGTACGCTCGTTAATTGCAATGTCTTCACGGTGTGCTCTCTCTCTCTCTATCTCATCAACACTGTGTGGAACTGTTACTGGTACGCGCTACTGGCAGGAACCCCTGAGAGTATTCTCGGACCCTCTCCCGGGCCGCACTTACTTTCAGTCATGGCGACTTTCAGGTATTCCTATCATGCCATGCTACAGGCATGATTCCAGAATCCAATAGCCGTATCTTCAAAACTCTGGGGATCTTCTTGGCGAGTGTCCACCTGTGCGGTGCCGGGGCGTCGCCGGATTTGGGCTCAGAGGAGCTTGAAGGAGCCGGTCGACAGCCTCAGGGAGGATCTTGGCGATGCCCTTGGAGTGCGATTGACTGCCGCAATGGGGGGCCGCAATCTCGGCTCGCCACTTCGGTCCAAGTGGAATGTTCAGGTGTAGGCATCCATCAACGGATTGAGCAAAGTTGCCATCGAGCCGGTACATCCGCTTGCGAGCACGTGGACGAACTTGGACAAGCCTCGCTTGGAAGAGCTTTTGTAGGTTATGGCTAATCAGGGCGATGCTGACTCGCAGTTCGTTGGCAAGATCGCTGACTGATGAGGGTCCAAGGGCCAGTTGCCGAAGAATCCGCATGCGGACTTGCCCGGCCAGTAGGGCGAAGTAGTAGGCGACTTGCTCATCAGAGTCCAAGGGGTCCCCCGAAGTGGGCTGATGAAACCCAGGTGGTGATTGTTTCTCGCCCCCCGAGTGACTACTGCACGGCATGTGAATGCTGCTCCAGATACGCGCCCCCACACGGTGCCCCGAACGTACTTGGGGTTTGAGGCGATCGCCAGAGAAAGGAGCATTATTTGTCTATACAGCCAATAGCCACGAATCAGAGTTTGCGGACTCTTCGGCAGAACTTGCTTGCCGGATACCGAAGGAGGGACTCGAACCCTCACTCCCTTGCGGGAAACGGATTTTGAATCCGTCGCGTCTGCCAATTCCGCCACTTCGGCTCGTTTGGACATCATCCCGTATTCGGCGTCGAATGACAAATCAGGTGCAAATCTGTCAAGCTCGTGTTCACAATCGGATCGCCTCTACACTGCCTCACTATGCCTGTATCTGACGACTCCAACAGCAGTGGTATTCCGACCCGTGTCCTGTGGCAAATCTGCGGCGGGGTTCTGATCGTGGTGGCGTTGGTTTCGGTTGGAAGTGGGGTGTTTGACTCCTCGCCGCCGGTCTCCAAGCCCACAACGCCAGCTCGTGTCTCGGCAGCGACATCCGTGCCAGTGACGACCTCGCCTTCTCAGCCCCCGCCGGCGCCAGCCTTTGCAGCAGTTCCGGCAGATCTTGAGCGGGAAGTCGAGGTGCAGCTTGAGCCAGCCCTGTATCAGTACGGGTATCTCAGGCCAGGGGAAGTGATGACCCAAACCATTCGGCTGACCAATCTCGATGCAGGCCCGATTCGGCTCAAAGGTACGTGGCGAGGTTGTTCGTGTACCACCCTTGATGTGAGCCCGCAAGTGCTGCAGCCAGGCGAGTCCATTGATGTGCCTGCGACGATGACGGCCGGGCTGACACCGACGACAAAGACGTCGTCAGTCAAACTTGAGCTTGTCGGCCGGCCACCTGTTGTTTTGCCGGTCGAAGGGGAGATCATCCGCGGTGTTCGCGCTCGTCCACGTGACATCGATACCTATCGATACAGTGGTCCAGAAGGCAATTTTATTCCAACTGGCCGCACCGTACTTGATGCGCCCGAGGGCCCAGCGTTCCGGGTCTTGTCGGTGAATGGCGAGCCGGTAGAATCGAGCACTTCGTCAACGCAGGTCGTTACTTGGGATGTGTCAGCGTACGATCAAGCCACGGGTCTCAATCCTGCTGGGGAGATGGTGCCCAAGTTCTGGCTTGTCGAAACAGATCATCCTGAAACTCCAGTGATTGAACTCACGGTTCGGCACCGCGCGATTCGCCCGGTGCCACGCGGTGATCGTCCATGGTTCTTTGTCGAACAACGCATTAATGTCGGTGGTATCAAGGCCGGTGGCTGGGTCGAATTCACCCTTCCTGTGAAGTGGATTGGAGGCAAGATTGGGGTTGGCGATACATTGCAGGCAGTGTGCTCCCAGTCTGATGCGTTCAAATCTAAATTGGTGTCGAATCAGCCGAAAGGTCGATCGTCACTTGCCACTGTTCGTATCACGCCGAATCCAGGCATCGAGGGGCCGTTTCATGGGCTTGTCACCATTGTTGGTGATTCCTTCGAGGCGACACTTGATGTCATCGGGCATGCCCAACGGACGTCTTCTCAGTGATCAGAGCAACTGCCATTGTGCCTGCTGCTGGCCTGTCGGCCCGCTTTGGTGCTGACAAGTTGTCTCAAGATCTTGGCGGTCGCCCCCTTTTGGTCCGCACAGTGGAAGCTTTGTCGCGGCGTCCCGAAGTGAAGCAGATCATTGTGGCCGGGCCACCGGCAAGCCTTGGTCAATTTAAAGAACGCTTCGGGCCGGTGCTCGGTTTCCATGGCGCAGAGATTGTCGGTGGGGGTGAAGCCGATCGATGGGAAACCGTCTCTCTCGCGATTGGTTCGGTCGCTGAAGATGCAACGCATATTCTTGTGCATGACGCGGCGAGGCCATGCATTGGCGATGCTCTTCTCGATCGTCTCTTCGAGGCTGCTGCGACGCTCGACGCCGTGATTCCAGGTGTGCCAATTGCGAGCACGATCAAACAGGTTGATTCAAATACATCATGCGATGTTGCTCAGGGGGATGCGTTGGCGGATTCCATTCTCGGCGCCGATACGGCGCCTGGAATTGAGGCATGCCCAATCGTGCAAACGATTCCTCGCAGCAATTTAGTGTTGGCGCAGACGCCGCAGATTTTCCGCCGCGAAGTGCTCGTTGGTGCTTACGCAGCCGGTGGGCTTGAGGGGACGACTGATGACGCCTCGGTAGTCCAGCGTGCTGGGCGTGCGGTGCACGTGGTCGATGGCGACCCCTTGAATATCAAGATCACCCGTGGCGCTGATCTTCGCCTTGCCTCGGCAATCATGAGAGACATGCAATCAAACTAATTAGATTGCTGGTCAGTTGGGTCGATAGAGTTTGGCCGAGTAGGATTGGTTTCTTCCGGCCAAGTCGAGCACAGGCAGATTGAATGGCTGACAATGGGCACAACCAAGCACCAAGCACGCTCAGCGTGATCGTGCCGACGTATCAGGAGGTCGACAGCCTCGGGCCGCTGCTTGAGCGGCTCGCCCCTCTTTGGGAGTCGGGGCTGCTTCTGGAACTGCTCATCGTTGATGACGACTCACAGGATGGCACTGAGGCCATGATTGCCGACCTTGACCTGCCGTGGGTGCGACTGATTATTCGTCGTGCCAATCGCGGACTGAGTGCTGCGGTGTTACAAGGTTTAGCCGAGGCTCGAGGCGAGGTACTTGTTGTGATGGATGCAGACCTCTCGCATCCGCCGGAGGTCATCCCAGATTTTGTTGTCGCACTCGACAGCGGCGCAGACTTTGTCGTGGGCTCTCGCTACGTACCGGGAGGTAGCACCGAAGATGGATGGGGAGTACTTCGCTGGGTCAACTCGAAGGTTGCTACCGGCATAGCCCGCCCCTTCACAGCGGTACGTGATCCCATGAGTGGGTTTCTTGGCATTCGTGCTGAAAGGTTGAGGGCTGCTGCTGATCTTGATCCAGTCGGCTACAAGATTGGTCTCGAACTGATCGTTAAATGCCGATGTCAAAATGTTGTCGAAGTGCCGATTCACTTCTCGACACGCCAACTCGGCCAAAGCAAATTGTCGCTCCGCGTGCAATTGCAGTATCTCGTGCACATCATTCGCTTGGCGAGGTGGAAGTTTCCAGGATGGTCAAGCTTTGTGCCCTTTGCCGCTGTCGGTCTATCTGGTGTCGTGGTCTATACAGCTTTGCTCTGGGCATTATCTGTGTACGCCAGTGATGTGATGGGAGAGAATTGGCTGATCATTGTGGCCATCGTGCTGACCATGATGTGGAACTTTGTATTCGATCGCTGGCTCGCGTTTTGGTATGCCCGTCATCAAGCCATCTGGCGTCAGTTGCTCGGTTTCTTGGCCGTGTGCGCAGTGCCAGTTTTGGTCAACTTCTTCGTGACGCAGTGGCTGCTCGACGATCAGATCGTGACGCCTGTGGCTGGTGTCGTAGGGGCACTGGTCGGTTCGGTGGTCGGGCTTGTATTCAACTGGCTCGTAGCACGTGCCTTGGTGTTTGGCCGACCGGCGACTTAACTCATACAGCTTGGTGGAGGACTTCGGCCAACACCCTTCCGGTGTGGCTCTCGTCGCACTGAGCAAGGTCTTTGGGCGTGCCTGTTGCAATGACTTGCCCGCCTCCAGCGCCACCTTCTGGACCAAGATCGATGATCCAATCGGCAGCCTTGATGACGTCAATGTTGTGCTCGATCACCACCAGGGTATGGCCTCGGTCAGCGAGTCGATTCAGAACCTGCATGAGGCGATCAATATCAGCCATGTGTAAGCCTGTAGTGGGCTCATCCAGAATGTACAACACTGTTCCCTGTTGACGGACGCCAAGTTCACGCGCTAGTTTGACGCGTTGCGCTTCGCCGCCTGAAAGCGTCGGGGCGGTCTGCCCCAGTTGAACATATCCGAGGCCAACTTCGTCTAGGCAGTTCAGCATGCGGTGCACTGAGGGGTGTGCGTCAAAGAAGATTGCTGCGTCTTCGATGGTCATATCAAGCACATCTGCAATCGTTTTACCTCGCCATCGCACTTCGAGCGTCTCTCGGTTATACCTCGCGCCCCTACAGCTGTCACAGGTCACAAATACATCTGGTAGAAAGTGCATCTCGACCCGGCGAACACCTTGGCCTTGACATACTTCGCATCGTCCCCCCGCGACGTTGAAGCTGAAGCGGCCCGGTTTCCACCCAAGCATGCGAGCTTCTTTGGTTTTAGAGAAGAGTGTGCGAATATCGTCAAAGATGTTTGTGTAAGTAACCGGATTCGATCGAGGCGTTCGGCCAATGGGAGATTGATCGACTTCGACAACGCGGTCAATCTTCATGAGTCCGGTGACTCGCTTATGTTTGCCTGGGCGATCACCCGAGCCAGTCAGTTCTCTTCTGGCGGCCTTGAGCAAAATGTCGTTGATGAGCGTTGACTTGCCCAATCCTGAAACACCTGTGACACACACGAGCCCTCCAATCGGTATGTCAACATCAATGCGTTGCAGATTATGCTCCGCTGCCCCGCGAATGCCGATGATCTTCTTTTTGCTCAGCTTTCGAGGGTTTTCGCCACCACGAATCGATGCGCGGCCTGAAAGGTAGTCCGCTGTTAACGAGTCTGGTGAAGCCATGATGTCATCGAGCGTCCCCTCAGCCACAACGTGGCCGCCGTGCTTTCCGGCTCTAGGCCCCATGTCTAAGATGTGGTCGGCGGCTCGAATCATTTCTTCATCATGCTCGACGACAACGACGGTATTGCCGATGTCGGCAAGGTGGCGAAGCGTGCTAATAAGTCGAGCATTATCGCGGTGGTGCAGGCCGATGGTCGGCTCATCAAGCACATAGCACACGCCAACAAGCCCCGATCCAACTTGCGTAGCCAATCGAATGCGCTGTGCTTCGCCGCCGGAGAG
>JAQWLT010000062.1 GCA_029247205.1 Phycisphaerales bacterium | reverse complement strand
TGCATCGGGCAGTTCATTGGTTTCAGCAAGTAGCCATCAACATCGCCATCTCGAAGTCGGTTCGACAGCTCCGCGCAGGTGCAGCCTTCTTCGGCCAACGATGCCATTTGGTCTGGATCGACCAGCGGTGGGTATTGGCTGTCTTGGTAGTAGGGGTAGTGGCCCGAGGTGCGGAAGAGGTCGAGTTTGCCGATGTGTGGGGTAAAGACCTGGTCGTAGCCCTGGCGGGCGAGTTCGGCAGCGATGAAATCTTGGAGTTGTTGCCGAATGACAGCGCCTGCCGGTGTCCATAGAACGAGCCCTTGCCCAACCATCTCATCGATACGAAAGAGACCGAGTTGCTTACCAATGACGCGGTGGTCTCGTTTTTTTGCTTCCTCAAGCCGCTCAAGGTGGGCGGCGAGCCGCTTGCGGTCTGAGAAGGCGGTGCCATAGAGCCGCGTCAAACCGTCTGAGTCGACATCGCCGTGCCAGTGGCTTGCGGCGACTGACATCAGTTTGAAACCGCCGATGCGACCAGTTGATGGCACATGCGGTCCGCGGCAAAGGTCATCCCAGTCGGTGCCTGGCTCCCCCGTGGTGTACCAAGACAAGGAATCGGCGCCGTTCTCTATGGCGCGGCGGGCATTGTCGATTTTGTACTTACTGCCTTCTTGTTCGAGCCGAGACATGCCATCCTCGATGCTTGTGTCGCAGCGTATGAATGGTTTATCGGCCTTGATGATTTCTGTCATCTTGGCTTCGATTTTCTCGAAGTCATCAGTGCTGATGGAGGTTCCATCAGGCATCGCGATGTCGTAGTAGAACCCCTCTTCGACGGGTGGTCCGTATACCAACTGCGCTTGCGGATGAATTGTTTGCACCGCTTCGGCCATGACGTGCGCGGCACTGTGGCGGAGAAGCCACAGCACATCTGGGTCGCACGTGGCGTCGCCACGTGGTGGTGTCAGCAAGGCCAGAGAGACATCTGTCGTGATGGGGTGATCGAGTCCGACCAGTACCCCATCAACCTTCGCGCCAAGTGCAGCTTTTGCGAGACCCGGGCCGATATCAGCAGCGATGCCGCCGGGCGTGGTGGTACTGTCGTAGGTTCGTTGAGATCCGTCTGGAAGGGTGATGCATGGCATGGCGTTAGTGAGGTCAGTCCTGTTCTTTGAAGAGGTCCTGCTGTCCTGGGTCATCCGAAGTGGTTTGCTGGAGATTCGTGACTTCCTCAGCAAGATCGTTCAGTGACTCAAAGCCGTGATATTCACTGGCGTATCTGATATAGGCGATCTGGTCGAGGCCACGAAGGCCGGTGGCGACTCGTTGCCCGATTTCGGCACTCGGGACTTCTCGATCAAAGTCATGGCGCAGTTCGCGTTCGATCTGTTCGACGAGATCTTCTTTACTCTGTTCGGCCACAGGCCGTTTGCCGCATGCTGCAAGAATGCCCCGCAAGATGTTCTCTCGGTCAAACGGCACACGCGATCCGTCCTTCTTGACCACGACGAGGCGGCCAGACGACTCCGCGCGTTCATAGGTCGTGAATCGCCACGAGCAGCCCTGGCACTCTCGGCGGCGGCGCACGACATGTCCGCCGTCGGAACTTCGGCTGTCGATGACTTTGTCGTCGTCTTGATTGCAGCGGGGGCAGATCATTGAATCGTGGTCATAGTACCCACGAACGGGCCTACTATTTGACGAGCGCCTCGCGGGCACCCTCACTGGCGTACAGGATCCGTAGGCAGCCTTTGCACTGCACGATCTCGTCTGGCCGGCCAGTCACACGGCTGACGATATCGAACGGGAGGTGTACATTACAGGTGTCGCAGGCGTACTCACGGCGACGCTTGTCGATCAACTCGATGCTCGCCATCGATTCGCCTTCAAAGTCGGCGGCTAACTCATCAAAGAGTGACTGGACGTCTGATGGAATACCAGAGGTTTTCTGCTCCCGCTCGATCTCGAGCTCTGCGAGCGACTCCTTGATTTCATCACTGCGACTGGCCAGTTCAGCCTTCGCACCGTCGAGCACCTTGGTTCGTTCAGTGATCTTTTCATCGAGTTCTGCGACCTCGGCCACGATCTCCTCGACGCCAGTCATCTCAACCAGTGTTTGTTCGTCTACCTCGCGGCGTTTGTCCTTGAGGCTGTTGACCTCATTGAGCACGGCGTGATATTGCCGCGTGGTCGAGGCGGCATTGAGTTCTACCCGGAGTTTTTCGGTACGTTCATCTATCCCTGCAGCTTCTGTTTCGAGATTGCTGGTGTGCGCTTGGCGTTGCCGCTTGCGAGTAAGCAGTTCGTCATGTCGATCCTGCAGCGATTGCAACTGTCGCTGCTGGATGCCGACATATGTTTCCGCGGAATCAACTCTCGCCCGGAGACTTCGCAGTCGTCTATCAACTTGAAAGAGGGCGAGCAAGTTTTCGATGAGCGTCATGGGGCACTCCGGCCATGCGTTGAAGGCCACGCAGTGTAGCACTAATGGGCGTGCGCAAAAAGGATTGGATTCGTTGGTTTGTGTGCCTTATCTCAAACAGAGCCATGCGATTGGTGCGGCGAGTAGCAGCGAGTCGAGTACGTCCATGACGCCACCCATGCCTGGGATTGTGTCAGAGCAGTCTTTGACCTCGGCGTCGCGTTTGAGCAGGCTCATGGAGAGATCTCCAGCCTGGCCAGCAAGCCCGAGGAGCACACCGAGCACGATGGCCATGGGCCATGAAATCACTGTATAGCCATAGGTGGCGAGTACTAAGGACGCCAGGACGGAGATTCCGGCAGCCATGGCGAGCCCACCAATTAGGCCTTCCACAGTCTTGCCGGGGCTGACCCATGGGATGAGTTTGTGCCGTCCCATCGAGCATCCGGTGAAGTAAGCGCCAATATCACATGATTTGGTGATCAGAACCACGGCGGCAATCCACCAGGCCGAGACATCGTGACGCAGGATCAGTAGAAACCCAAGGCAGCCACCAACATAGAGGGTGATCGCTGTCGTGGTTGCAGCGTCATTGAAGACGCCCTTGGTTCGTTGTCCGCGAGCGTGCTGCCAAAGCGATGCAAACCACGTCGCCACAATGACAAGCAGGATTACCCCCGCATCGGATTCTTCGCCACCGCCCCACAAGACGATGAGCAGCACCTCAACGGCAAAGATTGTCAGCATGGGCGAAGTTGATCGGCCGGTTCTTTTGGCAATTGTGCACAACTCAAGGCCTGCGAATGCACCAACCATCATGCAGATTCCGAGCAGGGCGATGCCTGAGGCTAATTGAGTTTCCCCGAACATAACGGGGCCAAGCCAGTCGTCCCACCACACGAACAACAGAAGAAACAGAATGAGAATCGGGCCTGTGATGAGCCGGCGACTCAGCATGCGATTCCATTCTGTTCGCATTCTCGCACCTTGATGATGCCGCCAGCGAGCGATCTCACGCAAGTGAAGCCTCTCTGGCTGAGGTAGCGAGCCACAATGCCGGATCGTCGGCCGGATCGGCAGTAGACAACAACTGGCCGTTCCCGCCAGTGGTCCAATTCGCCAAGACGGACGCTTATTTCTTGCATTGGAAGTAACTCGCACCCATCGAGCCGATCCTCTTCAAACTCAGCATGTGTGCGGCAATCGAGCAAGAGCAGGTCAGCAAATTGGGCGCGAAGGGCGGGTAAGTCGGCAGGCTGCACTTCCCACTCGTTGCAGGCATCGCTCTCGGGGGGGGTAAGCATGTTGGCGATACTACTCACTGCTCCGGGAGGTGGGTGTCGATTGCACGCTTGACGGCCTCATAGTCGAAGCCGCGGCGGGCGAGTCGTCCTGTCATACGTCTGACGGCTGTCTCTCGCGGCAGGTGTAACAGGCCCTTTGCGGCTCGGCGTCCAGCCTCCATGGCATCTTCCATTGAATCGCGATCGCATAAGGCTTGCGCGACGGCTTCATCGGTGGCCTCACGTTCAAAACCACGTGAGCGAAGCAACGCTTCAAGTTTGCGGCGACCGACAGGTTCCCGCCGCATGGCTTCACCGGCGATCTGCCGTGCTGTTGCGTGTTCATCAAGAATACCATCGAGGATCAGTTGATCGAGCACCTCTGCAATGTCAGCAGGTTCACCGTGGCGATAGAGCCTCGACTCTAGGCGTCTTCTGCTCGCTGCAGCTCGCGAGAGTGAGCGTATCGCTCGGAGTCGCAGAGCGGCGAGGCGATCGAGTCGATCCAGCGTGTCGAGGAGTGTTTGAGTGAGCGGATCGCCTACGGATAGGCCGAGTGTGTCGACGTCCTGCCGCCGAATGGTTGCGATGCGGCGTTTGCCGACACGAATACGTCGAAGGTCAGGTGCCTTCGGATCAGCGGTCATGCTCGTGATGAAGTCGCACTCAGTCATTCAATCGCAACTCTGACTTCAGTTCATGAAGTTCTGCTGCAGCGTGCTCGTCTCCCTGTTCCGCAGCGATTTCGATGCCCTCTTCGATTGCTGTCGCTGCTTCACCGGGCCTTCGCAGGCCGGCAAGGGCGCGGGCTAATTGGAAGCAGGCGTATGGCTGCTGCGGGTCAGCTACAAGCGACTGCTGCAAGTGGGCGACTGCTGCTTCATGCTCGCCAAGGCTGGAATACTCCATTCCCATGGCGTACAAGCAAAAAGCATCAGTTGGATCGGTATCGAGCAGTCGCCGAAGTTGTTCAAGTCGATCGGACATTTGATCCTTCCTGCTGCCAAGGTACGTATCCTGCTTGCCACATGACTCACTTTTACACATGCGGCTTCCGCACCATCGTACTCATGATTTTCGCCTGCACACTCGGTGGGTGCACTTCCTCTTGGAAGCCAGCGGAATCTACCCGGCCTCGGACCGAGTCGGTTGTTGTCGACCATCAGACTGAAGGCACGCATCGGCGGCTCGAGGTGCGGGATGATGTGTGGTATCAATTGTCTGGGACGACTTTATTAGCGATTGATGGTAGTGGGCGTACGATCTCTCGCACGCAACTCGCCTTGCCGGGCACATCGCCCTCCGCGAGCGACTTGATTGTGATGGATGACGAAATTGTTGTGTTGCTTGGGGATGCCGAAATCGTGCGGCTCGATCGATCAAGCCCGTGGCGACCGATTGAGGTTGATCGGATTGATGGTCAGGATCTTGGTTTCTGGCCGACATCGCTGACTCATTGGGAGGGCGAGGTCATTGCGTTGGGCCAAGGAGCAGCCCGGACCTTGGATGGAGGCTTGGTAGTTCGGTCTGACGGTGAGGTTGTGACCAGTCTTGTGGAAGATGGTGGCAGGCTCTTGTTTGTCAGCGGGCGACGCATTCACCGTCGCGCCGGTGGAGAGTACTTGGGCACGGCCTCATTGCTGGAAGTGGCTGAGCCGCATCGCAATCTGCCAGATGGTGCCTTGTTGTTCACACGGCACGAGCGTGCTGGATCCCTCATCGGATTCCTGGGCGCTGATTGCCGTGAACTTGATACCGAGAAGTGGACGACTGCGGTGACCGGAACAATCCTTCGTGTGCGACAGCAAGATGGACAAATACTGGTTGTGTCCGATACGGGGCTTGGCGTTTTTCGGTTGACCGGATCAGGACTGATTCGTGAGTGGTGGAAGCCGCTCGAGGGTGTGCAGGACGCGGACTGGCTTGATTCCAATCACCTTGTGGTAGCCGGAACTTTTGGCCGTGGCATTGTGCCGCTGGGGGCAGTTGATCCCATCACATCGGCCGTTCACTGGACTGCGGCGCCGGCGGGGCTGCTCAGAGCAGGGTCCGACGGCGAAAGACTCATTGCTGAGTCGGCACATGGACGTTGGGCGTATCAGATTGGTCAAAATGCAATTCAAATTGATGAGAGCGACATGCCATTGCCGCCACCGGCGACCAAGGCCTCTGTGCTTGGCTGGTCTATTGAAATCAATAATGAGGGGCAGGCTGTTCTTGAAACACCCGCGGGCCCGGAAACATTCAGTCCACCAGGAGGTGGCAGGTTCTCCTGTGTCGCGTCAAGCGAAGATGCGTTTTGGCTTGGGCATGACCGTGGAATTCTGCTGCTGATGCTGGCCGGTATCGATAAGGACTCGTTCGAAGCGAGACAACTGGCCGTACTCATTGATGGGCCAGTGATCTGCATCGAGCCGTTGATGCTCGGCGGCGGTGTCGCGTACGCCTCTGAACATGGCGGCTTCGGGGTTATTCGCGAGGTCTATTAGCGGCCTGCTCGGTTTCAAGGTGCGCCATTGCAAGTGCACCGGCCGGCCTGCGCGTATCGCTTACAGAGGGAGTGTTCGCCGCAGATTGCGTGCCGTGCTTTGCATGCGTATCGTCCGTGATAGATCAGTAAGTGACTGAGCATGGTCCATCGTGATTTTGGAAACCGCGCCATGAGATCACGTTCAATGCGATCGGTTTTTCCTTCGTGGTCCGTGAGCCCTAGTCGCCACGCGAGCCGCATGACGTGCGTGTCGACAACCACTCCCTCGTTGATGTTGAAAGCATTGCCTAGCACCACATTCGCCGTCTTTCTGGCAACGCCCCTGAGTGTGACCAGTGCATCCATGGTCTGGGGCACTTCGCCTCCATACTCGTCGCGGACGCGGCGCATCGATTCCACAACGCTCTTGGACTTGTTCCGGAAGAGACCAATGGTGGCGATGAAGGGTTCAATGTCCGTAGGCTCTGCTTCCGCGAATGCATCGATCGTTGGGAAGGCTTTGAAGAGCGCGGGAGTCGCGCGGTTGACGGCGATGTCGGTACTTTGGGCCGAGAGAATTGTGGCGATCAGTAATTCATGGGGTTCTTCCCATATCAATGCGCACGTCGCGTCAGGCCAGGCTTTCTCAAGCGATCGATAGATACGCATTGCGCGGTCTCGTTCAGACTTTGCCGCTTTCTCAAGTGGTTTCTTGCTCATGACGCTGACTCCACGGGTGTGCCATCAACCCAAGTCGTGCTGTCCATCCATACCTCTCGTTTCCAAATGGGCACCCGACGCTTGAGTGTGTCAATCAGCCATCGGCATGCTTCAAAGGCATCGCCTCGATGCGATGCGAGGACTTCAATACACACGCTCGCTTCACCAATTCGCACGATGCCCTTGGCGTGTTGAATGCGAATGGCAAGAAGTTGCCAGCGAAGTGTTGCCTCAGTGGCAAGTTCTTTCATGGCAAGCGGGGCCATGGAGGTATGGACTTCATAGTCCAGATGCTGCAAGACACCATGGCTTGGGTGGATCTCGCATCGGGTCATTCCAAGAAAGACGACTTCGGCCCCTGCCTGTGGGAGCAATTGGAAGCCCTCGGGAGCAACGGGTGTCGAACTGAGTGTGGTTTGGATGATGGTGGCCATTGGTTCTCAGCCTACGGTATACGGTGTTTTGCTCGGAGACGGTTATCCTTGCGATCTATGGACCGGCCGAATACACCACTTGCGCCCACCGTGGCTGAACTTGGCCCTGATTTGAGGGCCGAGATTGCATGGTTGGCACGCATCGGCTTTGCTGCAGTGCAGTTGTCGGCTTCGGGAGTAAATGGACTTCGCCCGCGAGAAATGAGCGTATCGGCCAAGCGTGATTTAGAGGTCACTCTTCGGCGAGCCGAGTTGCAAGTCACGGGAATCGACCTGTGGATTCCGCCGACTCACTACACCGATGTAGCCACCATTGATCGGGCGATCGATGCGGTCTCATCCGCCTGCAAACTTGCTGGTGGGCTCGGACGATGTCCGGTGAGTATTCAATTTCCCGAGTCACAGCTCGAGCAGTCGACGCTCGATGCGATCCGTATGGCGGGCGATGCCGAGGCCGTTCCCATTGCCGTGGCGAGTACTGGGGACATCCCGGCGGGTTTCATCGCATGCATAGACCCTCCTCGTTGGCTGGAGAAGGAACTTGATCCTGTGCCAGCGGCGGCCAATGCGGCGGCAGCGGTCCGGCTCAGCGACTTGGTCGAGGGGAGGCGGGCAGTGCCAGCTGTCAATGGCTCGCTTGACCTTCTGGCGTATCGGGCGGCCTGTGAAGTGGCATCCCCGGAGCGAGGAGTTGTAGCGGATGTACGCTTTATCGCTGATCCGCGAACGGCCTTAGGTGAAATGCGCCGAGTGTGGCCATCAACCTGAACTTCTTCCAGCGATACACTCCGGGCATGACCGAGTTGGTGCATGGCGTGGACATTGTCGAAATCGACCGCATTGCGTCGATGCTTCAAACGCATGGTGAGCGGTTCATCGAACGGGTCTTTACCGAGGATGAGCGTCGTTATGCCGAAGCGTCGGTGGGGGGAAGAGCCGAGCGATATGCCGCGAGGTTTGCGGCAAAGGAAGCTTTGTTCAAGGCCCTCGAGTGCGGATGGTCTGGTGGCACAGCCTGGACGGATGTCGGTGTAATGCACAAGAAGGGTGGTGCTCCGATTGTTTCTCTGCAAGGTCATACTGCAACACTTGCCACTGAACGTGGCATTTCACAGTGGTCAATTTCGCTCTCACACGCCGGTGGAATGGCGATGGCCAGCGTCATTGGAATGGTGGAGGTGAGTCAATGAGTAGACGTGGATCGCGTCCATCCTTGTATGAAGTAGCCCAGTCCAGGCTTGACAGCAAGGGGCAGGGTGTGCAGGCCACCGGTGAGGAGTCGTCCCAACAACGCGTGCCGCCTCGTCGCGTGACGCCAGGGAGCAGTTTGCGTTTGCCATTTGGCTTTGTGGCGATGATCTTGGTGGGGGGAGTTGGCTTGGTACTGGTGGCTTGGTGGGCCGGTCGTGGGGCCGGGGCTGAAGAAGCTCGTCTGGACATGGTGACCGAGTCCGAGGTCCGGGTGATTGCTGACCCGTTGGCGATCCCACCACGAGTCGAGCCAAAGGCACATTCGATCGTCAACGCTGCCCCAGTTCAGTCGGCCCCTGCGGCGGTTTCGCCCCCTCCTGCAGCAGTGGTGGAGGGCGATCCAAGGGTCCCAGGGCTCTCTTACTTCGTGCTCGCGGAGACGCGTCTGCAGGGAGCGAGAGAAATTGCGGAGTTCTGCAGGCAACAGGGACTTGAAGTTGCGGTCGTCTTGAGTCACAATGCTCGGTCCGCGAAGGTTGTCGCGCTTCCTGGACTGCTTTCGGATCGGATGTCCGATCCTGCTGTTCAGGCGATCGATGCCAAGATTGCTGCCATTGGGCGGCTCTGGCATGAGTCGGGACGGCAGTCGGCCTTCGAGGATAGGTACCAGCAACGGAAGAACAAATCACCATGAGCCAGCACCGAAGTCTAAAAACGAAGCCCGCCGGGCTCAACCAGCATCGCAATGTCTTGACCCGTGACGAGCGGCTTGCCCGACTGACAGATCAAGGCGAGTTCGATCCAGCGAAGGATTCTCCCATCGGCATCGTCAAGGTTGGTAATCGAGCCGTCGTGGCGAAGAAGCCGAAGAAGGAAGAAGCTGAAGCAGGTGCCGATGGCGAAGCGACCACCGATGAAGAAACCCCATCTGCGTCGTGATCGCTCGCTGGATCTTGCGTGAGTTGTCGTCAAGAGTCTGCGAACCTAGTTGACCACGTTGTCGCTTCTGAGCAAAGTGTGGCGTGGTCGTCTTGGTTGATATGGAGCACTCTGAGTGATCGATCCTGAACGTCTTCTCAGTTCACGTGCCAAGAGCGTTGACGGTTCAGGCATTCGTCGCGCCTTTCAGCTTGGGGCAAGATTGATTGACCCAATCAACCTTTCAATCGGCCAACCCGATTTTGCCGTGCCGAAGCTATTGTGCGATGCGACCGTAGAGGCCATTCGGAACGGCCGAAACGGCTACACGATGACAGGGGGCGCGGACGATCTTCGCCAGTCGATCAGTTCGTATGTTTCATCTGATGTTGGATGGGACATGACATCAAGCGACGCAAGTGATTTGCTTGTAACCAGCGGTACGAGCGGAGCACTGCTGCTTGCGTTCATGGTGCTTTGCGATGCGGGATGCGAAGCAATTGTGCCGGACCCATGGTTTGTGGTCTATCCCACGCTCGGTCCGATGACGGGCACGACCATTGTGCCGTGCGACACCTACGACGACTTTCGGATGACCGCGGCAAGGGTTGAGCCGCTCATTACCGATCGCACCAAGATCGTGTTAATTAACTCTCCGGGCAATCCCACTGGTGTGGTATTGACCGATGATGAAATGCGAGACCTTGCAGACTTGTGCGTGAGTCGTGGCATTATGTTGGTGTCCGACGAGATTTACGACCTGTTTACATTTGCCGATGGCCGCAGTGACAGCGGTCCGAGTCCGAGTCCTGCTCGTTACACCCAAGACATGCTGCTCATCCGCGGCTTTGGTAAAACGTACGGCTGCACCGGTTGGCGAATGGGCTGGGCCGCTGGGCCGTCATGGCTTATCTCGGAGATGGGCAAATTCCAGCAATATTCATTTGTCTGTGCACCGTCGATGGCGCAGGCGGGATTGGTGGGGGCCTTTGATATTGACATGAGCGAGACGCTGAACCTTTTTGAGCGTCGCCGCAACATGGTGCGAGAGATTCTCGGGCCGGTGACGGACATCTCGGACTGTCGGGGCGCGTTCTATTCCTTTGTCAAGGTGCCTGAGCATCTTGGGATGACAGGAACAGCATTCTCAGAGCTGGCGATTGAACAGAAAGTCGTGACGATTCCAGGGGGCGTATTTAGTTCCCGCGACACGCACATCCGCCTGAGTTTCGCATGCCAAGATGACAAGCTGCGTAAGGGCCTCGAAATCCTCCGCGACCTTATGTAATCGTCTCCCCTGTCGATCAAACGATTTTCAAGTGACAAGCCGCCTTATCACTGCACTCCCGGAGTGTTGGCGATGTTGGTGAGTGGCCACGCTTGCCCTGCGAGTCATGAAAGACCCCCGTCCCGACGCATGGCCGAAACGGGGGGGAGGGGAGAAAGACAAGTAAATTCATTCAACCAGACCGAATCAGATTCGGCCTGATGTGGGGTACTCAATGAAGTTTATTTGACCCTTCATCACATTCTGTAGTCCTCGGAGAGGCTTTGAATGTGGTTGAGAGGTGCTTTGTCATTGTGTGCCAATGGGATACAACACTGACTCGGCCGAAGCAGTAATTGCTGTTATCCAGGCAGCAACTGCAGTGTCTGGGCGGCATTCAGCTCTTGCTGCCTGCTCACCCGCCTGGGCGATGGCCTGTCGCTTGAGGGGATCCGTAAGCAGCCCCCCAATAGCAGCGGCCCAGCCGGAGGCATCGAAGCTGACTGGTACTTGGACGGTTTGATCGGGGATGAGGAGGTCTTCCCACTCGCTCGAAGCACACACCATGGCAGCTCCGCCGCACATCGCCATGGGGATGAGTGTTCTTGCAGGTCCGGCTGGATCGGGCGATACCACGATCGTTGCGCCTGCTACCAATGGTCCAAGCATGCCGACGTGACTCAGCACTGTGACCCGCTCGCATAAGCCAAGTTTGGACACAATTCGCCACAGTCGATGTGAAGTTCCACCGCGAAGTTCCAAGAAGGCCTCGGCGTCTGGCCGCTGCTTCAAGACTGCTGCCAAGGCTTCAAGGAGCGATACCGCATCCTTGTGTTTGCCCGGGCCCGGATCGAGCACGACAATGGAAGGCCGAGTGTCTGGCAGACGCATTGATGGAGGCAATTCAATTGGGGGTCGCGCTGTGATGACAGTCCCATGGCGAAGGATCGATCGTAGTCCGTCAGCAATGGCGATACTGCGTGCAATCCACGTGTCAACATACGGCCGACGATGAGCGTTATCTATCTGCTCAGCTCGCCATGTGTCGCAGGCGAGCGGAATCTCAAGGCGAGTTGCTAAGTCACGCGCAGTGACTGCAGCACCCTCGCCACTCCAACACAAGACGTCAACCGGACGACGGGAGATGAGCGGTGATAGGGCACTTGCTGCTTCTGCACGATATCCCCACCGGGGAGGCATGATCGTCGAGTGCGTATCGATGTCTTCGAGTAGGGGCGTCATTGGTTCGCCATTTTTCGGCGATCCAAGCACGTGTGTTTGTTCGATCCCCGCTTCAAGTAGTCCTTGGGCAATCTTTGCGAGCGCAGGCCGGTCATCTTGTAGGCGATTGTGGTCAATGGCGAGTATGACATGCATCAGCTTCGTACTCGCCATGTTGGTGCTGCCCCGCTGGATACAGCGTGCAACCTATGGGCCATTTCAGTTGGGGGTGCTATTGGCCGTCGACTTTCTAGATCCACATGGACCCAAAGAGTTGATGCAGTTGAAACGATGGACGGGCCATCATCGTCGCTGCGCCACACAATCGTGTCCCGCCATGACTTCACCCGCCTGAGCGAACGGACCCATGTGGCAACATGCAGCTCCTCGTTCGCATAGGCCTCTCGTAAGTAGTCAATTTCATGCCTTGCAACAAACCATAGGCCGCCTGCAGCAAGTAAGTCATCGCTCGTCCATCCCAGGTTGGCCAGATGTTGTTGCCCGACCTCATCAAGCCAACGAACATATTCGACATTTGAAACATGCGCTACTGCATTGCTTGATGTGTCGCTTCCCGGCACAATTCGGCCAAACCAAGCGTCGCCTGTAGGGATGTCGGGCGCACATGATGGAACGCCTTGAATCTGCTCAATCACAGTGCTGCTCACTGGGAGGCATCCTTCATCGTAGCTGGATCGATCTGCGACAGCCATTCCCACGAATATAATCCGGTGCGGTGCCCATCGTTGAAGATAATTCGAACTGCGTATGAGCCAACACGCTCTATGGAAACTGCCATCAACTCGTCAGCAGACTTGGCGCTGCTCGGTAGGACAGCCAGCGGATTGCGTGCAACAGACTCGCGAGCTTTTCTTGCTTCGGCCGATGGAGACCATCGCCGGAGGTGCGGGATTGGATAGTGGGACTCGCGGCCGTCCTCCCAACTCACGATGAGTCCATCACGGAGATCCAGATGAAGTTTCTGTGGCGGCTGCATGGAAGCGGAGGGTACCGGCACCGGGCGGTTATCATGCAGCCCTCGAGCAAGCAGACAATGGAAACTACTCATACGCAGCACGCAGCCGGGCCAGTTGATCGAATGATCGACTCGATGGACCGCGTGGGGAGCAATGCCTGTGTCGGACTCGATCCGGTGCTCGCCCGACTGCCAGAGGGCATCGATCAGTCAAATCCTGTCACTGCCATTGCGGAGTTCTCGCTGCGGGTACTCGAGGCTGTTTCGCCGCATGTGGCCTGCCTCAAGGTGCAGTCGGCCTGTTACGAACGCTTCGGCCCCGCAGGCGTGGCGGTCATAGATGACATTCTCAGAGAAGCCCACGCTCGATCGCTTCCTGTCATTCTTGATGCCAAACGTGGGGATATTGGAATTAGCGCGGCGCATTATGCAGCTGCGGCATTTGATCGATCCGGTGCTAATCCAGACTGGCTGACGGTCAACGCTTGGCTCGGTACCGAAACGATTGAGCCCTACCTTGAATGCGGGGGCGTCTTCGTTCTTGTGCGAACGTCTAACCCCGGGTCGGCCCAAGTGCAGGGTCTTGAACTCGCTGATGGTCGTCGTATGTGCGAGGCCATGGCCGACCTCGTTGCGGATATGGCACAAACGAGAATGGGCAAGAACAAGTGGTCTGATGTTGGTGCTGTCGTCGGCGCGACGCACGCGAGCGAAGCAGAGTTGCTGCGAGGTCGCATGCCTGGCGTGATGTTTCTCGTGCCGGGCATTGGTGCGCAGGGCGGCCGTGTAGAAGATTGTGCCCCTCTATGCGGCGATGACGGTCACGGGGCGCTCTTGACGGCAAGTCGCTCAGTTATCTACGCGGAACCTTGCGCTGGCGAGTCATGGACTGACGCTGTGTCCAGAGCCGCAAATTCGTTGGCGGACGAAACCGGTCGCGTAGCGAGACTTCGTTGATGTCACTCAAGCCATCATGGATTGGATGGAAGGAGTGCGTGGTGGTCGCGCTCTTTGTATTTGTTCTCCTTTTGCCGCTACTGTTTCATAGCGAGCAGTCCGTGGGCAATGAGGCGCACCGAAAATTGGTCATTGTGACGCCGCATAATGAACAGATTCGCTACGAGTTCAAGTTTGCTTTTGAAGATTGGCACGAGCAAATGTACGGTGACCGGGTCGATGTCGTCTGGAGTGTCCCAGGTGGGACAAGCGAAATTCGGCGTATGCTGTTGGCCCAGTGGACTGCAGCAATCGAACAGGGAAGACAGCCAGGCGGTGATGCCGACTTAGTCTTTGGTGGCGGATCTTACGAACACAGCCGTTTGAAGGATGGCGCCACCAAGCGATTGTCAGGGCTCAGCACTGAGGCGGTTACTCAGTGGCTCGTTGGCATCGGCGTATCTGATCCGCAAGCTGCGATGCAGGCTGGCAAAGCTGTTGCGGGCGTCGTGCAAGTAGAGATGCACCAAAATGCTGAGGGCGACTGGGTGATTGATGCGTCGGCTGGAATCAGCGATGTGCCACCAATTTCGCTTGATCATTTGGTTGAAATCTATGGCCGCCAAGAGGTCGCCGGCACCCATTTGTGGGATCCAGACGCACACTGGTTCGGTACCGCTTTGTCGAGTTTCGGCCTGGTGTCCAATATCTATGAACTCAATGCGCGCGGCATCGATCCGCCCGACCAATGGGCTGATCTTGCTGACCCGAGGCTTGAATCGGCTGTCTCCATGGTGAATCCGGCTCAGTCGGGTTCGGTGACAACAGCTTTTGAGACCATCTTGCAACGGCTTGGCTGGACGAGGGGTTGGCAGATTCTCCGTCGCGCTGCAGCGAATGCGCGGACATTCTCTGCTTCTTCATTGCGTGGGCCGACCGACGTCGCAGCGGGAGATGCAGCGATGGGTGTGTGCATTGATTTCTTCGGTCGCTATCAGCAACAGGCGCTCGCAGACAATGGGGCGGGTGGTCGCATTGTGTATGTGGATCCGCCTGGCGAAACGACACTTGATCCAGATCCAGTGTCGATGCTCGCCAATCCACCTGATTCAGAACTTGCGGCGAGATTCATCGAGTTTACGCTATCGGACAATGGTCAAGCACTCTGGCAATTTGCACCAGCCCATCGGGGGCCTGGTGAACTTGGGCCAAGGCAATATGCTCTTCGCCGATTACCTGTGCGGGAGTCAATGTACGAGACATATTTTGATCAGTTTCTTGATCAAGTCGATCCATTTCAGAATGCCGCGACGCCAGAGCATCCCGATCGAGCCATGCGAGCCTTCATTGCCCCGCTGATGCAGGCGATGGCGATGGATGAACGCTCCTCACTTCGCAATGCTTGGAGGGCCATCATCACGCACCCTGCCTATCCACTCGATGCGTATGGCATCATTACCGCCGATGACGTATCAGACCCTGAGTTGAGTGCGATGCTTCGTGCATTTGACGCCATGCCGGATGTCAAGCGGCCAGATGGAGAGGTGCTCACGCTCAATACGCCTGCGGATCGGGCTGCGCTCAAGGCGGGTTGGTTGCGAGGTGGATGGGCTGGCGAAGGCTACTGGGATGAAGAATCAGATCCAGTCACAGCCTATCGCCGAAACGCTGGGGCTTTCTTCCGCGCAAAGTTTGCAGAAGTTATGAATGGAACGAGCACACAGTGAAAGCGGCAGTGTTGTCGATCGGCGATGAGTTACTCGGTGGTCGTATTGTTGACACCAACGCGGCCTATCTTTGCAGAGCCTTGGCCGAGATCGGCATTCGAACTGTTGCGGGTGAAACTGTCGGTGATGAGCGGGCCGATATTGCCGCTGCTGCGGAGCGGCTCGCTCGTTGCGCAGATATCGTGGTTGCAACTGGAGGACTCGGGCCAACCCCGGATGATTTGACGCGTTGGTCACTTGCAGATCTCATCGACAAGGGAGAAGTGATTGACGACGCCGTTGCGCTCGAGGTTGTTCGCAGCTGGTGCACCAAGCATAGGCTTCCGGTGAACGAGGCAAGGTCAATCGTCGCAAAGCGTCCACCGTCAGCAACGTTTCTCACGAACGATTGCGGCACAGCGCCAGGTCTTCATGCAATGGTTTTGTCTGCGCAAACATGGTGGCTTCCGGGTCCGCCCAACGAAATGCAGTCGATGTTTAGGCGACACGTGCTGCCCGCTTTATCACCCACTGATACGCCTCTTGCACCAACCGAAGTGCGGGCGGTAGGTCTGACCGAGGTGCAAGCAGCTGACCTGCTTGGCGACTTACTCGACCGCACGCGGCGGCCACGGCTTGGCATTCGAGTGGGTGGCCGGGTGGTGCGAATTGCAATCGATCCGGTTGGAGAAGACGTTGACGCCGCTGCAATCAATTCACTTGCGGGTGAAGTGTATGAGCGGCTTCATCCCTTTGTGCTTCCGCAAGACGCAGATAATCTCTTCACAGCAGTGGGGGATGCGCTTTGCAAACGCAAGTGGACGCTGGCAACAGCGGAGTCGTGCACTGGTGGTGGAATTGGATCTGCCGTAACAAGTGTTATTGGTTCAAGCGCGTGGTATGCAGGTGGCTGGGTGACCTATGCCAATTCTATGAAAATGGAACAGCTCGCAGTGCCGTCTTGGTTGTTTGGACAAGACAAACCCGGAGCTGTCAGCAGCGAAACTGTGCAGGCAATGGCTGCTGGGGCCCGTGAGCGAGCGGGTTCCGACATCGCCATTGCAGTAAGTGGAGTTGCCGGGCCAGATGGCGGGACCTTGGCGAAGCCTGTAGGAACGGTCTGGCTTGGTCTTGCTGAGCCCGAAGGTGTTCATGCGCGTCGCATTCTTGTGCCCGGCGATCGGGATCGGATCCGTACTGGGACGATTGATGTTGCGTTGCAATGGGTACGCTGGGTTGCTACGGGCGATGATGCGCCGCTGTTGTGGGAGTGGCCAGAATGACAGTCGACGTGCATATTGGGCTAGGCTCAAATCTCGGTGATCGTGTGGGCGCTATTTTTGAATCGCTTGAGCGTCTTGATCGTCATCCTGATGTGGATGTGATTCGCGTGAGCACGCTTCTCGAGAGTGAGCCCGTTGATGTGCTCGCGCAGCCCGCATTTGTCAATGCAGCGGCTGCAGTGCGAACGAGTTGCGAACCGAGCGAGTTCTTGGCCATCCTGCTTGGAATTGAATTACAAATGGGTCGAATCCGTGACGGTGCAATACCTCGCGGTCCCCGGCCCATCGATCTCGATGTGCTCTTGTGGGCCGACAAACTGATTGATCAGCCAGGACTGACTGTGCCGCATCCACGCATGCATGTACGCACCTTTGTGCTGCTTCCGCTGATTGAGATCGCGCCAACTGCAGTGCATCCTGTGTTACAGCAATCCATCACCGAACTTTTGGCCCACGATGTAAAACAGAACGGCCCTGCACAAGAGCGTTGCCAACTATTGATGCGAAGCACGCTTGAATCAGACAGTACTCTGCAGGGGCCGGGCATGGAGGAAGTATGAGAATGCAACAAAATCAGTTGATGATGGCGGCATTGATTGGATCTCTATTTGGTGGAGGCTGTGATCGCCCTGAGCCTGCAACCGAACCGGCAAAATTGTCGATGATCACCGCAAATGCCGACGCCAAGACTGCGCTGCAAGCGTCCATGAATGCATACTCGGGAGCTCCTCTTGCCTTCATGGTGACCCATGTGTTGGCCCGCGGACAGGATGAGCTGACTCGTGAAGAAACCATTGTATCTCGAGTAGATGATGAGTTTGAGTGGCTTGGATCCGGCTTTCGCATGGAGTCGACCAATGGTCATCTCCTTGCACAGTTGGATGTCGTGCCGGATCGAGTCGTTGACGTGCCGGTGAGTGAATCACTATTGAATTCGATTGAATCGGTTCTGGCTGATTCGGCACCGGTTCCAGCGATCTTGATCGCATGGCAAGGCGGTTCATACACGCAGTGGCTCGCTTCTTTGACTGGCGGGCTTCTTTATCAAGCCATTCCAATTGGCATGAGTGTGCAAGAAGACGGCAGCATCGCGATTGATTTGAGCGATCGATATGCACACGCAACGGTTGTACTCGATGCCAACAATCACCACGTGCGTTCTGTGCACGCAACACGTCGGGCAGTTCCGGGCGAGGTTGGAAGTGCTGCGGTTGCCTACGCCGCGAGCTACGCCGCAGTGGCCGTGAATTCAGTGCCTGACGAACCAATCAGCCTAGTCAATCGGCGTGTCGTCACAGACATTGCCGCTCTTCAGGCCGACGTCGTCGAACGTGTGTATGTCGGAGTTGGTGATCAGGCTCCAGACTTTGTGCTTCCGATGATCGGCGGGGGAGAAGTGTCATTGGAGTCACTACGCGGAAAGATCGTCTTGCTTGATTTCTGGGCGACATGGTGCGTTCCATGTCGAGCGGGGTTGCCAGACATTGACAAGATTTATCAAGCGACAGGTCGCAATGCTGCTGATGTCCGCGTTTTTGGTGTGAATGTGATGGAGGGCAACTCGTCTGAAGAAAGACGAATGGCAGTAGTAGAGAAGTTCTGGACTGGGGAACCTGTGTTCTTCCCGACGCTCGTTGCTTTAACCAACGAGTTGACAAGGGCGTGGGGTATTGGTGGCATTCCGACGACAGTCATCATCGGCCCCGATGGCACTGTGTTGGAAAGAGTGGACCGCTTTACGATTGGTGAGTGGAAGCATTTGCTCGAAGTGATCGAACGGGCTTCGCCAGGAGCAACTCAGCAGCCCTGAGCAGCGATAACCGCAACGATCTGCTCTTGCAGCGACTTTGGATTTCGGTTTCCTCGAGCCCCATTGATCAAGATTGAGAATGCATATCGTTCGCCGTCATTGCACGTCACATACCCGCTCATCGTGTAGACATTGCGGATGTATCCAGTCTTGGCACGGACTTCAGCGCCATGCAAGTCGACACTCTTGAACCGTTTGGCAAGTTTGCCCTCGCCCGGCCGGCTGATCGACTCGATGAAGAAATCGTCATTGGCATTTGAGGAATCGAAACTGCACAGCCACTGTGTCATTGTGCGGGCGGAGATGCTATTGAGCCTGCTCATTCCGCCGCCATCGACAATCTGTAGCCCAGTATCAGTCCCCGTGATGAGTTCCACTGCGCGGGTCAGAATGCGGCTGCCTTCCTTCCATGAGCCTGGTCGGCCGGTGCGTTCGTGGGCAATACGTTTGAGCATCGCGTCAGCGTACAGGTTGTAACTGTCGTGATTGCATCGCCGCATGACGGTCTCAAGCGAGGTTACGATTGGCGGTGCGATGGGTGTGCCTGCTGGGGGCGGGTCTTCTGCGGCGGCGAGTCGTACGCGATCAACTGTAATGCCCACGCGGGCGAGTCGATCGGCAAGCATGAGTCCAAAGGACGTAGGGGGCGACTCGATGCAGAGTTCGAGCGTTGCATCCTTGACGATATTGCCCTTGAGCTCGATTTCGCCGCGAAGCTGATCGTGCGCAGCATGTACGACATGGCCTGACTTAGCTGGTTTTAACTTATTGATAACACGGGCACCTCCCCATGGTGGAGAGGAATTGACTGTGACACGTCCATCGCCGGGTTTGAAGCGAAAGTTGATCGTGTTGCATGAGAAATTCAGTCCGCTCACCGGAGCGCAGTACCACCACTGCAGTTGATCAGTTGGCCAGCCTGCAGCCCGCCAGTCACGGTCGAATACTCGGTCGTCCACAATCAGCGAATCAACATGGGTGACGCCCGCTTCCTTCGCGGCATTCGCCCAGATGTCGAGCAGTCCAGTCGCTGTCAAATTTGAACCGTCTGGAAGGTGCATGTCTGCAAGCAGGTGCTCGTCGCCAAGGGCCGGATCTCCGTCACCAGCGACGATGAGATCATGGCCTCGTTGTAGGAGCTGTGTCTGAAACTGAAAGTCGCGGCCAAGTTCGCGGGCAGCGAGCCCGCTGGTGAGCAGTTTCTGATTGCTCGCTGGAATTCGAGGCGTTGATGACGCGATCCCAGCCACAAGACTCCCCGAATCGCAGTTGAGGACGGCGACCGAGACCACTCGGGCTTCATATCCAGCTGCTGTAATGGCCGATCCAATTTCTTGCTGTAATCCAGCAAGGGCAGCTGGTGCGGTGAACGCAAGCGAGGCGAGTAGGGCGAATAGACGCATTGGTTGCCCATGATAGCGGCCGCACATCTACCTTCATATGGCAGGTACAATTCATACATGTCCGAGGGTGACGATCTTCAGCGCATTGACTCGCTGCGAATATTGCTGCGGGCTGCCAATCACTCCTACTACGTCCTCCAATCGCCAACCATGTTGGACAGCGAGTTCGACCAATTGCTCAAAGAACTTGAGCATCTGGAATCAATGCACCCCGAGGCATGGGACGCCGACTCCCCGACTCGGGTTGTCGGCGGCGGCACCATCGATGCGTTCAAGGCGGTCGAGCACGCAATGCCCATGCAGTCAATCGACAATACCTACACCGTCGATGATGTTCGGGCATGGCATGCTCGAATCACTGCATCGCTCGAGCAGGCGACGCCTGTACTGAGTTGCGATCCAAAGATTGATGGCGTCGCCGTTTCGCTCCGATATGAATCTGGTCGACTGCTGCAGGCCGTCACCCGTGGCGATGGTATTCACGGCGACGACGTGACCGCGCAGGCTCGACGCATTCGCACCATTCCTATTCGACTCTCTGGGGAGCCGCCGACGGTGCTTGAAGTCCGCGGCGAACTTTTTATGCCCAATGCTGTCTTTGAAGCGGTCAATGCTCAGCGAGAGACCCAGGGTGAACCGCTCTACGCCAATGCTCGCAACTTGACAGCCGGAACACTGAAGTCACTCGACACCTCTATTGTGGCGGATCGGCAGTTGGCGTTCACGGCCCATGGCGTTGGCGTAGTGGAAGGTGCGCACGCGAGTGGATACGCCGAGTTCCAAAAACTGATTGCGGATTTTGGTTTGCCGGTTAGTGGAAAGCTTCGTTCGACTGATGATTTGGAAGAGATGGTTTCATTGATCGAAGCATTCAACGATGTGCGTGGTGATCTTGGCTACGGCGTGGATGGAATGGTCGTTCGTGTTGACAGTTTTGCCTCCCAGTCCAAACTTGGCACAACGAGCAAATCGCCTCGGTGGTGCATCGCCTTCAAGTACCCGGCCGAGCAGGGCCGAACCAAACTGTTGGAGGTGGAGTGGTGGGTTGGACGCAATGGCACGCTGACGCCCCGCGCGACGATGGAGCCAATTCAGTTGGCTGGCACCACCGTTTCGCACGCAACGCTGCACAATATTGAAGAGATTCGCCGCAAGGACATTCGCCTCGGTGACGATGTGCTGATAGAGAAGGCCGGCGAGATTATTCCTCAGGTGTTGGCCCCGATATTGGAGTCACGCGATGGAAGTGAGATCAGCATCAAGCCACCCGCGCGTTGTCCAGCCTGTGCAGGCCCAGTCGGTCCAGAGGGACCGCGTCTGTATTGCTTAAACCCAGAGTGCCCGGCGCAACTGCGAGAGCGTATTGCGTGGTTCGCCGGTCGCGGTCAGATGAACATCGATGGATTGGGCGAGAAGGTTGTCGATCAACTTGTTGAGGCGGGCCTGGTGTCGCACTTTGCTGATCTGTACCGCCTTCGTATCGAAGACCTCGTCCCGCTTGAACGATTTGGACCAAAGGCGGCTGAAAAACTCGTTGCCGCCATCGATGCCAGCCGTAGTCGTGGTCTTGCCGCTGTACTTGGAGGCGTTGGCATTCGCCAAATTGGTCGCACCGGCTCACGAATCCTTGCCAGTCACTATCGAGACTGTGAGGCCTTGATGGCAGCAGATGAGGCTGACTTTGAGAAACTCCCAGACTTTGGCGAAATTACGGCAGCGATTTTGTACGGTTTCCTGCACTCGCAGGCTGGTGGCGATGTCTTCAAGCGGCTCGCTGATGTTGGCGTCGATCTGAGTTCATCGTCGTCGGTGGCGGGTGACTCGAGATGGGCCGGACGCAGCGTTGTATTGACCGGTTCATTAGAGTCCTTCGGTCGCCGGGAATTGACCGAACGGCTCGAAGCGATGGGGGCGAAGGTGAGCGGATCAGTCAGTACAAAGACTGATCTAGTGATCGCCGGGGAGAAGGCTGGGTCGAAACTCAAGAAGGCTCAGGATCTGGGTATCGAGACTTGGGACGAGGCGATGCTCGTGGAGGCGTTGCAAGGGGACTGACCTACTGGCGACTTGCTACGCTGTAGCCATGGGACAGGTTGCTCTTGGGCTTCGCAGTTTGGTTTTTCGAATCATGGTCTTCATCGTGATGGCCACCCTGCTTGCGTGGGTGCTTGGCGGCACGTTATGGCCACGTCCTGTTTCGGCCATTCAGCGTCCGGTGATCAATGCCGGTGGCAGCCAGTGGGGTTGGCGCGTCACCGTCAATCCGACCTCGTTGGAGGTTTCATATCGACTCGCTGAGCGACGAAATGGTGTATGGGAACCCGTTGAGGGGTTGAATGCATTCCATGCGGTTCGCCCGCTGGTAGCACCAGCCGGCGTATTACCGAGTGGCGTGCTCTTTAACGTATCGGTGCGAGGGCCGAGCGATCAGCCGAGGGTCTTGGCAATCGGCGCGGGCGGGCGTGTCGTCAAAGTTTCTGACTGAGCCGCATCCGCTGGTCCAATCGACACAACGCCCCCTGCAATCAAGCTGACGAGCACTGCAGTCAATCCAAGCCGATACCACCCAAAGACGACGAGTCCATGGCTGGACAGATAGTGCATCAACCAGCGAATGGTGAAGAGGGCCGCAACGCCTGCGACGAGTATGCCAATCAGGATGGGTGTCCAGCCGAGTACTTCAAACATGTTCGCGTGATCGGCAGTGACATTCTTGAGGAGTTTGTAGACGGTGGCGCCGCCAATCGTGGGCAGTGCCAGAAGGAATGAAAACCGAGCGGCTGCAGCCGGTCGCATGCCGACCAGCATTCCGCCAAGCAGGGTCATCATCAGTCTGCTTGTCCCAGGCCACATCGCAACGCACTGCAGCAGTCCAATGAGGAGTGCGGCCTTCACAGTCAGTTGTTCGCCAGATAGATCACGATCGGGGTTGGCGTCGCGTCGAAGCCGTCGGTCGCTGAGAATCATCACGAGCCCGCCAGCAGCCAAGGCGACCAAGACTGGTCCCGCTTGCATGAGCCGAGTCTCGATCCAGTCATCGAGCAGTGGTCCCAGTACAGCGGCGGGTAAGAAGGCGAGGACGACATTCCGCGTCAGTTGCAAGCCTGGGCGATTCTTACCGAGGAGCCCACGAATCATCGATCCGATCGACTGTCGGAATAACCAGAGCACGGCAAGGATGGCGCCGCCCTGAATGACGATGAGCAGCGTGTCCATGGCCTGGCGTACTTGTGCTGGCTCGTCCAGGCCAAGCAGCGAGGCCGTGACCACAAGGTGGCCTGTTGAGCTCACTGGCAGGGCTTCGGTAATCCCCTCAACAAGACCGAGTACAAGGGCATCGACAATTCCAAGTGGGCTTTGCATGGTCTAGGGGGCTCCAATCACATCGTATGGCACTTCATTTGTACCGACTATCATGCATCGGCCCATGGCAACGATTCGCGACATCTTCGCCGAACGAAAGCTTCGCTACACGCCCCAGCGTGAGCTGATCTATGAGGCGCTGAGAACGAGTTGTAGCCATCCGACTGCCGATGAACTGCACCGTTTGGTATCGTCCGATGCTGATCGAGTCAGCCAAGCAACGGTTTACAACACGCTGGCGGCTTTGCAAGCAGCTGGTCTCGCTTGTTGCGTCATTTCGCTGGGGGGTGTGGCACGTTGGGACGGGAATTGTGACACACATACCCACGTGCATGTTCGTGGCGATGAGCGAGTGCTTGATCTTCCACATGAACTGGATGCTGCATTGCAGGCTGCAGTGCCGAAGGCATTGCTCGGACAGATTGAGTCGGCGCTCGGCGTATCAATCGAGTCGATCCATTTGGTTGCTCAAACGAAGCAGGTAGATGGCCACGGCGTAGAGATTACTGCGTGAGCAGCCCCATTTTGCTCATCGGTCCGCGTGGAGCAGGCAAGACCACTGTCGGACGTCTATTGGCTTCCTCTCTCAACCTTGCATTCATCGATCTTGATGAGACAGCACTTGCATTGACTGGAGCTAAGTCGATTCAAGATGTATTCGAGACTGCTGGTGAGGCAGCCTGGCGTCAAGCTGAAGCGGCTGCCCTCGAGTCTTCGCTGATTGGTGGCGATGTTGTGATCGCAACCGGCGGAGGTGTTGCGTGTATTGATCCGGCGATGCATGTACTGCATGCTGCGCGGGGCGCTGAGCAAGTGGTCACGGTGTGGCTGCGATGTTCAGAGGCCGTCTTACGTAATCGGCTTGTCGCGAATATTGGCGATCGGCCATCGCTGACTGGTCGTGACCCGATCGATGAAGCAGCCGATGTGGCGAGCGATCGGCTCGAACAATACGCCGCCGCGGCTGATATTGAGATCCAGGCTGATGGGCCCGCAGAAGTGGTTGCGGCGAATATCGTGAATCGACTTTCGCGTTCCTGAATGGGCGTACTGTCAAAGCAATCAATGACAGTGAGCCAGAAGTCTCACGGACTTCTGGCTCACAGAATGGTCATAGAAGGGGTATGGCTCAATCACATATCGGGCGTGATTCGACGTCCGATCGCTCGCTTGCGATTGATCAGTTTGCGGCCAGCCTTGGTCCTCATTCGCGCGCGAAAGCCAAACATGCGGACTCGCTTGATCTTGCTCACGCGTCTTGGATAGTGCATTGCCATGGCAGGAGACCTCGGTGGTTTGGGCCTCGCAGTAGGGCGAGGCAGATCTGACACAGTTTGAGGCACGTCGCCTCAAACGGTTTCGCGGGGGAATCGAGCATCCTAGCAGAATCAATGAATTCTTCCACCTTTGCGTTCTGGGTGGTAGAGTGAAGCGGTCGCGAGCGGGCGGGACGGCCTCTTCCAAGGGGCCACCCCGTCCTCGCGTGGCGATTGAGGGCGAGGCATCGTGCTTTTTGTCCTTCAGTTCCATGCCTCCCATCTTGATGCTGGAGGCCGGTTTCAGACATGTGAGGAGCCATCCCCCTGAGAAGCGGCGGATGGGCAGATGACCGCGATGGACGAAGCGACGCTCACCAGTGCAGAGGACCTTCTTGAGTACGACTTCGCCGACCGGAGCATTCTCAATCGTGCGTTGACACACGCCTCCACGGCGGCCTCTCGCCATGACAGTAATGAGCGTCTTGAGTTTCTCGGCGACGCAGTGCTTGGGCTCGTGGTCTGTGAGTACCTGCACTGCAATCATCCTGAACTGCTGGAAGGCGATATGACCAAGGTCAAGTCCTCGGTCGTCAGCAGGCAAACTTGCGCTGAGGAGGCCAAGCGGATGGGCCTTGATCAATTGCTTGTGCTCGGCAAGGGCATGGCCACGGCCCGCGAGTTGCCATCCTCCGTTGCAGCAGCTGTGTGGGAGTCGATTATTGGGGCGCTCTATGTAGACGGCGGGCTCGACGTCGCAGAGGACTTTATCTTGGCATCGCTCAAGCCTCGCATCGAGGAAGCTGTGCAGTCGGGTCATCACCATAACTTCAAGAGTGTGCTGCAGCAGGTCGCTCAGAATCGCTTTTCATCAACGCCGATCTACAGCGTTCTTGATGAGAAGGGGCCAGACCATGCCAAGTGCTTTGAGATCGGCGTCGCGATTGGCGGTCGATCATTCCAAGGTCGGTGGGGCTCCAACAAGAAGCGTGCCGAACAAGATGCAGCACTCGCTGCATTGGAAGAACTTGACGTGGCCATCATCAATGAAGATGGTGGCGTGCAGATCAGCGAAGGCTGATCGCTGGCTACGGCGTCTGAGAATCCTCGACCACGATGCGTCCGACATTCTCTGCAGTGCTGCCTGCGGCGACGACTGTGTGGCCCTCGCCATTCTGGAATGCAGCGGCGCCGCCTGGGCCGTCGGCTGTGACGCCTGCAAGGACAACGGGCGTGCCGTCTGCATTCATCAAGTTCAATGCTCCGCCGCGCGGCGTTGCGGCCATTGCGGCGACCGTTTGGCCGTCAAGGGACTGCAATGAGAATGACGGCGATCCATCATGGGCCGAGTCGGCAATGGACAATCCATGTGGCCCATGCACGGCGAGTCGTCCATGGCCGGGCTTAAGGCCATGCAGGACCGCAACTGGTGTGCCGCTTGCATCCGCGACGGCCAAGAGGCCAAGCCCATCTCGGCCGGTACTCAATGTTGCAACTCGCACATCGCCAGGAGCAAGTACATCGACTGCCGGTCGCATGCCGTCCACACCACCGCTGAGTCGAACACCGCCTGCCTCGCCCCCGCCAAGTCGCAGCGAGCCGGCGCCGGCGCTGGCGTGCATTCGGATGGCGGAGTCACTGGTTTGCAAGATGGGCAAGTCGGGGCCACTGGCAAGCGTGACTGACTCGGTGTCGGCGCCCATCAGATCTAATTTTGACTCTGGACCTGCCTGCAGGGTGGCCAGTCCGCCGGGTGAGTGGAGTTGCAGTGAGGCAATTCCGTCGATCGTGGCAGTCTGCAAGACCATTTGCGGACCGCTCTGAATCGACCATTTGCCTTGTGGGCTTAGACGCATGGCCTGCTCGCCCACGCGGAATTCACCATCGCCTGCATCGGCTCGAAGTTGTACGGGTTTCTCGGCATCGCCAACAGCAATGGCATTGGGTCGCAGGTCCGCTGTGGCGTCTGCATTACCAACAGTGAGCCGACCAGCGGCAGCGGTCAGTGTGTGGCCATCTTGATCGATCAGCGACATGCTTGGACCGGCGCTGTCTGTAGACAGGGCGAGACTGGCATTTGGTTCG
>JAQWLT010000053.1 GCA_029247205.1 Phycisphaerales bacterium | reverse complement strand
ACAGATGCACATGCCGCTGAACACTTTGACTTCCTCCGCTATGGCGTACTGACAGGACGCAGAGGACGAGTCACTGCCGCCGACTGCATCAACGCTTGGCCCCAATCAAAACTGCTCGCGTGGCTCGACCGCTAGGTACCCTGCGCAGTCCATGTTTGACACCCTCTCAGACAAGATGACCGACGCCTTCCGACGCCTCTCCGGCCAAGGACGCATCACCGATTCGAATGTCCGCGACACCATGGCAGATGTCCGCACTGCCCTGCTTGATGCAGACGTCAGTTTGGAGGTCGCTGAATCTTTCTGCGACGAGGTACAGGCCGAAGCCATGGGCGAAGAAGTGCTGCGAAGCCTCCGCCCTGGTGAGCAGATGATCGAAATCGTGCACCGCCGGCTCGTCGAGTTAATGGGACCTGTCGGCGAGCACTTGGCGGCGGTCGACCCGGGGCCAACAGTCATCATGGTGTGCGGCTTGCAAGGCACTGGCAAGACGACAACCTGCGGCAAACTCGCAGCATGGCTGCGACGTAACGGCCGAAGCGTTCTTGTCGCAGCCGCCGATCTTCAACGACCAGCTGCGGTTGAACAATTGCGGATTGGCGTTGATCGGGTTGCCGAGCAAGGGAAGGGACAGGCCCGAGTTGGCTTCTACGGCGAACCCGAGAAGTGCGCCGCATATGGCGAAGCTGTTGGCGTCGCGGTTGAAGTATGCCAGCGTGCTGTCAAACAAGCTCGAGCCGAGCGATATGACGTCTTGCTTGTCGATACCGCCGGACGTCTGCACATAGATGAGCCGCTCATGAAAGAGTTGCGGGGCGTTCAATTTGCAATCCGCCCGCATCACGTACTGCTTGTGGTAGACGCAATGGCGGGTCAAGATGCCGTGCATTCAGCGGCCGTGTTCAATGAGCAGTTACCAATTGACGGCGTCATTCTGACCAAGTTGGATAGCGATACGCGAGGCGGCGCTGCCTTATCAGTCAAGCATGTAACTGGCGCGCCGATCAGGTTCATCGGGACCGGCGAGGGCTTTGATGACTTCGAGGCCTTCCACCCAGAACGCATGGCCGGTCGAATACTCGGCATGGGCGATGTGATGTCGCTGGTGGAGAAAGCTCGAGAAGAAGTCGACGAGCAAGAGGCCGAAGACTTGGCTGAGAAAATGGCCAAGGGCCAGTTCACAATGGATGACTTCTTGAAGCAACTTCGTTCGCTCAGACGGATGGGCAATATGAAGCAGTTGCTCGGCATGCTGCCAGGCGTGGGCAAGATGCTGAAGGGCGTTGATCTTGACGATGGACAATTCGACCGTGTCGAGGCTATTGCTGGTTCAATGACTGCGGACGAGCGAGCTGACGTTGGCAAGATGAATAAGTCACGAGTGCGGCGAGTTTCTCGAGGTGCTGGAACGAGCGGACCAGAAGTCAACAAGTTACTCAAGCAGTTCGAAATGATCCGCAAGATGTCCCAGAACATGAGTGGCATGGGCGGGCGGATGGAAGCAGCGAAAGCGATGGCTGCAGGTGACATGCCTGACATGAGCGCATTAGCGGGTCGCGGCTCGACGAAGACGAAGTCGGGCAAAGCTGGATTTAAACGCCGTAAGAAACGCTAGGGCGAATTCAATCCGACGATGTGGTCGGCATCCGTCCTGCAAGTTCGCGTAGTTTCGGAATGACCAAATCCGACAATAGAATTTTGATGCACGCGGCAATTGGAATTGCAAGCAACATTCCGTATGCGCCCATGACTGAGCCGCCAGCGAGTACAGCAACGAAGATCGTCACAGGGTCGAGGTTGGTCGCTTTTCCTGCGATGAGTGGCGTCAGCACCCATCCATCGAGCGTGTTGACTACGGCAAAGACCAACGTTGGCCACAGCAGAATGCCCCACCACGTCATGCGATGAGCTTCTGGCAAGTCAAACTGCGCAACGGCGAGCATGACAATCGCTACTGGGATGCCAACAAGCCCAAGGAAGGGCACCAAGCTGAATGCGCCTACGACAATAGCCAGCAAAATGGCATAGGGCACCCCCATGAATGCCCAGCCCACCGCGTAGAGCACTGCCATGATGATGGCAATCACAATTCGTCCACGCACAAAGCCCGCAACGGCTTCATCCATTCGATGCAGAAGCGGGATGATGGTCCCGCTTTGACTTTCTGGAATAAGGCTATTCGCGAACTTGCAAACCTGCGGGTACCAGAGGCTGAAGAAGAAGAAGTAAAAAGGGATCAAGAAGAGCAACATCCCCACCGCGATCACTTCGACAATCACTGCCCACGCCATGCTTCCAGTTCGACTCGCAATCCCTACAAGGTCGACCCCACTCTGTCTGGCTTGTTCGTTTGCTGACTGAGCAATATCAGTTGCCTTCGCAAGCCTAGATGTGCTTGTTGTTGACGTGCCGTCTGAGGCCTCTGTTTGTCGGGTCGGCGAAACAGAAGCGTCGTCAATCTGGCCCGGACCCTCTGTGAATCCCGCGGGCAGCGTTGTCACAAGTTCCATCGCCATAGATTGATACTCTTCAGGAACATGAGTCTCTACCGCCTGCATCAAACGCGTTCGCACCACCCCACTACGCACATCATGGATAAGGTCAGCAGCCTGATTCACAACACGCGGAAGCAAGACTGCCAACGCAACCAACAAAATCAAAGTGGTGCCTGTGAGCAGCCATGACACGGCGCCAACTCGACCGAAGGGAATCCAGCGAGTCTTGGTCATCCAAACAATCAGTGGCTCAAAGAGATAAGCCAAGAGCATTGCCACCAAAAGCGGGATCGTGACATCCCGCATGATGTAGCCCAGCCAGAAGAGCACCGCCACAACAAGCACCGAGAGAATATCTCGGATGCTTCGAATCTCCCAGAGATGTAGATCGCTTACTGGTCGCTCCGGCCTTCCTTGGCTCATGCGACGTCTCCTCTGCCATTTGGCATCAGCTTGGGGTGGGTTCCCCGATCCGGGACTCAATGTCACGAAGATCAAACGCCTCACGGAAGTCATACACACTTGCGAAGTCAGCTATTGAGTCGTCTGGTTGCTGCTTGAAAAGTTCAGCCTCGATCATGGCAAACACCATGCGTCCAAAATCTTCGGTGCGATGAATGCACCAGCATTCAAGCACCATGCGAGCGAGCAACCCGTACCGCTGAATAGCAAAGTCGCGAAGTCCCATGCATAACTCTTGGCCGGAGACATGACGATTCATGCCGAAATAGTCGTCGGCCTGAGCATGCACATGGCCTGCGGTGTGCGACAGGCCGTCCCGCACAAAGGCATAGGCCTCGACTGGGTACGGCCCCGCCGAGCGGAAGAGACTGGCTTGTTGTGGTGTGAATCCGTTGCTCATAGTGAGGCTTTCTGAATACTCTGAACCCCGATGATATCGGGCGTCAGGCCTGTGCATCGTGACAACTTCAGGTATTTGGCACAGTTGTCGTGGTGGTCGGGGCAGCTGGGTGCATGATCCAGGAGGGTGGCTCGGTTCGTCCGAGGACGTCTTGAAGCATCGCGAGAGGGTCCCCTACAAGTGCTGGACAGGCAATCAAGCCTGCCGCGGCCGGCCCGAGGTGCACCAGTGAGGGTTCGAGATCGAGTACTCGCGCCCCATCGATCGTGGCCATCTCGAGCAGAGTCATGGGGTCGATCGAGTCCCTTGTGGCAAGCAGCCGCATCTCATCAAGGACGCTGATTCGATCAGGCGTGTCGAGACAGAGAAGTGAATCGGTCCCCAGTCCAATCGGCACGCCGGCTGCACGCAGTTCCTGCCATGGATGCAGTGCAAGCGTGGGTGGGCCGTGCCCGAAGGCTGTGCTCGCTCTCGGGCAGTATGCCACTGAAATCGTAGTCTCTGCCAGCATGGCAATGTGTCGGGGCTCAATCCAATTCAAATGCGTTGCCACTCCGCTGCACTGCCCAAGAGGGCCGATTGCGTACTCAACCGGGTGCATCCCAGCAATTGACGTAGAAGCGTCCCAGACCCCAATGTCGTGCTCTAGCATCGAGCGGAGCGGGCCGGTGCCATGCTGCAGAAGTTCGGCTTCGTCGAGCGTTTCGGCCAGATGCGTCATCACCGGCCGGCCGGTGGCGGCAGCGGCAGCGAAGAGTTCTGGCCCACACGAGTACGGGGCATGGGGGGATATACCCACCCGAATACCGTGCGAGTCCGCTGCCCAGCCAGCAAGCAGTTGATGCATGCGATCGATTGCGGCTGACTGGCCGGAGCCCGTCCCGAAGCACTCGATGAAGCTGGTCCCTCGAAGCGAGCTTGCACGGAGAGCCTCAATAGATGCCGCAGGCGGGTATCCAGCAATGTCCCCGATGCAGGTGGTACCGCCTGCCAAGGAGAGCTGGATTCCGCGGCAAACGGCTTTTTTAATGTCTTCAGGGGTTGAATCGGCCCGTAACTGACGTACTTGGCCAACCCATCCACGAAAGTCGTCCCCTGCCGGAGGCCATAGACCTTGGCCACTGAGGTCGAGATGGGCATGCACATTGACCAAGCCTGGCATGATCAAGCTACCTCGATGGTCCTCGACGACGGCATCGGGAACCGCACCGACCTCGCTAGGCGTACCCACCACGCGGAGCTGACCATCTTCGATCAGCAATACCGCCGGCGCAGCGGACACTCCAGCTGCGTCGATCGCACCCGATGCGCGGATCAATCTGCGATTGTGGACAGGTTCTCCACAGGTTTCAGCCATCATTGGGACTCACTCCAACCTCCTGCACCATAGACCGATACACTGGCCGTGCGATTCGAGTTACGTCGACTTCGGACCGCGTGCTCCGCTGGAGCCTAGCACGGCCACTGGCCTTTGGAGGGATGCCCATCATGTTCCATCGTTTGACTCTTGGCCTTCTGGCCACCTCAGTGCTCGCACCCCTTGGCTGCGGCGAACAGAACAATCGAAAGTACGAAGCGTTACAAAACGTCAATCGTTCACTCGTGCAACAACTCAGTGATGCTGAGCGAAATCGCGGTGAGATCGAGCAGACGCTTGTCCGCCGTAATCAGGAACTCGATCAGGCACGAACCGACATCGATCGCCTGCAAGGTGACTACGAGGTTCTCAACGGTAAGTGGGACACGATCGCAGCTCGCAACGACACCCTTGCTCGGCACTTGACTGCCCTTGAGATTGGCACGCTTCCCGAGGACATGGAGACTGCACTTGCTGCAATCGCTGCGTCCAACCCAGACCACATCTCATTCGACTCAGAGAGCGGCATGTTGCGTTTCTCGAGTGACTTGACCTTTGCAAGCGGCTCGGACCAACTACGACCTGGCAGTGACAGTCCGCTCTCGGCTATTGCTGGAATCATCTCGTCGCCAACGGCCGTCCCACTCGAAGTACTCATCGTCGGACATACTGACGATGTACCGGTGACGCACTCACGCCAGGCGCATCCTTCAAACTTGCACCTGTCAGTCCATCGCGCTATTGCCGTGCGAAATGCATTGGTGAATTCTGGTGTCACGCCTGACCACGTTCGAGTTGCGGGCGATGGCGAGTTTCACCCACTCGTAGCCAACACATCTGGTGGCACCGCTGAGAATCGCCGCGTTGAGATCTATCTTGTTCCTGCTCCGCGGAGTGAGAACTTGACAGAGACGGTGGTCGAAGTTGACACGACGACCCAGAGCGCATTCGACGAGCCCATGAAATGAGTTACGGCGAGGCGCGGGACCGGTGACACCGGCGTCCCGCGGCATAGACCTCGCCGCATATGTCGGTCGTCGCGTCCGGATGCCCATCGAGGGCGCCGGACGCTTCGCACAATTTGCCATGCGAGCAGTTGCTGTGACCATCCGTGCCCCAGGACGTTGGGCTCGGTGGCGAATCATGGCTCCACTGCTACTTGAAATTGGCGTCATGAGCGTGCCCGTAGTGGCAATCACCGGCGGTTTCATCGGCATACTGCTCGCCATCGAGAGCTTTGCACAATTTCAAGCCTATGGACTTGAGAACAAACTCGGCATGATCATCAATGTGTCGGTCGTCAAACAACTTGGCCCGGTGCTTGCCGCTGTCATGGTCGCCGGCCGTGTTGGTGGAGCTTTGACTGCCGAACTTGGCACAATGCGTGTCACCGAACAGCTTGACGCGGTCCGCGCCATGGGCGCTAACCCTGTTGCAGTGCTCGTCGTTCCACGCGTAGTGGCCTGTATGGTGATGACGCCCATCCTGACTATTTTCTCCGACTTGCTCGGCGTTGCTGGTGGCTGGCTCTTCACGGTCGCATGGAACGGCGTCTCCGCTCGAGAGTATTGGGACAACACCGCATGGTTCCTCACTTGGTGGGAACCAACGACTGGCCTTATCAAAGCAACCTTCTTTGGCCTCAGCATCGGATTGATTGCGTGCTACAAAGGCTTCAATTGCCGAGCCGGCGCTGCCGGCGTGGGCCGCGCAACAACCGAATCCTTCGTCTCTTCTTTCTTGGCCATCATCATCATTAACCTCGCCCTAGCCGAGTTCCTCCGCACCTTTGGAAGCCTCGTACTGGGAATTGGTTTCAAGAGCCCGCTTTCATGACAACACTGCTTGCCTTCATCATGTCTGCACCGCTGCAAGTAGCACCCGCTGGACCGCCGCTCATTGCGCCAGAGGGCCCGCTGCAACGCACCGAGTCAGTTCGACATCGATTCACAGTGACTGTAACCGTCAACTATTCGCCCGCCGGAACACCAAGTGCTCCTTGGACAATGCCACTGGTTGTAAACGGGCCATGGAGTGCGGTTGACACTTCGGGGTTCGAGGTCACGCTCATTGCTGGCACTGATCAACTCACCGAGAAAGGTACCGAGCTATTTGAGGGCCCCGACGCATTAGGAATTGGCGACATTTCCGCCCCTATTCCAGCGGTTCAGGTGTGGCCACTGCAAGTTCGCGTCACCGCGGTTGCAACAAGTTGGTCCAGCGAGTTTGACGACGCGGCGGCCATCGAGATCCCATGGCCGAGCGCCTGGCCTACAGCGGTCATGCCCATGCTCAAACCGAGCGCACTCATCGAGTCCAACTCAGCCATTATCACCGAAACGGTGAAGAAACTCACCAAGGATGACGTCAAGAGTGTCCCTCCTGCTCAGGCTGCGAAACTCATTGTGCAAGATGCATGCAAACGTTTCAAAGTCGGCCAAACGCACATGAACATTGGCCCACAGAGCCAACTGCGTGGCATCGACGTGCAGGGGGCTCAAGCGGCTGCTACGGCAGGGACTGGTTCACCGGCGGATCTCGTCTGCATTTGTGTCGCGATGCTTCGAGCAGGTGGTTTACCTGCACGCCCGGTCATTGGTTTAGGAAGTGCCCGGTGGGGTGGCGCCAATGAGTACGGCATTTGGGCAGAGGTATATCTCCCAGGCTGTGGCTGGACTCCGTTTGACCCGGACGTCTTACGACAGCAAGCAATCGCCACCCTTGATCCTCGTACTCGTTGGACTGGCTTCGGCACATTGCCACAATTGCAGCGGCGCATCGCTCTGGCATGGTCCTTTGGACCGACCAACCCCGCAACGGCATTTGACTCATGGGCCCCGTGGGGCTGGTCAAGATTCGCCCCAGAAGCAACCTTCCCGGTTGCAATCAACGCTGGAAGCGTAGTGACAAACGCCGCTACTGGAGCATCAACTTCGCTGTCACCTCAGCGACCTGTGCCATCGAGCATTCGCCTCGAACGAACGAGCGCCCCATAGGGGTTGGTGGAGAAAAAATGCGAGGGCCACGAAACGAAGATCCGTCCACAGAGGACATCGCCCGCTTTGGGGATGATGGACCACAGGTTGGTTGGTGCCCTGCGTGCGGGGAAGAAGTGTGGGATGAAGCGGAGTCATGCCCGGCATGCGGCGAGTGGATCGCGGGCAAAATCCTACGGCGACCGCCAGCGGCACAGGCCTTCCAACGCCGCCTCATGATTATCATCACAGTGGTCACCCTCATCGTCTTCATCTACGTCTTCGGCATGTGATGATCCCATCAGGATGCCCTGGTAGCACTCAAATGACCGAAACTGGATGTCGTTCATACCAGTGAATTGAAGCCATGATCTACTTCAATTTCATGACACGGATAACCACTGATTGAATGGGTGGTTTCGAACAACAACGGTGCTCATACGCCGTACTTGTCCGACGCTCTTTTGTTGCGGCAGATACTCCAGTGGAAGCCAGACTCATGCATCACTCGAACCAAGCAGAGTCAAACTGTTCTGCCACTTACCTAGCGCAAAGCCCAACTTTGCATAGATGTGAAGTGCCATTGCCTTGGGATTGACACCCAGTAACAGTAGATCACACTCCAAGTCTGCAAGGGCGTGACGGCCTATTGTAGATACCAGCACGGAACAAACTCCTCGCTGACGAAAGTCTGGGTGGGTCTCGACTGACTGATATCGGCCTCGTCGTTGCGAACATCGAACCATTCCCGCTTGCCCAGCGAGACGTCCATCAATGAAGGCCCCCCACCAACTCGCGTGCCCAGCAGAGATCCAGGCTTTCTCGGCCCGGCGGAGTCCCTCCTTGAAGGCGATGTAGTCGGGCAACCCATCGATTTCCTCGGGATCACATCTCACGTTCAAAGCAATCATCTCAGTCCAATCCTGATCGAGATCCAGTCGCCGAATGGAGATGTCTTCACTCTCGACTTGCTTGAGCTGATCCGCGTACATCACCTGACCAGAGTCAACCTGCATGCCGCGCGTGCTCGCAGCTGCCTTCAGCCCCGGTTCAATCGGTTCTCCATGCCAGCGAAGCATGACATGCGTACTCAATGGTTGGTCACGGAACAGCTCACGAGAGGTCTGAATCAGAAGATCCAATTGGTCGATCTCTGGCGCCCGTGGCAGGTGGAGGCAGTTGCCCCATCGATATCCAGGATTATCCGGAACACGGCTGACCACGAGATCATCAACGACTGCCACATGCCCATGCATGCGAATCAGATCCAGATCCGTTTCCGTCAGGGCAGTGTGGGGCATAGTCAGACTTTCTTGTTTACTAGCGCCATCCAGTATCGCAAACCCGGCCAGAACATACTTAGACAAGGCCCCCTATTCACCCGATTGCCCAAACCGAGTGACTCACCCGACAATTGGCTCGCAACATGTCTGGTCATCATTGGCTGGGCGATTGACGTGCGAACTGACCTCGAACGCATGGAGATAGTCTTCGCTGCATAGCCGCATCAGCGGCTCAACCTCAGGCACATCGTATCGATCGACTTGCAACCACTGATCAAAGTCGACCTCACCAAGAATCACTGGCATGCGATCATGAATGCTCGCAAGTGTCCTGTTCGGGCTACATGTAAGGATGCAGCAAGTCTGTACAATTTCACCGACTGGAGACGTCCACGACTCCCACAAGCCGGCCATCCCAAAGGGCTCGCCGCCCACTCGACGCATGCAGAAAGGACGCTTCACATCGCCGTCCCGCATCCATTCGTAATAACCATCGGCTGGCACGACACAACGCCTCGACTGCATGGCGGCGCGAAATGACGGCTTGACACCGACCGTTTCACTTCTGGCATTGATCAGGCGAGCGCCACTCTTGAGATCCTTGGACCACGATGGCACCAGCCCCCACCGAAGCAGGGCAAGTTCACGTTCACTTGCAGCACTCCGAATAATGGCGACCGACTGTGTTGGGGTGATATTCCATCGCGGCGGGAGCAATTCGATGTCGACCCCGAACATCGTTCCGACCGTATTGGCCGGGCTACACAACATGAATCGACCGCACATCCCCACAAGGGTAGAGGAAACGTACTCCCCCTTGGAAACGCAACGCTATTCAGAGCCGTCTTCCCAGAATGACTCGTGATCCCCACCAGATTCGTCGCGTTCGGTTGACTGGTCAGCTTCTGTCAGGAGACGCCGCAAACAGTCATTCTCACGGCGTGTCGCTTCGAGATCGAAGACGAGGTATTTCACGCACAATCGCATGTAATCAATCGACTGCTCAAGCGCTGTCAATGATCTCGCAACCTCCTGCTCCTGCCCACAAACATCTTCAGCAAGGCCCACAAGCATTGCCCGCTCACGAACTGGTAGTCCGCTGATTCGGTTCAGCAATGATGCAAACTGCTCTTGAAATTCGTTCTCTTTCATTGTCCTCACTCCCTAAGCCTGTCTTCTCTCTTGTCGCGACCAACGAATGTGGTCACGCCTCAAGAATGACACCGATGCGGGGAAAAACCATGGCCACATGTGACAATAGGCCCTTCTAAAGCACTTTTTAGTATGTTTGTATGGACTGGAGCCCCTGCATGGGCTCTCCAGTTCAAGGCACGGTTCAGCGGCGAATCCGAGTCCGTGCTGCCGCTGTACGGGCAGCAGCTGGACCACGAGAAAGTTCCCGATCAACTGGCTCACCCTTGAACTTGGCTTCCCGAACCAATTTCGCCAAGTGCTGATCACGCTCCTCGGACCATTTTCGGAAGTGCGTCTCGAGCTCTTGGCGATTGAACCGCGACAATGGATCATCGAGCCCAGTCTGCGCAACAGCCCAGTCAACAAGCCCTCGACTTGAATCATTGAATCGATACAACTCAAGCGTCAGCGTGACACGAGCAGCGAGCGATTTAAATGGGTCACGGCAGGATTCCGGCAAGACAACCATCAACGCCTCAACCCGCCGCTTGGCCATCGGACCAAAAAGTTCATCCCCGGCGGTCAGTTCGGCCTCAGCGATCACCACCGCTGCCTCGCCCGCGCCAGATTCGGTCGTTTCCTCAACGCGTTCGAGTATTGCCACAGACGTATTGAGCGTCTTGATGCCTGCATTTGGAAAGCGCACCGTCAGCGCCCAGCATGACTCGCCCTTTACGCAGGTTGATGCTGCGCGAGTCACGCTGCCAATGCCCCACTCGGGCTTGCTGGGAACGCGTACACGGTCACCAAATGACCAACGCGCCTCGGATGCGGATGAACGACCGCTCACCGTATTCACTCCATTCGTCTTGTCATGCGTCATGAGGCCTTCGATCAACGGATCGACCCTGAATCACAGAGCACTCCAGCCGGGACGTGCCTTGAGACTACCGTGTAGAGAAACATGATGCAAGCATGAATCGGTTAGACAAGGCCTTGATCGAGCATTGCGTCGGCAACCTTGCGGAAACCGGCGATATTCGCGCCGTGGCGGTAGTCACGCTCGAATCCATATGCGTGAGCAGCTTCAAGGCACACTGCATGGATGTCATGCATGATCCGACGGAGGTGTCGGTCGACTTCTTCGGTCGTCCATCGCAAACGCTGGCTGGCCTGTGCCATCTCCAGTGCCGACACCGCAACACCACCAGCATTGGCGGCCTTTCCTGGACCAAGCAAAACTCCAGCGTCAACAAGTATGTCCTGTGCCTCAGGCGTTGTTGGCATATTAGCGCCTTCGCTAACAAGACGAACACCGCCGGCGACGAGATTGCCTGCATCCTCAGCGTTGATTTCATTCTGAGTCGCCGAAGGGAATGCTGCATCAGCTTGCACGGCCCATAGTGCATTCGAAGACGCACCGGACTCAGTTGGGGTGTACGTCGCCGTCGAATACTTTTCGCAGTACTCGCTGATGCGGCCGCGACACTCGTTTTTGAGATGCATCACAAACTGAAGCTTCTCTTCATCGATGCCTGCAGGGTCGTGAATCCAACCACTCGAGTCGCTCAGCGTCACCGGGATTGCGCCCAGTTCAATCAACTTGCGGCACGCGTACTGAGCGACATTGCCCGAGCCAGAAACGAGACATTGCATGCCCTCAAGAGTCTTGCCCTCGGTGTTCGCCATTTCGGCTGCAAAGTACACAGCGCCATATCCGGTCGCCTCAGGACGAAGCAAACTGCCGCCCCAGCCCGGACCTCGTCCTGTCAGGACGCCTGTAAACGTATTGGTAATTCGCTTGTACTGACCAAAGAGGAAACCAATTTCTCGACCACCCACGCCGATGTCACCAGCGGGAACGTCGGTGTTGTGACCAACGTGCCGGTACAACTCGGTCATGAATGACTGACAGAATCGCATCACTTCACGATCGCTGCGGCAACGAGGATCAAAATCCGAACCGCCCTTCCCTCCGCCAATGGGTTGGCCAGTCAAGCTGTTCTTAAACACCTGCTCAAATGCAAGAAACTTCAGAATGCTCAGGTTGACTGAAGGGTGGAATCGAAGGCCACCCTTGTATGGGCCAATCGCCGAATTGAAGCCCACGCGGAAGCCGCGATTGACATGAACGGTGCCATCGTCTGCCTGCCAAGGCACACGAAACTGAATAACACGCTCAGGCTCAAGCATTCGCTCAAGTACGCGTTGGTCGCGATATTGCGAATGCCGCTCAAGGACCGGCTCGAGTGATACAACGACCTCCTGGACAGCCTGCAAGAACTCGGGCTGGTGCGGGTCTCGACCAGTCACAATGTCAATGTATTCCTGCACAAATGCGCTGCTGCTCTGCAGCGTGGCAACCGATGTAGTCATGGTATGGGGTCCTGGCTTGGGCTCTGATTAAATTCAGGTCCGTTGAAACAAAGCTGGGGAATCGTTGTCTTGTAATCATACAAAGAACCCCGCCCTGCTCCTATCCTGCATCCACAATCCCTATGACGAAACATGACCAAACTTCAAGCTCTGGCCCTGAAAGCATCCCGCCCGAACTTCAGGCACTCCGGGACCGCATCGACCGGATCGACCACCAATTCCTCGAATTGCTTGAGGAGCGGCACCGAGTGGTGGGCGAGGTGGCAGCGGTCAAACGAACCACGGGCGTGCCCATCAAGGATTCAGGCCGCGAGGCCGCCCTCATTGCCGATCGCCGCAGCATTGCAAGCCGCAGTGGCCTGAGCCCGGAAGTCATCGAGAACCTCTTTCGGCTCGTTCTGTGGGCCAGCCGAAATCGCCAAACCCAACTCCATGCCGCCGTCCCAGTTGATATGCCGCTTCAACGCATCGCCATCATCGGCGCAGCAGGTGGAATGGGCACCATGTTCACCAACTTTCTCAGCGATCTCGGCCACGAGATTCTAGAGGTCGATCGAGATACCGCGATGAGCATCGAGGAGGCTGCAGCGAGTGCCGACATCACACTCATATCGGTCAATATCAGAGAAACCGAGGAAGTCATTCGACGCGCCGGACCGCATGTCTCCGCCGACGGCCTCCTCACCGATGTCACCAGCACCAAACGGACGCCCGTCGCCGCCATGCTCGAATCGAGTGAGGCTAGCGTCATCGGCATGCACCCGCTGTTCGGGCCTGGCATTCACACCATGCAGGGCCAACGCATCGCCCTGACACCAGGCCGCGTTGTGGATGGATCGCCGTGGCTTGATTGGCTTCGCGGCACACTTGATGCCGCCGGACTGACCATTCTTGAAACCACACCCGATGACCATGACCGCGTCATGGCGGCTGTGCAAGTACTCACACACTACTCAACCGAAGTCGTCGGACGCACAATGCGTGCACTACATGTGTCGATCGAAGAAACGCTTCGATTCACCAGCCCGATCTATCACCTTGAACTCCTCATGACAGCGCGTCACTTCGCTCAGTCGCCTGACTTGTACAGCGCTATTCAGATGTCCAACCCCAATACGCCTGAAGTCATGGATGCATTCCGCACCGCTGCAGCCGAGTTTGACGCGATCGTGCGAGCAGGCGACTCTGATGCATTCCGCAAGTCATTCGAGGATGTGGCCTCCTACTTCGGTGACTTTGCCAAGCAAGCCCTTACTGAGTCGACGCACCTGATCGACCGCTTGGTTGAACGCTCGTAGCAGATGTAATCCTGAGAACACCATCGATACATGTACCTTCGCCGCAAGCACCATCGCAAGACGATCATGGCCAAGCCATTCCCTGAGTCATGGGAAGAGATCATTCGGGCAGATGTGCCCTACGACCGGCTGCTCAAGCCGGTCGAGCGTGCACGGCTTCGCGAGATCATTGCAGTGTTGATTGATGAGAAGTACTGGGAAGGCTGCAATGGCCTCGAGATGAGCGAGCGAGTACAAGTTGTGATCGCCGCTCAAGCCGCGGTGCTCCTGTTGCACTTGGACTCTGCTGACTACCTGCACAATGTCCGGACATTCTTGGTGTACCCCGCGGCCTATGTGCAGTCGCAGGAACGCGTGGGATCTGATGGGCTGGTGCATTCGGGCTCAGCCAATCTTGGAGAAGCTTGGTACAACGGCCCTGTTGTCTTGTCGTGGAAGGACACGCTCGAAGCCTCGCACAGACCTGGGCGTGGACTTAATGTGGTCTTCCACGAACTCGCCCACACCGTCGACATGATGACCGGCTCCACCAATGGCACACCATCGCTGCGGCACCGCGATCACTATCAGAGCTGGCACCGCACGATGTCCGAAGCATTTGAAGCACTTCGCAATCGCTGGGCCAGTGGGCAGCGGGACGTCATCCGCCCCTATGCGCTCACCAACGTGGCTGAATTCTTCGCTGTCGTCACCGAGTGCTTCTTTGATGCGCCCAGACCTCTCCTTGCGTCTCATCCGGAGGTCTATGAGCACTTCTCACGGTTCTGGGGCCAAGACCCCGCATCCCGCCAATGGTCATGACCCGACCCCCGCTGCAACTTGCCCTACTATTCGGCCGAACACGGCCACAAGGTCACTCGTACCGGGCCTTCGAGAGCGGTCCGGCTTCACCCACAAAGGCGTGAATCCGACTTTCCCCGCCCTTTGGAGGCATTCAATGTCGATTACACAGGCTGGATCTACGGCCTTGGAGAGCTCGATGACTACCACCCAGAAGAGTGTCGATTTGATCGCCCAACAGGTCAAAGAGGCCAGCGAACCATTTCGTCGGCTGATCCGTGAAATGCATGAAGTAGTTGTGGGGCAAGACGCCCTGCTCAACCGGATGCTGATCGCCATGCTTGCCAACGGCCACCTGCTCATCGAAGGCGTGCCCGGGCTCGCCAAGACACTCGCGGTTTCGAGCCTCGCCAAGGGAGTCGATACCGACTTCCAACGAATTCAGTTTACGCCAGACATGTTGCCTGCCGACGTCATGGGCACATTGATCTACCGCCCCCAAGAAGGCGACTTTGTCGTCAACAAGGGACCGATCTTCTCAAATATTGTGCTCGCTGACGAAATCAATCGCGCTCCCGCCAAAGTGCAAAGCGCCTTGCTCGAAGCAATGCAAGAGCGGCAAGTCACAATCGGCAAGGAAACGCATCCTCTCCCCTCGCCCTTCTTGCTACTGGCAACACAAAACCCAATCGAGCAAGAGGGCACCTATCCCCTGCCCGAAGCACAGGTCGACCGGTTCCTGCTGAAAGTTGTTGTGACCTATCCAACCCGCGACCAGGAGCTACAGATTCTGGAACGGATGGCCAGTACCGGTACGCAGCCGAATGTCTCTGCCGTCATGAAGCCGGAAGACATTCTCGCTGCCCGCCGCATCGTGGATGAAATCTATCTCGACGAGAAGGTTGCCCGGTACATCGTGGACATCGTTTTTGCGACACGTGAGCCACAGTTGATTTCGCCAGAACTTGCATCACTTGTGGAGTTTGGTGCATCTCCTCGGGCAACGCTCGCCCTGACACTTGCAGCCAAGGCTGAAGCGTTTTTAGATGGCCGAGGCTATGTCGTTCCGCAGGATGTGAAGAACTTGGCCATGGATGTGCTTCGACATCGTGTTGCGACGACCTATGAGGCTGAAGCCGAAGAAAAAACATCGGAAGATGTGATCCGCGCGGTGCTCGATCACGTTGCTGTGCCCTGATCACTCTGCTACGGACCGACGGACATGATCCCGACCGAGTTGCTCAAAAAAATACGACGTATCGAAATCGCTACCTCTAGGCTTGCGAGCGAGTTGCTCGCAGGCCAATACCACTCGGCCTTCAAGGGCCGTGGCATCGAGTTTGAAGAGGTGCGCCTGTATCAACCAGGCGACGATGTTCGCGCCATCGATTGGAATGTCACAGCTCGCGCCGGCGAGCCGCACGTGAAAGTCTTTCGCGAAGAGCGTGAATTGACGGTCATGCTCATCGTCGACATGAGCGCCTCGCAAGGATTCGGTACCAATGAACAAACCAAGCGTGAACTCGTCACCGAGTTGTGCGCTACGCTCGCCTTCTCCGCCATTCGCAATGGCGACAAGGTTGGCTTGCTGGCATTCACGGACCGAATCGAGAAGTTCGTACCCCCACGGAAGGGATCACAGCACGTGCTTCGCGTTATCCGCGAACTACTCGCACACAAGCCAGAGGGCGATGGAACTGACATCGCAGGCGCACTAGAGTACTTCAGACACGTCCAACGACGTCGGTGTACTTCCTTCCTCGTGAGCGACTTCCAAGACGATGGCTGGGAGCGGGCGATTCGAGTCGTCCGCCGTAAGCACGATCTTGTTGCAATTGACGTCAGTGATCGGCGAGAAGCTGAGCTACCAAACGTAGGACTTGTAGAACTTCGTGATGCCGAGTCGGGCGATCTGGTCATGCTCGACTCCTCATCATCCACCGTTCGCGACGCATGGGCGGCACAAGCTGAGGCCGACGATGAACGTCGCCTCGGCTGGATGCGACGGCATCGCATCGATCGCCTGCCAATTGAGACTGGCGAGTCTTTCGTCGAAACGCTGAGCGCCTTCTTCCGCCGCCGCGAAGCGAGAATGGAACACTGATGCGTTCACTTTGCGCCATTTCAATGCTTGCAACCATGGCAGCACTGGGCTGTGAAATTGAAACCACTGGAGAGTCTGCCCGCATCACCGAAGAAGCGACACGCGGCCCAGTGCATGTGCTCTATCAAGCCACTCCAGAAACAGCTCTCGCTGGCACACGAATAGAAGTCAGCATCATTGCAACGAGCGAATCGGGGTGTGATGTACAAACACCACTTCTTGCTGTGAGTGAGGGTGGAACGCTCGGCGAACTTCATGTACTGAAATGTGAAGCACCTGCCGACATCCCACTACAAAGCGGCGGCCGGCAATGGACGCAAACATTTGTGGTCGATAGCTTTGTACCCGGACCAGTCATGCTCCCTGAACTCTCGATTGACTTCACCGACCACCGTGCCACCACCGAGATGACTGGCACAATCGAGGTTGCTCCTTTGCAATTGACGATCGTGTCCTCGCTTGAATCTGAACAATCCGACATGCACGACATTGCCGGATGGATGGAACTTCCCGGTGGACCTTGGTGGCCTTGGCTGCTCACCGGAGGCGGCTTTCTTGTCGTCATGATCGGCGGCGCCCTATGGCTCATGACCATGAGTAGAGACGCGGGCCCCCCACCAACGGCCGCAGAGTTGGCCAGAGCAGCACTCGACTCCCTTCGCACACGAGGGGATCTTGCTCGCGGTGAGTCCGCGGCTTTCTATACGGGTCTCAGCAACATCGTTCGACGTTATATCGAAGGTCGCTTCAATCTCGCCGCCCCACGCAAAACGACCAATGAATTCCTGCGTGATGCCGAACAGGACACGCGACTGATTGACTCCCAGCGTTCACACTTGCAAGAGTTCTTGCGTACCGCAGATCTTGTCAAGTTTGCCGGACACGAACCTGCCATCGACCAGGGGCACGCGGCTATGGCCGAGGCGAGTAGGTTCATCGATGATTGCGAGCAACGATTTACAAACACAGAGCTCGAACCTCAGAGGGAGGTGGCGACATGCTGACCTTTCTCCCTGACATGTTGTGGTGGTTGCTCCTTGCTGTGCCGCTTGTACCACTTGCGTGGTGGCGACTCATGCGTAGACGCACACGACCGGCCGTACCCTGGTCAACCACAGCAGCGGCGCGTTCGATTCCCCATGGATGGGCCGCACGAACTAGGTGGATACTCCCCACCTTACGAACGCTCGCAATTCTGATGCTTGCCCTCATCATGGCTGGACCCATCAAGGGCGACGAACGTACAAGCAAGTCGGTCGAAGGAGTTGCGATCGAATTGGTCATTGACCGAAGTGGTTCCATGCGAGCCCTGGACTTAACACTCGGCGGCCGCCGCGCTGATCGCCTTGAGGTGGTCAAGGCTGTTGCGGCTGACTTTATTCTTGGCGAAGATGTATTGCCTGGCCGCGAACATGACATGATCGGCCTCATCACATTCGGCACATTCGCTGACAGCATTTGCCCAATGACGCTCGACTATCAAACACTTACCAACGCACTCTCACAGGTACGTCCGGCCACCGAAGCTGAAGGGGCCGGGACGGCCATTGGCGATGCGCTGGCACTCGCCGTGAGCCGGCTACATGATCTGAAGGACCGGGGAGATCTATCTACCGATGACATTCGTAGCCGCATCGTCATCCTGTTGACTGACGGCGAGGACACCGCAAGCGAACTCGACCCACTGACCGCCGCCAAGATGGCCAGCGCACTGGGCATCAAGGTGTATACGATCGGCGTTGGGGTTGATGGCGTGGCCCCCCTTCCCATCAAGGACGCATTTGGCCGGGACCGGATTACGCAGCAACGCGTACGCATCGATGAACAGACGCTCAAGGCCATTGCCAGCACAACTGGCGGACGCTTCTTTCGTGCCAAGGACACACAGTCCCTCGCGGCAATCTATGCCGAGATTGACGCCATGGAGAAGACCGAGGTAGCCGAAGAACACTTCTACCGATATACCGATCTCGCTGTGTCGCCAGTTCATTTTGGCGGCATTCATATGCCCCCCTTGTTGATCTTTCCCGTTCTTATACTTCTACTTGAAATTTTCCTCGCCTCCACGCGATACAGAACCATTCCCTGACGGAGCAACTGTGGACTTTCGATTCGCCCAACTTGACTCATTAATCTGGCTGTGGGCTGTGCTTGCCGCAGTCGCGCTGCTTGCATTCGCATCATCGCGACGGCGAAGTGCCTTGCGGGGATTGGCAACGGCCAACTTGCATGCTCGATTTGTGCGTGCCATCGGACCAACCCAACGGCGCTGGCGAAGCGTGATGCTTGTTGGCGCATTGCTACTCTTGGTCGTCGCCATGCTCGACCCTCGACTTGGCATCCGCTATGAGCAGGTCGCACAGCGAAACATCGATGTCATCTTCGCACTTGACACGTCACGGTCAATGCTTGCGGAGGACCTCCGCCCAAATCGTCTCGAGCGAGCGAAACAGTACATTCAAGATGTCATGGACCATGCCGTCGGCGATCGATTTGGCTTGGTCATATTTGGCGGTCGGCCAACGTTGAAAGTTCCGCTGACGCGTGATCTCGCTTCGATGCGAATTGCATTGGATGAGATCACTCCCCGCACCGGTCGCCGCGGCGGCTCGATGCTGGGCGACGCCTTACGGCTGTCTGAAGAGGCACTCGCAAGCGGCGAAGATGGCTTCAAGACCGTCATTCTGCTGACCGATGGTGAGGACATGGGCTCCTACCCGGTTGAAGCTGCAGCCGCTGCGGCCAATGCAGGTATTGGCATTTGGACGGTCGGTCTTGGAGACGCAGCCGAAGGTGGCCGCATTCCAGTCCAAGTCCGCGGCGAACGAATCTTCCTCTCTCACGAGGGTCATGAGGTGTGGTCGAAGATGAACCCGACGCTACTGCAAGAGATTGCAGATGCTGCTGGTGGCCGATTTATTCCTGCCGGCACAGCGAATCTTGACTTAGCTGATGTCTACGATCGCGTCATCGCGCCGGCAAGCGGCAAACGCATCGAGTCGGCCATGGTTGAGAATCGAGTACCACGGTACAGATGGTTTGTCGGCGCGTCCTTACTCTTACTCGGGATCGAGAGCGTACTTGGACTACGGCGAGCCGCATACCGACGTGCCCCGCAGACAGCGAGTCGTAGGAAAGCCGGTCAGTCTGGGCTCGGGGTGGCGATATGAACCGAGTAATACTGTGTGTACTTCCGCTGCTACTCGCTGCGGCACCGGCCCCTTCAATTGAATCGCTGTCACTTCACCAAGAGATCGCTGTCGCCCAGGATGCGAGAGCGCGTGAGCATTGGAGCGAAGCAGCTGCTGCACTCTCGCGGGCGCAGTCACACTATGCACGACCTGACCCACTTCTTGCCTATGATCAAGCAGTTTGCGCCTATCGCGCAGGCGACTTCTTGCAAGCCGCGACGGCCTTCGAACAAGCAACCCATACATCGGATCCTGCACTGACCTCCGCCGCTTCCTACAACCTCGGCAATGCGCAGGCCCAGATAGCAGCCAGCAAGGAAAGCCCAAAGGAATCAGCAGCCGAGTACCGCAAGGCAATCGACGCGTACCGCCACGCGATTCGATCACAGGATCAAACCATTCGGGACCGAGCCATGGCCAATGGCGAGTTGGCCATGCAGCGGCTGCAAGAAGAAGAGCAGCAGCAAGAGCAGGATCAACAGCAACAGAACCAGGACAAGCAGGAACAGTCCGAAGAACAACAAGATCAGCAGCAGCAGCAGCAGCAGCAGCAGCAGCAGCAAGAACAGTCCGAAGAACAACAAGATCAACAGCAACAGCAACAGCAACAGCAGCAGCAACAGCAGCAGCAGCAAGAACAGTCCGAAGAACAACAAGATCAGCAGCAGCAGCAGCAGCAGCAGCAGCAAGATCAGTCCAAAGAACAACAAGATCAGCAGCAGCAGCAGCAGGAGCAGGAGCAGTCCCAAGAACAGCAGCCACAGCAAGAGGGCCAATCCCAACACGAGCAGCCTGAAGAACAGCAATCGCAAGAGAAACCACTAGAACAACCCGAGGAACAGCAAGACCAGCAGCAGGGACAGCCTGAGCAGCAAGAACAACCAACATCTGAGAAGCCGGAAGAAGAAGAGCAAGCATCAACAAGCGGCAGCGACGCCAAACAAACGCCTGGCGAATTGTCGCCAGAAGAAGCCGAGCGAATGCTGCAGGCTGTTCGTGATCGCCAACGTGAACGGCGGCAAGCCCGCGAAGAAGCTGAAGCAGCGGGCACGCCCCCCAGTGGAAAGGACTGGTAGCCAATGTTCATCGAAGCATCTTGCCGCAACATATGGAAACGAACACGATGGCTCTCGTTGGCCGTTTTGGTATTGGGCCCAATGGCCATTGCTGGTTCTGTACGACAACAACTGTCAAGCCGAGATGGATGGGTAGATACACCGATCACCGTGGACTTTCTGTTTGAGGATGTGCAGTCGCATACGCCACCGATTATGCCGAGCGTGCCTGGCTTGACCATTACGTCGACCGGCCCCCCATCCACTGTCAACAATAGTTTCTCCGTCAATGGCCACCGTACAAATCACTCGGTGCGGACCTATCGTTACTTGGTCACAGCAAGCGAGCCGGGAACCTACACCCTCCCATCAATCAATCTCTTTGCCGACGACACCACTTGGTCTGCCGAGCCCGTCGTCCTGACATTCCAATCCACAGCTGACCAAAACTTGCTCAAAACCCAACTTCTGCACATCCCTGACCACGCGTGGCTTGGAGATGTCATTCCCATCACGCTTCGAATCCTCACCAAGCCATTTGCAGACACTCAACTCACCGATGGGGCGCTCTCCGCGGCAGACATGTGGCGGCTCGTGCAACTGGACAAGAGCACTTGGGGCCCATTCCGTGACCGCCTTGAGCAACTGGTGTCTACGCAACGATTCCCAGCCCTGAGCGTTGTCGAAGTGGCGAGTCCATCGGGATCACCAGACCGCTGGTACGCATTTGATCTCCGCATAGACATGCCACTAGCTCAAGCAGGCATGCTGGATCTCACCAATATTCGCGTCGTGATGTCCTACCCCATTCGAATTGCAAGAGGCCGCACTTCGTTCCTCAATCCAATTCCATCGCTGAGCATCACAGAGTCACGAACCGTCAGCGCATCACCACCACCGACCGAATTGCTGGTCGAAGCGCCGCCACAAAGTGGCAAACCGCCAACATGGGCGGGTGCCGTGGGTGACTTTCGGTTTGATGTCACTGCGAGTCATACGGATACAACTGTTGGCGAACCCATTACGCTGACAATGAAGATCACTGATATCGGCCCACACGCGGCAGATCTTGATCTACTGCAGGCCCCGCGGCTCGATGCGGATGCTGCGTTGACGTCGCACTTTCGTGTTCCAGCTGATCGTCCAGGCGGCGTTGTCAAAGGCAGAACCAAGACCTTTACGCAGACCATTCGCCCAACCTCAAGCGTCGTTGATCTCGTACCCCCCATTCCTTTCACATTCTTCGACCCCCAAACCGGCACATATGACACGGCCTTTAGCCGCCCAATCGATATCACCGTTACTGGTGCTCGTCAAGTAGACGCCGCAGACGTTGGCGGTGTCTCTCCGCTTGCTTCGCCTACATCGACCGGGGTCACTTCGGTGCAAGGTGGTCTGTTAGCCAATTACACCGACGCAGATCAATTACTCGCAAGGAAGTCTCCTGCAAGTGGGGCGGTCTTTGCAGGCGTGGTATTCGCCCCCCCACTTGCCTTTGTTTTGATTGCGGGCATTCGCCGCCGTCAAGCCTCCAGCCAACGTGATCCCAACCGAGCCCGCGCTCGCCGCGCAGCACGCGTCCTATCCGAACGCTTGTCCCAGGCAAATGGATCTCCTGAAGGCATTGCCGCCGCTATCCGCGGATTTATCGCGGACCGGCTTGGACTCACGGCCACAGGGCTCACTCGGGCCGAGGTAGTTGAAGCCTTGCGGACTGCCGACCATGACGACATGGCCGGCATCGTTGATGAGGCGTTACGCAATCTTGAAGAGCGAATTTATGCTGGAACGGTGAGCGAACCAGGCGATGCTGCCACCCAAAAACTGACTGCACTTTGCGGGCAGTTGGAGGACATCCTTCGATGAGTTGGCTACTGAAAATACTACTGCTCACTGTAGTTTGCGTGACCACGCCATCGCTTGCATCTGATGCATTGTCGCCAGAGCAGTTACACACAATTCTAGAACAAGGCCACACCGCCTTCGCTGAAGGAAGTGCGATGCGGGACACCAACCCCGACGCAGCACACACACACTTCTTGCGTGCTGCAGACCGATGGTCACTTCTTGTTCAGGATGGCGTTATCAATGGCCCGCTGCTCTATGACCTTGGCAATGCCTGGGTGCAAGCCGGCGATCTTGGGCAGGGCATCGCTGCATATCTTCGAGCCGAACAGTACATGCCCGGTGACCCACGACTGGCCGAGAATCTTGCCCACGCTCGCTCGCTCGTCTCACCACAGTTTGCACCAGATAGCACACAGGCATTATTTGGAAGACTGACAGGATGGCATGATGGATGGTCCATCAGCACACGCTTGTTGCTCTTTGCCATTGGCTGGGTTGGTTTCTGGACGGTGCTCATCCTTGGAAACCTCATGACAGCCGCAATTCCCCGTTGGGTGGGCGGCCTCACAAGTATTGTGGCTGTCGTCTTCGGCATAAGCGTGACCCTGACTCTCTTTGGTGACACCGGAGCTGTGGGCGTACTGATTCAAGACGATGTGATGGTCCGCAAAGGCAATGCCGACTCTTACACGCCACAATTTGTTGCCCCAATCAATGGCGGAGTTGAGTTCCGTATTCTGGAGTCACAACCTGTGTGGTTGCACGTCGAATTCCAAAATGGAGAAGACGGGTGGATTCCAAGGGATGCAGCTGAGTTTGTAGTGTTGCCTATCGAAGCAGCGGAATCGCAGGTCTGGCAGCAAGCAAACGCAAGTCACGCGCAGCCGTAGTCGCTCAGTATTGCCAACATATCGTTGATGTCAACGACTCCGTCTTGATTGAGATCAAGCAGCGGATCTGTACCGCCGTAGCCATCGAGCAGCGCAAGCAAGTCAGCGATGTCTGTAACGCCGTCACCGGTGACATCTCCGTCACAACTCGATACGGGCTCGCGGACCGTGATATTCAAGATGAACTGTAGCGAGTTCGTGTCTTCGCCAGGCAGGTCTTCGTCGCTTGTCAAGATGGTCACCGGACGCACAATAGTGCCCGGCTCGAGCCCATTCGTGTCAATTGTAAATGGCAGCGACACCGCAAACGGTCCTACATTATTCCATGTGCCACCGAGAAACGTTACAGGCGCTTCCGGGATGCTGATCTCGTCGATGTCCATTCGAGACTGATCGCTGTCCCAGCCATAGTTCCAGAACTGAATACTTAAGGGGACATCGCCGCTGTCCGGATCGATCTCAAGGAAGTAGACATAGAAGTCATTGTCGACGTCGCTCACAAAAGATGGATTCGCGTGCCGCAATACCTGCCCGCTCACGGACAATGTCGCCGGGGCGTGCTGAGTAAGATCATCAGTCGATGTCACGTTCAATTCATCATCAAAGACACCTGCAACGGAGGTGTCCACAACAAGTTCGTGTTGCGATGCATCCCCCGCTGCGAGCGAGCCGCTGGACACATTGCCACCCAGAACACCAGAAGCCTCAAAGGACCAATCAAGCATCGCGGTCCCACCAGGCACTGCCTCGCTACCAGTGTTCGCAAGATCGAGCGTGCAGGCAACTGGATACCCAACCAAGACGGTACCCACCTCACATCCACCGAAGCTCGCATCCAGAATAGCGGGCAGGCGGTAGTCGGCAACCAGTGGCAAGTGATCTGACGCATCGTGAAGCGCATGGGCCAAGTCGTTACTTCCACTGATGTCACTGGGCCAATAACTATTGGTGCCGGCGTTAATAGCGACGTTGTAGTGGTTGCCGTCATTTCCGACGGAACGATAGGTTCCGTTGATCAACGTGAGTCCACCAGTGCCGTACATGCTCTCTGTGCCCAATTGAAAGTCAAAGCGATCATCCAATCCGCCACTAGCGAGCCCCCCCGCTTGGATGGTCCGCGGGGACTGGGTGTGCTTGAGCGTGTTGCTACCACCCCCCCAACTTCCTGTGCCCAGTGGGTCCTGAAGGCCCCCAGCAAGGAAGGCGAGGTAACCAAGTTCAGCGTTGTCGTAGAAGTTCATATCACCCGTCACAATGATGCGACTGTTTGCAGGCAACTCCTGCATATTGTCAACAATGCGAATGGCACCCGTTTCTCGATCAAGTTCAGCAGATGAGTTATTGCTGGCCTTGAGATGAGCGCTATAGACATAGAAACTCACCGGAGGATCGTCAAAGCCATTGACGGTGAATCGCCAACGATCAGCTCGCCGGCCCGCCTCTGTATAGGTGTCATCGTGCCCGGATGGGTCCTCGGTCACGGTTGCTGCGTGATAGAAGCACGCTTGTGCACCCCCATAATTGTCTTCGTTGGTATTGGTATAGGTCGCCGCGGACCACTCGGAGCCAAGCATGCCGAGGAGTTCCTGGTACGTCTGCGTATCGGCCTCTTGAACAGTGAATACCGTTACGGGATGAGCAAAGCCTGCGTGGTCATCTTGATCGAGGGCTTCAATGACCGACTCAATCGCCGTCGGGACGCCTCGCCACTTCGCGAGGTTCCAATTCACAACACGGATCTGAGCATGGGCCAGCGATGTGGTGGCCACAACTGCGGCTACGCCAAATACCATCCATATTGCACGCATGATGCCTCCCAAATCCAACCGCCACTGGCTATCAGTCTACTTCCCCAATCAGAAGAGACCAATACTGAATGCACGGATAGCAGTTTTGGACCAATCAGTGGGCTATTTGTGCCCCAGAATGACTGTCGCAGTGGCCGAGGAGAAGATAGAAATGCCGTTGCCCTGCAAGTCCATCGGCGCATGACAGTGAGCCAGACTCCCATAGGGAAAACCTGGCTCACGATTCATATCGCCTTTGAGACCTGCTCAAAGACAAGTAAACAGTCGATACACGCTTCTTCACGTCTCACGACGTGTTTGTCCGCCGAAGCGGACGAGGTTGTCCTGACTACCCGTTGCAGGTCTCCCTGCGACGAAGTGTGTTGTGGCGATCGAAATCGATCGTCTGCACTTCGACATACGGGTCTAAGGAAATCCCTT
>JAQWLT010000049.1 GCA_029247205.1 Phycisphaerales bacterium | reverse complement strand
AAAGGATCTTAATCTTCCACCAATGCGATGCTGCAGTGATTCAATTCAAGAATCGCTCACTCATGAACGCAGAGAATGAAGTTGCACCAAGAGGTGGGACTACAGCAAGCAGGGAAACTACAGCACTATGGGCTGCACATTCACTCCAGCGTGAGTGACATGAAGAATCGACCCTTCCGGAACTTCATGCCACGCGATCGTGTCTGTATCCAGTGGCTCTGACACAACAATGGTCGCGTGCTCATCTAGTTGAGTACAAGTGCAATCGCGATTCCGCAGTTGAAGACCTCGCCCCCAGTAAAGGCTGGGTGCAGTATCGCCAACGGAGAATCGAGCACACCAAAGTTCGCCGCCACCACCTGTTGTTGCAATTGACATCAGGAACGGGTCCGTCACACCATGCGATGCTCTGCAATTCAGAATGTTCTGAATCATGCCAGTTATTCCAGCGACCGGATCTTCACGCAAACCGTGCGTCAACGCCAGCCCAAACATAGTTTCTGAATCGGTCTGCCCCTGCCGGCTGCCGTACCACGGATCGGTGATGTCGTCAGACAAATCACGTCGCATTGTGTCAAACCCGCCAACGTCGCCATTGTGCTGAAACAACCAGTCGCCCATCAAGAACGGATGTGTATTCGTGCGAGACACGACACCACGCGTCACTGCCCGAACATGAGCCAAGAAGAGGCCACTCCGCACATGCCTTGCGAGGCTACGTACATTTTCATCATTCCACGCAGCGCGAGTCTCGCGGTATTGACCAGGGTCCTGATCACCCTTGTACCAACCCATACCAACGCCATCCCCATTGACCACCCAAGTACTCTTCGTTGCATGCTTGGACTGGTCCAGCAGTGAGTGCTCAGGCGCATGCAGCAGCGTGCTGAGACGAATTTCGGGACCACAGTATGCAAGCCAACGGCACATAAGTCAGGAAGACTACCGCCTAATCACATTGTCGGTCGGACTCAATTGAGTAATGCCAATACAGCGATCAGTAGTCATCAGGCCCAAGCACCCTGGCCTTGATTGGTTTCGCCGGTGTACCGATACAGATCTGCCATGCGGGCAAGTCGCCAAATACACTCGAGCGAGCACCAACCACAGTGCCCTCGCCAATTGTGACGCCTGGGGCAACGTAGACATCGGCTGCCACCCAAGCCCGAGCGTGAATAACAATCGGCTTGGGGACAAGTGGGAAGTCCACATCTTCGTGGTCGTGCGTAGCCCCACACAAATATGTGTACTGGCTTACCAGCGCATACGCGCCAAGTTCTACGCCACCGACGTTATAGATGTCAACGTCATCAGCAAGACATGAGTACTCGGCCATCTTTAATCGCCCCGGATGCCAAATCCGAGCCTTGGGATAGACACGCGCTGTGCGGTGGACATCTGCACCAAATAGTCTGAGAATCAGAATTCGCCACGCATGAAAAGGACGCGGAGTCCAGTAGAACGTCAACACATACACCATGCACCAAAAAGATCGGCCAAGTTTATTCCTCAGCGAATGAGGGCTGGTTGCAAATGCTGGTTTCCGCATACTCTTGCTCACAATCGAACGTGTCTGCTGGTCACTTTATTTCGTCATCCAAACAAGGACTGATTGATTCTAGACACAAGTCACTCGTCATGGCGTAAACACAAATGATGCCCCCGGCCAGTGCTACTACGACTCATCCAGCGGTCTCTTCGATTACATCACAGAATTTGCCGCACAAGATTTCCTTGCTGTACTCACGGCGTACTGCTTCTCGGGCTCGCTCGCCCATCGCCTGCAATACCTCTTCCGGAGTTCCGCGGATCGTACGAAGTATCTCAAGCAGCCCCTTGGCATCGCCGTTGGGAATGTGCCAGCCGATGTTGTTGTCCCTCACAATGTCCGAAGCATGACAGGGATTAGGACCGATCAGCAGGATCGGACGGCCCACTGCCATGGCGCCGTAAATTTTGCATGGATGCACAACACCGACCATGTCATCACCAACCATCACTAAGTGCACGTCCGCTGCGCCAAGCGAGTACTTGAGCGTCTCCATCGGCTGATATGGCATCGAGTGAATCGACGGCGGAGACTTCGCCTTGATGAGATCATCGACCTCAGCCTTTCCGAGTCCACCACCGACAAAGAAGAAGTGCAATTGGGCGTCGTCTACCATCTCCATGGCAGACTGCAGCACAGTTGTGAGCGGAGTCGTCACAGCGTGGTTGCCGGAATACATGATGACAAATGCATCATCGGGCACATTTGCTGTTCGCCACTTGTTGTCTTCGTGCGTAATCCGATCTGTAGCATCAGCGTGTGGCCACGGCGGCATGATCGCCGACTTGGTACTGATGTCTCGCTTCTCTTGCAGCAACGCCGCCATAAATCGATCAAGCACGACCACACGCTTTGCACGACCCAAAATGCGTCGGTTTAACCAATTCATGCAACGAACCGGTAGAGAACGAGGCCCCACTTTACCAAGTCTGATGACTTGATCTGGGTTGATATCCATCACCCAGTAGCAAATCGGCACGCCGCGAAGAAACGAGATGATGATCGCCGCCACCGGACACATGGGCGGCGATGTACTCACGACGATCGCCTCAAGGCGTCGGGTGAAGAGTCCCCACACGATCTCCTGAACCATCAGCAACACACCTGCAAGTACGCGTCGAAGAATAGTGCTCTTGCCAAACGAACTCAGCGGCAGGCGATGAATGGCAACGCCATCACGCTGCTCGCGACGTTCATACTTTCGAGATGGATCGTCATATCCCCGGTTGGCCGCCAACACATTGACGCCCCACCCTCGGCGCACAAGCTCCGATGTGGCATCGTGCATATGCTGTCCAACGCTGGCCGGGTCCGGCACATAGACCTGCGTCAGCAGCAGAATGGTCCCGCGATTCGCGGAGGTGTTGCTCATGGCTCACAGCTCACGTCAGGTCACGCGTTGGTTTGAGATCCGTACTTGGCGAGGTACTGGGCCTCAATCCATGCGTACGTCTTCTCCATGCCATCACGAAGCTTGATTCCAGGTGCCCAACCGAGGCGATCCTGAATCATCGTGTTGTCGCTGTTGCGACCATTGACACCCTTAGGTGCGTCGAGGTTATGCGTGCGATCAAGTTTGATGCCTGCGATATCTTCGACCATGTCCACGAGTCCATTGATGGTGGTCAATTCGTCGCTGCCGAGATTGATTGGCTCCACCACATCACTGTGGGTGAGCTCCTGAATACCCTTGATGCAATCGTCAATGTACATAAACGATCTCGTTTGGTGACCATCGCCCCAGATATCAATGCTGTGGTCGCCCGTGTGCTTGGCATGAATGACCTTGCGACAGATTGCGGCAGGAGCCTTCTCGCGACCGCCTTCCCAGGTGCCATCTGGCCCATAGACATTGTGAAATCTGGCGACGCGGCAATACATGCCAAAGTCCTCACGGAAGTGGCGACACATACGCTCTGAGAATAACTTCTCCCAGCCGTAGCCATCTTCCGGCATTGCGGGATAGGCGTCCTCTTCCTTCAGCGCAACGACATCTTCGCTCGTCTGCTTGTCAGCGTTGTAAACACATGCAGAAGAACTGTAGAAGTACTTCTCGCTGCCACAGTCACGGGCCGCAAGCGTCATATGCACATTGATGAGAACGGACAGCATGCAGAGCGCCTTGTTGTTCTCGATGAACCCCATGCCACCCATGTCCGCCGCAAGTTGGTAAATCTCCTGCATTCCTTCGCACGCGGCGTAGCAGGCTTCTTTCTCTTGAAGGTCGGCGATCACATTCTCTGCACCATCATGGACCTGATACCACTCATCTGATGGCTTGATGTCAACACAACGAACGACGTGGCCCTTGTTAAGGAATTCCTTGACAAGATGGCCGCCGATAAATCCGCCGCCGCCAGCTACGAGAATTGTCTTCTGAGACATAAGAAATGGGATTCCTAATCTATGTAGTGAGAGAAAAAGAGCCTGATAAGTGCTTCGATCGACCGTTCAGGCCCAGAGCGTGAGCGTCACATGACAGATCCTTCAGAATACCACAGACCTGATGGGCAGTCTCGGATCTCATCGGCAATCACTGCCAAGAATGACGCCATCACGCACATTCGCCCCTGAATACTCTGTTGGCCATCTCCCCCAGTTCTGATTATGCAAAGGCTGGCACAAACTCGCCAAGCTTCACTTCGCTCTGTCTAGAAGACACTGCAAAAAACATCCCCCCACTTTCGTGGGGGGATGCCTGAAAAACAAGTTTATGAATCAGTCTTACGGCCGGGATCAGTGGAAGCGGACAACCCGGCCAGTTGACTCATAGTGAACTACGGTCTCAGGCGCGTCGACGGCGAGTGCCGGCGAGACCTGCAAGACCGAGAAGGGCCAGAGCACCTGGAGCTGGTACTTCTGTCCAGTAGACAGTAATTGTACCACTAACGTACTGAGCATCTACAACGCCTGTTGCATCATCATAGGCTTCATAGAACTCAAGGCTTGCGTTGCCATTGACTGATGTAAACGCAATGCCATTGTCGGTCAGGTTCGTGCTTGAACCACCGGCTGCTGGTCCCCAGATTCCGCCAGCTGTAGCGCTGCCTTCAGCTGGGAAGAAACTGAGAGACACGTATGACGTACCCTCATCTTGCATACCCATGGTCATTTCGTTGCCCCAGCTTGGGCCACCAAGACCGTCGCCGACAACATTGTCCCATGCTACGCCGGTGACCTCTGAACCAGCACCAACGTCGAAGTTGATCATATGGTTGAGGGCTTCGCCTGGGCTGTCATAGCTCATAACCCCAGCAATATCGAATGTTGCTGATCCAGCAAATGCCATTCCTGTGGTTGCAGCAAATGCTGCGCTTGCTACGAAAACACTATTCTTCCTGTTCATTAGATTCTCCTCCAAACAGGTTATGTCGTCGAACAGGCCGATGCCGTTTGACGCGCTCCAAATTTTTCCCAACCGCTCACGAGCGGCTATCGACATGGGTGCATGCACTCTGGTTGGCGAGGTGGGCTCGTTCACGCGCAACAAGCACGATCTCGATCGCGACGCCCAATGACGCCAACCGTCTATAAATGATTCAAGTAGGTCTTTCTCCCGCTCTCTTCACTTCCTGCTGACCCGGAGGGGCCAGACTCTCCACATAGCAGCGTGCCAGAGACCTAGGGGTACGTCAATACGAAACTTACAGATTTTATGTGACTTTTTGGAACCTGTTTGAGGTGGAATGAAGGCAGACAGGCCCCGCTGAGCCATGCATGAGCGGCCTACTCATGCTACAAATGCCCCCCCAAACCCCTGAGAAGGGTCATTTTGAAGGACGTTATCTGTGCAAGCATACATTCTGGCCTCACTTACAGCGTCGGCTGGCATCTCACTCGCCGCTCAGACAGCAAGCCAAATCGAACAATCACCGGGTTTCCCACAGCATCCGTCGCTCAGCCAAACTGGTGAGTTTGTGGTGTTCTCGGACCGCGGCGACCTCTGGGCAGCGTCCTCAAACGGCGGCCCCGCCACGAGGCTGACAAGCCACCCCGCAACCGAGGGTCGGTCCGCATTTTCGCCCGACGATCGCCAACTCGCTTTCGAATCAGACCGCGACGGAACCCGCAACATCTATGTCATGAATATTGCTGCGCAAGATGGCCGGCTTGTTTCAGCCGGTCCGGTACGCCGGGTGACGACATCGGACAGATGGGAAGCACTTTCGGGTTTCTCTCCGAGTGGCGAAGACGTACTCTTTCACTCATATCGTGAACCGGAAATCTACCGAGCTCCCCGCATGTACCGCGCACCAGTCAATGGCGGGCCCGTGCAGCGGCTCACCGGTGCCTTCGGTCGGTATCCCAGGCTATCGCCCGACGAACAAACGCTTGTGTTCAGCCGTGGCTACGCGCCATGGGAACGCCCCGCCTATCGCGGCAGTGGAAACCGCGACGTGTGGTCACTTGATCTTGCTTCGGGCGACTTCACCCAGCAAACCAATACCAAGAGCAATGACGGAGAGGCTCATATTCGCTCCGATGGCTCGCTCGTCATGCGATCATCTCGCGATGGCCAAAACGACATCTGGGTGATCGAGTCTGACGCTGCGGTCAATCGCACACACCTATCCCGTGATCGCAATGCCACCATTGGACATGGCGTGCGTGACTTGAGTATCTCTGGAGACGGGTCGACCGCGGTTGTCGGTGTGTGGGATGAACTGCAGTTGCTCGATCTCACCGATGAGACGGCCACACTGCAACCAATCAACCTGGCGACCACGGGCGATGTCTCAACGCTCGATCGACGAATCGAGCGACTCGACCACAAGGTTGGCGAAGCAGCAATGCACCCATCGGGCGAGGCAGTTGCGACCATTGCCCGCGGCGAGGTACTCGTCCGAAGCGTCGAAGACGATCACCCAACGCGACGAGTCACACGCGACCACGCGCGACAACGACACATCGCTTGGTCACCGGATGGGCAAAGCCTGTACTTCACCAGCGATGCCGGCGGACATGATGGGATTTGGGAAGCAACCGTATCGCTCACGCGGGATGACCTCATACCCGAAGACGACCAGAGCGAAATGGATGACCTCGCCGAGGACATACCCGACGACGAGGAAGTGACTGCTGAAGAACCTGATGACGAGACCGCAGACGGCGATGCGGACGACACGGATGAAGACGTAGAGGAAGAGGAAGAGGAAGAGGAAGACGGAGAGAAGTCCAAAGACGATGAGGACAAGAAGAACACCACGGGCAAGGATTGGGCAGAATCACTGCGGTTTGACGTGCATGAAGTCATTCCTGGGCCAGCCGTTTCGCGGCCCATGCCGTCCCCCGACGGCCGATCCCTGCTGTATCAACGTGGCAATGGTGACCTCGTGCTGCGAGATCTCGAGTCCAGCAATGACCGGCTGCTTCTTGAGAGTTGGGACGCCCCCGAAGTTCGATGGGCACACGACTCGCGGCACATCGTGTATTCGGTGAGTGACCTCGACTTCAACAACGATATCTGGCTGATGGATGTGCAGTCACCAGAGGCCGCTGTCAATCTGACACAGCATCCTGACATCGACCGGGCGCCTAGGCTCACCGCCGACGGAAAGATGCTCGTATTCCTGAGCGACCGCAACCGCATCGGCGACAACTGGGAATACGACGTGTGGACGATCCCACTGGACCCATCACTGGAAGATATGACGGACTATGAGTTGGATGCGTACGTCAAAGAGGCCACCAAGACCGCAGGCAAGCGGGAGATCTTGCCACTGGCAGCGGACCAGGATGATGAAGATGCAGACGAAGACGCAGACGCAAATGCAAACGAAGACACAGACACAGACGATGAGGGCAATGAAGAGGCGACCGATGACGATGAAAACGATGCCCCTGGCATCATTGAATTCACCAAACTCGATACCGCCTGGAAGCGAGCAAGGCGTTTGACAAGTCATGACGGAGCCGAAGACGACCTCTATCTCACGCCCGGCGGCAATGCCATTGTGTTCAGCGGAACCGTCGGCGATGACGAGGGTCTCTGGTCTGTAGACCACCGCGGCAAGAACCGCAAGAAGATCACCAGCGGGCGTGTGTCGAATGTCCGCGGGGATCTTGGTGGCAAAACGGTCACCTTCGTCGCTGGTGGTACGGCCAAGCATGCGCCGGCCAAGGGTGGGTCCGCCGAGGCATGGCCGATCGATGCCGACGCGCGGATCACTGTTGCCGAGGAACAACGCCAAAAGTTCCAGGAGACCGCCCGCACCTTTGGGCAGACCTTCTATCACCCGACAATGAAGGGCCTGGACTGGGATCGCATCTCCGCAAGATATACAGACCTCGCCGCACAAACTAGAACGAGCCAGGCCTTCAACCGGGTCGTTGACCACTTGTTCGGTGAGGCCAATGGCTCGCACACGGGGATAGGTGGCGGCTTTGACTACAACGGGCCTCGAGCAGATATTGGACATCTTGGAGTTGAAGTTGAGGCCACAGCAGACGGCTACCGAGTGGTGCGGGTGCTGCCTGATGGACCAGCTGATCGAAACGAAGGAGGGCTTGCTGCGGGCGATGTCATTGTGGCGATCAACGATGTGCCGCTTGGGCAAGATGGCGTCGTACAAGACATCCGAGCGGCCCTTGAAGACACGGTTCTCAAGGAGACACTGATTGACGTTCGAGGTGAAGACGGCACCGAACGAACGGCGTTGCTTGTTCCGATGACGTATGGAGAGTGGGGTTCGCTTGCTCGCGACGACGAACTCGCCGGTCGAAGCGCATCGGTGAACGAGTTGAGCGATGGTCGGCTTGGCTATCTGCACATTCAAGGGATGAACATGCCGAGTGTTCATCAATTTGAGCAAGACTTGTATGCCGCAGCGCATGGCAAGGATGGACTGATCATTGACGTCCGAGACAATGGTGGCGGATTCACAACGGACATCTTGCTCGCGAGCCTGACCGCGCCAGCCCATGCGTTCACGGTTCCTCGCGGAGCCAATATTGGGGACGTGCGTCCCGACACGTATCCGCGGGATCGTCGACTTCTGTATGGCTACAGCCGGCCAATCGTTGTCCTCTGCAACGAGAATTCCTTCAGTAATGCAGAGATCTTTAGTCACGCCATCCAAGCCACTGGCCGCGGAACCCTCGTGGGTGAAGAGACCTTTGGCGGAGTGATTTCAACCGGATCCTTTACCCTCATCGACGGCACCCGCGTGCGGCAGCCATTCCGAGGGTGGTACTTACAGGACGGCACAGACATGGAGAGCCGAGGCGCGATTCCAGAAGTACGGGTCCCGCGAACACCAACGGACGAGGCCGCTGGACGCGATACGCAGTTGGAGGTGGCGGTGCAGACGCTTCTCGAGCAACTGCCTGACAGCCAGCCAGCAGTCCACCCACGACCCGCCTCATGACAGCCATCATCGTGACCGTCGGCATGATCGCTGTGGGGCTACTCGTCTGGCGAGTCATGAATGACCAAGGCTCAGCGACCCCGCCGGAAGACTGACTCGCTGATCTGAGCGAGTGTTGGACACCCATGAATAGCCACAGCTGAGTTCCTGCCCGGTGTGCCGCTGCCATGTTGATGGATGGCCACAAATGTGGACCATGCCTGATAGGTTGCCCAGCATGACCGCCCCAGACCCCACTTCCACATCTGTTTCTCGTCAATTGATCCACGACAACGCCGCAAGTGATGCGATCACCGAGGCCTTTCAGTGGATTGAGGGAGTCGCCGCTGGGTGGGGACTCGGCGAGACCCTGGCTGAACTCACCTCGCTCCTGCTGGTCGTGCTTGGGGTCATGGCTGTCTGCGTTATTGCCAATTACATCGGCAAGGCCTTTATCCGCGGCATCGCCCACCACCCCCTCCGCCACAGCAACGCTGCATGGGCCACTGCCGTCATCGACCAACAAGTGTTGGTACGACTCTCACACCTGTTGCCAGTTGCCATCCTTGCCATCGCATTGCCGGCATTCAGCGCATACGGCGTTGAATGGTGGCTGAGACCACTGCTTGAAATCTATGTCATCTGGGTATTGCTTCGCGTTTCCTTTGGCATGCTTGAGGTTGGCGAAGCACTGATTAACCAACATGGGCTTCAGGACCGCATCCCCGCTGTTGGACTCTCGCAGGCGGGCAAGTTGGTTCTGTCCATCGTCGCAATCGTGCTTGTCATGAGCGTGATCTTTACCAAGTCGCCGCTGTGGTTCCTGTCAGGACTCGGTGCCGTTGCCGCCGTCATGATGTTGATCTTCAAAGACTCCATCCTTGGACTTGTTGCCGGGATTCAGGTGGCCGCCAATGACATGGTCCGCGTCGGTGACTGGATCACGATTCCAAGCAAGGACGTTGATGGCGACGTCGAAGAAATCACCCTGACCACTATTCGCGTGCGGGCCTTCGACAAAACCGTCTCACTCGTCCCAGCCTATGACCTCGTTTCCAACCCGTTTACCAACTGGCGAGCAATGTCCGAGTCTGGCGGGAGACGCATCAAACGGTCCATCAATATCGATCTCGCAACAGTGCGATTTGTCAGCGCTAATGACCTACAGCGATACCGCAAACTATCGATCCTCCAGCCCTACCTTGATACGAAGCTCGCTGAGATCGACTCATGGAACAGTGAACATAGCGTCGATACGCAAATGCAAATCAATGGACGCCAACAAACGAATGTTGGTGTGTTTCGAGCCTACATTGAGGCCTACCTCAAGCAGCACCCCAAAATTCACTCCTCCGGGGACTTCACATTCCTCATCAGACACCTCGACCCAACCCCCACCGGGCTACCGATCCAACTGTATATCTTCACCAATGACAATCGATGGGTTCCGTACGAGCAGATTCAAGCAGACATCTTCGACCACCTGCTTGCAGCAGTACCCGAGTTTGATCTCGGGGTCTTCCAATCGCCCAGTGGGCGTGATCTTGAGACGCTCGGCAAGGCCCTCAAGAACTCCACATAGCCTCGGCAGCCCTGTGTATCCTCCGAACCCATGAGTGAACCAGAATTCGGCGACATCCAAATGCACGTGGTTCGACCCAAGGAACCAGTGGTCGGGCGCGTTGTAGAATCAACCCCTTGCCTCAAAGGCCGGTCGGCCTCATTCGTTCGACACGTCGCCATTGACGTTTCAGGCACACCACTCGCTGGCACATTCAGAGCAGGCCAATCCTTTGGTGTCATTCCCCCCGGCGAAACTGACAAAGGCAAGCCCCACCCCGTGCGGCTCTACTCGATCTCAGCTCCGACCTGGGGCGACGATGGAGAAGGCAATGTTCTCTCCACAACCTGCAAGCGACTCATTGACGAGTTCAGCGAAGAAGGATCTGATACACATGATCTCTTTGTCGGGCTCTGTAGTAATTACCTCTGTGATCTGAAAGTTGGCGATGAAGTTCTTGTCTCTGGGCCAGCCGGCAAGCGATTCCTGCTTCCAAGCGAGCCAGAGAAACACGACTACGTCTTCGTCGCAACCGGAACTGGCATTGCACCATTCCGAGGGATGGTGATGGAACTCCTCGAGCATCCAGACGGGCCACGAAAGAGCGAAGTCCATCTCGTCATCGGTGTGCCCTATGGAACTGATCTCATGTACGACACATGGTTCACCGAACTCGCCGAGAAGCACGACAACTTCCACTACCACACCGTCATCAGCCGCCCGGAAGTCGGCCGACGAATGTACGTCGATCAGTACATCGTCCAAACCTCCGACCCATTCCACCGCGTGCTTGGGAGCGATCGAACATTGCTTTATATCTGTGGCATCGAAGGCATGCAGATCGGCATCTACCGATTGCTGCAAGAACTGGGTGTTGCCGAGGAATACCTCAAACTTCCTGACGAAGGGCTCGACCTCGCAACAGCGGATGCGGCCACAATCAAGCGAGTCAAGCCAGCCGCACGCTGCATGGTTGAGGTGTATTAGCCACCCATTTTAAATAACAGTCGAGTCCGCGAATGGCGAACTCGACTGTTGTTGATTGTGTGAATGCACTCAATCGCTCGTCAACCTAGCGATCATGACGGCTAATCAAAGGCTGCTGTGATCGATGGCGTACCAGAGCCCGCCAGTTGCAAACTTGTCGAAATACGGAAATTTGATTCCGTCCGATGACGCTCAGCAAAGAAGAACTGCAACTCGTACGTCTCACCGTCAACAAGCCCCAATCGATCCAGGTCAACATACTGTGTCGTGGCCCCATGCACGCCGCCAAGATCAATCACCAACTCGCCGTCCACAAAGACCCACACATCATCGTCGCCGATGAACTGGAAGTAGTTGTCGTTGCCTTCGTCGTATGTGAACTCGGTGTGCAACTCAAATGTAAAGTGAAAATTGTGATCTGGACCATTGCCACCACTGTTTCCATAAAGCTGGCCGTCAATCGGAAAGAACCCACCGAGCGGTGCATAGAGTGGATCAAGTGAGTCATCGAAAACAAAACTGCCATCTGGCTGCTGAACAAAAGTCAGCGAGAGCGTCTGGGAAAGATTCTTTCCAGGCACATCGCGGTACCACGAATGGAAGGTCCAACTCGACTTAATGCCGCCTTTGCAGGAGGGGCCCCATGTAATGGGCGAATCGCCAGCCGCAGCGTCGTACAGCAAGTAGCAAATCGGGTTGCCAGCAGAGTCGGTTGCCTGATGGTAAACCTTATTCCCGCCGCCAACAAACACAGGTAACCCGTCAGCACCAATCGTGGAGTCAATATTGCCGCAATATTGGCCAAAGCCTTTCCGAGGACATTTTTCAAAGTCGCTATGGCCGCCATTTGTGCGGCGTTCCTTGAAATCTCGCACCGTACCGGTCAATTCGATCGTGGCTGGGGCATCGGCTATCGCCGGGCTGGCCGGGATAAGAAGCCCTGTCACAGCAGCGGTCACGGCCACACAGGCTTTGAGGTTTTTGGTAGGCATACTCATTGTGTTTACTCCAGACATAGACTTCCCGCTCCCACATAGGACCCTACGATTCGTCTCTGAACGATGAAAGCGTCGATGAACCGATCTGACCCCAATGTGGGACTGCCTGTAGGATCTGGAACGAAAGGGAGACGAAACGCATGGATGCACTGCGGATTCAGGGTGGAGCGAGGCTCTCAGGAACCCTGCCAATTGACGGATCAAAGAATGCTGCCCTACCCGCTATGGCCGCAGCAATTCTCTCTCAGGGCACCGTGCAACTGCACGACATCCCAACACTTTCAGACATTGGCAATATGACCAAACTGCTTCGCGAACTCGGTTGCGAGGTCACAGGGCAAGGTCGAAACTGCACAATCCGCACAACTGACCCAACAGCGAATCATGCCCGCTACGAAATCGTTCGGACCATGCGAGCAAGCATTTGCGTGCTTGGCCCCCTGCTCGCTGCTCGAGGCGAAGCCCGTGTATCGATGCCTGGTGGCTGCGCCATCGGTGATCGACCAGTCGATCTACACCTTCGAGGGCTCGAAGCACTTGGCGCCACGATCGAACTTGATGGTGGCGACATCATTGCCCGCGCAGACCGACTCAAGGGCACCACCATCTTCCTTGGTGGCCCCTTCGGATCAACCGTACTTGGCACTGCCAACGTGATGTCGGCTGCAACACTTGCCGAAGGACGCACGATCATCGAAAGCGCTGCGTGTGAACCCGAGATTACCGGCCTGGCCGACATGCTCAATGCAATGGGCGCCAAGATCAGTGGCGCAGGAACACCGCGCATCGAAATCGATGGCGTTGAGTCACTTGGCGAGGTTGAGTACACGATCATTCCCGATCGCATTATCGCTGGCACGCTGGCCATGGCCGTGGCAATGACCAATGGAGACGCCACGCTCACCAACTTCCCATATGACAATCTGCTTGCGGTGCTCGATCGCCTCGACGTCGCAGGCGTGCACGTCTGCCGAACGGACTTGGCCCAAGACCCCCGCCGCTGCACAGTGCAAGTCACAAGCGAGCGACGACTGAACCCTGTGCTCTATACGACACAACCCTACCCAGGCTTCCCAACTGATTTGCAGGCCCAAATGATGTCGCTGCTTTGCCTCGCCCAAGGCAATAGCATCGTCACCGAACGAATCTACCCCGATCGCTTTCTGCATGTATCAGAACTGACACGCATGGGTGCCACGCTCTTCCGCTCAGGTCCGACCGTCGTCGTACAAGGCGGCGAGCAACTTGTCGGTGCCCCTGTGATGGCGGGTGACTTGCGTGGCTCCGCAGCGCTCGTGATGGCAGGCCTCGTCGCTCGAGGTGAGACCATCGTGCAGCGGATTTATCATCTCGACCGCGGCTATGTACGGCTCGAAGAACAACTCAACAAGCTTGGTGCAGGCATCGAACGGTTTGAGCTCGGCGTGTCAGATCCTATTGGCGTCTAGCCAACGACTGGCAGTGCGCAAGCACGATCCCTGTTGCAACGACAACATTGAGTGAAGGCACACCAGCTGCCATCGGTATTTCGACGATCTCATCGGCCGCATCGAGTACCGACTCACTGAGCCCGTGCCCCTCAGCGCCCACTACCACAACTCGTCGCTCACAATGTTCAACTTGCGAAAGTGCAACTGATCGCTCGCACGACTCCGCTGCCGTGATGCGGAACCCATAGTTTGATAGCAACATAAGCGAGTCAGCAAGATCTTCGCAACGCACCCACGGCACACTCAGGACATGGCCCATCGAGACACGGATCGCTTTACGATAAAGTGGATCACAGCACCCGTCTTCCAACACCAAGTCGTGCACACCAAGCGCAGCCGCCGTGCGAAACAGACCCCCCATATTGTCGGTGTTATTGATTCCAGACGCCGCGACCACCGTACACGGGCCAGTAGGGGTGAGCCGTTCAAGCAAGCGTTGAAATATGACATCCTGCTCCGCCGGACGCCAGCCCGCTGCCAAGACTCCTCGGTGAATATGAAAGCCTGCAATCGCTTCCATCGTCGCCAAATCCGCCACATGAACCGTTACGCAAGGTGGCAGATCATCCTTCATTCGCTCAAACTTCGCAGGCGAAAGCAAGAGCGAGTGCAGTTGTTCTGGCGTACGAAGAAGCCGGCGAACAACCATCTCTGACTCAGCCATGAAGATGCCCTGTCGGCCACGAAGATCGCGGTCGCGAACATCTCGAAACACATCGATACGCGGGTCGGCCGAGTCTGTGATCAGTTCCGGCGTGTTCACTTGGGGGGAGGGCTCGTAGCGCCTTCAATGACTTGGGAGAGTTGGCTCTGGGCACGCTCATACCGCTGCACTGCTTCGAGCAAGTTGTTCCGGACCAGCGTAAAATCGGCAGCATCTGTATTCAGCGAGTCGCCGCGAGCATTGACCAGCCTGTCTAGGCTCGCGGACGCTGACTTCAGGTCCGCAGCACCGAATACAAAGTTGCGAGATGCTTCATAGAGCAACTCATTACTCACTTCTTTGGTGCTTGGTTGGTACAAGAGTCGCCACGGGGCGTTGCGTGCTTCAGCGATGAGCAATGTGAGCTGCTGAGACATCAAGTCAAGATTCGCAAGCATCGTGCCGATATTTTCGCTCCAGAGCGGCATGTGGGCCCGCAAGTCAGCGATGACTGTGCTTCCATCACTGGCCGCCGATTGCACATCGTCCATGACCTCTTGAAAGACCGCCTGGTTCTTGGCCATAAAGTCACGGATGATCTGGACGGTCTCAGCAAGTGCTCCTCCCTTGTCAAGCAGGGCACTGATCTCCATTGACCATCCTTCTTGTTCATCAGTGCCCATCCAGTCGGTTTGAATACGAGCAACAAGTTCCTTGATATCACCCAACGATTCTCGAATATCCACCGCGGCCGGTTCGCCGAGCACCCACTCAATGACGTATCCATCGGTCTTCATGTGCTGAAAGACATTGCCAATCGTCTCAGTGCCCTTAGAGAAGGACTTTGCTGCATCCGCGCCAATAATCCACTCCAACACATGGCCCTCTTCTTCCAGCCGCGAGACAAGTTCCTTAACGCTTGCACTTGCGTCGGCACCAAGCAAAGCCCCCAGCATGCCGCCGGATGGTGTGCCCGCCAAGATCATGTCTTCGGTTAAACGCTCGCCTGGATCGCCCGAGACGTCGCTCGTCTGGTGAGCCGCATCCCACCCCACCGATGAAATGGTGATGAAGGATTCAGCGCTAATCAGCCCACTCTTTACGACTGCCGTTGCATTGGTGTACAAGGCGATGTCTGACTGCACAAAAAAGGTCACATCAATCTGTTGCAGTGGATCTTGAGTGGCGTCGATCTCAACTACAGCAACTTCACCGACCGCTATACCGCCGATCCGCACTGGACTTCCTTTTTGAAGAAAGCCAACCCCATCACTGACTGGGAACGTCGCGTTATACGTGCTCATCGGCTGCCCGAACAAAGATTTCCGCAGATCGCCAAGCACAAAGATCACAATCAAACCGATGACAATCGCCACCAACACAAACAGACCAGCTTTGACGTTGTTCGCACCCTGTCCAGCAGTCATGTCAACCTATCCCTCTATTGAAACTCACTTCACAGCCCGCCAACTAAAGAGTTTACGCCAGAATCCCTGCCCCGACGCCGAGTTGCGTGTGGACTGTACCGATCGCCCGCCGGTCAATTTACTATTATCGATGCCCAACAGATCATTTGCATATGAGTTACCACCCGCACCATGATCCGTCATCGGACCATCAGGGTCGCCGCGAAGAAACTGCCGTATCAGACGATGATCTTCATTGAGTTCGCCAATTTGGTCTTCTGGGTAGTCGCGAAGCCGCTCGAATTCTGCCCGAGGAGCATTCATCAGCACGCGGCCGTGGTGCAGCATGACCATTCGATCGGCAATCGTAAATGCTGAGTCCATTTCATGCGTCACCACCACACTTGCAACGCCGAGCCTCGTCGTCAGGTCAATGATGAGTTGATCAATGGCAGCTGACGTCACTGGGTCAAGACCCGCGCTTGGTTCATCGTAGAACAGGATCTCAGGGTCCAACGCCAACGCACGAGCAAGCCCTGCTCGCTTTTTCATGCCACCGCTGATCTGCGCCGGGTACTTTTCGGCAGCTTCTCGCAGATCTACGAGTTCCAACTTGATCTTGACCATCATGTCAATGATCGATGCGTCGAGTTCGGTGTGCTCCTCAAGAATAAGCCCAACATTCTCTGAGACAGTCATGGAGTTGAAGAGAGCACCCGATTGGAACAAAATTCCAAATCGCTTGCGAACTTCGTTGAGTTCGGCCTCGTCGAGCATCGCGATGTCTCGGCCAAACACTTCGACTGAGCCCTCATCTGGATTCAGTGAACCGACTAGATGACGCAGTGTGGTCGACTTTCCGCAGCCAGATCCACCCATGATCACGACGGTTTCGCCGCGACGCACATCGAAAGTCACGCCATCAAGCACCACCTGATCGCCAAACGTCTTCACGACGTCGCGCATGCTGATGACGATGTCCGACTCGCTCATCGAGTTGACTCCCCATCGTCGCTGGGCGGCCATTGCAGCAGTCGTCCATCAGGCATATCGAATTCAAAGCGATCGAATGTGGTCACCCACCCGCGACTAGGCTCGCTGAGCAAGAATCGTGCGTGCAATGTGACGGCCCCACGTTCAAACATCGTGTCGTACGGTACCCAGATCCACCATCCCAAGTCGGAGGATGCGGCGGGAACATTGCCATCAGGATTCAGCCCTGTTGCAGCAGTCGGTTTAACAGACTGATCCTGAGGGACTTGCTCATCTAAGGCCCCAGCCGGACGCGTCGACTGAATCATGCCAAAGCGGCTTGTAAGTGATTTTAAAAAGGCCTCTGCATCTGCCTCAGTGCCGGCTCCACCACCAGCGGCCACAAAGGCCGCCACATCACCTGACTGCCCAGCTTCGATCAATGCAACTGGGCCCGCGAGCAGCGGGCTACGAACGTGGACGGTCCACCACCACATGGCGGTACCGCTGAGCGGCGTGACAATCATGCCAATCACAATGGCTGCCCAAGCTAAGCGTCGTCCGCTTCGACCGTTGACCGACACATCACGAAGGGCCCACAAGCCCGCAAGAATGGCCGCTGCTGTGACAAATGGGCATAAGCCGATCGATAGCACGATCGCAAGCACGGCCCAAGGGCTGAGTTTGCCTCGCGCGGTACTCATGGCGACTCCGGCAATGAAAGGGT
>JAQWLT010000044.1 GCA_029247205.1 Phycisphaerales bacterium | reverse complement strand
TGGGTCGAGCATGTCCGGTCGGAATCTGCGAATACTACTGGTCGCAAGAGACAACCCGCCGGTGTCATATACAGGCAACTTGTGCTCAGCCAGCACAATCAGCGTTGGTCCAGATTGATTTAATCGAGGGTCCATTCCACTGGTGATCTTCTCGCCTCGTGAGAGTGTCAAACGAATGTGGACACCATCACGCATGTCATTGGCATCAACTGTTCGGCATATTTGCTCACGCATGTATTCTTGCGAAGGTATTTCAGTAAATGCCATCGCCTTGGCCGATTCCACCAATCGGTCAAGATGTGCCTGCAAGCGAAAGACGCCTCCCTTGTACAGGCGGATCCCTTCCCATACGCCATCTCCGCCTTGCACAAGCGAGTCAAATGGTGAGATTCGTGCTGCGTCTCGATGCACTAATTGACCATTGATATTGACTTGTAGATTGGCGTTTCGCTCATCCCACGATTGGAGCATGACAATGTCCTTTGATTAGAGGCGTAGCCGCAAAGCAGCCAATTCGTCGTAGAGATCCTCACAGGCAGGCAGTATCGCTTGTTGTCGCTCAGGCACCGTGGCCACTGTGTTCGCTGGTGGGCCAAAGCCAGTTGATGCAACGACGCTGTCATACCAATACGGCGCCCATGCACCATCAGTTTGGCGGCTTCCTGCAGGCCATGACAGCATTGCCTCATCGAATGAAACCATCAAGGATTTGCAGAGTGATGAAAGTATGGACCTTGGCGATGCGAGAACATCATCAGAGTCGATCACTACCGGCGATGGATGACCGTGGGCATCAAGCCATCGAAGCAACTCGACTTGCTGGGGCAAGCCCGTGTCTTGCAGGGTGGCGTTGGGAACCTTCGCTGCAAGTGAAGCCAGCATTCGACTTGGATTACGGATGAGAAAGGCATGACGCGCCTCCTCCATCCATTCCCGGGGTACCTCTGGGAGAAGATGATGTGACATGTGCTTCTGATAGACAATTGGCGATGGCGACTCGACAAGGCGAGCAGTCAGTGTCGCCAGATTGAGATCATCCGCATGATGAAGAAGCACATCCTCGCGGCCCGGATGTTCCATGCCAGTATGCCAGAGCCACCATGGGTAGAGCGGCTCGTCCCAAACGGTGCAGTCGGAACGATTTTCCCAAGCACGCATGAGGGCTGTCGAGACAGTGCGTGGCCCCGACCACATCGCAATTCGGACACATGCAGTGGCGGGCACAGGACTAGTCCGCTCGCTTCCAGCCAGCACGGGTCTCATCCATACCTGGCATGCCAGGTCGACCTCGCCAGTCCGGGTTGCGGAATTGGTAGAGCAACAGAGGAGTGGCAACTAAGGTGACAAAGGTAATAAAGAGTGGAATGGTGAACCACATCCAGTCCATCGCCATGTCCGTTGTCGATGGCGGCCAGAACATGATGACAATTCCTGCCATGGCGGCCAAACCACCGCCACCAGCTACCAACCAAAGGCCTGGCTTGCCGCCAGGAATAACAAACGCGCGGGGCACATCGGGCTGTACTACACGCAGCACGATCACTGAGATGAACATCAGCAAGTACATGACGAGATATACCTGCGCTGAGGCAATTGTGAGGAAGTAGAAGATGCGGTTGAGGTCGAAGAAGAGCATTAACAAGCACAAGGCCGAAACAATAACGGCCTGCAGCAGCATCACGTTCTTGGGAGCCCCGCCCGATGTGGTCTTTTGAAAGGTTGGCGGAATGAGTCCGTCATCGGCTGCTACTCGTAGCGACTCGGTTGGGCCAATGACCCACACCATGATGTGCCCGACCATGCCAGCGAGGGCCAGAATGGCAAGGATCTTGACTATCCAGCCAATGCCGAGAGGTTCAAAGATGAAGGAGAACACTTGCAGGGTTCCCGCCGCCAGATCTATCTTTTCTAGCGGCACCAGCACAGCAACGCTGAGTGCGCCTAGTACAGAGATGGCAAGCACAAGCAGTCCTGACACAAGCAAGCCACGGGGGATCGACTTCTGTGGGTTTCGAACATGTCTAAAGTGGACGGCATTGACTTCAAGGCCTGAGAGGAACGAGAAGATGGCCGCAATGCCAACCACTGCTCCGATGGAGTCAATCTGAGGAACCATTGCCTGCCAACTGATTTCAATTGCTGGCTCATGGCCTGATCCGACCCACCACATGGCAAGGCCAATCGCCAAACCAACTGGTAGCAGTGTTCCTAAGTAGAGAAAGAGCGTCGTGAGCCAGCCGCTGAAATGCAGACCACGGAAGTTGATGATGGTTGCGGTCCAAAACACAGCGAGGCTTGAGCCCACCACAAAGATGGCGGTGTCACGCAGCGTGGGGTCAATCGCATAGGCCAAAGAAACAGCGCACACAGCGAGCACAGTGGGGTACCAGATCAGGATCTGGAGCCATTGACACCAGACCCCAACAAAGGCCCAACGCTCGCCGAGGGCTTCTCGAATCCATCGATAGACGCCGCCGTCATGTGGCCACCCCACTCCAAGTTCGGCCGCGACCAATCCAACGGGGAGAAAAAAGATCAGCGTAAAAATTGCGTAGTAGATGATCAGCGACAGGCCAAATGAGCCGACCGTGGGCAGCCCCTCAAGGCCTACCACGACTGCAGTATTCATCATCGCAAGTACGAAGAGCGAGATAGACTTGCGGTGACTTGATCCTCCGTGCATGCTGCACAAGGTATCAGGACGGGGACGCTATTGAGCGAGTTGACAAGCCCTAGATCGAACCTGCTGGACCATTCCATGCAAGCCGTTGCTCCGCGTTGGGCTGAGGTGCTCATGCAATCGCAATCGAGCAAAGAGTGCGTCAAGATCAAATGCAATCAATGCTTCGGGCGATTTTGCATCAAGGGCAATGACGACGATGGCTGCGAGCCCCTTGACCAGCTGGCTCTCGCTGTCGGCCGTCAGATTGATGTTCGTGCCGTCTCCATGCAAGGCCACCCAGACAGCGCTTTGGCAGCCGTGGACGAGATTTCGTTCGATGCGATCCTCATCGGCAAGTGCCGGCAACTTGGCCCCAAGGTCCATGATGTACCTGTACCGGTCTTCCCAGTCATCGAGAAAGGCAAAGGCTTCTTCGACGTCGCGCAGTGTTGGCAGCGGGCTTGGCATGGTGGGCATGATATCGCCGCACTCACGACCTTTGGTCTGGACGAAAGATGGGGCACACGCTCGGGTCGGTTTCAAGCCGATCGCCGCCGATGAGATCGATGCAATACGGAATAGCTGCAAACACAGCATCGAGGCACTCAGCCACGGCCGAGGGTTTACCAGGAAGATTGATGATCAGAGATTGCCCTCGCGTACCCGCCACCTGTCTTGAGAGAATGGCCGTCGGCACGATCTGGAGTGACGCTGCTCGCATGCACTCACCAAAGCCAGGCATCATTCGCTGACAGACCGCTTCAGTTGCTTCTGGCGTGACATCGCGCGGTGACGGGCCAGTACCGCCTGTGGTGAGCACAAGGCAGCAGTTCGATTGATCGCACATTGCTCGTAAAGCTGTTTCGATTTCATCGCGTTCATCTGGAACGATCTGCGGCACAGCGGACCACTCAACGGCGAGCGCCGCTGACAGCCAGTCCCGAATGGCCGGACCGCCTCGATCTTCATACTCGCCGCGGCTCGCGCGATCTGAGACAGTCAAGATTCCAATAGTCAGTGCCATAGGCCATCAACATACAAGAACGGAGCGTACACAGCGAGTGCCATGTACGCTCCGTGACGATCTTGCTATCTATGGGACTACGGACAACCGACTCCAAAATTCTTCAATACAGTCAGAATGTCGTCAACGTCATAGTCACTGCCATATCCGGCAACGGCTTCGAGGATGTCATCCACATTGACGACGCCATCGCCAGTGAGGTCGCCATCACAGTCGATCTCATCACAGTACTTACTGATGATGCTAATCGCATCAACGGCCGCCTCGACGATGGATGGGTTGTTGAGATCCGATGCAGTGAAGCGAATACGGAAGTCGGCCGTCGGCGACACGCCAGGAATCGAATCGATGTCCCACTCCTTGGCAAACCACCCGCCATCAACCTCACTTCCACCAGGGCCGACGGTCTCCAGTTCTACCCAACTCATGCCGCCATCATCGCTGACTTCAACAACCATGGCATCATCCAGCGGCGTAGCGCCGCCGCAGTCATTGCCATTGCTAAACCAACGCGAATACTGCAGCATGCCGCCGTTTGACGCGTCCATCGACGGACTTGTAATTGAGGTCGAGCCATCGTCGATATCTTCGCTATCGGCATTGCCAGACACAAAGCACATGCCTGAGCCGTCAGCGTCTGATGCATTGTCGCACCGCGTGCCCCCGCTTCCAGCGGGTGTGCCACGCACGAAGTTTCCAGTGCCAGCGCCGGACACAACCGTCCAGCCTTGATCACTATTGAAATCGTCTTCATAGGCAACCTCGATGCCGGTCCAGACCTCTGATACCCAACTATCGGATGGAGCGTTGTACGGACTCACGACATAGTCGCCTTCCACGCTCTCAACGCTGATCCACCATGACACGACTTCGCCGCAATCAAGTGCAGGGAAGGTTCCAATCATTCCTCCCATGACATCAATCATGGCTGCTTCATTGGAACCAGAAATCGTTGTCCAATGCAGTACGCCGCTGCCAGCGACGGGGGCCGCATTGCCACCAATGCTGATTTCAATCTCGGTGCCTCCATTGGGGTCTAATAACGATGGGCGACCATTTGGATAGTCCACCGTCAAACTGACCGTGCCAAGTGCCACGTTTACAGCTGCAAGGGCATCAATCATGCCATAGCCAAAGTCGTTGTCCTTGCCGGCCGACCCCATGTCGACTGCGGTGTCATAGATGATGGTCTTGACTTGCTCACTACTGAGATCCGGGTTTGCTGAAAGCATGAGCGCCATCACACCATTGACGTGTGGCGATGCCATCGACGTGCCGTCATAACTTGAGTAGCCACCCGGGACACTCGATCGAGTCGATACGCCAGGTGCTGCAATGTCTGGCTTAATGGCCGAGGTGCCACTGCCTGTGCAGTTCGTCGGGCCGCGTGACGAAAAACTCGCGATGCTATTTCCGTTATATGGGTCGACAGCTGCAACAGCCATATTTGTAAAGTCGTCAGTGGCCCGGTCGCCTGGTCGACGCAAACCGCTCGATCCTTCGTTGCCAGCCGAGAAGAGGACGATCACGCCAGCAGCTTCACAGTTATCAATGAAAGACCAGAACGTTTGATCACAGGGCGGATATCCATGGGAAGTCACTAAACCCCATGAGTTGGAGTTGGTGTGGGGTACATCAAAGCTGGTAAGTGGGTTGTCATCAGGATTGACGAACCACTGAAATGAAAGGATCGCATCGGACACTGTCTGAGCTATTCCAGACCGATCGATTGGGCAAGCCGCAATCCATTCAGCACCGGGAGCAACGCCAATTTCATCACCAGGTAGGCCGCCACAGACGGTGCCCATGGTGTGGGTTCCGTGAGAACCGCTGTCAAATGGGAAGTTGTGGTTATTGGTGTACGGGTCGTAGAAAGCCCAGTGCGGATTACCAGCGTACAAGGGGTTGAGGCCACGCCATCGTGATGCGAGGGCTTCGTGCCCTCCATCAACGCCGGTGTCCATATTGGAAACAAGAACTCCCTGTCCGGTGTATCCCATTGCCCAGACATCTGTCGCGCCAATGGCGATCAGGCCCTGTTCAGGGGCACGTATGGCACCGTTGTCGGTTTCATCTGGCATACGAATCGCCGGTTCAATGAGTTCGATACCGTAATTCGGCGTGATCAGGCTGACGTCATTGCGAGCGGCAATGGCATCAAGAAGCGATGGAGTGGCTTGAAGAGAGATGACACTGGTGATCCACATGGGTGTCACATCGGAGCGTTGATCAGCGGGCATGGCGTCGAGCCAAGCAAGCAGATCCTGCTGGCCGTATTGGGCCGCGTCCTGCAGAGCGGTGACCACGATGTGGTTGCGGTCGCGGCGCGGGAGACGATCTTCAAGCATCTGCTCTGTGAGCGAATCCATATCGACTTGATGGGAGAGAAACACAAGGGCCCCAACCTGATCCTTCGGGCTTGCGAATTCCAATTCCGCAATCAAACTCGGATCGAGTTCTCCGCCCAATGCGCATGATGTGATAGCGACCGCGGACAGTGCAATACGATGCATTCAAATCTCCTTTTTCAGGCCAATGCCGAGTGTTTATCCCTCACCGCACCCACTGTACCCTGTCAGCAACCAATTCCAAGACCGTTCAATGAGGTTCTTGGGCCCAAAAGGGGGACCTCGCGTGTCTCAGAAGCCCCATATTCGACTTGCAGGTGCAGCTGGAATGGTGACGGGCTCGTGCACTGTGATTGAATTCGCTCCGCGGGTTCGAATTCTGGTTGACCTCGGGCTGGTGCAAGGCACGCCCGAACAAGAGGCCACAAATCCTGTTTTGCCAATCGAGCGTTCGGATTGGCTCGATGCAGTGGTCATCACTCACGCCCACGCTGACCACTGCGGCCGGCTACCGATGCTGCCTCGGCATGGCTTTGTGGGCCCAATTATTACTTCCCCCGCTACCGCAGCGTTGCTTCCCATGGTTCTTCATGCATCCGCCCGGCTCCAGCAGCGTCTTGCTGATGATGATCGGAGGGCAGGGCATCCTCCCCGCGACATTTTGTTTGATCGGGCCGAGGTTGATCGGATGTGTAGTCAGATCATCCCGCTTCAACCCGGCAAATTGCACGAATTCAGATCTGGTGTACACATCAGCCTGCATCCAGTGGGGCACATCCTCGGGGCCTGCGCAGTGCATATCCAGACGGGCGAAGGCAGCGTGCTGGTGTCAGGTGATATTGGTCACAGAGACGCCGAGCCAATGCCCCCCCC
>JAQWLT010000037.1 GCA_029247205.1 Phycisphaerales bacterium | reverse complement strand
CTCTGCGCCAATGGATACGGTCACCGAGTCCAACTTGGCGATTGCGTTAGCGCAGGAGGGCGGGATCGGGATTATTCACAAGAATCTCGATCCAAGCACGCAGGCAGCTGAAGTGGCTCGCGTGAAGCGAAGTCAGAATGGCATCATTGCGGACCCGGTCACACTGAGCCCTGATGATTCGGTGCAGCGTGCGATTGATTTGATGGCCTCCCAACATGTTTCAGGATTCCCTGTGACGACCGATGGTTCTGGTCACGGCTCAGTTGCTGGCATACTGACTCGTCGCGATATCAACTTCGTCGAGTCCGCCAATGATCGAGTGGGTGATGTCATGACACCGCGTGACCGGCTTGTCACGGCCAAGGTTGGTGTGAGCCTCGCTGAAGCAGAGTCGCTGCTGAGTAGAGGTCGGGTCGAGAAATTGATTTTGATTGATGACCGCGATCACCTCGCTGGCCTGATCACGATGCGTGATATTGAAAATGTTCGTCGTCATCCGCATGCGTGTCGTGACGACCGTGGTCGTCTGCGAGTTGGTGCTGCTGTCGGTGTGCATCAGCTTGAGCGTGTTGCATCGCTGGTTGAGGCTGAGGTCGATGTATTGGTTGTAGACACTGCCCACGGGCACTCCGAGAATGTACTCGACTCTGTTCGAGCGATTAAATCCATGCACGACATCGAGGTTATTGCCGGGAATATTGCGACGACCGAAGCTGCCGAAGATCTTCTGAAGGCAGGGGCCGATGCGATCAAGGTTGGTATAGGCCCAGGTTCAATTTGCACCACTCGGATCGTCAGCGGTGTTGGTGTGCCGCAACTGACTGCGGTTGCCAATGCGTGTATTGCAGCCCAATCTGCAGGAATTCCTGTCATCGCGGATGGAGGCATTCGCCAGAGCGGTGACATTCCTAAGGCGATTGGCTTTGGGGCTTCCGCTGTCATGCTTGGTTCGCTGTTTGCCGGAATGGACGAGAGTCCTGGCGAAATGGTGCTGCATGGTGGCCGCCGATACAAGTCGTACCGTGGCATGGGCAGTATTGGAGCAATGGGCCTTGGATCGGCCGACCGGTACGGGCAAGCGGGTGTCACCGAGAGCACCAAGTATGTGCCTGAAGGCGTAGAAGGCCGGGTGCCGTATCGCGGAAGCCTGAGTGACTTTGTACACCAAATGGTTGGCGGACTTCGCGCAGCCATGGGCTATTGTGGCTGCAGTACGGTTGAGGAATTGCAGGCAAGGGCTCAGTTCGTCCGGGTAAGCGGGGCTGCGCTGGTTGAGTCTCATGCTCACGACATTCAGATCACCAAGGAAGCGCCCAACTACACAGCCTCGCCTAGCAGGAACGAGTAGGCTGAGAGGGAAGTCCCTCGAATTGTGAGGGAATCTGCTTCTGAGGACCTGTCGATGCCAGCCGAGTTGCCACGCATGACCATCGATGAAGAAGGGGTTGTGCCCCATCGTGATCGCATTCTCCTGCTTGGCCGGCGGAAGGCTGGCAAAACAGTCTTCTTGGCTCGTTTGTACGAACAAGGCTGGCGTGGTGGCGATGAACTTCATATGCGTGCATGTGAGGGATCGCTTCACACTGTTTGTATGGACATAGTGGCGGAACTCGCAGCCGGTAGGTGGCCTGCCGCAACGGTGGGCTCTCTGAGTAGTGGCGTCGAGGTGACTTGGCGTGGGCGGAATGCAACCATGGTGCTACTGGACTATCCGGGTGAAGTCTTTCGTAGGGCCTTTGTAGAAGGCGGCTCCGACGAACAGTCTCAGTCGCTGCTTGACCATGTTGATCGGGCGGCTGCCGTCATTCTTTTGATTGATCCGGGCAATGTCCACATTGGTGATGTGGATGAACTTGTCGATGACGACTTTGGCATGGTGCAGGCCGTAGACCGCATTCGCAGAAGTGTTGGCGGCGAGAACGTGCCCATTGCCATCGCACTTACCAAGTGCGATGTGCATGTGGGATTGGTGCGAGCCGAGGGTGGGGCCCGCGGCTTTGTTGAGAAGCACCTTCCGAACCTCCTGCGATATGGCGGGACTGTTCGCATGTTCGCCACGGCTGCTGTTCGGACCCGGGTCGACGCAGGTGGGCGGGCAATCCCAAGCACCCGTCATGGGTCCGCCGGTCTCATTGACACATTGGTGTATTGCATGCGACATGTAGGCCGCCAAATGGACGCTGATGCGGCAAGTCGTCAGGCCGCTGTCGCTGCTGAGCATCGGCAAGAGGCCGCACGCCGGGATGCTGTTTTAGTTCGTCGTGACCGTGGTCGATGGGTTGCATTCTGGGTCGGAGCCGCTGTGCTGTGCATTGCGCTGACCGGCCTTGCAATGGTGTTGCGTCCGCGGTTGCAGACTGATTTGCCCGTTGGCAGTGAGCCATTGGATGTCCAGAAAACTATTGAAGCTGTGATCGTTCAGAAAGAGGCCACGACTCCTTCGCTGCCTCCTGTGCCTTTCATTCAGGATCGGCCGGTCGATGACGGTTCGACTGAGCCGGAGCCAGTCGCCGATGAAAGTTGACACCCATCTCATGGGTTCCGATCGCGGCTACGGGGAATTGTCGGCATCAGCTGGTCTCTCTGCAGCCGATTGCGAGGCAATCGTCCAGGTAGACATCGGTCAGCCTGCTGGGGGGCGAGCCGATCGACTCGCCAGCCAAATCGTAGTTATCAGCCGCCGTTTGCCGAGCGAGCGTATTGCATTGACACGGTGTGTCCCCGGGCCTGTGGACGATGTCGGACGACCAACGATTCAGTTTCGAACAATCGTGATGTCAGTAGCCGAGTGGGTGCAATCGGTGCGGCAGGTATTGCCCTGGCTTCTTCGATCAAATGCCGTGTGGATGGATTCGTCCTTTGATCGTGGCATGCAGTTGACACTTGACGTTCCGGCACCGTCGATTGTGACGCCAACACGAACGGCCTGGGTGCTTGGGTGCATGATGGCGGCGGGGCCACGCCCTGTGCTGCTCAAAGGAGACGCTGCCTCGGAGGAGGCCATGTTGATATTGCTTGCAGGGGTGAGCGACGAAGACGCGGCTCACTTGCAGTGGGGCCTTGGCCTTGGCCGAAGCGTGCCATCGCTGGATGTCGCGACCATCGGAATTGGCGCTTCGGTCCCCGGGGCGGATGTGCGAAGCATCAATGAAGTATCCATGCAGTCCTATGGCAGCGATGAAGTTTTGGCATTGCCGAGTCTGCGTGGAGGTGACACGGCCGAGCAGTCCTTCAAACATCAGCCATCGGTTTCGTCTCGGCGTCCTGAGGGTGATCGAGCAGCGATGCCGTGGAGTAGTTTGCTCGGTGCAGTTCTCCTGGCGGCAGTCATCATCTTCATCTTCAGCATCTTGCCGAATTGGATGAGCAGTTCGCCTGTTCCGCCGGCCGAGGTTGCCTCTCAAACGGAGCCCGCTACTGAAGGAGGCCCAAAGCCAGTTTCAGTCTCTGTGGGTACACCCGGCAACGAAGGGTCGGAGGAAGAGAACGCATCCCTCCCAGTACCTCAGCCGAACGATGCCGAAGCAGTGAATGATGCTGCTCCGGCAACACCCGCAGCACTCAAGTCAACTCCGCTTGATGATCCGGTTGCAGAAGACGATTCTGTCGTAGTCAATGAAGTTGTCCCGATGGTCGAGTTGGAGCCTGCCCGCGAGGTGGTCAGCAATCCTGCCGCCCCGGGTACGCCCGAGTTGATTGTCCCGCACGATCCTGCCAATGTGCTTGCACAACTTCAGAGTTTGTACGAGGATTTAATAGGCGATCCTGCATTTCTTCCGAGCCGACCAATGGGCGCCAAGGTGCAGACTGGCGTAGCGATTGGAGTACACGACATCCTTCACTTGCTCGGTAGTGATAATCCGAGTGTTGTGCATGAGGCCCGAGAAGACCTCTGCCATTCGATTGAGGCGACTCGGCCGCTTGATGACGTTGAGGCGTTGGTGAATCCGGTCGCGATCGCAGGTTGGGGCAGCTCAGAAGCCACAGAGGTTTGGATGGCGCAGCGTCGCGGTGCATCGGCGGAAGGTTTCTCAAACGAATGCAAAGCGAGGCTGTCTGATGTTGAGGGTTGTCTGAGGGAACTGCGAGGATTGCGAGATGTTGTTCAGGGTCTTCAAAAGCACTGGGTCACTTCGCCGCGCAAGGGCATGGGGCTTCACGAGGCATTGGTGGAAGTGCAGTCGTCGTTTCGCGCAAAGCAAGAGGCATTACTTCCTGATGTGCTCTATGCCCAAGATGATTTAAAGAAAGCCAAGGCCAAGGAGGAGCAGGATGTCGGCCGCATCAAGCAACTCGAGTCGAAAATTACAATCTTGCAAGAAGACGTTGCTCAGGCGAAGTTGTACGAGACCGTATTGTCTGATTTTGGAAATGAATCTCCTGAGTTGCGGTGGCCGATAGGAGTAGCGATTGATGCTTTGAATGAATCTCGACGCCTCCTCAAAACCGATCCCATTGAATCGCCGAATATAGGATTGTGAAAGTGATGCAACGCTCGGCCATTTTGACGGTAGTACTCGGCTTCAGCATGGCAGTGGGCTTCACGGGCTGTGCCTCATCGCCGGCGCCGTCACAGTGGGATGAACCCAAGCAGCCTTTGAGGCAGGGTTACTTCAAGCCAAGAGAGTTGGCCGAGCCTCGTTCTAGCCGATCGGCCACAACAGAGACAACTTCCAGTCCGTTGTGGGTGTCGCGGAGCGGGGGAACCACCGCTGGCGGTCGATCTGATGTGACGGGAAGAAATGGGGCATCTTTTACTTCTCCATCAAGCGGTCAACCCAGACCAGACGGCCAGACATTTGGTTCTCCTGCAAGTGGGCAGTCGTCAACGAGCACGCCATCATCGGGATCGCCCGCAAGTGGTGGGCAGTCGGGGTCGAGCAGCGAGTCGGAGGGTGCAGCGCAAGGTGATCAGTCATCGTCTTGCGGTGACTCCGAGGGCGCGAAGTCTTCCGGTGGTTCGCTCTCTCAGCCAGATTCCGCAAAGAAGTCTGGCGCATCGGCAGGCAGCGGGGGTCTGCCCGCTGACGGTCGTACGCTTGACGCACTGACGACTCCGGGCTCCGCCACCGTGTCGGACGCATCAGGCAACACGGATTCGCAAGCACCGTCTGCGGCGGCGATCGATGAGGGCGAAGTGGGCGGCGAAGACGAGGCGGCTGCGGCAGCGTCAGCGTTGGCCGGCGAGATCACGTCGCAGGCAGCAAAGAGTGGTTCGACTGCTGGCGCGGGCTGGGCTGTTCGGCCTGAGGAAATGCCTGTAGATGAAGTCGCAGGTGGCTACGAAGAAGAAGAGAACGCCGCAGGTTTCGGTGGCGGCGATGCTGGTACGCATACTGGCGGAGGGCCCCGCGGTACGGCAAGAGGTGGCAGCGATGGCCTTGGCCAAGGCGAGGGTGATATTGGACCACGGGGAACGATCGACTCAGAAGCGACGCCATCTCTGCGGGATCAGTCAGGACATGACCCGTCCTTGCAGGAAACGCACGGCGAAGCAGGGCCTGATGTCGCTGGCGAGATTGATGAGGAAGCAGAAGGTCCACACGGGCAGACCAGTGCACGCCCAAATCCTCCCGAATCTGATACGCCTTCTATCTCGCAGGAGACTCCTCCCTCGCAAGAACCTGAGACGCCAGTCACTGACACGCAACAGGGCGATCGTCAACAAAATGAGCGTCCCAGCGACGCTGCATCGCAACGCTCGCCGCAGTCAGAGGTAGATCCCAAGGCTGTGCTCGAGGCTTTTCTTCGTGGCAAAAACAGTAGCCCTGGCGCACAGTCACAAAACACACAGCCCACTTCCGTGGCGCCCCAAGGCGCTGAGCAATGGCACCGACAGGTGCGAGGCGCTTGGGAGCTTGTGTCGATCTTTGATGAGGCCGAGGACTTCCTTCCGGGCGGGGCGACTCGTCGATTGATTGGTATCGACCCCGATGCTCGCACGATGGAAGTTGTGTTGCTGTGGGAGGCGGATGCCTCCATCGCCATCGCCGCCGAATATGAGGTCGGGTTCCGGCCGGCAGTGGCTGAGTTGCTTCCTCGAGAAGGCTCACCGATGGCGCCGGCGGCACGGCCCATTGGCCTTGCTGGCATAGAGAAATTTACGTCATCCGCTCTGACGGCCCCCTGCGAACTTCCATGGCGAAGATCTGATGACTTGCTCACAATTGGCGGCGCTGTGTACCAGGCTGTATCGCCCGACGCCATGCGGGCAGCGCTCGATCAGCCCGCTGCATCGGCATCCCATCACGTCGAGCAATTAGATGACGCAGGTGGGTCCGCCGAAACGGGGACTATTGACTTCTTTGGCATTCAGGCTCAGGGGCGTTACATCTGTTATGTCGTCGATGTGTCTGGGTCAATGGGACCAAGCGGTGGGCTCGTTCGGCTCCGCGCCGAACTAGAACACTCCCTGAGATCATTGCCAGCAGGCACACGATTCGCAGTCCTGCCATTCAATCACACGCTGCGTGATCTACAGCCGTCTTGGACGCGGGCAAGCCCCAACATGGTGCGGCAAGTTGGCGCTCGCCTCTCTGCAGTCGGGGCTCAGGGTGGGACTGACCCGACCGAGGCATTCGAGTGGGCGTTCCGTCAGCTTGATCCACGGCCAGATGCCGTCTTCTTCATGACCGATGGTCAACTCAACGATGCTGAGATTGTCATGGCTCGGCTCGATGTTCTGAATGCTGCGTCACCTCGAACAAGGATTCACGCGATTGGCTTTGGCGAGGCTGCTGATATGGCATTCCTCAGGCAACTCGCCACCCAGCACGGGGGCACGGTGAGGTTGGTCCACTGAAGTCGCACACGCTACTGCCCCGTGGTCATGCCTTGGCGAATGCGATCGTGGTAGAGATCCTCAGGACCGAGTGGGGAGATTGGCTTGACGTCGTACTCTAGGCCACGTTCCACGGCGAGCCGGCGGGCGGCGTGGAACGAGTCGAACGAGTCGGGTGTGACACGGAATGAAACCACGTGCTTCCCTGGCACCAAGTGTTTCATCAATTCTGTAATGGCGGCTTGGCCGGTGGCGGTATTGGGCGAGTGTCCGCCGCCCGGGCGTAGCCTGATGCTGCGATCGATCTTGAGGCTGCCCGTGCGATACTCGCAGGTTCCATAATCATCAAAGCTGGAGAATTCGGGCACAACTGCTTGAGAGTTCCATGTCTGCCAAAATCGACATCGTTGGCCGGTGGGATCGCTCATCCCTCGCCAATCTGACCAGTCATTGATGAGATGAAACCGGTCGTCGGCCAGGACGACTTGTACCGGAACGCGGCCACGAAGATCGCGTTGGCGTGGTGTGCGGACATTGATGTCGCGGAGATCCTTGATCGACTTGAGTTCCACTTCCATCGTCTCAATTTCGCTCCGCAGCAACTCGATCTCGGCGGCAGCGTCACTCACGTTGAGCAGTCGTTTCGCAGAGTTCACAGCCGCGAGAAGGCGTTGGCCGAGCAGTTGGGCGGACGCAATTTCACCCTCTGATGCGTGGATCTGTTGAGTCAATAAATCGTTCTCACGTGGTACAAGCAGGTCAACTTGCGTCCTGAGGGCAATGACGTCTGCCGTGTATGTGGCACTGGCCTGTGCTTCTTCAACGCGCTGCTCGCCACGTGCTCCCGCAAGCACTGCCGCAAGCACGGCAATAAAGATCACCATTCCAAACATGTTGCAGATTGTGTCGAGCAAGAGATCCAGGCTCGACTCTGCTGAGTCGCGGCGTCTCATGGCGACTGCTCCCCGGCACGGAACTGTCCGGTTGTTGTGGCATCCTCGGCGATCAAATCAACGCCCACTTTCAAGTCCTTCAGCTGTGGGTCGCTGCGGCGAAGCCGTTCGATGGCATTCCATACCGCGATACCGGAAGGCTTGAGGCTGAGTAGCAAGTGTGTGGGGCCGACTTGCGAGCGTGCGAGCCAGGCATCGAGCGTGATTCTTGCAAGCTGATCGGGATTGGCGATCGACACCGCAACCGGAGCTTCGCCCGAGCGGATGCTCGACACCACAACCCGCTCGGCAGTGAGTTCGGCGATGACGGCGTCGCTGTGTTCACTGTCTAGTAGGTATGAGATCTCATGACGTCGTCGTTCCTCCGATACTTCTTTGCGGAGCAACTCGGCCTGGACGCTCAGCCGATCGATTGTCTGGACATTTCCAGATTGTTGGCGGTTGCGTTCTAGATTCGCATGTTGTGTCGAAAGATCGGCAAGGATTTGGGCGTGGTGTTGGTTGCGATGTGTTTCGATGTCAAGTTCAATATGAAGCCGAGCTAGGTTGGTCTCTTGTGACTCGAGATCTGGCAATGCCTCAAGTGCAGCGAGTCTTGCTTCGAGTCGCTCCACTTCCTCAAGTTGGTTCAGGTCTTCTGTTGCGGCAATGGCCTCGCTCGTGCGACGGCCGACCTGAATAAGCAGGATCAACGTGATGATCAGCACAACGCCAATCGTGCCAATCATGACATCTTGAAAGGAGAAGAAACTGATGGACGCCGTATTGTGGCGGCGGCGGCGAGTCATATTCGCTCGCCCGGCGTGAGCCGGACATGGGCCGTGATATTTCTCGCTGCATACTGTCTGCAATCATCGAGCAACCGTTCGTCGCTCCTGCGTACAAAGGTTAAAAGCAGGTGCAGCAGCAGGGCGGCGATGAGGCCTTCCCCCGTCGTGACGAATGCCGTGTCAAGACCGGCGATGACTTCGGTGAGTTTCATCGTCAGCACATCCATGGTCGCGTCACTGGCATCAAGGACGCCGCCGAAGCCCGATATTGCTTCGGTCAGTCCGATGATTGTGCCAAGAAAGCCCAGTACAGGAATAGCCCAGATAAATCCGCGTACGACGGTGTACCCGCTGTCCATTGCATCTTCGTCTGCCTCAGCGGCTGAGTTCAGCATCTCGTCGAGGTCACCAATCCGTCCAATGTTTCTGATCGACTTGAGCGCTGTCAGCACTCGGTCGAGCAGAAGGAATCGGTGAGGTTCGTCAACGCCTTCTTCGATCGAATCAATGACTCGATCGACTGTCACGACTGACAGCACAAAGCCGGGATCTGCTGGCATGAACCGTAGTCGCAGGGCGGTACGCTGCGCTCCGACCTTGGCAGCCTTGGTCAACAGGATGGCAGCCGACCAGCACGTCAGGAGGCTAATGGGAATTGGAATGCCGGAGAATCCAGTGAGATATCTCCATGCCATAGCTCCAACCTCGGTTTCGCGGACGCTCCAAGCGCTGCCGTAGATGATTCCCATCAACACGAGTCCGATGACGAATGCCGCAGTTGCGGAAGGGGTTGTGAATCGTCCGGATGGCAGGCCAACCCTCCGTTCTGGGTCGACGGAAGCGTACGAGAGCACGCGTTGGGGAGTGCGATTCCAGGCGGGTGTATTTGGTGAGGATTGGTCAGTCATGGTGTCACGAAGATGATAGTCGGCGCGATTGGTACGCCCTTGGGGGGTGAAATGAGATCGTCTTTCATGATGGGCGGCAGAGGGGCAAAGGTCCATCCACGCCCATCATGGACAAGTACTTCTGCTTCATCGGCATGGTTTGTCAGCAAATGCACTCGGAGGCGTCCCGATGCATCTGCTGGATCGGGCGTGAGCAGGCCTCCGATGACCCGCGGGTTGCCCGCGTGTGCACGGCGTCGCTCGGCTGTGAGCGATAGCCGCTCGACCAGATCACTTGAGGGTGCACTGGCAGACGCTTGTCTCGCTTGCCGTCGCGTTGCCAATTGAGGAGCTCGCCCCGAGTGTTTGGCAAGCCGAGGCCAGTCGGCGTTGATCGCGGTCGGGGCACTTCCAGACATCGTCCTGAGCCAGTCGGTCGCTTTCGTACGCAGCTCCGGGGGCAGCGAGATTCCGGAGTTGAGCAAACTCTTCCAGATCGTACGCAGTACCTCGAGACGGAGCAGGTCATCTTCTTCGTCGCACGCTTCGATGGGTGTCAGCAAGTCGACAATTGCCGCTGGCCCTGAACTGGGGTGAATCTCGAAGTCGTCGAGTCCTCGTGCCAGCGCAGCGATGATGGGCACCGTTGCGGGCTCTGCATGGAGATCTGCGAGTTCTACGGGGGAAAGCGGGTCGAGCATGGCTGGGGCGAGCGACAGATCAAAGCGTGAGTCGACTGCTCGCCACTCGCTTCCGAAGGATCGCACATATCGATATCCACCCTCAATGGGTGATCGTTGCAAATCAAGAAGGCCCGCCGCGTCGAGATCTGAGCGGAGTTGTGTGTGCGTAGATCCGCTTTGCACTGCGGTTGCAATACTTGCCAATTGTTCGGCGAGTTCGCGGTAGGGCGAGTACATCGCATGCATATCCAAGTGTGATGAGAGGCTTGTCTTGGCTCGACCGGCTGTTGTGATCACGCTTCCGCCAATGAGGCCTGACTGTTGCAGAATAGGCAGCACATGTTCTCGCCAGTCTGCGATTGCCCGGGCGGCCCGGGCTGCCTCGCCGGCTTGCGCCCATGCGGCTGGATCGAGTTCATCGAGGAGAGCTGCGTCGTGGGAGAGGAGGTTCTCCCATGTGCCGTGCCAAGCGGCTTCGCTCACAGGGATTTCTCGCAAGCGGGCAGCGAGTTGCTGCGCGTCTTCAAGTCGCTCAATGCGATCGCTTGCATCATCGATCATCTTGTGCAGTCTTCCCTGGATGCGATCGGCTCGCCATTCGAGATCGGTGCCAGCAACAGCCTCGTGTTGGCGAACCTCGGTAAGTTGAGCCAAGACACTGGAGATGGTTATACGTTGAGATTTCC
>JAQWLT010000004.1 GCA_029247205.1 Phycisphaerales bacterium | reverse complement strand
GGCACGCATCTTCGAGGCCCCGCACCCATGAATATCCGACAAATCCTTGCACCCTTGCTTCTGCTCGCACTTGCAGCCCTGCTCGCTGCGGAACTCCCCGCCGCCATCGCGGGCCGAGCAACGCACTACGACTGGTTCGGTCCAGTCATTGATACACGCGCTATCTTAATGGACCGATATGTCGAACCGCCAGACGAGGAAGCGATGCAGCAAGCCACCATCGCTGCGTTAGTCGAGAGTTTGGACGACCCTTACACCATATATGTCCCACCGGCCGATGCCGATGACTTTCAAAAGGATCTCAGCGGCCACTACACCGGAATTGGTGCCCACGTTCGTGGCATCGATGGTCGGCTGACGATTCTCTCGCCGATGGAAGGCTCGCCTGCGATTGAAGCCGGCGTCCGCTCTGGCGACGTCGTATTGGCAATTGACGACTTCGACACGCTGGACCAACCAGTCAATGACTGCATCGACCATCTACTTGGCATACCTGGCACAACCGTCAATCTGACCGTTCGCCACACTGACGAGGAAGAAGAGACACTCGCTGTCATACGCCGACCAATTCAAGCCCCTACCGTGGCTGGACTCATGCGACGTGATCAGAAGTGGCGATACCTCGTTGATCAAGATCGCGGCATTGCCTACGTGCGCGTGGAGCAGTTCACCAACGACACGGTGCCACAATTGGTGAACGCACTTGCGCCGCTGGCAGAACAGGACAAACTCAATGGCCTCGTGCTTGACCTTCGCAATAACCCCGGTGGGGCCCTCCCCGCCGCAGTTGCCATGTCTGACTTGTTCTTAGCCGAAGGCGATATCGTCAGCATCGGAACAGATCGAGCAGATCGGCAAAAAGAACGCCGGACGCACCGCGCACGCCGCGGGCACGCACTCGAGAACATGCCAGTCATCGTGCTCGTTGATGAACAATCCGCCTCGGCCAGTGAGATCGTCGCTGGAGCGCTTGGCGATAACGAGCGGGCATTAATCGTGGGCGAGCGGTCATTCGGCAAGGGCTCGGTGCAAGAGGTGAGGCCGCTGCAAGGTGACAACGGCATGCTCAAATTCACAACGGCCTATTACTACCTACCCAGTGGGCGAAATCTACATCGCAGAAAGGGCGAGCCCGATGCCCCGTGGGGCGTTGACCCTTCGCCAGGGTGCATCGTGCCCGAAGATTTTGATGCCAAATTGAAACGACTGCAGGGCCGTTGGACATTTGATGCGATCACCAAAGATGAACCTACAGTGCCCGACACACTTGACGATACGTGGCTGCGAGACGAATACCAGGATGCGGCACTCGCTGAAGCAATTGCCTTGCTTCGTCATCACACCGATCAAGGCGAGTGGCCAACGCTTCCGGAAGATGCCGACGAGGCCTTTCCGCCATTGCAAGCCGAGCTCGATGTAGCGCTTGATCGGCACGAAGCCATTGCCAAGCACCTCATGGAACTGCAAGATGACATTCGTCGACTACAGGGCAGTAAAAACACCATTGATCGTGGACTCGTTGGTCTCGCTGATGATGTCGATGTTGTCGGTGCTGAACTCGTGCTGCGAGACCGTGAAGGAAAGGTGCTTGGCGCATGGCGTGTCGCGGATGGTGAGAATATTCGGACCAGCCTTGATGCAGTCGAACTCGTACCATTGGATGAACAGACAACGCCAGAAGAATCGGACGCCGGCTGAACTGCCGCCGTAGATCGTGCAATGCCGCTGATCCTTGGAATCGAGACCAGTTGTGATGAATCGGCAGCAGCCGTCACTGACGGGCCGCGCCGTGTGCTGTCGAGCATCGTCGCAACTCAGCACGATCTCCACGAGGAATACGCAGGGGTCGTGCCCGAAATTGCAAGCAGAGCCCACCTACAGCGATTGATGCCAGTCATTGAGACCGCCTTGCATGATGCCAAGGTCTCACTGCAGGACCTTGATGCGATTGCTGTCGGGCACACTCCGGGGCTGATTGGTTCACTGCTTGTTGGCGTCAGTGCTGCCAAAGCCCTTGCATGGAGCCTGAATCGACCGCTCATCGGGGTCCATCACTTGCTGGCTCACCTCCACGCACCTGCTCTTGATGATGAACCGATCACCTTCCCAGCGATCTCCCTTCTTGCCTCGGGTGGGCATACCTCTGTGTACCTGCAGACCTCACCGCTCGAAGTACGACTGCTTGGAAGCACCATTGACGATGCCGTCGGTGAAGCCTTCGACAAAGTCTCGACGATGCTTGAGGCTGGGTATCCCGGCGGGCCACATATTGAACGGCTGGCTCGCCAAGGAGACTCCACCGCCGTAGATCTTCCCATTTTTAAGCCCCGCGGCGACACGATCAGTTTTTCCTACGCCGGGCTCAAGACCGCAGTGCTCTACGCATTGCGTGGGCACCCAACCGGCCGCGGCAAAGAATCAACCTTTCCTCGCAGTTTGGCCGACTGTTCCCCGCAGCGAAGAGCCGATCTTGCCGCGAGTTTCCAACGCTGTGCAATCGAAGCAATCATGCGTGGTGTGCGGATCGCAGTGAATACACACAAGCCCACGAGCCTATGCGGCGGTGGCGGCGTGCTGGCCAACGAACTGCTCCGTGAACAGATGAACACGCTCGCCAAGGAAAATGGCACTACGCTTCGCATTCCTCCCATGCAGTATTGCATCGACAACGCCGCAATGATTGCGGGTTTCGCCTCGCACCGACTTACTGCAGGGCAAGTTGATGCATTAGACCTGCAAGCACAGCCTCGAAAGGCGATCGGAACGTCATGAGCGACCCACCACTGCCAACACCTCCGATCATGGTTGGCGATCCACACCCAGCATGTCTTGACAACGATGCGCTGCGCAAGGAATGCCAAGAGACATTCGGCCGCCAACGGGGTCCAGGCGGACAACATCGCAACCGACGCGACTCCGCCGTGCATCTGCAACACATGCCGACTGGCGTCGAGATTGTGGCAGCAGAACGGCGAAGCCAGCAAGAAAATAGGCGCGTGGCATGGCGGCGGCTTCGGCTCAAACTTGCACGACGCGTACGCCGTCGTATCGATACAAATCGCTATATTTGCAGTGAACTCTGGGAATCTCGCCGCCAAGGCAACAAGATGTCAGTGAGCCCATCGCACCCGGACTATCCCCCGCTGCTCGCTGAGGCAATGGACGTCGTCGAAGGAAGAGCATGGGATGTTGGCGGCGCTGCAGGCACGCTGAATATTTCAATGTCCCAATTGGTGCGACTGGTTCGGCATGATGCAGGCGCATTCGAGCGAGTCAACCGCGGCCGCATCGCGCGTGGCTGGCATGCACTTCGAAAGTAAGAGAGACACAAACCCATGAACACCTTGACCGACATCCGTCACGACCTGCACCGACACCCAGAACTTGCGTACGAAGAGACCCGCACCAGCGAGGTCGTGCAGCGTGAGTTGGCCGCGGCAGGCGTTGCCTTTGTAAGCGGCCTTGCAGGTGGCACCGGCGTACTTGCCCACATCCCTGGCGGCGACGGAAGCCCCCTTGCCCTTCGTGCTGACATGGACGCGTTGCCCATTATCGAGCAAACTGGCCTGCCCTATGCCTCCGAAACGAAAGGCCGCATGCATGCGTGCGGTCATGACGGCCACACAACCATTTTGATTGGCGTAGCACGCGAGCTCGCAAAGGCCTCCCAGGCAGGCACGCTCAAACGACCGGTCACCCTCGTCTTTCAACCGGCAGAAGAAGGCGGGGCTGGAGCCAAACGAATGGTGGATGAAGGGTGCCTTGATGGATCTATTATCGGACTACCTGTCGAGCGTATCTTTGGACTCCACGGATGGCCTGCCCTGGCCCTTGGCGTCCTTGCTTCGAGACCTGGCCCGATCCTGGCGGCCGCGGACGGCTTTGAGATCAGAATCACAGGTCGAGGCGGACATGCAGCCATGCCGCACTTGTGCGTTGACCCGATTGCAGCAGCGGCCGCAGTCATTCAATCCACCCAGCACATCGTGTCCCGGCGAGTTGACCCGACCATGGGCGGGGTACTGTCGATCACCCGAATAGAAGCCGGCACAACGCACAACATCATTCCCGAATCTGTCTATCTACAGGGCACAACCCGCTTTCTCGACCCCGAGGCTGGGATCGCCCTGCATGAAGGGTTTGACAAGATCGTCAGCGGCATTGCGACTGCTCATGGCTGCGCTGCCGAGATTGACTGGCATGATGGATATCCCATCACCTACAACGCCCCCGAGGCCTATGAGTACTGGGATACCGTGACGGCCAAAGCCTTCAGCCGTGAGCAGGTGCAGACAATGGGCCCGGTCATGGGCGGCGAAGACTTCTCCTACTACGGCGAGCAGATTCCGGCCTGCTTCTTCGCCCTGGGCTTATGCCCAGATGGCGAGGACAGCATGCCCGGACTCCATCACCCCTCCTTTGACTTTAATGACGATGCGATTCCACTCGGAATCAAGGCGTTTCTGGCAATTGTCAACGGCTAGCACTGCCCAGACCCGGTGATTCTGCTACCCTCCCGGGCTCGAAAAACTAGCGCCGCATACCACTTCAATCGCGGAGGCCTGGCCAAGGCCCCGAGCACGAACGAGGTGGAAGGCAGGAGGATCAACAATGGCCAAGAAGCTTGAAAAGCAATTCAAAATCGTCGCGCCAGGAGGGAAGGCTACGCCTGCCCCCCCACTCGGCCCCGCCCTTGGTGCCAATGGCATCAACCCGGGTCAGTTCATTACGGCGTTCAATGAGCGAACCAAGGAACTGAACGGCAAGGTCGTCACGTGCCTGATCTCGATCTATAAGGATCGGTCATTCGACTTCGAACTCAAGAGTTCACCCGCCTCGGCACTGCTCAAGGATGCCGCCGGACTCGAAAAGGGTGCAGGCACACCCCAAGATCCCATCGGGTCGGTCACGATTGACCAAGTCAAGGCAATCGCTGAAGAGAAACTTGCAGACCTCAATGCCACGACGGTGGAGTCAGCCATGCAAATGATCGCTGGCACCGCTCGCTCAATGGGCATCACGGTTGAAGGAGGTGACGCATGAGTGAAGAAAACGGCACCAACCCAGACGTAACAGAAGAAACTGCCGTCGAAGCCACGACGCCAAAGCCAGAGGACACCAAAGCGGCAGAGCCGATGTCAGAAGATCGCTCGGCTTGGAAAGCACGATTGGCGCGGCGGCGTCGCAGAACGCGTTCTGGTCGCGGCGCACACAATCGCAAGCTTGCGCTCGCAGCTGCAGGACCACATCCGATTACCGAGGCCATTCAGATTCTCAAGACATTCAAGCCCGCCAAATTCGATCAGGTGGTGGAGTGCTGCTTACACTTGGGCATTGACCCACGCCAAGCGGACCAGCAACTGCGTGGCGCTCTTTCGATGCCAAAGGGCACCGGCAAGACAAAACGCGTTATCTGCTTCTGTGGCACCGACAAGGTTGACGATGCCAAGGCCGCTGGAGCAATTGAGGCTGGCGGCGAAGAACTTGGCGAGAAAATCAAGGGCGGCTGGTGCGACTTTGATGTCGCCATTGCGTCTCCTGACATGATGCGAGTCGTTGGACAACTCGGCAAGGTATTGGGCCCGAAGGGCCTCATGCCCTCGCCCAAGGCCGGCACAGTCACACCTGACGCGATTAACGCTGTGAAGGAATTCTCTGCAGGCAAGAGTGAATACCGCAACGACGATGGTGGCAATCTACATATCGTCATCGGACGGATGAGTTTCTCTGAATCAGATCTCACAGAGAACCTCGAATTCTTCCTCAACAAGATCGAAACGCTCCGGCCCGCCGCGGTCAAAGGGTCCTACATGAAGAAGTGCGTGATTTCCGGCACGATGACGCCCGGTGTGGAGGTAGCCGTCTCATGAGCAAGCCAGTCAAAAACATGATTGTGGCGGAATATCGCCGCCGCTTTGACAATGTGAGCGACGCGTTGCTCATTGATATTCGTGGCATTGAAGCCAATGAGAACAACGAACTTCGCCAAAGCCTGCATTCTTCGGATATTCGCGTAACCGTTATCCGCAACAAGTTGGCGAAGGATGCCTTCAAGGACACCTCACTTGAAGCCCTCAATCCGGCACTTATTGGCCCGAACGCCATGTGCTACGGCGCTAACTCAGTCGTCGATGTGGCCCGTGAATTAGTCGATTGGGCTAAGAAGATTAAGGACCTCGAACTCAAGGGCGCCTGCCTCGATGGCGAATACTTCGAAGGTCACGAAGGCGTCAAACGCTTGAGTACATTCCCCACACGCGAGGAGGCTCAGGCCAAGGTCGTGCAGTTGATGCTCTCGCCTGCGAGCAACCTGTTGAGTGCAGCAACCAGTGCTGGCTCAAACGTCATGGGCATCGTCAAAGAAATCCAGGAGCGACTAGAGAAAGGCGAAGAGATCGCCAAGATCGGCTGAAGCCAGCACTGATTTACACAACTTTTTACACACGCGATGAACTGGCCCCTCGGGGTTAAAAGCCGCACGGCGGCTCCTCTCCATCGCAGATTTAAGATCTGGAGTTACCCCAATGTCTGAAGAAACTGCTGTCAAGGAATTTGACGCGAAGCTCACCAAAATCGGCGACGAGATTGCCGGACTGACCCTCAAAGAGGCCGTCGACCTCGCCGACTACATGAAGGATGCCTACAACATCGAGCCCGCCGCTGGTGGTGCCGTGATGATGGCTGGCCCTGCAGCTGGTGGTGATGGTGGTGCCGATGAGCAGACCGAGTTCGACGTCATCCTCGAATCCGCAGGTGACAAGAAGATCGCTGTCATCAAGGCTGTACGCGAAGCAACCGGCCTTGGCCTCAAGGAAGCCAAGGGGTTGGTCGATGCCGCTCCTGGCCCAATCAAAGAGAAGGTTTCCGCCGACGAAGCCGACAAACTCAAGGCCTCGCTCGAAGAGGCTGGCGCATCGGTCAATATCAAGTGACCTCGCCGCCGGGCAACGCTCGGTACGCAATCAAATGATCGCTGAACAGGCGGGCCCCAAAGGCCCGCCTGTTTCATTTACCGCCCAGTTCATCCGCTTTGTGTTATCGGATGATCTGAAATAGTTGCTGAGGCCTCAATTTAAGGGGTCAGAATGAGCAACTTCTTTACTAGAAGCCACTTAAGCTCTCATGCCTGCCCGAACTACCCCCGAGCTGGCCCACTATCGGTTCAGGAACAGGTTTTGCTTGCAAGAATCGGTTGCGGTTTTTTTGGCCTTCCGTTACACTCCCGGGCTCGGCGCAGGCATTTGAACAACATCACATCAGTTTTTTCTTCGGCAGGGCGGCCGCGGTCCAAGGGCCACGCAGTGCTTGATCGACGAAAAACAGGTTTTTCTTCTCAGAGGTGACCGCATGACTTCGATGACGGTGCGCAACTTCTCAAAGCGTGGCGACGCCATTCCCGTCCCAGCTTTGACCGAAGTGCAACAGGCCGCGTATGAACGCTTCATCCAACTCGATAAGGATCCGCTCAAGCGAGATCCAACAATGGGGCTACAAAGCCTTTTGAGGGAGGTCTTTCCCATCGAGTCGTACGACGGCACGATGCGGCTCGAGTACCTCTACTACAAACTCGATAAGCCGCGGTATACACCGCACGAATGTAAGGAACTGCGACTGACCTACGGTCGCCCCTTCCGCATTGGTGTGCGCTTAATCCGCGAAGGCATTTCGGATATCCCTGAAGAGGAAATCTACCTCGGTGAGATTCCAATCATGCTTGGTGGAGGCGAGTTCATCGTCAACGGTTCAGAACGATGCATCGTGAGCCAGTTGCATCGCTCACCCGGTGTTGACTTTGGCATCACGCAAGATCTCGGCGATCGTCCGCTGCACTCCGCTCGCATCATTCCCGAGCGTGGCTCGTGGATTGAGTTAGAAGTCACCAAGAAGGACGTCCTGGCGATGAAGATCGACCAGTCGCCCAAGATTGCGGCCACCGTCTTCCTTCGTGCCCTCGACGAATCACTGAGTAGCACCGAGGCCATCCTCGAAACCTTCTACGACGTCGTGCAATGCCCAATCGCCAAAATCGCGCCCGAGCACTACTCTGCCGAAACGATCATCACTGAGGAAGGCGAGGAACTCTGCCGCGTTGGTGCCCCCATCGGCGATGCGCTTGAGGCCCTGCAATCCTCGAATATCAAAAAGATTGCCGTTGTCAAGGACCCGAGCGATCCGCTCATCCTCAACACACTCGCCATGGAACGGCTTGACTTCATGGCCGACGCCACCGAGCACGAAGCCGCCCTGCTGCGAATCTACAGCCGCCTCCGGCCCGGCAACCCGCCGCAACGAGACAAGGCCAAGTCGCTCTTTAAAGAGAAGTTCTTCGACGAGAACCGCTATCGGCTTGGCAAAGTCGGCCGCTTCCGCATCAACCGGAAGTTTGACATGGACATTCCCGAGGACGTCATGCACCTCCGCGGCGAAGATTTCATGGCAGTGACTCGCTACATTCTCGACCTGAGAGCCAAGCGAAACAAGGCCTATATCGATGACATCGATCACCTAGGTAACCGCCGCCTTCGAACGCTCGACGAACTGGCGATCGAAGAGATGCGAAAGGGCTTCCTCAAGCTCCGCCGCACCGTGCAGGAGCGGATGAGCGTCAAGGACCCTGACGAGCTCTCCAAGGTCGCTGACCTCGTGAACTCGAAGTCGATCAGTACAGCCATTGATTTCTTCTTCGGTCGCAGCGAACTCTCACAGGTCGTTGACCAGACCAACCCACTCTCGATGCTCGTTCATGAGCGTCGCCTCTCTGCCCTCGGCCCTGGTGGCCTGAACCGCAAGCGAGCTGGCTTTGAAGTACGCGATGTTCACATCTCTCACTATGGACGCATCTGCCCGATCGAAACGCCGGAAGGCACGAACATCGGCCTCATCGCCTCGCTCGGCATCTTCGCCCAGGTTGATGAGTACGGCTTCATTCTGACGCCGTACCAGCGAATGGATGCAGGTGACGCCACCGGCGACATTGAATACCTGCGAGCGGACCAGGAAATGCAGTCCGTTCTCGCAACTTCCGATCAACTCGACAACGGCAAGCTTCGCGGCAAACACGTGCTCTCCCGCGTCAATGGCGAACTCAGCACCGTTCCTGCCAAGGACGTGCAGTTCGTTGACGTAAGCCCGAAGCAGATCGTCGGCGTATCTGCATCACTCATTCCGTTCCTCGAGCATGATGATGCGAATCGCGCACTCATGGGTTCGAACATGCAGCGGCAAGCGGTGCCGTTGATCAAGGTTGATCCGCCACTTGTCGGCACTGGCATGGAGCAGATCGCTGGCGAACACTCCGGCATGCTTGTCAAGGCTCGTCGCGGCGGCACCGTCACCGCAGTTGATGCCGAACGCATCGTCATCGACAATGCAGACGAGTACGAATTGCAGCGGTACCGGCAACTCAACGAACGCACCTGCCAAACGCAGAAGCCCATCGTCAATCTTGGCGATGTCGTAACTGAGAGCCAGATCCTCGCCGACGGCGCTTCCACGCACCTCGGGCAAATGGCAATCGGACACAACGCACTCGTTGCGTTTAATACGTTCGACGGGTACAACTTCGAGGACGCCATCGTCGTTTCCGAGCGACTCGTGCGCGACGATGACCTGACGTCGATTCACATCGAATCGTTTACGGTCGAAGTCCGAGATACCAAGCTCGGCCGCGAAGAATTCACCGATGACATCCCGAATGTCTCGGACAAGCAACTCAAGAACCTCGACGAGCATGGCATCATCCGATGTGGTGCACGTGTTGGCCCCGGCGACATTCTCGTCGGCAAGGTCAGTCCCAAGAGTAAGTCAGAGCTGACGCCCGAAGAGAAGCTCCTTCACGCCATCTTCGGCCGCGCCGGCGAAGATGTGAAGAACGATTCACTTGAGGTGCCCGCTGGCAGCAGCGGCATCGTGATCGGCACCCAGCACTTCAGTCGCCGAATGCATCTCAGTGATGAGCAGAAGGCAAAACTCAAGAGTGATATGGCGGCGTTTGGCGAAGAGATGGACCTCAAGGCCATCGAACTCTTCAGCGAAATGATCACCATGATCAACACACTCGCTGGCACCGAAATGGTCGACCCGACTACTCGGCAGAAGGTGGCCGCCTCAGACATCCCTGAGGTCGTGACAGAACAGATTGATAACTTCACCGAGAAGTGGATCAAGGGTTCGAAGGAGATTCGCGCCGAAGCGATCACCATCCGCAACCAATTCTGGCCACGCATCAACATTGTTCGTGAAGAGAAAGAACGCCGCCTCGCCCACATGAAACGTGGCGACGAACTTCAAAGCGGCGTACTTGAAATGGTGAAGGTCTACCTTGCCAACAAGCGTCAAATATCTGTCGGCGACAAAATGGCTGGACGCCACGGCAATAAGGGCGTCGTTGCCCGAATCGTGCCACAGGCTGATATGCCATTCCTTGAAGACGGCACTGCAGTTGACATTCTGCTCAATCCGCTTGGCGTGCCGAGCCGCATGAATGTCGGCCAGTTGCTTGAATTACACATGGGCTGGGCCGCAAAGGTGCTTGGCTTCCAGTGTGTCACCCCAGTCTTTGATGGTGCAACCGAACACGACGTGCTGGGTTGCATTGATGAAGCAAATGACCATGTAGACAAGCAGGTCGCAGAGTTCGAGAAAACTGGCCAGCAACCCGGCCACCATCGCGAATTGCTCGCAAAGGTGCCATTCGGTGGCAAGGCGCAGTTATATGACGGCCGCACCGGCGAACCGTTCTCGCAGCCGACTTCGCTCGGATACATGTACATGCTCAAGTTGCACCACTTGGTGGACGACAAAATCCACGCCCGCGCTACTGGCCCCTACAGCCTCATTACGCAACAGCCGCTTGGCGGCAAGGCCCGCACAGGCGGACAGCGATTCGGCGAGATGGAAGTCTGGGCCCTCGAAGGCTATGGCGCCGCCCACGTGCTGCAGGAACTCCTCACCGTGAAGAGTGATGATGTCGAAGGCCGAACCAAGATCTACGACTCGATGGTCAAGGGCGTCAACACGCTTGAGGCCGGCATGCCCGTCGTCTTTGACGTGCTCTGCCACGAGATCCGCGGTCTCGGCATGAACATCGAACTTGAAAAAGCACACGATGAAGTGGGCCCATTGTTCTGACCACGCGAATGAAACCCTCCGACCTACGTTGATTTGGACCTTCACCGTCCCTCGTACTGACACGGACCCCAACTTATGACCGAAAACGTATTCGATCACGTCAATGACTTCAGCTCTGTCAAGATCACCTTGGCAAGCCCCAACGACATTCGTAGTTGGAGCTTTGGAGAGGTCAAGAAGCCAGAGACCATCAACTATCGCACGTATCGCCCTGAAAAGGACGGACTCTTCTGCGAACGCATCTTCGGCCCCGAACGCGACTACGAGTGCGCGTGCGGCAAGTACAAAGGCACGAAGTTCAAAGGCATCATCTGCGACCGCTGCGGCGTCAAAGTGACGCACTCTCGTGTGCGTCGCAAGCGAATGGGGCATATCAATCTTGCAGCCCCAGTCGTGCACATCTGGTTCTTCAAAGCGCTTCCGAGCCGCCTTGGCACACTGATGAGCATGAAGACATCTGATCTTGAGAAGGTCATCTACTTCCAGGACTACGTCATCACCGATCCCGGTGATACGGAACTGGAGTACCGCCAAGTTGTTGATGAAGACACCTGCCGGGAACTCCAACGCGAGTACGGCCCCAACGCATTCAAGGCGATGATGGGCGCCGATGCAGCCATCGAATTGCTGCACGGCCTTGATCTCACTGTTACTGCTGCTGAAATTCGTGAAGCCCTCACAAAGACCCGCTCGAAGCAGAAGATCAAGGATCTTGCAAAGCGACTCAAGATTGTCGAGCAACTTCGATCCAGCAGCAATGATCCAACGTGGATGGTGCTTGATGTGATCCCGGTCATTCCGCCAGATCTACGCCCGCTTGTACTGCTGGACTCGGGCAACTTTGCGACAAGCGATCTCAACGATCTCTATCGCCGCATCATCAACCGAAATAACCGACTCAAGAAGTTGATGGATCTCAACGCCCCCGAAGTCATCATTCGCAACGAGAAGCGAATGTTGCAGCAAGCCGTGGATGCCCTCTTCGACAACGATCGATGCAGGCGTCCAGTTCTTGGCAGCAGCAACCGGCCACTGAAGTCACTCACCGACATGATCAAGGGCAAGCAGGGACGGTTCCGCGAGAATCTGCTTGGTAAGCGAGTCGACTATTCGGCTCGATCTGTCATCGTCGTCGGTCCCGAACTCAAAATACATCAATGCGGTCTTCCGAAGAAGATCGCCCTTGAGTTGTACCAGCCATTCATCATCCGCAAACTCAAGGAGCACGGACTCGCCGACACAATCAAGTCGGCCAAGCGTATGCTCGAGCGTCGCGACCCTGAGGTCTGGGACATCCTGGAGCAGGTGATTTACCAGCATCCGGTCATGCTCAACCGCGCCCCCACGCTTCACCGCATGGGCATCCAGGCATTCGAGCCTGTACTCGTGGAAGGCAATGCCATCACGTTGCACCCTCTGGTCTGCACTGGCTACAACGCTGACTTCGACGGCGACCAGATGGCTGTTCATCTTCCACTGTCAATCGAAGCGCAGACCGAGACGCATGTGTTGATGCTTTCAACGCACAACATCTTCTCGCCGGCAAACGGCAACCCGATCGTGTCGCCCAGCCAAGACATCATCATGGGCATGTACTTCTTAACGTACATGCGAGAAGAGTTGATGAAGCCAGAGCGAGAACTTCATGCCTTCCGCGACCTGTCTGAGGCCCTTCTGGCTCTTGAGCACAAGCAGATTCACTTACATCAACCGATTGTCGTCCGACTTTCACGCTTCGATAAGCAAGTCACAAGCGAGCATGGAACCATCGAACCGATTGGCGAAAATGGCCGCGTCATTACAACTGTCGGGCGCCTTCGCTTTGCAGCGATTCTGTCTGATGGCATGCCCTTCTACAACTGCACCCTCAGTAAGAAGGGCTGCAGCCGCGTAATCGATGATACTTTCAAGTTCTGTGGTCGAGGCGCGACACTGACTTTGCTTGACGATCTCAAGGAGATCGGTTTCAAAACTGCTACAACATCGGGCCTTTCCATCGCGATCACCGACCTGCGTATTCCTGACTCTAAGCCAGAGCTTCTCGCAGCAGCGCAAAAGAAGGTCGATGCTGTTGAGCGAGCCTATGGCGCTGGTGCCATCACCGAGCGTGAACGGCATAACCAACTGCTCGATATCTGGGCACACTGCCGTGAAGAGTTGACCAAGGCACTGGTCAGTACACTCAAGCAAGATCGACGCGACATGGGAACGCTCGCTGAGTTGCCAATTGATAGCACCGACGGCGGGCACTACCTCAACCCTGTCTATCTGATGTCGACTTCGGGTGCTCGTGGCAATGTCAGCCAAATGCAGCAACTTGCTGGCATGCGTGGCTTGATGGCCAAGCCAAGTGGCGAAATCATCGAGACACCCATTCGCGCCAACTTCCGCGAAGGTCTCAACGTACTCGAGTACTTCTCATCCACGCACGGTGCTCGAAAGGGACTCGCCGACACCGCCCTGAAAACGGCTGACTCGGGTTATCTCACTCGTAAGCTCTACGACGTCGCTCAGGCTGTCGTCGTCACCGAGTACGACTGCGGAACCAAGCGAGGCATTTCCAAGCGAGCGATCTACAAGGGCGAAGAGGTGGATGTTCCGCTACGAGAGATCATCCTCGGCCGAAGCAGCCGGCAGACTGTGATGAACCCGCTTACGGACGAGGTCATCGTCAAAGAAAACGAAGTCATCACAGCTGAATACGCTCTCAAGATCGAGCAACTCGGAATCGATTCCGTGCAGGTTCGTACACCACTGACATGCGATACGAGCCGTGGCATTTGCGCCCGCTGCTATGGCATGGACATGTCCACTGGCAACCTTGTTGAAGGTGGCCTTGCCGTTGGCACGATTGCAGCTCAGTCCATTGGTGAGCCTGGTACCCAACTCACCATGCGTACGTTCCATACCGGCGGCATTGCATCTCGCAGCCTCACCGAAACGAGTTATCGCGCAAGCCACGCCGGCACCGCGCAACTCCGCGAGTGCCGCGAAGTCCTCGTTGACATCGAAGGCACGAAGCAGCTTGTTGCTTTGAAGCGACAGGGCGAAGTGTCCGTGCTTGATGATCGCGGACGCGAACTCGAGAAGTACAAGGTTCCGTACGGTGGCATCATTCATGTTGCCGATGGGAAGCCCGTCACCAAGGGACAGATACTCATCGAGTGGAACCCCCACTTGACTCCGATTCTGGCCGAAGAAACAGGCATTGTTCGATTTAAGGACATCGAGATCGGCAAGACGATCCGCCAAGAGTCCTCCAAGGGTGCCGAACAAGACGAGATGATCGTCATCGAGCACACTGGCGAAATGCACCCACAGATCCTTGTCGAAGACAAAGACGGGAACATTCTTGACTTCCATCACCTCCCCGCGAAGTGTCGTATCGAGGTCAAGGAAGGCCAGAAGATCAATCAAGGCGAGATGATTGCCAGGCAGCCAAAGGATGTGGCTGGCTCCGCGGACATTGTCGGCGGTCTTCCTCGAGTGACCGAGATCTTCGAAGCTCGAACGCCAAAGGATCCTGCTGTCATGTCGACGGTCTCGGGTCGAATTGAATTGCATGATGACGTTCGCAAGAACAAGATGACCGTCCGGGTTATCACCGATGTCGAAGAAGAGATCGACCACCATGTTGCTCAAGGCAAGCACTTGCTTGTACACGCGGGCGACTGGGTGGAAGCTGGCGACCCACTGACTGAGGGCCCGTTGGACCCACAAGAGATTCTCAATATTCGTGGCGAGGAAATCGTCTTCAACTACATGCTTGACGAGGTACAGAATGTGTACCGCGCTCAGGGCGTCCCGATTGCCGACAAGCATATCGAGACTATTCTCTCATGCATGCTCTCCAAGGTGCTGGTCAAACGACCAGGCGACACCGGACTGTTGCCCGAGGAAATTGTCGACCGTCACTTCTTCCGCGATCGCAACAACGAAGCGGCCAACAAGTTGCGAGTCTCAGATGCAGGTGAAACGTCACTGATCGTCAATGATTTGGTCGAGCGGGCTGATGTGAAGGAAGCGAACGCGGTTGCCGAGGCTGAGGGCAAGGCCCAAGCCAAAACCAAGCGTGCCCAGCCAGCTACTGGCCAAACTCTGCTACTTGGCATCACCAAGGCCTCGCTCCAGTCTGACTCATTCCTCTCCAGCGCGTCCTTCCAGGAGACGACCAAGGTGCTGACCGAGGCCTCACTTCGTGGCGCCGTGGATAAACTGCGTGGTCTCAAGGAAAATGTGTTGCTTGGGCATCTCATCCCAGCTGGTACTGGCTTCCGTTCCTACCAGGATATGCAGGTCGCGCGGTTGGCTGAGCCACCCACAACCGAGGAAGACGATGCTCGCAGGGCCATGGAGGCTGCCGCTAAGCACGCAGAGGCCCTTGGCGCAGAGCCCCCCGCCGTGATCGACGCTCCCGCCCTCACTGTCACTGAGTCGCTCGAACCGGTGCCTGCTGGAGTACCCGAAGAGGTCGAAGAGACTCCAGTTGAAGAGGCCTGATTCAGGCATATCAGGAATCCTTGATTGCAATCCCCGCCGCCCCGCTTACGAGCGGGGCGGCGATCATTTTGTCACCCTCAAACTGCTGGCTGAGAGAGGCTTGGGGCTACGTAATCAAGGGCAAAATGCAGCCCTCACCACTCCTAGCCTCGATATACTGCGGTAACGGTCTCTGTACCGGTGATCATCGCGAGCTTCATACCTCCGCGGCGGTCTTTGATTCGATGTTTTCACGGATAAACCGAGGGTGGTTCTCCGTATGGTTGAGGTGAAGATCTGTACATGAGCAGCGTGGGGCTGCTTTCGAGCTGCGCTTGGAAATGGAATTCACAAGCGACATATTCGGCCAGAATTGGCCAGAGATTGAGACGAGACATGATGACCCGACGCTGCGTTCAGTTTGCCCTTCTCGCCACGATGACGCTGCTCACTGCAGGTGCTGTGATGGCTGCCCGACCAAGCTCGCCCACTACGGCAAGCCGCCAAGCGGACACACCACAGCAAACTATGGTGAACGCTAGTCCCAAGACTGCACGCGAGGCATTGATCATTCCGGATGACTTGCAGAGCCATCGCCTCAAGATCCGGCTTGACCGCGACCTCGGGGCCCGCGTCCTTCCCAACGGACAACTGTTCTCGATGCATGGCCGCGACCTCTCCTCGCTCGATGCACTGTTTGACCGCCTCAATGTCACACTCTCCCCAGCGTTGACCATTTCTGAAACAGATCTCGCTCGTGCGCGTCGCCGAGCACAGTTCGGTGCTGGCGGCACCTTCGCAGATCTCGGCGCCACCTTCTGGGCAGACACCAACACAACTGATGTCT
>JAQWLT010000047.1 GCA_029247205.1 Phycisphaerales bacterium | reverse complement strand
GTCTTCTCTGATGGCCCTGCCCCCACCGGCGAGCGGCACTGCTTAAACTCAGCCTCGCTGACATTCATCGAGAAGGGAGAACCGGTACCCGAGATGAGCCAGCCAATTGAGACCGAGACAGCTTATTTTGCAGGTGGTTGTTTTTGGGGCCTCGAGCACTACTTCCAGAAGGGCCCTGGTGTCATCGATGCCGAAAGTGGATATATGCAGGGCGCAGATGGACCCACGGATTACCGTGCCGTATGCAGCGGACAGAGTGGACATGCCGAAACCGTCAAAGTGCTCTTTGACCCCAGCCAGATTTCCTATAGCCAACTCGTTGATGCATTCTTCAAAATGCATAATCCGACCCAAGTTGATCGCCAAGGCCCTGATGTCGGATCGCAGTATCGTTCAGGCATCTGGACAACCAACGATACGCAAGCGGAAGTAGCTAAAGTGGCGATCGCTCAATTGGAAGAATTGGGAAGGTGGCATGCACCCATTGCGACGCAGGTCGAACCCGCTGAGCAATTTCACTCAGCTGAAACCTACCATCAAAACTATATTGAGCGAACACATCGTGCCTGTCATGTCACAAATCCTTGGCCAAGTGAAGAACAACCCGATCCGACTCATTGACAGGACCATGCCATTCATGGCACCATTACCACTAGACTGCAGTTCTTGGCACCATTGATTCAAACAGGAGATCTACAACCATGCGTACCTTCATTGCACTGACCCTTACTACACTTGCTGCCACTGCACTCTCTGGCTGCAAAACCCATGCTGGAACCGATGCGCTCATCGGCGGCGGCGCTGGCGCAGCAAGTGGAGCCCTTATTGCAGGACCAGTTGGCGCTGGCATTGGCGGCGCTATTGGTGCTGGCACCGGTGCCCTCATCGGAAATGAACAAGACAAGCAAGAGGGCAATGGCATTGAGTAGGGCCCCCGCCTCAGGCAAACAGCCCTGAGTACGTTCAAGTCTATGAACTGACTGTATGCGCTCAGCCCGCTGAGGCTGAGCAACTACGCCACATCAGACCGCCGCCGTGAAGTTTGTCGCGCCCCCACCGAGGCGGCGCTACCGCTGTACGGCGGCTGTCTTTCACTTGCTACCCACTGGCATGTCTACCGTCATCGTCGGGAATGCGAAGTCGGCTCCATGCTTCTGCACAATACGACCGACTTCCAGCATAAGGCGCTCGCGAATCTTGGCATACTCAGCTATTGACGTCGTGCTGGTGAATGCCAGAATCGAAATATCAATCGTTGAATCGCCGTAGCCACCAAAAGTCACACGGACGGCCTGATCATGATCGATGGCATCATCGCCTTCAAAGAGCGCCGCTAAGTCGCCAATGATCGGTTCTACAGCATCAAAGTCGTCGTACCGCACACCAATCGTCTCGTTCAGCCGGCGATTGGTTCGTTTCGACGTGTTCTCGATCACGCCTGACACAAACACTGAGTTGGGCACATAAACCAGCCGTTTGTCACCGGTGCGGATATAGGTCGCATACAGACCGATCCGCTCGATACCGCCTTCGACACCTTTCACCACCACCCAGTCGCCCACCCTGAATGGGCGGTTAAAGAGCACCATGATGCCGCCAAAGAAATTCGCAATCACGTCCTTGGAAGCAAAGGCGAAAGCAGCCGACCCAATACCACCAATCGTCAGGATGGCGCTCATATTCATACCGAGCGACTGCATGCCAACAATGATTCCCATGACCCACACAATGACAACGCCGATCCCAAAAAGCGCCTGCAGCGCAGTCATGTCCATCTCGGCGCCGGTGTCGGTAGCCTGACGCTCGATCATCGCTTGTGTCCGACGAACAACACGCGAGACAAAGAGCGTTCCACAGAAAACGCCAATCATGATGCGGATGTCTGGCAGTACGTCACGCACGAGGTGCTCGACATCCGCTGCAATATTGCCATCGCTCTTAGAAAAGTGTGCCCACAATGCGGCGCCGTGCTCAATCACAAAGGTGGCGGCGAGTAACCAAATGGCTAGCCCAATCGGCAGTCGAAGCGCCCCCGCTACAACGCCGCCCCATCGCATCTTGCCCTTGGTCATGCGGCCCATCCGACCAAGAATCCAGCCAAGAATCAGATGCAGCACGATGGCTGACACCAGCACAACGCCGAGCATGGTCAGGATCGATACGAAATCGGGATCAAGGACGTCAGTGGGAGCATCGTTGATGGTTGCAAGCATGCGGCTCAGGATACCGGCTAAAATGATGGGCTTGTGGACCCCCAAGCCTTGAGGATTGCATCCAACCACACAACTCCTCGCAGCGATGCTGGGAGGAGTTGCGTAGGGTAGTTTTTATGCACAACTCGTGAAGAACAGGCCGGATCAGTTGCGACGTCGACGCCGTGATCCTGCAATCCCAGCCAAACCAAGAAGAGCCAAGGCACCGGGCGCGGGGGCGTCAGCATCTCTCATCCAGATACGGGGATTGTCAAGCCATGTCGTTTCGCTCACGCCAGTCCATGTCTCACCGGTGATATCCATGCCGATGACATTGCCGAGCACCTGGCTTATATCATTGACAGTCGCAGTCTGGGCACCAGCCCCTTGAGCGAAGTCAACTTTCCAGCCTGCATTGGCATCGAAGTTGAAGCTGAAAGAGTGCCAGATGCCAGCGGCAGGATCCGGATTGCTGCTTGCCCACAAACGTACTCCATTACTGCTGTGGAAGATGACCGATGCCCGCTTCCCGTCCTGAATCATGTCGGCCATCCAATCAAAGGACACGCCGCCTACTCCAGTTGCCATAGAGAAGTCGCCCGTAAACTGTGTGGGCGCTTCAAACACGTAGCCGCCCTGGGTAATGTCGGCAAACTCAATATGCCCCGTCGGCATGCCACCGGTTGCATTCCAGTCAACCGAGAAGTATGAGGTCGTGCCATTGAGCGTATCGCGAGACTGCCATCCGTCATGGTTGGCATCAAACGAACTATATGCAAGGTCAATGGTCGCTGCGGAAGCGAAACTCGTCACGGTGGTTAATACGACTAGTACAGCTGCGGTGGTGCGACTCATCTGAAGATCCTTCATGCTTTGGTAGATGTTGGCGAAGTGCCATGATCTGCGTTCACAATGGATCCGTTCCTGAGGTGGGATTCTGTCACGTCATACGTTTATTTTTCTGAACGGCCTTCAAAAGCTGCCCTGATTGCTCCCACAGTCGGCATACCGGCTGGATATATGCGACAGGCCATTGCTGGCGTCGCCGCCGGGGGAAGCCCAAACAAGTCGACCCCATCCACCAGCACGGTCGGTGCGGGCCATCGCAGAAGCTGGTCATCCACCGGCAATTTGGATAGATCGACCAACTCGATAGCAGCCGATCGGAAGGCAGCGGATTGAACCCGCTCATTCATGATGGGCGTCATTGGGCATCCTGGAAACCCAAGCACTTGAATCTGTGTGGGCGTGTTGCCACTCGCTGAAACTGCTTGCAGCAATTCATGCTTCGCTTGGCGATATGCCCGCACGTCAGTCTCATACTCATCTGCTGCGCGATATACCCGATCAATAATCGCAGCTGCATCCATTGGCCGGAGTTGACCGAGCAATGCTCGATCCTCAAGGCCAATACGGTGCGCCTCAAATCGCAGGCCTGACCATGGCTCATCATTCCCCGGATACAACACATGTGTGTCACCAGCCGGCAGACGATTATTTGTGCCTGGCATGGCCGGGTGATCGACCACGCTGTGCGTAAATGGATCAGCCTTCCAGTGGTTGAGACCCCAGTGCAGGTACCCATTCCAACCATTCTTCGCCGCAGCCCATCCGAAGTACACCGGACGGAGACGTTCTTGATCGAGCAGCCGGTTCAGCCATGGTCCACCCGGCCGCAGGCAGGTATACACCCACACGTCTTCTCCTGCTGCTTGACGACCATCAAAGAATGCTTGATTCGCCTGCCATGCTTGCACCTGCGGGCACCATGCATCGACGCAGCCCACGACTGCTTGGCTCATCGTTGCTTCGAGAATTGGCACGCCCGGTAGATGCCGACGAACCATTTCTGCTGCAACGCAGTAATCCTCAGCGTTGACATCGGTCGGCTCATCGGCGATGTGCTGTACCCAGCGATCTTGCCAGCCATTGGACACAATGGCCTGTTGAATTTGGCTGCACTGACGTGCAAACAATGCCGACCCAACTTCGCCTGTCAGTGGCATATGGCCGAGTTTGAGTTCCAGCACTGGGCTCGACCAGTCGCCGCCGGGCCGTCCCGCAATCGGGGCACCCTCGATCCAGTACAAGCCGGCATCCGTAAAGAGTGCGACGTATCGCTGCAAACGATCTTGATCAAGCGTCCACTCGCCGTCTCTCTCAGTGAAGACATCGGACCATCGCAGCCAGAACATGTTCTGACGCCCGCGGGCCATCATGTCGGCGTAGCGTCGAAGCATCGCCCAGTGTGGCTCAGACCACGGTACGAGATCGTGGTACGTCGCAATATTGGCTGGACTGAACCAATTTGTATAGGCCAGCGTTTGCTTGCTGATTGGTGGCACCACCGCTTCATACACATGCAGTGCAAGCGGAAGCGTGACCATGTCTACCCCTCCCCCGATTGTTACTGAAAGCAGATGGACACCCGGCGCAGCGACTGGTGACACATGCCACTCCACTCGCAATGCCACCTTTGAGTCATCAAGTGCAAGAGGCGACTGAATCGGCTCCAACACCTCGTACACCTGAAACGGCGCATCCCGAATAACAAACTCATTCTCGGCCTTGTCCCACCGCTCAGTCCGGCTCTCTGGGCCAGTGTTCTCCTCGACAGGCACATCGAGCAGTCGATACCAACTCGGGGCCGATACACCATCGATGCTTGTGGCGATCATTCGCAGCGGCTCATCAATCGCCAAACCAGTCACCATGATGTGTACACCAGCAATGGTGCCGCGAGCGGCACTGAGCCCTGATGTAACTGTGACGCCTGCGGAGCGGTCCGGATACAGAGGATCTAATTCATCGACGAATACTGCGTCAATGCCACACGCCATCATCAAAGCAAGTGCGAACATGGCCACATGCTACCCGCCGCAATACCACTGTCTGCTAGCCTTCCCCCCATGAGCACACCACTGTCTAGATTGACCAAACACCTCCTCTTTGGGCATTTTACGGCCAAAGGAATCGAAAAAGGGTTGTCATCCTCGCTGGCCGATCCACCACTCTCGCTTGAGCGGGACGAGCTGAGTGCCGTCATGCAGTCCATCTCATGGAAGGCCGGCGAAATCATGGTGTCAGACCAAATGCGGTCCATCGATCCACCCTCTCGCGGCCACTTGGAATGGAGCGCCTGGATTCTGGCCGCCTATCGCGTTCTTCGACCACAATTCAAGAGTGACAAAGAAGCAATTGCATTTCTCGAGGACGCGTCACTTCGTAGCTTTGACACGAGGCGGCTACGACTCGGTGTGGCACTCGTACTGCGATCAATTCGCGGCGATCTGCAGAAAGCAAAGACGATGCTTGGCGCAATGATCACCCAATATGGCGCCTCCTTCGACTCAGAGATTGAAGCGACCGATGGTCGCCTCGACTTCCACGTAAAACAGTGCTTTTACTTTGACTTCTTCAACAGCCACGGCGTTCCAGAACTCACGACCGTGCTATGCAGGCTTGACCAGTTGTGGTTTGACCGAATCGATCCAGCCAAACATGGAATCTCATTTGATCGTGACAGTTACAACACGATGAGCCGTGGAGATACACAGTGCTGCTTCCGAATCGTGCAAGTTTCCACCTCTGACGCAACATAGAAGCCTGCGCAAAAAAGATGTAGGCACTAGAAAATTGTGGGCAAGTTTCAAGCCCGCGATACGCCGACGCCTCGTTGAACTATGCGACTTTGTTTGTATGTATATATAGGTGTATGTATGTATCGGTGTGACTCAAAACGCCGACCCCTTTGGTCCATGGCCGCCCTTACCTAGTATTACTTGTAGCCGACGCACTGCAGCGGGGGCTGAAATCGACCCCGCGAAGCCAAAAACAACAAATCCCAAGCCATGAATACTGGCCAGGCCACCAACGCTGGCAAAGACCAAGTATCGCTTGGAGAAACTCGTGCGAAGAACAATACATTCTCAATACGCACTTGATACCGAAGATTTTCCAGCGGCCCCCTTGGCCTTCCATATCTCCATTTACAACAGCCACTTACAGCCAGTAGGTAAACATGCTTCCATCACTGATCCGATATCTGACTGCGAATAGAACGACTTTATGGCTCTTGGCTCAGTTCCACAGTGAACGAGGCAAGCGAACAGTTGTGTTGAAGCAGCCATCGATGCTGTCACACTGATTGCCCCGCCATGCATCACGCTCTGCCGCGAGGATATCGCAGAAGCAAACGGCCAAATCGATGTCACCGATCTCCTTAAACTCATCAAGGCCTACGGCACCGATGACCCCGCTGCAGATTTTGATCAGAATGGCGATGTTTCCATCGATGATCTACTCACCCTCGTAGCGGCATGGGGGCCGTGCGGTCCCCTTTGATCGAGACATTGCGGAACAATGCCAGAGGGTCTGATGCCCTGCTCGACTCCCTCGCGGTGACACGTTTGCGATGGTCAAAACTCCATGCTCAAACCAACATACGCCTTGAAGTCATTGCCGAATGAACCATCGCTTGGTTGCGAGTCGTAGATATCTCGCAAACCAAGACTGAGTGACCATGGTGTGTCGTCACCAAGCCGGTACTTCCAATCAATCTGGATCGTCGCAAGATAATTCGCCCAGTCAGCCGGGTCAGGAGCAATCGAAGCAATTCCGGTCAGCGATTGCCGCTCGCTTATCTTCCAACTCGTATTGGTTTCGAATAGCACCTGAGGATCAAGGACACTCGTACTGTACTGCCAGGTTACCCCAGCCCCGAGTTTGAGCGTCACCTGAAGATCCTCTACATCGTAGAGTTTGTATCCAATGCCTCCATAGGGACTGACGCGATGGGCCCAGTCGGCAAACTGATCATATTGCCAAGTGCCCTGAGCGAAGTACAGCCATCGGCTATCGGTAATGAACCACTCTTGGCTGGCACGAACGAGTACGTCGTTGTCAGTTGTATCACCATTATCTTGATTCCAATACCACGACAACGATAGATCAAAATTCCCGGCATCACTCTTCTTGTGCAGTTCACCACCAAGTCGAATATTGGTTGTGTCTCCAGCATTCCTGCTTGTATTACCAGCAAGTGAGATTGATCCGATCCATGGATTTGGATCCAGCACACTCGCCTTCGCTGGCTCTTCGTCAGTAATCGCGATGGCCGGTGCCCCCTTCGCTTCTGGAGTGGCCGTCCTCACGACTTCCTCATTTGTAGGCGTGCTCACCATCGACGCGGGCACCGCGACTTCGCCAAGTACAGCATGGTGAATAACCACCGTGTCGCCAGATTGCGAGATAACTTCTCCAGTCAGCCGATCTCCATCTGGAAAGACCACCGTCACAGAATCGGCAAGAAGGACAGTAGGAACGAGCACAAACACCAACCCCACTAGGATGGTTCGAAAATTCAAGATAGTCAGTCTCCACTCAAAAGTTCAGCGTAACTCCAGCCCACGCCTTAAAGTCATTATGATTCTCGCCAGCGCCGGGCATTGAATCGTAAATATTCCGCACACCAATGCTCAATGCCAATGGTGATGTCTTACCTAGACGAATACGCCAGTCCCACTTGATCGTAGCCAGATAGTCAGCCGGATTATTCACATCTGGCGCGATTGATGAGTACCCCGCAATCGATTGCGACTCATCAATAGTCCACGACGACTCAAACTCCAGCAAGACCTGTGGACGAACGATTCCAGCATTCTGTTCCCACGTCAATCCCCCACCACTCTTTATTGTGAACTTGAGATCTTCTTCGTCCACAATCCGATAGCCCACACCTCCATACGGGCTCACTCGATGGGCCCACGCTTCGAACTCGTCGTATTGATACGTTGACTGCACAAAAAGTTCCCAGTTAGATTCCTTGCGAAGCCAGTTGTGATCGCCGCGGGCAAGCAAATCGTTGTCCGTTATTACTCCAGCCGACGAATTGAGGTAATACGATATGCTCAACGACGTCGCACTGTCTGCAGACTTGTGATTGAGGCTTCCGCTGAGTCGCATGTTATACGTACTGGTTACGGCCTTGCTCGCTGTCAACGCTGCACCGATGGATCCAGTCCAAGGCGACGGTGTGGGCTTGGGCGGAGCGGGCGGCCGACCAGCTTGATCGGACCGTCCACCTGAATCAACAAGAGGAAGCGTTTTAGCACTCACCAACTGCTTCGCCGGAAGCTGCTGAGGCAACGCACTGACCTCAGGCTGCACCTCTGAATCAGATGTCGATACAGCTGACCCAGGCGTACCGACTTCCTTGGCAGGCTCCAAAGGTGAATCCGAGGTCACTTTCTGAGATAGCACGAGCGGCTTCAATGAGAGAATCTGACTGTGCGGAATACGCAGTTCACCAAAGATTGGGTGCTGCACGCTCAATATGTCCGCATCAGCATCGATCAGACTCACAATGAACTGATCACCTTGCGAGAGCGTCACAACATGCTGCAACTGCTGGGCTTCGGCCAGCAATACGGCGCAGAATAATGTCGTCATCACCATCCATGCAGGGTAACCATTTCAGTGATCAATGCGAAAAATACAACTGGGCGAGCTAACCACAAGTCAGCCCGCCCAGTTTGATACATCATGACTCGACTAGATGGATCACCCAGCGGTGTTGCAAGAACTGCCCGATTGGATGGCCGCCCTGGGAGGCTGTTGACCACCACAGCATTTTTGACTCAATGTGGCCTGCTTACCACTGCTGCAATGAGAGAACTTTGTACCTGTCGCATGAATCCCGGTGGCGACAAGTTGGGCACCCTGAGGCGTGTTCTTCAGAGAGGCCACCCCGTGTATTTTCCCGGAGGAAACGATCGCCCAAGCGTTGTTGTCCATCTTCCTGAGCATGGCAGGCTGTCCATTACATGTGACACGCATGCCATTGAGATCGGCCACCGTTATCTGTGCTTCAGTGACTGGTGAGCCACAGCGTAATCGCTGGTTATTGGTGTCTTGGCAGGCCTGTGGCGATCCACAGGCAAGAGATGCATTGATCGCGAGCGCAAGGATGGAATGCAGCATGTGTTTCTCCACTGGCTGGTTTCAAAGATCCTGGCCATCCTGACACCGTTGTCAGGGGTCCTTGGACTTGTTTACGCGGACCCCAACAGCAGGTTCGGATGCATCCAGTTGTTTCATCGCTTCCAATTCACTCATCAAATCTGCCTTCCCCTCATCTGGCGTAGGGTTGTGCCGCTGGATCGTGCGAATCAGGAAGGGCGTGAGGAAAGAGAATAAAACGACGACCCCAAAGGCCACTATTCCGGTCACAATGAAAGTCTTCACCCGATGCACGCCGCCTTCGCTCTCGGCATAGGCGCCGATGCGGCTCACGGCAAAGCCAAGAACACCAATCGCCAGCAGCACAGCCCCTTGCCAGGTTGCTTGCTGCCGGCGGGGCGCGAGCCGCGTAATGACAGCCATATAAACAGGTGAGATCAGCACCTCGCCGATGCTCATGAACGCGTATGCGCCGACGAATGCCCACAGCCCAATGATCGGCATCGATTCAACGCCCATCGGGATTTCAGTCGCCAACAAGCCAAGCATGATGACAGCCATGCAGGAAAGCAGACCACCGATGACCATTTGAAGCACCGAGTGCGGGAACTTGCCGCGACGCGAGAGCCACGTCAACAAGATTGCCAGCACAGGTGTTGCGAGCACGATGATGGCTGGCTCGATTGAGTTCATGGCTGCCGTTGGCAGCGTCCAACCGAGGATGTCACGATTAACAAAATCCTTCCCGATCAACTCGGTCGTTGCGCTGCCTGCAAACACACCATAGGCAAGTGCCCAAACCATGAAGAGCAGGAAGAGCACCGAGAGCATGATGGTGTTGATCCGGAATCGCACGCGATCGATAGAAATCGGATCGGGCGGTTCGGCGATGCCGTCAAACTCACAGCCAGGTCGACCGCGTTCGGTCGTGGGCACCAGTGGCCTCGCGACGATCAGTACAATGAACGCGAGGGTCATCCCCAGCCCAGCCCACAGGAAGGCCCAGTCAAAGCCCCACCTGATCTGGATCAGTCCGGCAACGAGTGGGCCAATCATGCCACCGATATTGATCATCATGTAGTAATACTTGAACGCACGGTCACGTCGCATGCGGTTCTGGCCGTAGAACGAACTCACAAGACAGGGCATCGCAGGTTTGAGCAGGCCGGTGCCAGACGCGACCAACCAAAGCGCTATCCAGAAAGTCGTGATGTCGGTGTGGTCGCCAAAGAACAACAGCGCGTGACCGGACACAATGACAAAGGCCCCAAGTACCACCGCCCGGTAATGGCCGATGAAACGGTCACCAAAAAACCCAAAAATGACGGGCAGTCCGAAGGCCATCAACGTGTAGTCGCCGGAAATCTTGATCGCTTCAGAGTTGGTCAGCCCGAGCCCACCGTCCTTGATGGTGGCAACTGCAAAGAGGGCAATGAGCGCAACGAGGCTGTAATAACTTGCCCGTTCCCATAGTTCGGCAAAGGCAACCAAGGCCACGCCATAGAAGGCTGCACGAGGAGCCTTAATCGCTGGCGATTGCAATGGACTACTCGGCTCAGCCACTCATCGCTCCCTTCACAGTTTCGAACTGTATCGCGACCACAATGATTGGCGGTGTACTCAACACGATTGCTCTGACACTGGCGGCAATGAACCCGTTCCATCGTTTCAATGCACCGATTTCCAGCATACAGGCCAGTGGGAAGCCAGCCCCCGCTGCGAGCCATGCCCATTGCGGCACAATATCGTAGTCATACGACCACGCGGTCAGACCTATGACGGCGATAACACTCCCAAGTACAAGCCCGCCCGCACCTCCGCCACGACTCATTCGGCCACAAAGGATACGCCCCACCACCCATGTCGCCGCGCATGTTGCAGCGACTGCCCCTGCAAGCAGAGAGAGTGTGACTTGATTAGCAATAAGGGCAAGCATCGACATGGCAGTCGCGGCGGCCCAGCCACCAATATTCAGGGACGATCGCTGCTCAGGCATTTCAAGGAGCGAGGTTAATAAGCCAGCTCCGCCGACAATGACGCCGGTTGTAATCGCTAGTCGATCCGGCAGCGGCAACAGCCATGCGGCCGCCAGCCCAGCGGCGATGGAAAGTACGACTCGTCCCGCCCACTCACCGCGTGGCAAGCAAGCATCGATGAGACCGATGGATCCGATAGCCATCACCAGCCATGGCAGCCCGTGCCACTTCTGTGGCGGCGGCCAAGTGGGCCATCCGACGCTGAAGAAGAACGAGCCCACTACTGCAATCACGATGGCGACGACAACGGCCGCTCGGCATAGCCACATGTGCCTGGCGAGAATGCGTGGATAGCAAACCACACCCAGCACGACACAGGCCGCGAGCAGTGGAAATACAACAGACCAGAGCACTTGCTCGAACATCTGCTCAGCCGCCCGGCTCGATGCCGCCCTCAAGTGCAACGATGATTTGCACATCGTCACTGAGTGCGCCTCGATCCACTCCCCAGGTCATACCAAAATCTGAGCGGTTGATTTCAAATACTGCTTCCCACCCGGCCTTTGCCAGGACGGGATTTCCTCGCAAGCCAGTGAACTCTATGACGGCAGTTGCCGGCTTGGTCACCCCAAGCAGGGTCAGTTCACCTGTGACTTTCCAGTGCGTATCATCGACACGTTCACCGCCCGTGCTTGTAAACGTCATTGTCTCAAACTCGCGGGCGTTAAAAAAGTCTGGCGACTTGAGGTGGCCGTCGAGATTGGCGTTGCCAGAGTCGACGCTCTCTACAGCGACAGTGACATCAAACCCAGGCGCTGCCGCATTATCGCGAGGCCAATCGACGGTGCCGGAAACGTCATTGAATCGCCCCCAGAAGCGACCGGCACCGGCATGTTGAATGCGAAAGAGGGTTGAACTATGAACCGGATCGATCTTCCACGTCTCGACTTTGGCAGCTGGTGTCTCTTGACTCGCCACCGCCCCGAGCAGTCCGCCCATCGCCACCACACTTACAAGCATAATTTTGTACATGACAACTCTTTCTATCAGTTATATAACGCTATTTGACCGAGATCAACCACGCGGCGAGCAGGTCGATGGTCGCCTGCAAATCGCCCTTATGGATCGACTCAGTAATGGTGTGCACATATCGCGTCCCGCACACAATGGCGGCGCACCGTACGCCGCACCCAGACCGTTGAATGGCAGCGCCGTCTTGACCGCCTCGCGGCAGAATGCAACGCTGATATGGAATCTTCTTCTTCCCCGCGACGTCGCATATTGACTCGGCCAATGCCTGGTCAGCGATCATTGAACTGTCCATGAACATTACCCCTGCCCCATCGCCACGCTTGGTAACGCGGTCTGCTTCGGGCACGCCAGGCGTATCGGCACAAAGCGTGACATCAAGGCCGATCCCGAGATCAGCATCAACCGATGCCGCCGCGCTGAATGCCCCACGCAGTCCAACCTCTTCTTGAGTCGTAAAGGCAACCACTATTTCGCATGCATGTCCCTTGCCCTTGGCAAGTTTCCGCATAACTTCGATGGCGCAGAAAACAGCAAATCGGTTGTCGATGGCCTTGGACACAAAGGCGTCGGGCTGCTCGACAAACGGCTCGTGCATGACGACAAAGTCGCCCACCCGCACGGCCTTCTTTGCTTTCTCTGGAGACATGCCTAGATCGACATAGAAGCCAAGTGGCTCAGGAATCTGTTTGCGATCTTCGGCTGATGCAATGTGTACTGGCTTACCGCCGGCCGTCATGATGCCGACGTAGTCAGCCGACTTCGTACATACCAAGACGCGTCGATGGAAGAGGTTTCGAGGGTCAAAGCCCCCCGCAGGATTGACCCATGCGTAGCCATTATCATCGACATGCCGCACATAGAAACCAATTTCATCCATGTGGGCACACAGCAGCACACGAGTGGGAGAGCGTTTGGTGCCTGTTGTTCGCTTGCGGGTGCAGATGAGCGAGCCCATTGCATCTTCTCGGACATCGTCAAACAGGCCCCGAATGGAACCTCGAACGACCTCACGAACCCGCTCTTCGCGGCCCGGCACACCGGGCGTTTCACAGAGCCTCTGTAATAGTTTTTTGTTCATAGGCGAGGCACTGTACTGGCCTCGGTTCAGCCTGCGGCCCCAAGACTGTATTTATCGTGATCTTGGGCATTTAGACCAGTTTTTACCCAGAACTGGCAGCCCGCTCCGATCTGGTCTTGACGGCAAGAAGGTTCGCCTCATACTGAACTCAATGCTGTCTGTTTGCCTATCCATTCTGGCTGCCTCATTCGGTGGGACCGCTCATCTGGTCCCCACGGACGGGGCGACCAATGATCTCTTTGGCGCTTCAGTCGCTATCAGCGGTCGGCATTTACTCGCTGGTGCCCCAAGCCACGATACCTTCGGCTACCTCACAGGTGCCGCCTATGCATTTGAGATGCAGGATGGTCAATGGACTCAGGTTCAGAAACTCTCGCCTCCAGTGTTCGAGACATATGGAGAGTTTGGCGCCTCGATTGACATGCAGGGTGATTTCGCCGCAGTTGGGTGGCCGGGCGCCATGCAAGACAGTACCCGCTGTGGCTTGGTGATCTTGTACTCATGGACTGGCACAGAGTGGGCGCTCACACAAACCCTGAGCGATCCAGACGGTGAAAATGGCGATCGTTTCGGTGCCTCCATCTGCATTGATGGCGACCAACTCATCATCGGCTGCCAACTTGACGACGCCGCCGCGCTCAATGCTGGATCGGCTCTGGTGTATCGCAGAATTGACAACTCATGGCATTTCGAACAACGTCTCGTTCCTTCTCAAGGCGATGAGTTCAGCTGGGCCGGCCGCGATGTGGCCATCGACGGAAATATCGCAGTCGTTGGCGCATACCGTGAATGGAATGTCGACAAGATCCAAGCGGCCGGGGCGGCGTACGTCTTTATTCGTGACGCTGACGGTACGTGGATCGAGGAATCCCGCCTAGTTGCTGCAGACGCGTACCAGGGGAACTACTTTGGTTATAGCGTCTCGCTTGATGGCGAACGGCTTGCTATTGGCAGCATTCTCAATGATGCGCCGATCGAAGACTCTGGTGCGGTGTATCTATTCACCCGCGATGGCGGTTCGTGGACACAAGAGAAACTCTCACCACCTGATGTTGGCGGCGAATTTGGATACTCGGTTGCGCTCCAGGGCGATGACTTGTTTGTTGGAGCCGTGTATCACGCAGGCCCAGGCTATGCCACCGGGGCGGTCTACCGATTTGAGTTGCTTGATGGCTTGTGGGATTGGAGGGGCAAGTGGCTACCGCTTTCGGGCACCGATGACTGTTTCTACGGAGCGGCAATCTCTGCTGATGTCGACCAAGTAGCCCTAGGCGCTCCCCGCGAGAGCACCGCAGTACCGTGGAGTGGGGCGGTCTACGTGCGGCCTGCATCATCAGGCTGCTCGGGTGATCTCGACGGAGACGTCGACGTGGATGTCAATGATCTCCTCGCCATCATCAATGCATGGGGGCCATGTACTGGTTGCCTAGAAGACATCGACGGCAATGGCATCGTCGGTGCTGATGACTTGCTTGAAGTCATCGGGGCCTGGGGTTGGTGCAAGTAGAACGAGGGCCATCATGCTGCTTCGGAAGAGCCGCTCTCTAAGCTAGAGCGGCTGCTCGCCTGCCCGTTTTCCATCGCAGTAAACGCAAGGCGTTGAGCACGACGACAATTGTCGAGCCCTCATGCAGTATCACAGCGGGTCCAAGATCAGCAATACCCACTACAGCGAGTGGAGAGACGATGCAAATCACACTCAACGCTATCAAGAGATTCTGCATGATCATTCTTCGGCACGCCTGCGAGAGTGCCACAGCGTCGGTAAGCAGTTGTAGGTCGCTGCCCATCAGCACGACATCGGCAGTCTCCATCGCCACATCGGTACCAGCTGCGCCCATAGCAACACCCACATCAGCTGCAGCAAGTGCTGGCGCATCGTTCACGCCGTCTCCAACCATTGCCACGCTGCCATACTCTCTACGAAGTTCTTCGATGATCGCAAGTTTGTCTTCAGGCAGAAGATCTGATCGAACATCATCTATGCCAACAGCCGCAGCAACCGATGCAGCAGCCCCGGCATGATCCCCAGTGATCATCGCAACAGATCGCACCCCAAGTGCGTACAAATCATCGACTGCAGCAGTGGCCTCTGGCCGAGGTTGATCAGCAAGGCCAATGACTCCGATTGCAGCGCCAGCGCGAAATACAATCACTACGGTTGATCCGCCAGTAGCAAGCTGCTGCACTGCTTTCGTTGCGGACACCCCCACCACGCCCATCGAAGCTCGGCCGACCGCGATATCGAGTCCGCCGATTTCAGCTACAGCACCTTGGCCAGCGATTTGCCGTACCGCGCCGGTTCTGGGAAGCACCACGCTTTGCGACTTGGCCTCTAGCACAATTGCTTGTGCTAAAGGATGCTGCACATTCTGTTCGACCGCTGCAGCAAGGCCAATCACTTCTTGTGGAACCACATTCCCTGTGGCAATGACTTCGACAACCTTTGGCCGTCCAAGTGTGATAGTGCCGGTCTTGTCAAGCGCGACAGCCTTCATGCGACCAAGCGACTCGAGCGCTGCGCCGCCCTTCATGAGAACACCAAGCCGGGCTGAACGACCAAGCCCGCACAGAATGGCTGCGGGCGTTCCGATCGCGACCGCACAAGGCGATGCAGCAACCAGGAATGCAATCCCACGATAGACCGAGACCGACCAATCCTCCCACTGAAAAAACGGCGGCAATACGATGACAGCCGCTGTCATCACAAACACAATAGGCACATAGATGTGTTCAATACGCTCAGTGAACCGCTCAGCGGGCGACTTGGCACTCTGCGCTTCTTCCACCATTCGCATGATCTTCGCAAGCGTACTCTCGCCCGCAGATTTCGTGACCTGCACGACAAGTTCACCCTCACCGTTGACCGTACCAGCAAAGACACCATCACCTTCTGACTTGTCAAGAGGAATCGACTCGCCCGTGACCGCAGATTGATCGATCGCCGACTGGCCGTGCACGACGTTTCCATCTACCGGCACACGACTAAATGGATGCACCGCGACATGATCTCCGACGATGATCTCGGCGACTGGCACCCGGACAGTAGATCCATCTGGTTCGATACGATCAGCAGTGTCTGGTGCGAGGTCAGTCAACGCATCAATCGCTCGCTTCGCCCGATCAAGTGCCAAAGCTTCGCCGGCTGAGCCGAGTCCGAAGAGGAAGAGCAAAAACGCTCCTTCCTCATAGTGCCCAAGTGCTGCTGCGCCGAAGGCACCCACAAACATCAGGACATCGACATCAACACGAAATCGGCGTAGCACTTCGATGGCAGCTACGAATGTCGATGTGCTGGACAAGGCAGCACTCGCTGCGAGTAACGAAACTCGTACTGCGAAGTGGCCTCCAAACGCGTACGAAAAGATTCCGGCGAGGAGCAAGAATCCTGAAATCGTCACGAGAAGGAGTTCGCGGTTGTGCAGGATGGTCCGCAGAGTCAATGCCACACCGTCTGCGATGGCGGTGCCGATAGGCGCCGCCCATGGAACCGTTCCTGCAGCGTCTCCATACCGAACCTCGGTGCTAGCGAGGTCGAGCGTGCACGTTAAGCCTTCGAGTTGTTCGGCAACTTCGTGCAGTGGGCAGGAGCCACGCCTAAATTGCATATGAAGACGATCGTCGCCACGGGGCAAAGCGGCTTCGACATCTAGCCCGCGGAGACGCCGCCGAAGTTCGCGGCGTTCACCATCTGACCCAAGACCGCGTACTGGAATAATCAACACGACATGTGTCGCAGTCTCTTGTGGCTCATTGCCCGCCGCTTCAGCTCTCCGCTCAATCCAATTCACAACACAGGATTCGCAGTCCTCTACGTTCGATTCATCGCCACATGGATGAGCGACACCAGAATCGATCACTGGTAGGTGCCGGTCCTGATAAGCCTTCTTATCCTCCGTCATGGACCGTCGATCAGGCGGTACGACGTTGGATTGTCAGGAAGAAATGCATGTAGGCCTGCTTCAAAGAAGACCGACACGATGTTGGCTGTAATCACAATGCCAAAGAGCACAATGACTGCACGGCCGGTCCAACGATTCTTCGTTGGCTGGGGCGTAATCGAATGGAAGAGCAGCAGTCGGCTGCCGCTGAATAGCAGCACAAATACAAACACGATCAGAGCCCATGTGTATAAATGTAGTCCCATTATGGGTGACCCATAGCCTTCTTCACCTGGCAAAATGTGCAGGAGCACTTGCCGGGAAGATGCCGCAAGCCCCACAACGGCTCCGAGAATGCTCATCCCATACCCAGTGAGAATCGTTGCGAATTCAATATCACGAGACCTGAGTCCGTGCATCACAATCAAAGCCGGCCCAAGAGCACACAGAATCATGGCCATCCGCTGCACAATACACAGCGGACATGGATACTCACTACTGCCAAACTGCACCCAGAACCCACCGATCAACACGCCACAGATGGCGAAGATCTCAAACTGAGCATACAAATACAAGAACTTTCGCATGACGTTTTTAAAAGGACACGTTGAGAGTATCGGAGGCGTGATGTAACAACAGTAGAGCGATGGCGACCAAAGACAAGATAAACAACACGACCGATAGCCCTCGCCGCTTCAGTCGCATTGACAGAAGCGTCAGCAGCAGCAAGATGAATATTCCAGTGGCAACCACGGCGCAGATACTACTGCGTTCTGTAGCCACCTGCCATGTGAATTGTTATCCCAACTCAAGCGGCGGTGGTTCTCGCTGAGTCTGTGGCTCGAAACGCGACCGAAACTGTTGGGCATCCGTCCCACACGCCGCAGCAAGTCGCTCAACGATTGTGTGGTCAACGAAGTCGTCGCGTAGCATGCGAATCATGTAGCGGCGGGCAATAGCGTATTGCGTCGATTGGATGTCGGCCAGACGCACTCGCATGCGGCCGGTCTGCGGGTCCATCAGATCCTCAAATGGAATCGGTACGAATCGGCCTTCTTGCAGGCTCACCATCGCTCCGCTGCCGCCCTGCAGCAGGTATCGTGCGCCGCAGTAGCCAAGGTCACGCGTGTATTCCAAGTCGATTGGAATTGGATCAGCCGACCGCAACTCATAGCCAAGATCTTTCGAGACGATGGTGGTACTGTGACCAAGTTCAAACAAGCGGCGAGAGACTTCGTTACGGAGCACACGCCCAAGATCAAGCTCGGCAAGACGGATGTGCCCATGTTCGTCACGCTCGACGTGCCCCATCGCAGCAAGTTCTTCAGGATCGATTGCCAGGCATACGCCTTCGGCGATCACGGCAACACCATCGGGCCTACCAAGACTGCAACGCTTGATGATGGCGCCAGCGATGATGTCAGCCACCTCATCAAGCGTCACTTGATCGCCATTGAACTCTTCCGGAATGATCGTGAGTGTGGCGCCCGCAGCCTTCCCGATACCGAGCGCCAGATGCCCCGCCTTACGGCCCATCGCCACAACGATGTACCACCGCGAGGTTGTCTTGGCATCGACCATAAGATTCTGCACGATGCCAACGCCATAACTTCTGGCAGTCTCGTACCCAAATGTATTTATATTGGGAGGAAGGTCGAGGTCATTATCGATGGTCTTTGGAACATGGGCGACTCGAATATCCCCCGCTGCTGCCACGCCTCGCGCAGAGAATGCCGTGTCATCTCCACCGATCGTCAGCAACATGCCAACGCCAAGCGACTTGAGCGTCTGCACGACTTGCTGCATTGCATCTGGATCAAGGGTTGGGTTCGCTCGCGATGTACCAAGAACGGAACCACCACGAAAGTGAATACGGCTGACGCGATCGATCTCTAGTGGCACGGCGGCATCGGCGTCGCCTTGCATCAATCGCTCAAAGCCTTGGCGAATGCCCAAGACCTCAACCCCGCGCAGCCGAGCCCGAATGCACGCTGCAGCGATCACGCTATTGATACCAGGGGCGGGTCCGCCGCCTACGAGGATGGCTAGTCGATTCTCACTCATATAGAACAGCGTACCCGAGCAGCCTGCTAACCTGCGCTACATGTACAGCATCATCTCCACCGTACTTCTCGCCTCAGCCCCGACCATGGGCGAGAACTGGACCGATCTTTTCAATGGCCAGAACCTCGCCGGATGGGTGAATGTCAACGGTGCAGACTCGACATGGCGAGCTGAGGATGGAATGATCCGATGCACAGGCAAACCTACTTGCTTGCTTCGCACAGATCGTATGTACGAAGATTTTGTGCTCGAACTCGAATGGATGCATCACGAGAAACAGGGCAATGCAGGTGTCTTTGTGTGGTCAGATGCCCTCCCGGCGCCGGGCGTCCCATTTTCAAAGGCCATCGAAGTGCAAGTGATGATTGGTGTCGAGACTGACAACTACACCAGCGAGGGTGACATCTTCTCAATCTGGGGAGCCACCATGACGCCAGATCGACCCCACCCGAGTGGCTGGGCGCGGTGCCTGCCATCGGAAGCCCGCACCAAGGGTGCCGGAGAATGGAATCACTACACCATCACTTGTAGAGACGGCCACATCTCACTCGCCGTCAACGGCAAGGAAGTCAGTGGTGGCTACGACTGCAACCCCCGAATGGGATATATCTGCCTGGAGGCTGAAGGCACACCCATTGATTTTCGCAACCTTCGTATCAGGGAATTGCCTGAATCGCCATCTCCCTGGGCGCTCGATGCCAATGACGCAACAGGCTTCAAGCCACTCTTCAATGGATTGAACTTCAAGGGCTGGAAGAAGCCCGATGGCCAAGAAGACAACTGGACTATGGCGGGCACAAGCATTTCGCATAACGGCGAAGGCGGAAATCTATGGACCGATGAGTCATATGGCGACTTCGATCTTATGCTCGACTGGAAATGGACCGGCGATGGGCAAGGCGAAATGGATCGACCGGTGATCGGCCCCGACGGCACCAACCAAACGAATGAAGATGGGACTCCTCAGATGGAGACTATTGTTGAACGAGACAGTGGTATTTACTTGCGCGGCGACAGCAAGAGTCAAGTGAACATTTGGTGTTGGCCAGTTGGAAGCGGCGAGGTCTGGGGATATCGAACCGATGCCAGTATGCCCGCCGAAGTTCGTGCGGACGTCACGCCAAACGCCAAGGCCGACAAAGCGGTGGGAGAATGGAACCGCTTCTTCATTCGAATGCGCGGAGAGTATTTGACTGTGGTACTCAATGGCGTGACGGTAATTGACCATGCCCACCTGCCCGGCGTTCCGCCCAGCGGCCCGATTGCCTTGCAGAGCCACGGAAGTGGAATCCAATTCGCCAATGTGTTGATTCGGCAATAGAGCCGCCATGGCAGATCCAAACTACACGTCCAAAGAGGCCTCATTCAGACGAAGCGCGTTTCCGACTTGCTTTTTTCGTGACGGCGTGGGACAACATAGGCAGGCGACGACCCACCAATTGTGAGCAAAGGGAGTGTGCAATGCCGCAGACCTCTGAGAGTACCGCAAGGTTTCGCATTCGTCACAAAGGCCATACCTCCCCCTGGATGACCGCGGACAAACTCAAGCAGGCAACCATGATCGGTCAGGTCGCACCCGAAGCGATGGTGCAACAATCTGGTCAGCCGGAGTGGCACGAGGCCGCGGCGATCAAAGGACTGGAGTTTCCAGAAGAATCCAAACAGATCGCTGCTGAAATCAAGAAGGAAGTGATCGACACGCACCCACGCTTCAAAACGCTGCGTGAGTTATTGTCGAACTTCCTGCATCATCCGGTAGCGATCAACCTCGTTGATGCAGATCACTTTGATGAGGCTGAGTTATTGTTGTGTTGCGAAGATCACTTCGAGATCAACTTGCCAAAGCGAAAGGTGCGTGCCTTCGTGCCGTACGCTCGCATCAAGGCCGTCGCCTCAATCGAACTCGACGAGGGTGGTACGCAGTACAGTGAATCACACAAAGTGCGAATTGAGGTCGAGCCCTGCAAGGCGTTTACGGCAACTGGTGATTAGCTGCACGTCGTGCTAGTGCCCCCGCCTACGCGGGCGACCTTGTCCTGTTTTCCTGATCTACCGCGACGCGGAGTACTCAATCACGCCCCATCAAGAAAAATACGACGTAGTAGAACATCATCATGACCGAAGCAAACAGCCCAAGTGCGGCAGCGACATGTTGATCGGTTCGCCAGTCATGTATTGCTGCTGAGGTTTGGTAGAGCAGCACGCTCGCTGCGAGCATAATCATCAGGCCAGCAAAGAACACGCCAAGTGAGAATCCGAAGATCGCGGCACAAACAATTGTCAGAATCGCCGCCACCCCCCCAACGGCCACGACGCCGCGGAGCCATGAGAAATTAATGCCTGAGATAAACACGTAGCCGGTCAAAGCTGCGCACACACCGAATGTCACCAAAGCGGCTGTTCCAAGTACGCCATCGCTGCTTGAGCGTGTCGCCATATAGAGAAGCGGCGCAAAGATCAGTGCCTGGGCCGCAATGTAGAGACCCAGTCCGATGTACTGCATGCCTGGCCCGGCGGAACTCCGAGCGAGCCGGTCCGCTCCATAGGCAACACCCATAAAGAGTCCGATCACAAGTAGCCACGCAAACCGCCCCGACATCGCCTGCACCAGCGACTCAATAAATGGCGCCTTCTGCAGGAGTGACTCCACCACCACAAAGGCCACAATCGCCCCCGCAAGGTGAAGGTACGTCCGTCGCAAGAACGCTACGCGAGCGACATCCATATGCCGCACACCCTCGCGTACCGGCCGAGCGTCGGTTCGCATGTAGTCTCGTGATTCAAGTCCCATGAGAGCCTCCGAAGTGAATTGCACAGAATGCAAGCCCAGAAGTGGGCCGGCGTACACGTATAATAGCGAAGAATCGCACCAACTGCCTCACTCATCCGCATTGTGATGATCGATGACGCGGCCGTCATCTTGGGCGTTGGCGTGGAACGCCGCAAGTTTGCGAAACATCGATCGCATGTCGATCACACCGCCAATGGTGAACCAGGTCACGACCATGACCGCAATTGTGAGCGCCAGCGCGGTGTACCACTTCCACGCACTTGCCCAGAATGATGCGCCAGGGTCCCATCCGCTTGCGTGTGCGATCAGCGCGGCAAAGAACACGATTGTGAATACCGCCGGCCACGCCAATGTGATCGCAGTTACCCAGCGGTCACGCCTGGTCATCTCGCTGTCAAAGCCCAGACGCTCAAGCCAACCTGCGGTTTGGGTACTCTTATGCGTATTGCCGTCCAACGCGTACGCGCCGCGATGCAATAGCTTGTCCATATTAAAAGGCTGTCGACTTGTCGCCAATGACACCACGACATAACAACCAATTGAGATGGCGATCGACCAGAAGGTGAGTTCCTGCCCGGTCACACCGTCTCGCATCCAACGAACCAAGCTAAACATTGCCCCATCACCGCTTACAACAGTATCTGGCAACTGTTTCGCTGCAATCCCACTGCACGAAATCACCATGCCAGAAATCATCGCCGTCCAGGCGCCCGCAGTCGTACCCCGCTTCCAATACAAACCACCGATGATCGCGCTGCCGGCACCACCAATGAAGATCGCTCCGGTCAATGCCAAGAACATCGCCACGTACTGCGTAGGTGTGTACACCATCGAAAAGATGAAAGCAAAGATCGCTACGCCCAAGATGCTCAGCCTTAATAACCACAAGTGCGCCCGTGGTGAGAGTTGCTTCTTGCGAAATGGCAACACCACGTCCTGAATAAAAATTGAACCCCATGAGTGCAAGTAGGTGTCATTTGTTGAGATGAATGCGCCCAGCAAGGCCGCCGCAAAGAGGCCGAGCAGTCCGCTTGGAAGCATCAACGCTGCCGCAGCTGGAGCACGTGCTTCAGCCTGCAATGCAGCTGTCGCCTGTGATGCCGTGACGGCGTCGATCCCTTCTGCAACACCCGCAAAGTTGGGGTCGACCTGGACCGCACGAATACAAATCGGCAGCACAAGCGTGACTAACATGAGCACGCGAAACCGCCAACCCGAGAGAATATTGGCCATCTTCGCTTCATGCGGCGTAATGGCCGAGGCGTTGTAGCCGCTTGTACCCTGCCAACTGAGCATGCCATAGAACAAGACGATCACCGCGATCACCCAGTACCACGCATCAAATTGCTGTTCACCACCGAGATCAAATGGATTGGTGATCGATTTGCCCGGCGGCGCCGCCTCGAATGCCAACTCAATGCTCGTCCATGGGATCAGCCAGAGCAAGTAAGCCATGACAGCGAGAAAAACCCAGTTGGCAAAAGTTCCCTGAATCCAGTCGGTCACGATGACCGCAATCTGCCCGCCCATGAATACAAAGAAAAGCGCCGTCCCAAGGAGCATCACCATAAAGGACACAAATACTGAGACTTCCACACCCGCGATGATCCAGTAGTCGGGCAATCCGAGCAGCACAATAAAGAAACGTGCCGCTACAGCTGGAAAGATGCCGTAATTCAGTATGCCGGAGAGAAACGCAACAAGACCGCCAAAGATGCGGAAGTTGCGGCTGTAACGAAGTTCAAAGAACTGTGCCATCGTCATCGCACGAGTCTGGCGGTAGCGGTAGATCACCCAGCCACTCAAGGCCAAGATAATCATCGCTGGGCCTTCCATCCAACCCCAAAAGACCGACGTAAAGCCGACGTCGTAGTACTGCTGCCAGAACCACACCAGCGAAATCACGCCGACTTGCGCCATCCCGTACGCAACGGTGATGAGGTACCGCCCCGCACAGCGATTTGCTGCCAAGAATCCTGACACACTTCGAGCATGACGGCGAGTTTTGGCAGCAGCGACGAGTAGTACGACCGGCAAAGCCGCGATGATGATCCAGTCAATCCAGATCACACGGAACCCTCTACGCGAAGCGTGACAATGCCAAATGGCCGCAGCCCTACGCGAATGGTATTGCCGTCAACGATCGCGCCATCTGGGCTAAGAGGCCGTTCGAGACAGTCGCACATCACCGCTGATCCAATCGACTGAGCAAGACGTAAAATGGCCGTGCCATGCCCGCCGTGCTTCTCGACGAGCCGAATAATACGGCCACGTCCGTCTTCAGATGGTTTCACTGCAACGATCTCAACCCCGACCGGACCAATTGTCTCAAGCGTGAATGGCGCCGCGCGGCTTGCGGTACGTTCGCGGAGTGGCCGCGTCAGTGTTTCGGCCTCGGCATCTACTCCTGCCGCTCGCCAATCGCCCAAATGCGGCAGCAACGCCCAGCGAAGATGGTGCTGACCTCTGTCGGCCTGCGGATCGGGGAAGACACTCGCGCGAAGAAGTGTCAGCCCAAGCGTACCGTGCTCAATGCTACGACCGTAGATCGCCCGGTCCAAGATTGCCAGGCCGCGACCAGGCTCAGAAAGATCTACCCAACGGTGGCCTGGCACCTCAAACTGTGCCTGCTCCCACGAGGTGTTTCTATGCGTGGGTCGCTGCAGACATCCAAACTGAATTCCGCATGTCGCAACTCTGCTTCGAATGCTCGTCGGGAACTCGACTCGCAAGACGCGGCGGTGTTCATGCCAATCGATGTCCGCTTGCACGTCAACTCGTCGGGATCCAGCGTCAAGTGTGTAGTGGATGACGGCGCTACTTGACTTACCAATCTCGCGACGAACTTCAACGACGACCCGCATCGGGCTGGACTCAATGACCTCGACACTCGATGGCTTTGCAAGCGTAACGGCATGCTCGCGATAGTCGTAGTCAAGATTCCATGCATCCCACTGCCGCGGTCGATCTTCGTAGAGTTTCAATTCGCCAACCCGCATATTCCAACCGGTCGAGTCAGTGGCGACATCAAGCGGCGTGTCAGTGCAACGAAGTTCTTTGATACAGCCGCATCCACCAATACGGAATGACAGCAGTCCATTGTCAATGATTTCTCCATCGCACTGCACAGGCTTGACCGATGCAGGAAGCGAAGGGGTCGTAATACCGGCTGCAAGCGGTGGAATACCGTCGGCCCAACGCTGCTCGCCCAAAATCTCTACCACACCACTACGCGAGGTTGAGGCAGGATTGAAGACAGCCTCGCCCGTTCCCAGAGCGGTGTCCACAATGCCCGCAAGAGTTGTAGTGGTTGCGGCGCAGGCAACTTGGGCTTCTGCATAAACCTCGGCAATCGATGAGCCTGGCAAAATATCATGGAATTGGTGCAGCAGCACGCTTCTCCAGCATGTGTCAATCGCACTCGCGGCGTCGCACGACTGCTCGACAACACACTCAGCCACACGCAGCGACTCCTCAAGTTGCAAGTTGGCCCGCTTGAGCCAAGCCTGCGAGGTGTAAATGCCGCGGTGTCCTTCCATATACAGTTCGCCATCCCAGACTGGAAGCGACGGGGACTCATGCAAATGCGAGCAGAATGCATCAACCCTGCCAAAGTTCGTACTCGGCAGATTGCCACATGCGACAGACGCCACAACACGATCGATCTGCATCTGCGTCGGCCCGCCTCCCCCATCGCCATAGCCGAACGGCTGAAGCCACTGCAAAGGTTGCAGGTGATCCTTCTCAACCACATTTCGCTCAGCGGCAATCAGGTCGCTTGGGGAAATTTCAGAGTTGTAGTTATGCCCTGGCGTCATATGCGAGACAATGTCGGTGCCGTCAATCCCTCGCCAACTAAATGTGACGTGGGGAAACTCATTGACTTCGTTCCAGGCGATCTTGTTGGTAATGAACGTATCTAGTCCACATTGCCGCGCAATCTGGGGAAGTGAGGCAGGAAAACCAAATGTATCGGGCAAGTACAAATGCCGCTGCGTGGCGGCATCGCCAAAGCGAGACGCCCACCATGCTGTGCCTTTGAGGATTTGGCGGATGAGCGATTCGCCCGATGGAATCAAGCAATCGGGCTCGACCCACATGCCACCACCCGCTTCCCAGCGTCCTTCCTTTACACGCTCCGAGATCTGCGAGAACAGCGATGGCTGCATACGCTCAATCCATGCATATTGCTGTGGTTGGCTGCAGAGGAATGTGAATGTTGGATTGCGTTCCATCAGCCGAAGCATCGTGGCAAAGGTACGCGTGCACTTGCGTTTGGTTTCATCGAGCGTCCAAAGCCACGCAGTGTCGATGTGTGCATGACCGATCGCTGTGCAGGCTGTCGCTGTAGGCGAGCCTGCATTGATGGAATCGTCCAGAATACGTGTCGCTGCTGCAACGTTCTTCGCAGGGGTAGCCGGCGAGATATGATCCATTGCTGCTCGCAACGCATGCGACACGTTCTGCGCACGACTGCTATCTCTTGGAAGCGCAAGCATCAATTGTCGAGCAAAATCAAATCGACTAGCGAGTTCCTGCATGCGTTGGTCGATACGCACGAACTCTGCGAACTCTAAACGACCTGGATTGGATTCACGCCAGCGAGCTTGGACTTCCTGTTCGTCCCACCAAAACGTGCTCACACCCAGCGGGAGATTGCATGCGGCTTCGATGAGCAAATCACTCGGCTGCGTCTCCTCGGGAAGAATGACAAGGTCGTGATTGGCATCGAGTCCATGGAAAGGTTCACCACCGAGAACCAGCAAGGCCTCGGTACCGCTTGAGAATCGCAGCGCGAGTTCACCATTGCCTTGTGGCGTCTCCCCAGTCAGTCTGAACCAAGCCGTCGACCAAACCGGTCCCCACCGCCAGCCATCGAGGACGCTACTAAATGATTCACTCGCAGCCTGTGCTGCCGTGACGCGGTCTTGGGTCTGCCACACCGAAACTGCAAGCGAGCTGCGGGCAGTCACAATTGCAGGAATCAGCACTTCATTGCGGAAGTTCTTGAAGCGAACGTCGTCATACTCATGTCTGTGCACACCACTACGGTAACGTCTCGTACGATGTCGTTCATGGCAGAAGTGTTCAAAATAGACAGGTCCGATACGCTGATCAGGCTGAAGGTTGTGCCTGGGGCGAGCCGAGATGCGATCACCGGGGTACTCAGCGACCGACTGAAGGTTCGCGTCATCGCACCGCCAGAAGGCGGAAAGGCCAACCAAGCGATCTGCCGAATGCTATCGAAGAAACTCGACTGCACCGTCACTATCGAATCTGGTCATCTCAGCCCGCTCAAGATCGCGCGGGCACAAGGCCTCGACCCCGATCAGGTCATTGAGGCTCTTGGCTTGGGCGGCTGACGGTCACCCATATAGTCATCACGGCGACCGCGGACGATAGCGACAACACCAATGAAGATAAAGAATATGACGCTACTGACAGCGGCGATGCTCAGTTGCATGCGGATGGTCGGCCAGGTGGTTGCGGCGGCGGCCGGTACCACAAGCGCCAGCAGGAAGAGGGTGCCGCTGAACGAAAGTCGGCCGACAAAGCTCTGAAGAGACAGATAGGTTGCACGGAGTTTGGTTGGAACAGCGCCGGTAACAGCGGCGTTGAGCGGTGGCGTCATAAGCGCGCGTGGGCAAGAACGCAGGAGTAGGAATAGCACAATGATCGGGCTCAGCCAGAGCGACATCAGTCCGATCGTTAACACCTGTAGGCCCATGGACAAGAGCAGCACACCCCAGAGACCTATGCGATTCCGTATGCGAATACTTCGTGCACCGACTAATGAGGCGATCCAAAACGTGACGGCAACATGCAGTCCAGTGACGACTGGCGTCGAAGCAGCAGCAAGTCCGTCTTGCCCGATCGCCTCTTCGATATAGGGCTGAAAATACTCATAGGGAATGTGGTTCAGCACCAGCATCATTGCCGCGAACACGAAGAGCAAGAGTAACGCTGATGACTTCCACTGGGCAAAGCAAGATACTGCCTGCATAAGGATATTGGCACGGCTGCGTGCATCAGCACTAGCTGATGGCTCTCGCATTCGAGCGATCACAATGATCATCGCAATGGCAACAATAAAGGAGCATGCATAGGGCAAGCGAAGATCAATGGCTGCAACCCCGCCACCGATGACCGCAGCTGCAGCGGCACCGAGAAAGCGTCGTTTTGAAGCTCGAGCCTCACGATCTGCGAACTCGCTCGAGAGACCACATGCTGCAAGCGCATCGTGATGCAAGGCAGTATCAGTGCCGCTGCGAAATGCAACACCTGCTGCCCGAAGTCCCTGGCCGACTGCGAAAAACACAAAGAGTGGCGAGCCAAACGCGTCCCCCACCATCACCCACGGACCGATGAAGAGCATGAGGTGACTCACTGCCATGAGTACGGCGCCCGCGAGCAGCGTGGGACGTCGGCCAAGGCGATCGGCAAGCCAACCGCTTGGCACTTCGATCATCACCACTGACAAGAAGTAGAACGCTTCCAACTGCAGAACTGCATCAAGTGGCATGTACGCAGCGAAGTAGAGAAAGAATACCGGCACCCAAAACGATGCCTCCGCAAGGGTGGCATACCACTGGTATAGCTCGGCAGTTCGACGATTGGAGCCATTCATTCCATCAACGATACACAAACTATCTCTGGCTGCCGATCACTGACGAGAATCAGTCACTCGAGATTGATTTCCAACCGTTGCGGCAGTCTTCTACAACAAGATAAAGCGCAGGAACGAGCAAGAGGATCACAAACGTCGCGAAGAGCACCCCGAACCCGATGGAGATCGCCATCGGCACGAGAAATCTCGCCTGCATACTGGTCTCGAAGATCATCGGCGCCAGGCCGAAGAAAGTGGTCACGCTTGTGAGCAAAATCGGTCGAAATCGGCGAATGCCTGCATTACACACTGCGTCTAGTACGGGCTTATCTGGATTCTTGTCGCGATGCATATTCGCCGTCACCACAAGTACCAGCGAGTCATTCACTACCACCCCACTGAGCGCGATAATTCCGAACATACTAATAATGCTCAGACCATAGCCAAGTAATACATGCCCAATGATCGCTCCGATGATTCCAAATGGAATAGCGGCCATGACAACCAATGGCTGCGAGTATGACTTGAACGGAATCGCCAGCAACGCGAATATCCCAAGCATAGCCATCATGTATCCGACACCAAGTTGCCCAAAGGTGTCGCGTTGGTCACGCTGCTCGCCTTCGAATGACCACGATAGCCCAGGGTAGCGAGTGCTCAGTTCACCAGGAAGTCGACTTGTAAGATCTGCGACAACCTGGTTGGCATTTCCAACTGCTTCATCTAAATCGGCCGTGACAGCTATCACCCGCCGGCCTTCTCGGCGGACTATCTCTGTGTAAGCGCGACCAGTGGACATCTCTACTGCTTCGGCCAAAGGCACTTCGCCCCCAACTGGAGTGCGAAGTACTAAATTCTCAATCGTATCGAGGGTCCGACGTTCAGCCTCTGGCAAACGAACCATCACTCGAACTTCATTTCGCCCCCGCTGTTGGCGCAGCGCCTCAGCGCCATAGAACGCATTCCTCACCTGCCGCGCTACACCAGCTGAAGTCAAGCCATACGCCCTTGCCTCTGGCGTTAATGTAAAGTCGAGTTGCGTCTTCCCGGTCGCTACGCCACTATCAATATTGCTAATACCTTGATATGTAGCAACAAGCTTGGCAACATCTAAAGCAGCGGATTCAAGCATGTCGCGATCCATGTGAGTCAGTTGAATTTCAATCGCCGAGTCTGCACTACCAATTCTTGCGTCAAGTACAAACGACTCAACGCCAGCGACAGCCCCCACCTCTTCTCGCCATCGATCAGCAAAGTCCTTACCGGAAATTGTGCTGCCAGATTGAACTTCGAGCATGGCCGAAACAACAGATGTTCCTCCTCCGCTGCCGCCACCACCATGTGGTCCGAAGGAACTCAGCGCCGCACCAATGGCCGAGATGTGCCCGTCGACGATGCTGCCATCATCGAGTTCTGCGATCACCTTGTCAGCAGCCTCCATGAGCCGATCACGCACTCGCTCAGCTTCAACTCGAGGTACTCCTACTGGCAATCGCATTCGTGCTGTGACAACACCAGCATCGATATCCGGCATGAAAGTAAAGCCAATATGCCCGCCAGCGACATAGCCAACCGACGCAATGAGCATTGCTACACCAATTGCAATCGTCACCAAGCGATGCCTTGTCGCAGCGTAGACCAGCGGCTTGTATAGGCGATTGATGTGCCACTGCAGTCCTTTCCCAAATACCTTCGACGGAACCGATACAAATCGCCAGAAAGCCGTGTCGGCCCCCTCATGAGCAAGGTGCGCAGGCAGCACAAAGAGAGACTCAATAAGCGATACAAAGAAGACCGCGATCGTCACGGCTGGAATCTGCATGAACAATTTGCCTTCGCCACCGGGAACGAAAAACATGGGCAAGAATGCCACCATATTGGTCGTCACGGCAAAGAACACCGGGCCCGCAATCTCGCGTGTGCCCATGATGGCCGCATCCAGCGTATTCATTCCCTCTTGCCGCTTCTCGTAGATGTTCTCGCCCACCACCACTGCGTCGTCGACAATAATGCCCAACGTCACAAGGAACGCAAAGAGGGAGATCATGTTGATCGACGCACCACTCATGGGCAAGAAGAGGAATGAGCCGAGTATCGAAATCGGAATACCAAGCATGACCCAAAATGCCAGCCTTGGCTCCAAAAAGAGGCCGAGCATGAGTAGCACAAGTACGAGCCCAACAAAGGCATTACGCAAGAGCAGGTCAATGCGCTCCTGATAGATCTCGGAGTCATCATTCCAGATACCAATGTCCATACCCGGCGGTAATTGCTCTTGGTAGCTAGCTAGCCAGTCCCGCGTCGCTTGCGACACCGAGATCGGCGTCTCGGTTCCCACTCGAAATACTTCCACAAGTGCCGCAGGCTTCCCATTGACCCAAGCAGCCAAGTCAATATCACGAAATCCTTCTTGCACATCGGCAATCTGTCCAACTGTGACCGTTGTGCCATCAGCTCGAGTGATAAGCGGCAACTGCTCAAACTCACTGGCGTAATCGCGTCGCTCTGTCGTCCGCAGCAGAACCTCGCCACTGCCAGTTCGAATTGAACCAGCCGGCAACTCGGTAGCACCCAGACGAATAGCCGAAGCAACATCATTGAGCGTCAGCCCATACGCCCGGAGGCGTTCATCAGGCACCTCGATTGCAATCTCAAGTGGGCGAATGAACTTCAGTTCTACCTGCGTAATGCCTGGCTCGGCAAGTAGAGAATCCCGCATGTGCTCGGCACGATCACGAATCACACGCTCGTCGTAATCGCCTGAGACTGCAAGAGAAACAACCCGATTACGGGTCGATATCAACTTCACTCTTGGTCGTTCGGCCTCGACGGGAAAGGAAACAATGCCATCAATAGCACTTTGCACGTCTTGCTGAACGCGACCATGTTCTGCCCCAAGGAGCAACTCAACACTGACCGATCCAAAGCCCTCGCCTGAGGTACTTGTCACACGTTTGACGCCATCAAGGCCACTGACGGCATCTTCAATGGCGAGCACAATTCCCTGCTCTACTTCTGCCGGACTCGCGCCTGGATACCCAACACTAATTGCCACCATGTCGATGGTGAACTCTGGGAACACTTCCTGCTTGACTCGTCCGCCAAGCACAATCCCACCGACGACGAAGAAAATCATCAGCAGGTTGGCTGCTACTGGGTTACGAGCCATCCATGCGATAGCGCCGCTACGTTCAGATGGCAAGGGGCGGGCTGATCTCATTCAACCACCTCACGGCGAATCAACATGCCGGGAGCAACTGCAGAAATTGGACTTGAAATAATGGCCTCCCCAGAAGCCAACTCCACCTTGGCAAGAACTGACTCATCAGTACCACCAACAACCTCGATATCTCGTAACACAAGTCGATCATCAAGTGCTGCAATCCACACGCGGTTGCCTTCACGAATCACACTTCTGGGCAATTCCCTCACGTCGCGAACTAATGGGCCAGTCAATCGCACTTGCACATAAGAATCCAGCAGTAATGGCACGTTACGCGACGCCGATTGCTCGAGCGGCGAAGGCACCGTTATCAACACTCTTGCAAGACGACCAGCAGAATCGACACTTCCAGTGAGGCCAACTACAACGCCGTCGTACTCGACGCCTCTTCCATCCCCGGTCGCAAGTGTCACCTTTGCTTGTCGATCACGATCAACATTGGCGAGCGATGGTACATCTTTGAGTGGCACGCCAATTTCCACCCAATACTCGTCAGTGCCAACCAACATTCCAAGCGTTGTACCAGACGAGACAATCTGTCCAATTTCAGCTGACTCGGAGACAACGATGGCATTGAACGGTGCGACAATCGCCGTTCGTTCAAGAGCAAGTTTGGCTTGATCAACTCTACTTCGCGCCGACTCGAGTGCTGCCTGCTTCTCAGCAAGATGAGGTGCACGAAGCGCCATGCGGCTGCCTCCCTCGTCGCCCCCAATCTCCTCTCCAAGCAGCGCCCAATCTCGCTCGGCCACCCGGCCTCGGCCTTGTTCAACTTCGAGATTGAACTTTGCCGTTTCAAGGCCTGCCTCAGCCTGCCGTACTGCGAATTCATAGTCACGACGATCAATCAAAGCTAGCTCTTGCCCTGTTTGAAATACGCCGCCTGGGACAAAGCGGGGATCGAGTTGCACCAAGCGACCATTCACTTCTGGACGCAATGCAAGCGTACGAGCGGCCGTCACTGTTCCCCATGCTTTCACATCAATTGTGGTGTCCATTGCCGGCGTTTGAATGACTCGCACCGGCGCAGCAACCTCTGCGACCGATGTTAGTTCGGGCACTGCCCTACTACTAAAAAGCTTCCAACCGGTCCACAAACCAACTACCAGAATAAGGGGTGGAACAATCAGCCGAATGACTACAACAAGTGGTCGCATAGCACGTAGAACGGGACTCATTGGGCTGACTCCTGTGGCAATTTCATCGCCACTTGTTTTTCAAGCGTTGCATCAACCGGCGGTGGTTCAAGACTTCGCATCCAGGTGCCGCCGAGCGATCGATACAGCGAAGCCCGGTAGACAAGGAGCTGCTTCTTCGCCGTGACTTGTTGACGCTGCAACGACTGCTGCGTCTGCACTGCCGTAATGACGTCGAGGTACTCTGCGACCCCATCTGTATAACTCGTTCTGGCGGCCTGCAACTGCTGCCCGGCTATATTAAGTTGCAGCGCGATTTCATCAAGGAGATCTATCTGGTTTCGCTCGCGGTCGAGCGCGTCTTCGACTTCTTGAAGCGCCGACAAGAATGTCTGCGAGAAGGCGTCAAGACGCTCTTGGACGATTGCACGTCGCCGAACAACCTCCGCTCCACGGCGATCATTGTCAAAGAGCGGCTGAAGCAACGATCCACCAATACTGCTCATGCCAGAGTTAAATGGGCTTGCAAAGCTGTTCGAGGTAAAGTCGTATCCGATCGAAATCGAAATCGTCGGCAACATATTCGCAACCGCTGCCGCAACCTCTCGATCTGCTGCAGCCAAGCGGTCTCTTGCTGATCGCAGATCTGGCCTTGCTTCAACGAGTTCTACCGGCGTGCCAAGAGATGGAAGTGGCGGAAGATCAGGAAGCGACGCATCGATTGTCTCAATGTCAAGCGATTCAGGTGGCTGCCCCTGTAACACCATCAATGCGTTGAGGCTTGTTTCAAGTCTCGCGCGAGCGGAGGGCAATTGTGCTCGAACACCCTCAAGTTGCTGTCGCTGCTGAAAAACTTGTAAAGCATTCGCTAAACCATTGGCGTATCTGTACTCGACAATCTTCAGCAGTTTGTCGCTAATCTCAACTTGATCATCAATGACCGCAATCAAATCAGCTTGTTCACGAATGGTGAACCAGGTATCGGTGACGGTGCCGCTGAGAATGAGCGCGGTGTGTTCAACATCTTCTCTGGAAGCTTGAGCAGCAAAACCGGCAGCTTCAGCTCGATTGGCGATCTTTCGCCAAAGATCGACTTCCCAAGCAAGCCCAAAGCCCACGACCCAACTACTCGAATAGGAAATTCCGCCAGTTTCATTGCGATTACGAGCTGCACGACTCGTGAGATTCACTTCCGGAAGAAGCGGCGCACCAGCAATGCGAGCCTGTGCCGATGCTTGTGCAAGCCTTGACCATGACTGCCGTAAGTCGAGATTCGCCGCAAGTGCCGACTCAACATGCAGATTCAAAGCCTCATCATCAAATGCACGCCACCAGTGCTGCGGAGGAAGTGTATTCCCACTCTCCGAAGAAAATGAGTCAGGGGCCACAACATCTGGAAGTGATCGTTGCGGGATCTCAATGGGCGTACACCCAGCAACGAGAACGACAACAGCACAAACCATGATCTGACACTTCATGATTGTGTCTCAGTTGCCAAGTAATGAACCGCTGAGATTGCAGTGTGCGAAACATGGTCAGCAATCTGTTCGCTGTCATCGAACCCAAAATGAGGCGGATCCAGACGCTCGAGCATTGAACTGCCACTTCGATACACCAAACACTGCCCAATGATCGAGATGCAGTGCATCTTGAGCTCCCGTTCACCCAAGAACTTTGGCGATACGGCTTGCACGATGCGACTCAATTCGCTGAACACCGGAAGAATAGACCGCTGAGCTAAGCGGTCGAGCGCCTGACTAGGCTCAGCCATTTCGCGTGCCATCAAGCGGCCGACATCAGTGCGTTCAAATTGCAAAATGCGGCGCACATACCACAAAATCCACAATCTCAAATGCGAGGCTGGGTCGCTTGCTTCGCTGCCCAGCAGCGGCATTGGCTCACTCGAACTGGCCAAGTTGTACGCATGCAAAATGACTTCGGAGTAGAGGTTGGCCTTATCGCCAAAGTAATAATTGACTGCGGCGACATTAGCGCCAGCCCGATCGCAAATATCGCGGACTGTCCCTGCACGAAAACCATGCTCAGCAAAGACTCCAAGCGCAGCATCCAGAATGTCATCTCTCGTTGCCATCTCACTGCTTCCATCTAGACATCAAACACCTGTTTCAAACAGGCGATTCAGAAGTATAGAGTAGAATTTCCAGATCGGGTGATCAATTGTCGCCGAAACCAGATCAATCCAGCATGAAGATCACTTAAACCACTGTCGAGGAATGGTATACGTCCCATTTCGGCCTGGTCTCCTCCATGAATACAGTCCCCACATCTTCAGTCACCATCATTGGCGCCGGTGGAATCGGCTGCGCAGTCGGCCACGGACTGGCAAGCGGTGGCTGGGACGTCCTCATGGTCGACACGAACGCTGCCAAGATCGAGCATGGACGTTGCCACGGCATTTCAATCGAGGACATTGGAAGCCAGGCAGCCCGCTTCATGCGATTTGATGACTGGGCGCCAAACAGCAGCGATTTGGTATTGCTGTGCACCAAGTGTTTTGACAATGCTGCAGTACTCGAACGCCTAGAAGACACGGCACCTGTGATTCCAATCCAAAACGGATTCGACTTAGAACTTCAATCACGATGTTCCCATGAGTGCATCGCTTCCTTTGTTTCAGAGTGTGATGCCGATCGGCCACATACACGCATCACACGAATGGGCGACTTGCACATCGGCTCATGCGATACCAGCACCCCACTGCCAGACACGATCGCCCAACTCGCAAGCACCCTTGCCAAGCACGCGATCTTCTCAACCGTGACCGTCCAGAACATCATGCCATTCAAGCACAGTAAGCTGATGTACAACGCCGCCATTGGACCGCTCGCTGCGGTCACTGGTCTTGACAACGGACAGTTACTCACCAACCGAGTCGCCCGCAAATTGTTCTTTGCATTCCTCCGAGAGAACTTTTCCATCCTCCACAAAGCCCAGATTCCACTTGCCACAATTGGCCCCTTCCATCCCCGTGTCGTCAACCGTATTCTTCGCACACCGATGCTCGGAACAGTGATGGCAGGACCGTTTTCGAGAAGCCTCAAAGGCACATACTGCTCAATGTCTGGCGACATTGAACTGGGCCGTACAGAAGTCGATAACTTCAACGGCCATCTCCTCAAGATTGCCAGCGATGGGCCCTGCCCATTCAATAGATCAGCTGTAACGATCGTAAATCGCATGGCCGCCACGAGGGCAAAGCCCAAACTGAGAATGCTTAATGAGTTCCTCGCATGAGCCTCACACTACACAGCAAACGTATTTTGGTCACGGGCGGAGCGGGCTACATCGGATCTCATGTCGTATCGATGCTACACCAGCGCGGCAACAGCATCCGTGTCTTGGACCGACCACAAGCAGATATCAAACACCTACCACCAGTTGACTTCTTTGCCGCTGACATTCGCGATCGAGATGCTGTGTATCAGGCTGCCAAGGGGTGTGACATTGTCTTGCACCTCGCAGCCAATCCCAACCTTTGGGCACGAGATTCTGCAGAGTTTGAAGCTGTCAACCATCAGGGCACGCGTAACGTCCTCGACGCAGCTGCCAATGCAGGCGCTGAGCAGACTGTGCACGTATCAACGGAGTCGATCTTGACACCTCGGACCTCAACCGAGGTCATCACCGAGTCATCGATTCAAACAGTCTTAACAGACATGATTGGCCCATATTGTCGAAGTAAATGGCGTGCTGAACAAGCCGCTTTTGAAGCTGCGAAGAATGGTCAACCCGTGGTAGTTGTACGCCCAAGCATTCCTATTGGCGCTGGCGACCACCTTGGGGGACCACTCACCCGCATGATCCGCGACTTTCAGGCAGGTCGCATCAAGGGATGGATGGCTGGAGATCTCAACATCATCGATGTCCGTGATGTGGCAGGCGGCATACTCGCGGCCGCGGAAATCGGCGAGCAAGGCCGGGCATATCTCTTGGTCAATGAAAACTGGACCATCCGCGCGTTTCTACATCTGCTCGCAAAGCACACCGGGCAGGCCGCACCGCGAATGCGGGTTCCTTATCCAATTGCGTTGGCCTTTGCCCATATAGAGGAGCGGTGGTGCCGCTTTCGGCCCATTGGACACACTCCAATGGCCACTGTGACAGGCGTCAAACTCACCCGCCG